>NZ_CP116221.1:2265000-2987500 GCF_023556315.2 Psychroserpens ponticola | reverse complement strand
GTCGCCGAAGGTTTGCTGTGAGGCATTCTGGAGAAGCTACAAAAGAAAATGTAGGCATAAGTAACGATAATGCGGGCGAGAAACCCGCACACCGAAAGACTAAGGTTTCCTCAGCTATGCTAATCAGCTGAGGGTTAGTCGGGACCTAACGCGAACCCGAAAGGGGAAGTGGATGGACAACAGGTTAATATTCCTGTACCTGCTCACACTAAAAGTGACGGAGGCGTGTATTTGGTGCGTACTGACGGAATAGTACGTTGAAGCGAGTAGTAATACCGCGATAGTACACTGAGACTACGGTCAAGGTGATAATCCAGAGAAGCGACTTCCAAGAAAAGCGAGTGAAGCAGCCCGTACCCTAAACCGACACAGGTAGTTGGGATGAGAATTCTAAGGTGCTCGAGAGATTCATGGCTAAGGAACTAGGCAAAATCGGCCCGTAACTTCGGGAGAAGGGTCGCCCACAGAAATGTGGGCCGCAGTGAAAAGGTCCAGGCGACTGTTTATCAAAAACACAGGGCTCTGCTAAATCGAAAGATGATGTATAGGGCCTGACACCTGCCCGGTGCTGGAAGGTTAAGTGGAGGGTTTAGCTTCGGCGAAGATCTGAAATGAAGCCCCAGTAAACGGCGGCCGTAACTATAACGGTCCTAAGGTAGCGAAATTCCTTGTCGGGTAAGTTCCGACCTGCACGAATGGTGTAACGATCTGGACACTGTCTCAGCCATGAGCTCGGTGAAATTGTAGTATCGGTGAAGATGCCGATTACCCGCAGTGGGACGAAAAGACCCCGTGCACCTTTACTATAGCTTAGTATTGGTTTTGGATAAGTAATGTGTAGGATAGGTGGGAGACTTTGAAGTGACGTCGCTAGGCGTTGTGGAGTCATTGTTGAAATACCACCCTTTGCTTATCTAGAGTCTAACTTCGAGAGAAGGACAGTGCTTGGTGGGTAGTTTGACTGGGGTGGTCGCCTCCAAAAGAGTAACGGAGGCTTCTAAAGGTTCCCTCAGCACGCTTGGTAACCGTGCGTAGAGTGCAATGGCATAAGGGAGCTTGACTGAGAGACATACAGGTCGATCAGGTACGAAAGTAGAGCATAGTGATCCGGTGGTTCCGCATGGAAGGGCCATCGCTCAAAGGATAAAAGGTACGCCGGGGATAACAGGCTGATCTCCCCCAAGAGCTCATATCGACGGGGGGGTTTGGCACCTCGATGTCGGCTCGTCACATCCTGGGGCTGGAGAAGGTCCCAAGGGTTGGGCTGTTCGCCCATTAAAGTGGCACGCGAGCTGGGTTCAGAACGTCGTGAGACAGTTCGGTCTCTATCTACTGTGGGCGTTAGAAATTTGAGTGGATCTGACTCTAGTACGAGAGGACCGAGTTGGACTAACCTCTGGTGTACCAGTTGTTCCGCCAGGAGCATTGCTGGGTAGCTACGTTGGGAAAGGATAAGCGCTGAAAGCATATAAGCGCGAAACCTACCACAAGATGAGATTTCTTTAAAGGGTCGTGGAAGATGACCACGTTGATAGGCTATAGGTGTAAAGGCAGTAATGTCATAGCCGAGTAGTACTAATAACCCATAGGCTTATTGTACACCTGTTTTTTTAGAGTTGCAATATTATTTTTATGATATTTTTTTTCAATATGTTAAGATATTAGTGTTGATTATTTATAACAACCAAAGATTTAAGGTGGTTATAGCGATGGGGCTCACCTCTTACCATTCCGAACAGAGAAGTTAAGCCCATTTGCGCCGATGGTACTGCATTTGTGGGAGAGTAGGTCGTCGCCTTTTTTAAGCCCTTCATAGTAATATGAAGGGCTTTTTATTTTAAATTTTTTGTAGTAAATACTCTATATTTTGTATTTTTTTTTATTTTTAAATAAATTCAGATATATATTGAATGGTTACGAATATCGAGTTAGATTTAGCATGGGATTTTGTTAATAATACAAGTAGAAATATATTTTTAACAGGAAAAGCAGGAACAGGTAAAACTACCTTTTTGCATAAATTAAAAATACACTCTCATAAGCGAATGGTAATAGTAGCACCTACAGGTGTAGCTGCTATCAATGCTAGAGGGGTAACTATTCATTCCTTTTTTCAAATGCCTTTTGGTCCAATTTTGCCTGACACTGTGTTAACTTCATCTAATAGAAAGTTTGGTAAAACGAAGGTTAACATTATTAGATCTTTAGATATTTTAGTCATAGATGAAATAAGTATGGTTAGGGCAGATCTATTGGATGGAATAGATGAAATATTAAGACGTTTTAGAAATAATAAATTAGCTTTTGGTGGTGTACAGTTGCTAATGATTGGTGACTTACAACAACTTTCTCCAGTAATAAAAGAAAATGAATGGCGACTATTAAGCCCTTTTTATAAGAGCGCTTTCTTCTTTAGTAGTCAAGCATATCAACAAAGTAAAACAGTTACAATAGAATTAAGGCATATTTATAGACAAGAGAATCCTATATTTATTGATATCCTTAATCAAATTAGGAGTAATAAACTTACCATAGCATCTGCGGAAGAAATAAATAAACGTCATCAACCTAATTTTATTCCTAAAGAGAATGAAGGTTACATTTCTTTGACAACTCATAACACTAAGGCTAATCAAACTAATAAAAATGAACTTGAAAAACTTAAAAGTAAATCACATACTTACACAGCTACTATAAAAGGTAAATTCCCAGAGCATTCATTTCCAAATACTCATGAACTAATATTGAAGGTAGGAGCTCAAGTAATGTTTATTAAAAATGATAGTTCACCAGAAAAACTCTATTATAATGGTAAAATTGGTAAAGTTATTTTTTTGGATGAAAACGAAGTTATCATTAAATGCCCAGATGATAATTTTAACATTATTACTAAACCAGAAATTTGGGAAAACATTAAATATACAGTTGATCCAAATACCCAAGCTATTACTGAGGATAAAATAGGTACTTATACTCAAATACCTTTGAGATTAGCTTGGTCTATTACTATCCATAAAAGTCAAGGCTTAACTTTTGAAAAAGCAATTATTGATGTACAAGGAGCTTTTGCTCATGGACAAACCTACGTGGCATTGAGTCGTTGTAAAAATTTAGAAGGTTTAGTATTGTTAAATAAAATTAATTCTAGTCAAATAATTTGTGATAGTAATGTAATATCGTTTAATAAAATGGCTGATGAAAATCAACCAAATGAAACCATATTGCAAAAGTCAAAATCTGAGTTTCAGCTTAATTTAATTTCAGAATTATTCGATTTTTATAAGTTTTTATATCCTATAAATCGAGTAATTGAAATCTATTATAAAAACAGAAGAAGTATTGAAGGTGATCTTGAAGCACCTTTAAACACTATGAAAGATGGTGTTACTAATTTTCTTAAAATTGCTAATGCTTTTAAAACTCAATTAAGAAAACTATCTGAAATTATATTAATGCCAGAAACTAGTGATGAAGTTCAAGAACGTTTTAAAAAGGCTGTTGATTATTTTAAAATTGAAACAAACACTAAAATTATTGAACCTTTTAAAATTTTTGGATTTACAACTGATAATAAAACTATTGAAAAAGATTTAAATAAACAATTAGATAATATTGAAGAATTAATTGCAACAAAATTGCTCTATTTTTCTAATTTGTCAAACGGTTTTAAAGTTCAAACGTTTTTAGAATTAAGAGCAAAATCGATGTTTCTAGCTAAAGAAAATTCAAAGAAACCTCGTAAAACTATTATTGATGGGACTACTAATGTTGAGTTATTTGAGTTATTACGCGAATTAAGAAACACAATTGCTAATGAAAATAATTTAATACATTATCAAATATTCACACAGAAAGCTTTGTATGAAATGTGTGAAACATTGCCTACAAATAAAAATGAACTTTTAAAGGTGAATGGTTTTGGTAAAGTGCGTGTTGAAAAATATGGAAATGATATTTTAAGGGTAATTCGAGAGTATTGCGATGAAAATGATATAGAAACATCTAAAGAAACTGAGCTCTTTGAAACTCTAAAACCAAAAAGACAAAAAGGAGATACTAAAAGAGTCTCACTCGAACTTTTCAAATCCGGAAAATCTATTGATCAAATAGCTTTAGAGCGAGAATTAAATGTAAATACTATATTCGGCCATTTGGCAAGTTTTATGCTATCTGGAGAAATTGAAATCACTGATTTAATTTCTAAAAAACACTATAAAGAATTAAAAGAAATTATCCCAAAACATAAATTTGAGAACTTGTCAGATTTAAAATATCAAATTGATGCCAAGTATACTTTTGGTGAGTTACGTTTGGTAATAGAGTATTTAAATGATAAATAAATTGTATTCAAAAATGCAATTATTTAAATTGAATACTTTCTTTTTTGAAATATTAAGTGCTTATATATAAGGTTTTTGCATTAAAGACTGTTAGATTTAAAATAATAACAAAATATATTATAGAAAAATTTCTCATTTGATTTATTAGTATTAATTTGTTTTCTCAAAATCGAAATATACTTCTAAATAAAATGAGAAAAACTTCATTAGTTATTGCATTTCTATTACTTTGTTGTAATGTATTTGCTCAAAAAAATGTTTGGGAAAAAACTATCATTTCAACGACACAAAAGCAAATTCCAGATCAGCCTCAAAAGTCTATCCAATTTAGATTAAATGCGCAACAATTTATTCAACAAATAAGTTCTGTGCCTTCGAGATTTAGTGTTAAACAATCTCAAGTCATAATCGAATTACCTAACGAAAATGGAATTTTAGAGCGTTATTACATGTATGAAGCTTCTAATTTTCATCCAGAATTAGCTGCTAAGTTTCCAAGTATCAAATCATATATAGCGAAGGGAATTAAAAACAATGCAATAGCTAGAATTAGTTATGCACCTTCTCAGGGAATACAAGTTGCTATTGCAAATCTAAATAGAGAAACAATTTTAATTAAACCTTTAGATTTAAAAAAGAATATTTATAGTGTTTTTTCAAGAAGTGAATTAAATAATAGATTAACTGATTTTGAATGTGCAACCATAGATGAATATAGTAATAGGACTTCTAATTTTGATTCTGGAGAGCAAAGAAATGCCGATGATGGTAACCTTAGGCTATATAGAGCGGCAATTTCTACTACTGGAGAATTTTCTCAGTTTTTTCAAGATGGAACCGAAGTAGATGATCAAGAACGTAAGGCTAAAGTTTTGGCCGCAATCAACACTTCATTAACAAGAATAAATGGAATTTTTGAAAGAGACTTTTCTGTAACTATGCAACTTATTGCTAATAATGAAGACGTCATTTTTTTAAATCCGGCTACAGATCCTTATAGCATTGACAACGGTATTTTGCAAAACACCCTAGATTCAACAATAGGTGACGCCAATTATGATGTTGGTCACTTGTTTGGTTATGAAAATAATATATATGGAAATGCAGGTTGTATTGCTTGTGTTTGTACTCCAGGCCAAAAAGGAAGCGGTTATACAGTTCATAGTGCTCCTGATTCAGATCATTTTAATATAATTGCTAGTCATGAATTTGGACATCAATTTGGTGGTTGGCATGTTCAGAGTAATTTTAATTGCAGAAGTTCGAATGAATTACAGGAAGTTGAACCAGGTAGTGGTAGTACAATAATGGGATATGCAGGAATTTGTCCAGCTAATGTTCAAAACGAATCTGATGACTATTTTAATTATGTCGATATAAGAGATATTGCAGAATGGACAATTAACGGAAGCTCTTGTGCACAAATTATCTCAACAGCAAATGAAGCTCCTACAGCAAATGCTGGTAATGATTTTATTATACCAATATCTACTGCGTTTATACTTGAAGGTCAGGGAACTGATGTTGATAATAATATGTTATCATTTTGTTGGGAAGAAAACGATCCAGAGAATCCTTTTAGTGATCAACCACCATCTCCAACTAGAGTACAAGGCCCAATGTTTAGGTCAAAACTACCAGATCTGAATCCTAATAGATATATGCCACAGATTGATGATGTTATTATTGGGAATATTACGCCAACTTGGGAGGTCGTTCCTTCAATTGGAAGAACTATGGATTTTGTGTTAACAGTTAGGGATAATGCTATAGGAGGAGGACAAACAGCATCCGATGAAATGACAGTAACTGTAGATGCAACTTCAGGACCTTTTACCGTTACTTCTCAATCTGTTTCTGAAACTTGGGATGTAGGTAATAATATTACTATAAATTGGGAAGTGGCAGGAACAAATATCGCACCAATTAATGCTACTGAAGTTGATATATTATTATCTATTGATGGTGGTTACACATATCCATTTACATTAATTGAGAACACTCTTAATGATGGAACACAAACTATTTTAATTCCAAATGTTCCTACTACATCTCAGGGAAGGATTATGGTGAGAGCATCTAATAATATATTTTATGCCTTAAATAGTTCTGATATTAATATTCAAACCTCTGAATTTCTAATGAATTTTAGCGATAGTGCTATTTCCATTTGTCAGCCAAACGATGCTGTTTATAATTTCACTTATAATACAATTTTAGGATTTACTGAAACAACTACATTCTCTGCAGAAGGGCTGCCAAATGGTGCCTCAATAACATTCAATCCTACCTCAGCCTCAGAGGATAATATTGATGTAGAAGTTGTTATTAGCAACTCTCAAAATATAGACTTAGGCAATCATAACATAATAATAAAAGGAAACTCAGCATCTATTGAGAAAAGCAGCATAATTTCACTTTCTGTTTATAATAACACAATAAATAGCCCGAATTTAACATATCCTTTAGATGGAGAAACTGGTATTGATCTCAACGATAATTTAACTTGGCAAGAAGATGTTAACGCTAGTAGTTATGAAATACAAGTTGCAACAGATGTTAATTTTAATACGATTATAGCTGATTTAGAAGTTTTTTCTAACAGCCATGCTGTTTCAGAATTAGATTACAATACAACTTATTTTTGGAGAGTTAGAAGTCGTAATGAATGTGGTCTAAGTAATTATTCTAACCCTTATAGTTTTGTAACATTTTGTATTGCACCTAGTAATTTAATGGTAACTACTGCCTTTACAAATGCACTTGAAATTAGCTGGATAGAAAACGGTAGTGCTACATCATGGGAAGTAGAGGTTGTTCCTTCTGGAGATTCACCTACTGGAACTGGAACATTGGTTTCATCAAATCCATATACACATTCTGGATTAAGTTCATTGACAAGCTACGATATATATGTAAGATCTATTTGTAGTGTTTCAAATGTTAGTGGATGGGTTGGGCCAATATCTTTTATAACACCTGCAGATTTTTGTAATGGTAATCATTTTTACGATTCAGGAGGTGAAAATGGGAACTATACCGATGGAGAAAATAGTACAACCATAATAGCACCATCTGATGGATTTAATAGTGTTACAGTAACATTTAATTCATTTCAGTTAGAAGGTTGTTGTGATGCTTTACGAGTTTATGATGGTTTAGATATCAATGCGCCATTGTTAGGACAATATACTGGGACTACAAATCCAGGCCCTTTTACTTCTAATAATCCTTCAGGAGCATTGACGTTTTGGTTTACGTCAGATAGCAGTGTTACTTTTGAAGGTTGGGATGCTACAGTTATTTGTGAGAGTATAAGTTGTCCAAACCCAACAAATTTATTGGTGTCTAATGTTACAACAAGTAGTGCAGATTTAAGTTGGACAGCAGGTAGTGACGAAACAGCATGGGAAATAGAATATGGATTAGTAGGTTTTATTCAAGGTACAGGAACTGTTTTACAAGTAACTAATAATCCATTTAGTTTGACAGGTTTAGATTATAATACTGGATATGATTATTATATTCGAGCAAATTGTGGAATAAATCCAGGAGATGATGATAGTAGTTGGATTGGACCAATAGCCTTCACCACTCAAAACATTAATCCTCCAGGCTATCTTACAGCTGTTTTGTCAGATCAAGAACTAGGTACTGTAGATTTAAATTGGGGAGAACCAAGTGGAATTGTAGGTCGATGGCTTTTAAATTTTGATCATAGTTGTAATAATAATTATTCACAGGCTGAGATAGTCTTTAATAGTGATGGTACGTTCAGTGTTCCTCCTGATGGTGTTTTAGGAGTATGGGAGTTAATTGGAGATCAAATATCTTGGACGTTTGATAATAATGGATTTCAGTATTTTGGAACTCTAACAGGAAGCCATATGGAAGGTATAACGTCTTCCAATGGTTGTTGGTTTGCAGATTTTATATCTGTAGATTATAATTTTCAAATTATATTAGGAGAGTTAATGATTAATGGTGAACCATCCGAAAATGCTAATACGCTTTATACAATAAACTCAAATAGCCTTGCCTTTATAGAGTATAATGTTTATAGAGACGGACAAGTCATAGCTGTAACCTCAGAAACAACTTATATTGATACACTTCCTGATTATGGTATCTATGATTATTATGTGACTGCAATTTATGACGAAGGCGAATCTCAACCTTCTAATGTTGAAACTGTTGAATGGGTTTCTTGTTTAGAACCATCAGATTTATTGGTGTCAAATATTACTACAAGTAGTGCGGATTTAAGTTGGACAGCAGGTAGTGACGAAACAGCATGGGAAATCGAATATGGATTAGTAGGTTTTATTCAAGGAGCAGGAACTGTTTTACAAGTAACTAATAATCCATTTAGTTTGACAGGCCTAGATTATAATACTGGATATGATTATTATATTCGAGCAAATTGTGGAATAAATCCAGGAGATGATGATAGTAGTTGGATTGGACCAATAGCCTTCACCACTCAAAACATTAATCCTCCAGGCTATCTTACAGCTGTTTTGTCAGATCAAGAACTGGGTACTGTAGATTTAAATTGGGGAGAACCAAGTAGTATTGTAGGTCGATGGCTTTTAAATTTTGATCATAATTGTAATAATAGTTATAGTCAAGTTGAGATGATTTTTTTAGATGGTGGAACATTCAATATTCCCTCTGAAGGTAATTCTGGAACCTGGGAACTTATCGGAAATCAAATAACATGGACGTTTGATGATACTGGATTTCAGTATTTTGGAACTTTAACAGGAAACCATATGGAAGGTACAACGTCTTCTAATGGTTGTTGGTTTGCAGATTTTATATCTGTAGATTATAATTTTCAAGTCATAGTTGGTGAGCTAATGAGCAATGGTGAACCATCTGAAAATGCTAATACGCTTTATACAATAAACTCAAATAGCCTTGCCTTTATAGAGTATAATGTTTATAGAGACGGACAAGTCATAGCTGTAACCTCAGAAACAACTTATATTGATACACTTCCTGATTATGGTATCTATGATTATTATGTGACTGCAATTTATGACGAAGGCGAATCTCAACCTTCTAATGTTGAAACTGTTGAATGGGTTTCTTGTTTAGAACCATCAGATTTATTGGTGTCAAATATTACTACAAGTAGTGCGGATTTAAGTTGGACAGCAGGTAGTGACGAAACAGCATGGGAAATAGAATATGGATTAGTAGGTTTTATTCAAGGAACAGGAACTGTTCTACAAGTAACTAATAATCCATTTAGCGTAATGGGCTTAGACTCTAATACTGAATACGATTATTATATTCGAGCAAATTGTGGCGTAAATCCAGGAGATGATGATAGTAGTTGGGTTGGGCCAATATCATTTACAACACTTTTTGATTTTTGTAATGGTGATCATTTTTATGATTCAGGAGGCGAAAATGGGAACTATACCGATGGAGAAAATAGTACAACCATAATAGCACCATCTGATGGATTTAATCGTGTTACAGTAACATTTAATTCATTTCAGTTAGAAAGTTGTTGTGATGCTCTACGAGTTTATGATGGTTTAGATATCAATGCACCATTGTTAGGACTATATACTGGGACTACAAATCCAGGTCCTTTTACTTCTAATAACCCTTCAGGAGCGTTGACGTTTTGGTTTACGTCAGATAGTAGTGTTACTTTTGATGGTTGGGATGCTACTATTTCATGTCAGACGTTAAGTACAACTGAATTTAATTTTGTAGGATTAAAATATTATCCTAATCCAGTTAAAGATGTTTTTAATGTTAGTTATATAAGAGAAATTTCATTTATTGAAGTTTATAATATTTTAGGGCAAAATATAATGTCTATTAAACCTAAAACAAATGCTGTTGAGCTAGATTTTTCAAATTATGAGTCTGGCGCATATTTTGTTAAAATTTGGGTAGATGATAATTTAAAGATAGTAAAGTTAATTAAAGAGTAATGAAGCTGTTCTAATAAAAAAATCGCTATTAGAACCTTTAGTTTAAAAATAAAAAGGCTTCAAAATTAAATTTTGAAGCCTTTTTAAGTATATCTTATATTAAAAATTATCCTTTTATAACGCCTCTAGAAATAACAATTTTTTGAATTTCCGAAGTCCCTTCATAGATTTGAGTGATTTTTGCATCTCTCATTAGTCGTTCAACATGGTATTCTTTGACAAAACCGTTTCCTCCGTGAATTTGAACGGCTTCAACACTTTGTTCCATAGCTACTTTACTCGCGTATAATTTTGCCATAGCACTAGACATATCATAATTGTTTCCTTGATCTTTATCCCAAGCTGCTTTCATTACAAGCATTCTAGCAGCTTCAACTTCGGTATACATATCTGCTAATTTAAAAGCAATAGCTTGGTGATTGCAAATTTCAGTTCCAAAGGCTTTACGCTCTTTAGAATATTTAAGCGCCAATTCATAGGCTCCTGAAGCAATTCCTAAAGCTTGTGCAGCAATACCAATACGTCCACCTGACAAGGTCTTCATTGCAAATTTAAAACCAAATCCATCTTCACCTATTCTGTTCTCTTTAGGAACTTTTACGTCATTAAATTGAAGCGTATGAGTATCACTTCCTCTAATTCCTAATTTATCTTCTTTAGGACCAATATCAAATCCTTCCATACCTTTTTCAACAATAAAAGCATTGATTCCTCTATGACCTTTTTCTCTATCAGTTTGAGCAATAACTAAATATACTTCTGCTCGTCCACCATTTGTAATCCAGTTTTTTGTGCCATTAATTACATAATGATCACCTTTGTCAATTGCTGTGGTTGCTTGTGAAGTTGCATCACTTCCAGCTTCAGGTTCACTTAAACAAAAGGCTCCAATACATTGACCAGTTGCCAATTTTGTTAAATATTTTTGTTTTTGTTCTTCAGAACCATAAGCTTCAAGACCATAACAAACTAATGAGTTATTTACTGAAACCATAACCGAAGCCGAAGCATCAATTTTTGAAAGTTCTTCCATAATTAACACATAAGAAATGGCATCCATGCCACTTCCTCCATATTTTGGGTCAACCATAATTCCTAAGAAGCCAAGTTCCCCCATTTTGCGTACAATTTCTTCAGGGAAAGTTTGTGCATTATCACGTTCTATAACGCCTGGAAGCAATTCGGTTTGTGCAAAATCGCGAGCTGCTTCGCGAATCATAATATGTTCTTCGGTTAAACTAAAATCCATAGTAAATTGTGATTATTGATTTGATAAAAAATGATGTCAAAGATAACTTTTTATTAGCATATTTTCAATAATGATTCTTATTTTTACTGAATATGATAAAATCTAGATATAATGTTATTGGTGTAATGTCAGGCACTTCTTTAGATGGAATTGATTTAGCACACATTACATTTGAATTTAATGATGGTTGGACTTACAAAATCAATAATGCAGAAACAGTTCCTTATACAGATTCTTGGAAAACCATACTGACTAATCTCGTTAATCAAGACCAAAATGAATTAAAAAGTATTGATACAAATTATACGATGTATTTGTCTAATGTTATCAATGATTTTATTACAAAAATTAAACTTAGAAATATTGATGCAATTTGTTCTCATGGCCATACGGCTTTGCATCAACCAGAAAATGGTTTGACGTATCAAATTGGAAATCTAAAGCAAATTGCAGAATTAACACAACAAAAAGTCGTTTGTAATTTTAGAGTTCAGGATGTTAAACTTGGCGGTCAAGGTGCACCTTTGGTTCCAATTGGTGACCAAGTTTTATTTTCAAAATATGAGTATTGCCTTAACCTTGGAGGCTTTGCTAATATTTCATTTAAAAAAAATAAAAATCGCATCGCATTCGATATTTGTCCTGTAAATATTGTCTTAAATTATTATAGCGAAAAAATAGGTTTAGAATATGATGCTAATGGAAAGATTGCTGCAATGGGTAAAGTAAATCATTCTTTATTGAAAGCGTTAAATGCTATAGAGTTTTATCAATTAGATTTCCCGAAATCATTGGGATTAGAATGGGTTAATTCTAATGTTATTCCAATAATTGACCATTATCAATTGGAAATTAAAGATGTGTTACGAACTGTTGTAGAACACATTGTAATCCAAATTGTTTTAGTGATAAAACAGAACTCAAAGTCTTCAGTTTTAATTTCTGGAGGAGGTGTTTATAATACGTTTTTAATTGATCGTTTAAAGGATTTATGTCAAAATGAAATTATAATCCCATCCGAAGACCTCATAGAGTATAAAGAGGCTTTGATTTTTGGGCTTTTAGGAGTACTTAAATTAAGGGATGAAACAAATTGCTTGGCAACTGTAACTGGTGCAACTCACAATCATTCTTCAGGTGTCATTCATACATTTAACATTTAACGGAAAGTAATTACTTACATTTGTTCATCTTGGCTTAAGTTTTGAATAAGCAAGTATGAATTATAAAAGATATTTAAAATGAAACATTTAGTATTAGTATTTGCAGTTTTAATTTCAGGTTTGAGTTTTGCACAAATTGATGACAATTGGGAAGACGCATCAGAAAAATTACCAGGCTATGTTATTACCAATAAAGGCGAAAAAATTGAAGGGTATTTAAAGCGATTCCTTAAAATTAAAAGTCAACGTAAAGTCAAATTTTTCAAAACTTTAGATAGCAAACCTATTGTTTACGGGCCAAAAGATTTAAAAGCTTATAAAATTGAAAACGATAATTATGAAACGCATCCATATGAAGGTTTAAGCGGTAAAACAAAAGTGTTTTTACTAAGAACTATTGAAGGTAAAATAAATCTTTTTGATTATTACATTAGAGTTGAAGACGATAAAGGAGCTGAAATGACACTTTCGAAAAAAGGAAATACTGAAGTTTCTTTAGATTTTGATGGCACAAAAATTCAAACAGAAATCCTTGCAGTTAAACAGGAAAAAAAAGGAAATAATTATTTAAAATTTACGTCACCTAAGCTAATGTTTAGTTTTAAAGGCATAATGAGTAAGTATGTTTCTGATTATCCTGAACTTGCTAAAAAGATTAAAAACAAAGAAAAAGGCTATAGAATTTTAGCGATTCTAAAAATTGTAAATGAGTATAACGCGCATTTCACTCACTAATATGAAATCTTTATTCTTAAGTATTTGTACA
Source organism: Psychroserpens ponticola (assembly GCF_023556315.2). Lineage (NCBI taxonomy): Bacteria > Pseudomonadati > Bacteroidota > Flavobacteriia > Flavobacteriales > Flavobacteriaceae > Psychroserpens > Psychroserpens ponticola. Next base: position 2,974,022 of record NZ_CP116221.1, on the reverse strand, counting down.
CTTGTAATTACGCTTCAAGCACAAACGCAAGAATTAGCTAATTTCGAGTGGTCTGAATTATCAAATAGTACTGTTGTAGGTGCACAAAATCCTGAATTAGTATTTCCATCAGAATCTGGTTTCACAGTTTATAGCGTAGAAGATATTGGTTCACAATTCTATGCTCCAAAAATCATTTACATTACTAAATTTGATGTTTCTGGTAAATCGTTATCTACTATAGATTTTAAATTGCCCATTCGCTCACGAAAAGATGCAACACTTTTGAAAATTATTGAAGGTGACAATAAATTATATTTCTTTTCTCATGTTGCTGTTAAAAAAGACGGTAAGAATGTTTTATATGCACAAATTTATGATAATGAAACGGATCAAGTTTCAGATACAATCGAATTATATACAATTCCAATTGAGAAAGTAAATAATTCTGGCTTTTTTGAAATTGCAATATCTTCAGACAAAAACACCTTTGCAGTTTTGGTAAATAAACCATTTGTGAAGAAAACCAAGGAAGCTATTAATGTGCTCACTTTTGATGAACATTTAAAGAAACTTTCCGAAACATCACCTACATTGTCTTTTGGTAGTGAACGTGCATATAAAGAAACTTTATTTGTTGAAAATGATGGGATAGTTAATATCATTAAAAAAGAAGATACTTCAAAAAAGCATCCAATTACTTCTATCATAACAATAAAAGGGAATGATGTTAATGAGCAAAAGGTTTCAACAGAAGGATTTTATATTTCAGATTGTAAAGTGATTGCATACAATAATTCGCATTATATATTAGGTTTCGCAACAGATAACGCTAAACCAGTAGTTTCGATGGGTGGAGCAAAAGATAATAGTTTTTTTATCTATAATATTTCCGAAGGACAACTTGTAAAAAATCAAGAATGGTCTAAAGAAACCGTAAAACGTGTTTTAGGTAAAGGTTATATTGATTTAAAAGTAAAGGATATTTTAATCGATAATGAAAACATATACCTTATTGGTGATTGTTATTCTAAAGATAGCGAAGCAATTGAAGGCAAAAACTTTGAATATAATTATACACATAGATTTGGTCCAGGAATAATAATCAAGCTTGATATTAATGGAAATGTAACTTATGACGTGCCTTTAAATTATAGTGAAGATTATCTTAATAGAATGGAAGTTTTAGGTTCATTTTATCCTTTTTTAAATAATGGTAAGTTATTTGTCTTTGCTAATGAAAAGGAATCCAAATTGAAGAATAAAAAAATAGTAATGGGTTATGATAAGATCAATGCGAAAGCAATTGTATTAAAATCTTTTGATGCTGAAGGAAATATAGAAACGATACCGTTTTGGAACAGTAAAACAGGAGGTGCTAAAAAATACACCACATTTGCACCAACCCAAACTTTGCAGATAACAGACAAGACATTTTATATTTATGCCATTGGAAAAGAGATGCATAAATTTGGAAAAATGATTTTGAAATAAAAGTTAATAATTTTTATAATAATATAATGGCTTTACGTTTTAAAGCCATTTATTGTTTTTTATATTTGCTGAAATTTAACTAACTATCTAACATGAAAGACTTACTTCAATCTTACGAAGATAAAGAGCCAGAAATTGTTTTCAATTGGAAAGATCCTGAAACTGAAGCCGAAGGCTGGACAGTAATTAACTCACTTAGAGGAGGAGCTGCAGGTGGAGGAACTAGAATGCGTAAAGGTTTAGATATGAATGAAGTATTGTCTCTTGCCAAAACGATGGAAGTTAAGTTTACTGTTTCTGGTCCAGTCATTGGTGGTGCAAAATCTGGTATTAATTTCGATCCTCGTGACCCTAGAAAAAAAGGTGTTTTAGAACGCTGGTACAAAGCCGTTTCTCCCTTATTAAAAAGTTATTATGGAACAGGTGGCGATTTAAACGTTGACGAAATTCACGAAGTAATTCCTATTACCGAAGAGAGTGGTGTTTGGCATCCACAAGAAGGTGTTTTTGAAGGACATTTTAAGCCTACACAAGCAGATAAAATTAACCGTATTGGTCAATTACGTCATGGTGTAATTAAAGTTATCGAAAACCCTAAGTATTCGCCAAATGTATCTAGAAAGTATACAGTTGCAGATATGATTACTGGTTATGGCGTGGCTGAAGCTGTTCGTCATTTTTATGATATCCAAAATGATTCTGTAGTTGGTAAACGAGCTATTGTTCAGGGATTTGGGAATGTTGGTGCAGCTGCTGCATTTTACTTAGCTCAAATGGGAGCAAAGGTTGTTGGTATTATTGATAGAGTGGGAGGACTCATTAAAGAAGAGGGTTTTAGCTTTGAAGAAATAACACAATTGTATTCAAATAAAGATGGCAATACTTTAATTAGCGATCTTTTAATTCCTTTTGATGAGATGAATGATAAAATCTGGTCATTAGAAACGGAGATTTTTGCACCTTGTGCAGCGTCTCGATTAATTACTAAAGACCAAATTGAAAGTATGATTAGTACAGGTCTGGAAGTTATTTCATGTGGTGCTAATGTTCCTTTTGCTGATAAAGAAATATTTTTCGGCCCAATCATGGAACATACAGATAATAAAGTAAGCCTTATACCCGATTTTATTTCAAATTGTGGTATGGCTAGAGTATTTGCTTATTTTATGGAACGCAAAGTACAAATGACTGATGAAGCTATTTTTAGTGATACTTCAAATACGATTAAAGAAGCAATCAAAAAAGTGTACGATAAAAATCAAACAAAAACAGGAATCAGTGCTACAGCTTTCGAAATAGCACTTACTCAACTTTTATAAATTAACACATGGAAACCATTATAATTTTAGTTTTTGTATTAGGCTATTTAGCCATTACAGTAGAACATAGTATTAAGATTGATAAGTTAATTCCTGCTTTAGTAATGATGGCTATTAGTTGGGCACTTATTTCTTTAGGTATTGATTCTTTTGCGGAGTGGTTTGATTCTGCTAATCATGGTTTAGTTGACGGATTTTCAGCTTTAGGACATGAAAGTAAGATGCATATTATGGAAGAAACCTTATTGCATCATTTGGGTAAAACTGCTGAGATTTTAGTGTTTTTATTAGGCGCAATGACCATCGTTGAAATCATTGATTATTTCGATGGGTTTTCAACTATAAAAAGTTTTATTAAGACGAAAAGTAAACGGAAAGTACTTTGGATTTTTGCTATACTTGCATTCATATTATCCGCAATTATTGATAATTTAACGGCTACAATTGTATTGATTTCTATCTTGCAAAAAATTGTAAAAGATAGAGATGTTCGTATTTGGTACGCTGGATTAATTATTATTGCTGCAAATGCTGGTGGTGCTTGGTCTCCAATTGGAGATGTGACTACTACAATGTTGTGGATTGGTAAAAAGGTAACCACAGGCCATTTATTTGCTTATCTATTTATTCCGTCTTTACTATGTATGTTGGTGCCTACATTTATTGCTTCATACTTGCCTGCTTTTAAAGGAGATTTAGAAAAAGTTGATGATGATAAGGATAAGCCTAAAAGTAAATTTAGTTCAACAATGCTTTATCTAGGTTTAGGTGGAATTGTTTCTGTACCAGTTTTTAAAACGGTAACACATTTACCTCCTTATGTTGGTATGATGTTAGCTTTAGGCGTGGTAGCAATTTTTGCTGAAATTTATAGTAATTCGAAATTTGCGCTTTCTGGAGTAGAATCTGAAGAACATTCAGCACATGCAAATCATAGTCCTGTGCATCATTCTTTATCTAAGATTGAATTGCCTAGTATCTTATTTTTCCTCGGAATCCTTATGGCTGTTGCAGCTTTAGAATCTTTAGGGATTTTATTCGGTTTCGCTGGTACTTTACAAGAAGTGATGCCTATGCTTGGAACAGAATTGCATGGTGAAGGTGTTTCCGATTTAGTAGTCATTCTTTTAGGAGTTGGTTCTGCAGTAATTGATAACGTGCCATTAGTTGCGGCAAGTTTAGGAATGTTTACTGAGCCAATAGATAACGAATTGTGGCACTTTATAGCCTATTCTGCTGGAACAGGTGGAAGTATGTTGATTATAGGTTCTGCAGCTGGTGTTGTTGCAATGGGTATGGAAAAAATAGACTTTTTCTGGTACATAAAAAAAATATCTTGGCTTGCACTTGTTGGGTTTTTAGTAGGAACTGTTGCATTTATGTTTACAAGAACATTATTGTAGTTCATATACTTTTGATCTAAATTAGACGTTATTACACTAATAAAATTAATTTCAATACGATACTTATATGATATTACTAAGTAATATTCAAGGTGGAACTGAGTTAGTTACTGATTCAGAATCTGTCGAAAAAACATTATCCATTATTGAGTTGATCAGTAGTGGAGGATTGGCTGGACAAGTTATAATTGCTTTGTTATTCGTTCTCTTAATAGGTGTTATTTATATTTATTTTGAGCGCCTATTTGCTATTAAAGCAGCTTCTAATGTCGATTCTAATTTTATGAATCAAATTAAAGACCACGTTAGTAACGGTAAGATTGATTCTGCTCAAATGCTCTGTGCTCAAGTTAATACTCCTGTCTCTAGACTTATAAATAAAGGCATTACTCGTATTGGTAAGCCTCTTGAAGATATCAATACAGCCATTGAAAATGCTGGCCGATTAGAATTATATGGCTTAGAAAAGAATGTAAGTGTGCTTGCAACGATATCTAGTATTGCTCCAATGATTGGATTTCTAGGTACAGTCATTGGAATGATACTATCTATTTTCGAAATTGCTAATTCAGGTGGACAAATAGATATCAAACAATTATCTGATGGATTATATACTGCTATGACCACAACTGTTGCTGGCTTAATTGTTGGTATTGTTGCATATACTGCTTACAATCATTTAGTGGTTAGAACAGATAAAGTTGTGTATCAAATGGAATCAAACTCATTAGAATTCTTAGATCATTTAAACGAGCCTATTTAATGAACATAAGAGGTAGAAATAAAGTGAAGCCAGAATTCAATATGTCGTCAATGACAGATATTGTATTCTTGCTATTGATATTTTTTATGCTCGCTTCTACATTAGTAACAACAAATGCTATTGACATTTTGTTGCCTACTGCTAGTGGGAAAACTGAAAATAAGCAAACGGTTTCAGTTAGTATAACTAAAGACCTTAACTATTATATTGATCAGAAATTGGTTGGTGGAAGTGTTCTCGAAACGGAATTAATCTCAATGCTTTCTACCCAAGACCAGCCAACAATAGTATTGCGTGCCGAAAAATCGGTTCCTGTTGAAAATGTAGTTAAAGTAATGGATATCGCTAATCGAAATAAGTTTAAAGTTATTTTGGCCGTAAAACCAAATAGCTAATATTTTCGGAATGAAGTTTGCACTTGCAACACTATGAAGTACCTAAAAACAAAACACCAACGTAATTCAGCTAAAATAACTACGCTTATCATGGTTATTTTAATATTGCTATTGTTTGTGGTTGGACATACATATATGGATCCTCCTGAAGAATATGGTGTTGCTGTGAATTTTGGGAACTCACCAGTTGGTTCAGGTAATATTCAGCCTACTGAACCAATAAAATCTAGACCTACTGAACACGTTGTAAAAGAAGAAACTCAAGCTGATAAAGCGCAACCTGAGGAAACGACTCAAGCAAATAATCAAGCTGAAGATGTTTTAACAACCGAATCTGCTGAAGCCATAGCAATTAAAAAAGCAGAAGAAGCTAAAGCAAAGGCTAAAGCTGAAGCAGAACGTCAAGAACAACTTAAAAAAGAAGAAGCAATACGTAAGGCTAAAGAAGAACAAGATAAAAAGGATAAACTCGATGCGCTTATTGGAGGTGTGAAAAATTCTGAAGGGCCAACTAAAGATGGAGAAGGTCCTGGTGACGGACCAGGAGATAAAGGGGATTTAGATGGAAGTCCGTATGCGCCTTACAAAGGAACTCCAGGTTCTGGAAATGGAGGCGTAGGTTATGGATTAAACGGAAGAGGTACACCAGATTATGACATGTTTGATGGTTGTGAAAATGAATATGGATTAATAGTTGTCGATATTGTTGTTAACAGAAACGGTCAAGTTATTGAAGCTACACCTGGAGCAAAAGGGAGTAATAATGCTACAACTTGTTTAAAAACGCAAGCTAAAAAAATAGCGAAGTCTTATAAATGGCCTGCAGATTCTAAGGCACCTGCCCGACAATATGGTAAAGTTAGCGTGAACTTTACACCTACAAATTGATGAACTATCAAACGACTGTCAATTGGATGTTCAAGCAGTTACCTATGTATCAAAATCAAGGGGAATCTGCTTATAAAGTTGATTTATCAAATACACTTCTTTTAGCAAAACACTTAAATCATCCTGAGCAGCATTTTAAAAGTATTCACGTTGCTGGAACTAATGGAAAAGGATCAACTAGTCACATGCTGGCTTCAGTACTTCAAGAAGCAGGATATAAGGTTGGATTATATACGTCTCCACATTTAAAAGATTTTAGAGAACGAATTAAAATCAATGGTAAAGAAGTTAGTAAACAGTTTGTTATTGGATTTATAAAACGAAACCTCTCTTTTTTAAAAGCGAATCACTTGTCATTTTTTGAGATGACAGTAGGAATGGCTTTTGAATATTTCAATAAACAAAATGTTGATGTTGCTATTATTGAAGTAGGATTAGGTGGTCGTTTAGATTCAACCAATATCATTACTCCAGAAATTTCAGTCATTACTAATATTGGTCTTGATCATCTTCAATTCTTAGGAAATACTTATCAAGAAATAGCTATAGAAAAAGCAGGTATAATTAAGCATAAAATTCCTGTTGTTATTGGTGAGACGCAAAAAGAAACTAAAGATGTATTTATTACGGTCGCGAAAACCAATGTTTCCGAAATCTATTTTGCCGATCAACTTATAGAAGAAAATTTTGAAAGTGATTTAAAAGGGAACTATCAAACACACAATATAAAAACAGTTATTCAAACTATTACTGTCTTAAATCGCCAAAAGAAGTTTCTTATCTCTAATAACTCCCTAATTGACGGACTTAAAAATGTTGTAAAGAATACAGGTTTAAAAGGCCGTTGGCAAATATTACAAGAATTACCCAAAATTATTTGTGATACAGCTCACAATAAAGAAGGTTTATCTTTTGTGGTAAAACAATTGGAAGATGAAGCTTTTAAAGCCCTTCATATCGTTTTTGGGGTTGTTAATGATAAAGACTTAGACTTGATTTTGCCATTGTTGCCTAAATATGCGGCATATTATTTTTGTAAGCCGAATATTCCTAGAGGAATGGATGAAAATCTTTTAAAGGATAAGTTTCTCAAAAATGGTTGTGTTGGTGAAAGTTATAGCGCAGTAAATGAAGCACTTAATTCTGCTTTGCTAAAGGCAAAAACAGAAGATTTAATTTATGTAGGTGGTAGTACATTTGTTGTTGCTGAAATAATTTAATTTTTTTTATAAAAAGCTTTTGCTAATTAAAAATCTAGACTATATTTGCAGTCCAATAAATAGGGCGCGTAGCTCAGTTGGTTCAGAGCACTTGGTTTACACCCAAGGGGTCAGGGGTTCGAATCCCTTCGCGCCCACACTATTAAAAAGTTCGCATTTAATGCGAACTTTTTTGTTTTTATAATTATTGGGTCATTAACTCAGTTGGTTCAGAGTGTTACCTTGACAGGGTAGAAGTCACTGGTTCGAATCCAGTATGACCCACTTTTATTTAGATATTAGTTATATATAATCTAAAACTCTTTCTAAAGCCATTCCTCTGGAGCCTTTTATAAGTAAGTATTTGTTTTTTAAAGGCGAGTTGATTAATTCATTTTTTAAGTTTTCAAAAGATTTAAAAGTTGAAACATTTTTAACTATGTTCTTTGTTTTGAAAAAGTTTTCTCCTACCAAATAAATGTGTTCAATATTAAACGTTTTAGAATAGTCTGAAATAGATTGATGCTCAAATTCAGCATCTTCTCCTAATTCAAACATATCACCTAGTATGGCTACTTTTCCCGATTCGTTTAAACTTCCGAAATTATCTAATGCAGCAATCATACTTGTTGGGTTGGCATTATATGCATCAAGAATAATTTTATTAGAATTTTTTTCAATAATCTGAGAACGATTATTAGTAGGTTTATAGTTTTCTATCGCTTTACAGATAGAGCTGTCATCAACTTTAAAATGTAATCCAATTGCAATGGCAACAGCGATATTATTATAATTATAAGCTCCAGTTAAATGTGTTTTAATTTCAATTTTATTAAACAATAAATTAATAAAAGGCTGTGCACTTGCCATTATTGTATTTGAGCCAAACAATATGGTCTTTTTATAATCTCCAATTTGTTCTATTTGCTTTGCGTCACTCTTATTAATAAAAACAACTTTATGATGAGACATAAGGTGATCGTATAATTCAGACTTTCCTTTGATAACACCTTCAATACTGCCAAAACCTTCTAAATGTGCTTTTCCAAAATTGGTAATGAAACCAAAATCAGGTAGCGTTATATTTGATAAAAATTCGATTTCTTTTTGGTGATTGGCTCCCATTTCAACAATGCCAATTTCGGTGTCTTTTGTAAACTTAAGTATGGTTAGTGGTACTCCAATATGATTATTGAGGTTTCCTTTTGTAGCACTTGTTTTATAAGTTGTAGATAAGACAGCATTAATCAATTCTTTTGTAGTTGTTTTGCCATTACTACCCGTTAATGCTATAATTGGAGTGCCAAGTGTCTTTCTGTGATGAGTAGCTAAACTTTGTAATGTTTCTAATACATTCTTAACTAAAATGCACTTATCATGTGTAGCATATTTTGCTTCATCAATAATAGCAAATTGTGCGCCTTTATTAAGAGCTTCTAAAGCAAATTTATTTCCGTTAAAGTTATCTCCTTTTAGGGCAAAAAACATACAGTCAGAATCGATTTTCCGAGTATCTGTAGATATAGTGCTACACTTTAAAAAAGAGTGGTAGAGTTTTTCGATTGTCATGAAATAAATTTAAATAAAAAAGTCCTAACGTTTTTAGTTAGGACTTCTTTATTTTATTGAAAATAATTTTTAGTTTCTTTTCTTACCTCCTTGAGATTTAGAACCTACTCTAGACATAGCACATCTAAATCCGATATAATCTGTAGCCATATCTTGTGGGAAGTATCTACGTTGTGCTGGATCAATCCAATATGCTCTATCTCTCCAAGAACCACCTTTGTAAACTCTTACTTCATCATTAATCATAGAAGTTCTTTGGTTTGAAGTATCATATTCTTTTAAGATTTTACCTGTAGAATCTCTTTGAATATTATGTTTAGGTGAGTTATACATTTTTCTAGTTAAACTAGCTTCAGAGTTTTCACCTTCTTCTTCGTCAAAATCTGTAGCATAACTTCTTGATGACCTATTATCACCATCTCTAAAGTTTCTATTATCACTTCTGTCAAAGTTTGTTCTTAAATAAGTTTCATCTTCATCAACGGCAACTTGTAAAATTTCTCCTGGTAAGTTTCTTGCTACTATTTGACCATTACTTAATGTATCATATACAATGTCGTCTGGAGTTACAACTTTTACAGTTCCATCTTCATTAATTGCATTTTTAGTATATACGTTACCTCTATAGTAGTTAAAATCACTAAACTCATCATCAACAATTGGGCGATAAACATCAGCTACCCATTCGGCAACATTACCAGCCATATCATATAAACCATAATCGTTTGGCTCGTAACTCATAACTTGTGCTGTAATATCAGCACCATCATCAGACCAACCTGCAATTCCACCGTAATCCCCTTTTCCTTGCTTAAAGTTAGCTAACTGATCACCTTTAGTTTTTCTTTTCCCAGAACGTGTATATTGTCCATCCCAAGGATATTTTTTACGACCTCTATAAACATTAAAGCTTCTTAATTCACTCATACCTAAAGCAGCATATTCCCATTCCGCTTCAGTCGGTAGTCTATAATCTGGAGAAATAATACCAGATTCTCTTCTTGCATATTGGTTAATTGTATCTCCTGCAGCCGTTGTTTGTACTCTTTTTCTTGACTTTTCAGGATTTATAATACTATCACTTCCGCCATAAGTTAGTGTTGGAGCATTTATATATGTATCTGTACTAAAATTGCTATCGGCAGAAGACGATAAATGTGAATCTCTTTCTAAGTAACCAGCATTTTGAAGATCCATTTCTGCAACTCTATCTGTTCTCCAGCTTGCAAATTCAACAGCTTGAATCCAACTTACACCTACAACCGGATATTCTCCATAACCAGGATGACGTAAATAGTTTTCAGTCATCATTTCGGCATAACCTAATCGGTTTCTCCATACTAATGTATCTGGTAAAGCACCTTTGTAGATTAATCTGTAGTTTTCTTCTTCTGGTGGATATGTTCTTTTTATCCAATCAAGGTATTCAGTATACATTTTGTTTGTAACTTCACTTTCATCCATATAAAATGACTGTATGTGTTGTTGATTAGGAGTATTATTCCAATCATGCATCACATCATCTTGAACTTTACCCATTGTAAATGTACCACCTTCAACGAAAACTAAACCAGGACTTGTTTCTTGTTCTTGGAATTTGTCATTATATTGAAAACCACCATTTTTGTCGTTAATTTTCCATCCTGTGGCTCTTGAACTATTCTTGTCTGAAGAGTTTCTGCTACAACCAACAATTGTTAAAGATATCATTAGGGCTAATAGTATCCTTAGGTTTAAGACGTTTTTCATATCCATACTTTTAAGTAAGCTAATTAAATTTTAGAGACGCAATATAGCAATTAAAGGTAAAATAACAACATTTTTTGACAAATAGATTGAAAAAAAGTTGCATTTCATCCTGTTTTTTATGCAATATAACGGACTTTTACTCAGTTAATCGATGTATTTTGACTTTAATAACGGTTGGTTAAATCAAATATTGTTGTAATTTTGAATAAAAAAGTGAATGGCTATAATAACATAGCCTTATAGTCGTTATTTGTACTATGAAAAAACTGTTACTCTTATTTTTTATTGTGTACAATGTTTTTGCCTTTGCACAACAAAAACAATTTTCAATCCAATGGGATGGTACTAGAATATTAGAAACACCAACTTTTCAAGTTGAGTTGCCTGCTTTTAACAAAGAAAATTTTAGTTACAGTGATTCCGAAGGATTATTTTATGTGTCGCAATGGGAAATAAATACATTGTTGAATGAAAAATCTCTTACGCTTTCTAATGTATCTTATGTTACAATGTCAAGCAATGATTTAAAAGCGTTATCTAAAGACTTAATACCTAATGCTCCAAAAGTTAAGCTATCAAATTCTGTTGATCGAAATAAAATTTCTGCTTTTCTAAAAATTAGTCCAATTATTAATGATAATGGGGTTTTTAAAAAAATTACATCGTTTACTATTAATTACTCTTCAGGTTCATCTGCTGTAAATAGAAATGCAGCAAATACTCAGGAGATTGTTAATTCTGTTTTGAGTACAGGGAAATGGAGGCGTTTTTATGTTGACAAATCAGGAATATTTAAACTTTCTAAAAGTTTTTTAGAAGATATAGGTGTTAATACAAGTGCAGATCCGAGATCAATAAAGATATTTGGTAATGGTGGAGCAATTGTTCCGATGCCAAATAATGAATTTTATCCTAATGACCTTGCAGAAAATGCTATACAGTTTGTTGGCGAAGAGGATGGTGTGTTTAATGATGGAGATTATATTTTATTTTATGCCGAAGGACCTACTGGTAATGTAGAAGAAAGTGATATCAATACCAATATTAATCCTTACACTAATAAGACCAACTATTACGTTAATTTTGGAGGTGATTTTGGAAAACGTATTGAAACCACAATTCAGCCTAATGAAAACCCTGATTTTACCGTGAATACATTTCAGGATTATAAATTTCATGAAGTTGATGAATATAATGTCGTTAAATTAGGAAGACGCTGGTTTGGTGATCGTTTTGATATTGAAAATGAAAAAACATTTACATTTAATTTCCCGAATTTAGTGACCACAGAACCCGCTAAACTAAAAGTTTATGGAGCAACTGTGTCTGAAGTGCCTACAACAATGTCTGTTAAGGTGAATTCTGCAGATGTTGCAAATTTAAATTTTAATGGAGTTTCAGATGGTGTTCTTGGAACTGGAGCTTCTTATGAAGGTAATTTACTTCTTAATTCTTCAGAAGTTGCTGTCAATTTGCAATATAATAATAATGGAAACCCGTCATCGTTAGGGTATTTAGATTATGTGTCAGTTGAAGCTACTCGAGACTTAAGTTTTACAGGAGGTCAAATGCATTTTAAAAATAATATTGTTCAAAATACGAGTGGAGTTGTTGAGTATTTGATGTCTAATACTTCTAATGTTAAAGAAGTTTGGGACATTACAGATAAATATAATGTAACTAGTATATCTAACCCAGATCAAGTTTCTAACTTTAGTTTTAAAGCTGTTTCTGGAACACTTAGACATTATATAGCATTCAATAATCAAAATTTTTTTGAGCCTTTAAGGGATGCGAATACATTTGTAAGCAATCAAAATATAAAAGGGACTATTTTTCTAAATAACCAAGGGGAATTCCAAGACATTGATTATATCATCGTTACTCCAAATAATATGTTGTCTCAAGCTGAACGACTTGCAGAAATTAATAGGCAACAGTATGATTTAAATGTTAAAGTTGTTACTTTAAAACAGATCTACACTGAATTTAGTTCAGGGAACCAAGACATAGGAGGTATAAGAAATATGATCAAATATGTGTATCATAATGCAAGTGTTCCAGATAAAAGGTTGAAATATTTGTGTCTTTTTGGTGATGCCTCTTTTGATTATAAAAACAGAATAACTAATAATACCAATATAGTACCTTCTTGGTTTTCATATAATAGTTTCAGTCTTACAAGTTCTTTTGTGTCTGATGATTTTTATGTGATGATGGACGATAATGAAGGAACGATGGAAGCTTCAAATAAAGCTGATATTGCTGTAGGTAGAATTTTGGCAAATTCGCCTCAACAAGCAAAACAATTGGTTGATAAAATTCAAGAGTATTATTCTGTTGACTCTTATGGAAGTTGGAGGAATAATGTTTTAGTGATTTCAGATGATGTCGATATTGGTAGTTTTGAAGGCGAACTTCAGCAAACAACCGATGATATAGCAAATATAATTACACAAGAAAAACCGTTTTTAAATGCAATAAAGATTCACTCTGATGCATTTCTTCAAGAGTCTTCTTCTGCTGGTGAACGCTATCCTCAGGTGAATAAAGAAATAAGAGATGCTATTGAAGTTGGAGCGCTTGTGGTTAATTATTTTGGGCATGGAGGTGAAGATGGCTTGGCAGCAGAGCGTATTTTTGATAAAATTGATTCCCAAGAGGTTTCCAATGCTTGTAAGTATAACCTATTTATAACAGTTACTTGTGAGTACACTAAGTTTGATGATCCTTTAAGACATACAGCAGGAGAGTTTACATATTGGAATACAAAAGGAGGAGCTATAGGTTTAGTTACAACGACTAGACAAATTTTTGTAAGTTTAGGTCAGGCTTTTAATGTGATTATGGAACCTTATCTTTTTGCTTTTGGATCAAATGATTACCCATCTGTAGCAGAAGCATTACGCCAATCTAAAAACGATCCTAGTATAAGTAGTAACCCACAAAAACCATTAGTTTGGTATATTGGTGATCCAGCTATGAAATTATCTTTCGCTAAACCAGATGTTAGGCTAACAAAAATTAATGATGTGCCCATTGGTGGAGATACAGATGTACTTCAAGCTTTAGGTAAAGTGAAGTTGTCTGGTGAAGTTGTTAACGAATCGGGCAATTTACTGTCTGATTATAATGGCATATTAACAGCTACTATTTTCGATAAAGAAATTGAAAGACAAACATTAAATAATGACAATCAAACTAATAATGGTCAACCTGTAGTTATGGATTTTAAAACCTTAGGAGAGGTTATCTTTAAAGGTCAGGCTACTGTTGCTAATGGAGAATTTGAATTTGAGTTTGTCGTGCCTAAAGATATAGGTATCCCTGTTGGTCCTGGGAAAGTGAGTTTCTACACAATGAGAACGCTTCCTCTTGAAAATAGAGCAGGATCTAGTTTTGATATTCAAGTTGGAGGAATTAATGAAAATGCAGCTGAAGATAACATTGGTCCAGTTATTAATCTTTATATGAATGATGAAAATTTTGTTTCTGGTGGTATTACCAATGAACAACCTTCACTCGTAGCAAAACTACAAGATGAAAATGGAATTAATACAGCTAGTGGAATAGGTCATGATATTGTAGCAATTCTTGATGGTGATGAAACAAATCCTTTTGTTTTAAATGATTATTATCAAGCTGATATTGATGATTATCAAAATGGAAAAGTGAGTTACCCTTTTAGAGATTTATCACCAGGCTTACATACATTGTCACTTAAAGCTTGGGATGTTTATAATAATTCATCTACTGCTGAAATAGAATTTATTGTATTTGATAAAGATCAAGAATTGATTATTGATAATGTATTGAATTACCCAAATCCGTTTATTGATTATACTGAATTTTGGTTCAATCACAATAGTTCTGATGTTTTAGACGTTTCAGTACAAATATTTACTGTTTCCGGTAAGTTGGTAAGAACATTAAACGGACAAACTAATGGAGGAAGTAAAGTGACAAGTTCTATATCAAAAGACATTGTTTGGGATGGTAGAGATGACTTTGGTGATAAAATAGGTAAAGGAGTCTATATTTATAAACTAAAAGTAAGATCTAATCGTTTAAATAAACAAGTTGAAAAAATTGAAAAACTTGTAATACTATAATAAAGATTTATATTTGCCTAATTGCTAGGCAACTTGAAATTGCCGAAAAAGATAACAAATTACAGATGAAAAAATACATTTTAGCCCTTATTACAGTTTCATTATTTAATATTACTAATGCACAAGAAACTGTTGTCATCCCTAATAGTACAGATTCTAGAGTAATCACTACAGGAGTTCCGTTCTTGTTAATTGCTTCAGATGCTCGTGCAGCAGGAATGGGAGATATTGGTGTTGCTACATCAGCAGATGCAAATTCTCAACAATGGAACCCAGCAAAATACTCATTCTCTTTAGCGAAATCTGGTATTGGAGTTAATTATACACCTTATTTAAGTCGATTAGTTAATGATATTTTTCTAGGAAATTTTACCTATTTTAATAGGCTGAATGAACGTAGCGCATTTGCGGTTAGTTTTAAATATTTTAGTCTTGGAGAAATTGAAATTGTACAAGATGAGTTTTCTGAAGCCTTAATAGAACAACCAAATGAGCTTACATTTGATGCGTCATATTCTTTGCGTTTAGCCGATCAATTTTCAATGGCTGTTGCCTTACGTTATTTACGTTCAGATTTAAGAATTCAAGCTGTAGATGCAAATGCTGCTGCTGCAAGTTCTATTGGTGTAGATATTGCAGGTTACTACCAAAGTGAAGAAGAAGCATATGATAGTTTTAACGGACGATGGAGAGCTGGTTTTGCCATACAAAATTTAGGGCCAAAAATTAAGTATGATGATGGTGGTCGAGAAAACTTCTTGCCAACAACATTACGATTAGGTGGTGGTTTTGATTTTATATTTGATGACTATAACAAACTAGCAGTTACAGCTGAAGTTACAAAACTATTAGTGCCAACGCCTCCAATCTTAGGAAGAGAGTTTGAATATACCGACAATAATGGTAATGGTAAATATGATGCAGATGTAGATGATTTAGGGAATGTTGTTGATGATAGAGTTATTGTAGAAGGTAAAGATAATAATGTAGGTTTTGGCAAAGGAATATTCCAATCTTTTGGTGATGCACCAGGAGGTTTTAGTGAAGAATTAAAAGAGTTTACCTATTCTTTAGGAGCAGAATATACATACCAAGATTCATTTGCGTTTAGATTAGGTTACTTTAATGAAAGTGAAGAAAAAGGTGCACGTAAGTTTTTTGCTTTAGGAGCAGGATTTAAATACACCACAATAAATATAGATTTATCATACTTATTCTCTGCCTCAAAAATACAAAGCCCATTAGAAAATACATTGCGTTTTTCTCTTGTGTTTAACTTTGGAGATAATGAATATGATGAATACTAGTATACAGTATTAATTTCTAATAAAAGGACTATTGTTTTAATGAGCAATAGTTTTTTTGGCTAATACAACATCAAATGAAGGATATAAAAATTGAGTCTACTTTAACCGTTTATGATAACTTTAATGAGTTACCTTCTGATATTGCTTCCCTAATGGAAAAAGCTATAGAAGCACGTAAAAATGCTTATGCACCATATTCAAATTTTAGCGTAGGTGCAGCAATTTTATTAGATAACAATCAAATTGTAACCGGAAATAATCAAGAAAATGCATCGTATCCTTCAGGCTTGTGTGCAGAACGTACAGCAATTTATTATGCAGGTTCTCAATATCCTGATGCAAAGATTGTGAAAATGGCTTTAACTGCAGGTTCAAGAATCAGCCAAACAATTACGCCAATTCCTCCTTGTGGTGCATGTAGGCAGGCAATTGCTGAGTATGAAGTAAAGCAAAAAACGCCAATTGAAATCTATTTTATGGGTGAAACTGGCAAGGTTGTGAAGTCTAATTCTCTTGCAAATTTATTACCTCTAGGATTCGATAGAAGCTTTCTATAACGATTTCGTAATAATTTAACGATTTTCGGTTTTTTCCTTATTAACTAAAGTGTTACTTTTGTTATTCGTATTAATAATTAACGTAACTAATGCAAAAAATCACAAAAGAAGTTTACCTTAAATGGTATGAGGATATGTTATTCTGGAGAAAGTTTGAAGACAAGCTTGCCGCAGTCTATATTCAACAGAAAGTGAGAGGGTTTCTTCACTTATATAATGGTCAAGAAGCTGTCTTAGCTGGAGCATTACACGCAATGGATCTTACTAAAGATAAAATGATTACTGCATATAGAAATCATGTTCAGCCTATTGGTATGGGTGTTGATCCTAAACGCGTCATGGCTGAATTGTACGGAAAAGCAACAGGAACTTCTCAAGGTCTTGGTGGTTCGATGCATATCTTTTCTAAAGAACATCGTTTTTATGGTGGTCATGGTATTGTTGGAGGTCAAATTCCTTTAGGTGCTGGACTTGCATTTGGAGATAAATATCATGGAGTTGATGGTGTTACTTTATGTTGTTTTGGTGATGGAGCTGCTCGTCAAGGGTCACTTCATGAAACCTTTAACTTAGCAATGCTTTGGAAATTGCCTGTAGTATTTGTTTGTGAAAATAATGGTTATGCGATGGGAACATCTGTTGAGCGCACAGCAAACCATACTGAAATATGGAAACTTGGTTTAGGTTATGAAATGCCTTGTGGACCAGTTGATGGTATGAATCCTATTAAAGTCGCTGAAGCTTTTGATGAAGCTATTTCAAGAGCTAGACGTGGTGATGGACCAACATTCTTAGAATTAAAGACATATAGATATAGAGGGCATTCAATGTCTGATGCACAACACTATAGAACTAAAGATGAAGTAGCAGAATACAAGAAAATTGATCCTATTACTCAAGTGAAAGATATTATCTTAGAAAAGAAATATGCTACAGAAGATGATATTAAAACCATTGATAAACGAGTCAAAGCATTAGTTTTAGAATGTGAGAAATTTGCTGAAGAATCACCTTATCCAGAAAAGAGTGTGATGTATGACGCAGTATACGAACAAGAAGATTATCCATTCATACAACACAAAATATAAGCTATGGCTGAAGTAATTAATATGCCGCGTTTGAGCGATACAATGGAAGAAGGAACTGTTGCTGCTTGGTTAAAAAAAGTAGGAGACAAAATTGAAGAAGGGGATATTTTAGCTGAAATCGAAACCGATAAAGCAACGATGGAATTTGAATCTTTCAACGAAGGAACTTTACTTCATATTGGTATTCAAGAAGGAGAAACTGCTAAAGTAGATACCCTTCTAGCAATTATAGGTGAAGAAGGCGAAGATATTTCTGAATATTTAAATGAAAATACAAGTGTCACGTCGAGCACAGTCGAGATGTCTTCTGATTCTGAAAATAAAGAAGATGGTGTCGTTCAGAGTAATAACGAAGAACCTCAAGAACTACCTGAAGGAGTCATAGTAGTGACCATGCCTCGTTTAAGTGATACCATGGAAGAAGGAACAGTTGCTACTTGGTCGAAAAAAGTAGGAGATACTGTTGATGAAGGTGATATTCTTGCTGAAATTGAAACAGATAAAGCTACTATGGAGTTTGAATCATTCCAATCTGGTACTTTATTATATGTTGGTTTACAAGAAGGTGATTCAGCAAAAGTTGATTCATTATTAGCAATTATTGGCCCTAAAGGAACAGATGTTTCTAGTATTGCTAAAAACTTCAAAACAGCAGATACGACTTCAGAAACAAAAAAAGTAGACGCACCAAAAAAGGAAGAAACTTCAAAACCTGAAGCTAAAAAAGCAGCAGCTGTCACTTCGAGCGCAGTCGAGAAGTCTCAATCTTCAACTACAAAGTCTAACGGAAGAGTATTCGTATCTCCATTAGCTAAAAAAATAGCTGAGGAAAAAGGGATTAACTTGTCTCAAGTTAATGGTTCTGGTGAAAACGGAAGAATTGTTAAACGTGATATTGAAAACTTTACACCTGCCGCTCAATCGGCTTCAGTTGGTAAATTTGTGCCTACTGGTCAAGAGGATTTTGATGAGGTGTCAAACTCTAATATGCGAAAAGCAATTGCTAAAAACTTAGCAAAATCTAAATTTACTGCACCTCATTATTATTTGAATGTGGAGTTTGATATGGAAAATGCTATGGCATTCAGAGTACAATATAACTCAATTCCAGATACTAAAATTTCATATAATGATATGATTGTTAAAGCATGCGCTTTAGCTTTAAAAGAACATCCTCAAGTCAACTCTCAATGGTTTGATGACAGAATGCAATTGAATAATCATGTTCATATTGGAGTTGCTGTAGCTGTAACTGACGGATTATTAGTACCTGTGGTTAAATTTGCAAATGAGCAAAGTTTGACACAAATTGGTGCTGCAGTTAAAGAATTTGCTGGAAAAGCTAGAAATAAAAAACTTGGACTTGACGAAATGGAAGGTAGTACCTTTACTATTTCTAATCTAGGAATGTTTGGGATTGATAGTTTTACATCTATTATCAATCAGCCAAATTCTGCTATACTTTCCGTAGGAAATATTGTTGAAAAACCTGTAGTAAAGAATGGGCAGATAGTTGTTGGTAACACAATGAAATTATGTTTGGCTTGTGATCACAGAACTGTAGATGGCGTAACTGGAGCTCAATTCCTTCAAACTTTGAAAGGTTATATCGAAAACCCAGTAACGATGTTAGTATAAGAAAAACTAATTTGTCATTCCGCACTTGATGCGAAATCTATTATAATATAAACCTGATTTGATTTTTTCAAGTCAGGTTTTTTTATCTTTAGTCCCAAATAAAATTTTTTATGAAAAAACTAGCTCCATTGTGCTTTTTACTCCTTATTCTCGGTTGTAAAATCGAAAAAAAATCAGAAACTATTACAATTACTAGTTCTGAAATTAAAGAAATGGTTAGTTTTTTAGCATCAGACGATTTAAAAGGACGTCATGTAGGTAGTGAAGGTGTTGATAAAGCAGCGAGCTATATTGAGTCTCAGTTTAAGTCTTTTGGTACCAAACCATATTTTAAAACCTATAGAGATCATTTTAAAATTGACAGTTTAGATGCGTTTAATGTTGTTGGTTTTATTGAAGGTACAGATGAAAAATTAAAAGATGAAATTATTATCTTAGGAGCACATTACGATCATATTGGTTTTGGAAGTGACGCTAGGAAGAAAAGTAGAAAAGGTAACATTACTGAAACTGATTCTATTGCAAATGGAGCTAACGATAACGCAGCAGGAACAAGTGCAGTTATAGCTATGGCAAAATATTTTGCAGAAAAAAAGACTAATAAACGTAGTATTATGTTTGCTTTATTTTCTGCAGAAGAATTAGGTTTATTAGGCTCGAAGCATCTGGCTAAACGTTTAAAAGATGAAAATTTAAACCTTTATACTATGGTGAATTTTGAAATGATAGGTGTCCCATTTAAAGATCGAGATTATCAAGCGTTTCTGTCTGGTTATGATTTATCTAATATGGCTGATAAAATAAATGAATATGTAGGTAGTAAGCTTATCGGTTCTTCAGAGGTAGCAAAAAAATACAATTTGTTTAAACAGTCTGATAATTATGCATTCTACAAGGAGTTTAACTTACCATGTCAAACCATATCGTCTTGCGATTTATCTAATTATGATTACTACCATCATGCAGATGATGAGAGTAATGAATTGGATTATGAATTTATGGCTAACCTTATAAATAACACAATTATAGCCATTGAACAAATGAGTAATACTGAAACCAAAGAAATTGTAATGTATGAGTCAGAGTAAAAATATAATCATCACAGGAACGAGTCGAGGTATCGGATTTGAATTGGTGCATTTGTTTGCCAATCAAGGTCATAACGTATTAGCATTATCTAGAAATGCTCAACCTGTTAGTAATCTTCACTTTGACAATATCACTTCTTTTTCATTTGATTTGTGTGAAGAAGAGGATTATAAAAAAGTCGAACAGTTTATTCAAAATGAATGGAAACATGTTGATGTTTTAATCAATAATGCAGGACTTCTACTTAATAAACCTTTCTCTGAAACTACATTTAAAGATTTTACTAAAGTGTATGAAACTAACGTCTTTGGAGTTTCTGAAATGACTCGAGTAGTAATTCCATTTATGAAAAATAACAGTCATGTTGTGACTGTCAGCTCAATGGGAGGAATTCAAGGAAGTATGAAATTTCCAGGTTTAGCAGCCTATAGCTCAAGTAAAGGAGCTGTGATTACACTTTCAGAATTATTAGCTGAAGAATACAAAGATACTGGTCCGCAATTTAATGTACTAGCATTAGGAGCTGTGCAAACTGAAATGCTCAAAGAAGCTTTTCCAGACTATCAAGCTCCAACGACTGCAAAAGAAATGGCAGAATATATTCATGAGTTTTCTCTAAAAGGAAACAAATATTATAATGGCAAAGTATTACAAGTTTCTAATTCAACACCTTAATAAAATATTCAAATATCAAATATTATTTATCTTGAAGAGTTATTGATATTTTTACAAAAAATGTATATCAAAAAATGAAACCATATTTTACTTGCCTTTTATATAGTCTAATAACCGTATTTGTTATTTACAATAATCCACTTTCAGGGCAAACTTTTGAGCGTGCAGAAATGATTTCTGGGTTAGGGATTTTAGAAGAAAACAATGGTGTTGCAGTTGCAGACTATGATGGTGATTTTGATTTAGATATTTTTGTGGTAGCCAAAGCTATAGATGAAGATGGTATAGAAAAAAGCCATAGTAGACTTTTTAGAAATAATAATAATGGCACATTTACAGATGTTACTCAAGATTCTGGTTTAGTGAATTTATTAACTTCAGAGGACGAAACTATAGAGACATTTGCGTTGGATGGTTTTAAATATGGAGCTTTTTTTGGGGATTATGATAATGACGGTTATCCTGATCTTTTTTTTACACATATATATAATGTTCAGCTTTTTCACAATGAAGGTGATGGGACTTTTATAGAGGTGACAGAAAATGCAGGAATCCAGAGTTTTAATGACTGTAGAAATACTGGCGCTTCATGGTTTGATTATAATAATGATGGCTTATTAGATATTTTTATAAATGATTGGCGTAGGTGTTCAAGCAATAAATTGTATAAGAATTTAGGAAATGGCACTTTTCAAGATGTTTCTGTTGAGGCTGGTCTAAATGATGATTTTCCAGTTGCAAGTTATACTTCAATTCCTTTTGATTTTAATAGTGATGGATTGATGGATTTGTATGTGACAAATGACTTTGATAAAGCAAACGACTTAAATATTAATCAAGCAGGAACGAGTTTTTATGAAGATGCACAAAATTATGGATTAGATAACATTATCAATGATATGGGAATTGCAATTAGTGATTTTAATAATGATGGTGATTTCGATTTTTTTATTACAGGAATAGATAAAAATGCGTTATTAGAAAACGATGGTAATAATCATTTTACCGAAACGTCTTTAGTGAATAATATACCAGAAACAGGTTGGGCTTGGGGAACACGATTTGCAGATTTTGACCTTGATGGAGATGAAGATTTAATAATTGTAAATGGTTATGATTTTGAAGATCGTTCAACCGAGAACAATGTTTATTATAAAAACTTAGCAAGTGAAGGTCAAATAGGTTTTGATGATTATTCAGATGTTGTAGGATTTAATGATTTAACAGTTAGTGTCGAAGCTATTGATTTTGATTTTGATAATGATGGTGATTTAGATGTTTTTGTGTCTAACTCAGATCAAAACTCGTTTCTTTATGAAAACAAACTACTAAATTTTTATGAGCCAATAACACTAAACTGGTTCAAAGTGTTGCTTCAGGGAACAGTATCTAATCGAAATGCTATTGGGACAACTTTAACAATCACTACAGACCTTGGTCAGTTTAAACGTTATTATACAGGTGTTGGGTTCTTGTCACAGAGTTTACAACCCGTTCATTTTGGTTTGGGTAATGAAAATGTAATTACTGAATTAGAAATTAAATGGCCTAATGGTTTAATTGAAACCTATCAAAACCTAGATGCAAACACTACAGTTAGAGTAGTAGAAGGTCAAGGGATTATGGTTTTAGATATAGAGCCAAGTCAGAAGATATTTGGATGTACAGATCCTGAGTCGTGTACTTATAATCCTGATGCAGTCATAGATAATGGGAGTTGTACCTATTTACAGTCCAATCAAATTTCTGGAAACACATCATCTGGTTTTTTAGTAGCCGAAACGTACACGTATCCTATTGCTTCTGGGTCAACTGCTATTTGGGAAATCACTGGAGGTGAAATTATTGAAGGTCAAGGAACAAATACAGTTATAGTAAAATGGGGCTTAAATGAAACGGGAAGCCTAAGTGTTAGAGAAACAGATGGAACGTGTTTTAGTCTCGAGGATCATATTGAAGTATCTTTAAATATAAATGAAATTCCAGAAGATGTTTCTATCGCTAGAGTATGGAATGAAGTTTTATTAGAAGCCATAAGAAATGATTTTGCAAGACCAACAGTTCATGCTAGAAATTTATTTCATTCTAGTGTTGCGATGTACGATGCTTGGGCCATTTATGATGAAGTAGCGAGACCATATCTCATAGGTAACTCCTTAAATGATTTTAGTAGTACACTCGAAGATTTCATTCCAATAGAGAGTATCGAAACTTCAAGAAAAAAGGCAATTAGTTATGCAATGTACCGATTACTGAGTTATCGTTTTCAAAATTCTCCTAATGCAGACGAATCACAGCGTTTGTTTGATTTGATAATGGATCAATTGGGTTATGAAACAGAAACAGCGTCTTCAACAGTTTACCAATTTGGTAATGCAGCAGCACTTGGGAATTACATTGCAGAAACTATTATGGCATATGGTAACATAGATGGCTCAAGAGAGTTTACGCAATTTGATAATGCATATTATGAGCCAGTAAATTCTGCATTGGCACCAGTTGTTCCTACACAAGTAGAAATGCAAAATCCTAACCGTTGGCAACCTTTAAGTTTAGATACTTATATTGACCAAAGTGGGAACCTAATCACTGGATCTACGATAGATTTTTTAAGTCCAGAATGGGGAAATGTATTGTCTTTTGCAATGACTGAAGATGAAAGTGTAACTTATGAGAGAGATGGAGATACTTACAAAGTATATAATGATCCAAATATGCCACCATATTTAAGTTTAACTGAAAATAATACATCAAGTGATGCTTATAAGTTAGGTTTTTCAATGGTATCAATTTGGGGCTCACATCTTGATTCTAGTGATGGAGTACTTTGGGATATTTCTCCAGGTGCTATTGGGAATACTAATATTGATGATTTTCCAACGGAGTATGAAGACTATCCTAATTTCTATAATATTATTGATGGAGGAGATATTGGTACAGGCCATTCTCAAAACCCTATTACAGGACAGCCTTACGAATCTAATATAGTGCCAAGAGGAGATTATGCAAGAGTACTAGCAGAATTTTGGGCAGATGGTCCAGATTCTGAAACGCCTCCAGGACATTGGTTTACGATTTTAAATTATGTAAATGAACATCCACTATTAGAAAAAAGATTTCAAGGTGAAGGAGCTGTTTTAGATGATTTAGAATGGGACGTTAAATCGTATTTTATTTTGGGAGGAACAATGCATGATGCTGCTATTTCTGCATGGAGTATAAAAGGTTGGTACGATTATGTGAGACCCATTTCTGCGATACGATTTATGGCGCTTTTAGGTCAAAGTACAGATGAAAACTTAGATAATTATAACATTGCTGGAATTCCTTTATTAGATGGTTATGTCGAAGTTGTTGAAATTGGAGATCCGTTAGTAGGAAGTGATAATCAACATTTAAATAAGATAAAACTATATACATGGAAAGGTCCAGATTTTATTGATAATGAACAGACAGATGAAGCAGGTGTAGGATGGGTTTTAGCCGAAAATTGGTGGCCATATCAACGGCCAACTTTTGTGACTCCTCCTTTTGCAGGTTTCGTTTCTGGTCATTCTACGTATTCTCGAGCTGCGGCAGAAGTGCTTACTAAATTTACTGGTAGCGAATTTTTTCCTGGTGGAATTGGAGAATTTGTAGCAAAGCAAAACGAATTTTTAGTCTTTGAAGAAGGACCTTCAGTTGATGTTACTTTGCAATGGGCAACTTATAGAGATGCTTCAGATCAAACAAGTTTGTCTAGAATTTGGGGAGGAATTCATCCTCCAGCCGATGATCTTCCAGGAAGAATCATAGGTAAAAAAGTAGGCCTTGATGCATTTGATTTCGCTGTGCCTTACTTTAAGGGGGAAATCGAAAGTGTTCAGGATGAAAGTCAAATTGTATTTCCAAATCCAGTTTTAAACTTTGAGGTTTTTATTACTAAAACAAATGCATTCGATTCGTTTAGTTTGTTTGATATAAGAGGTCGACAAATTGCTATTATTGATGTGGATTTCAACGAATTCAGTAGAAGAACAAAACTTCAGTTTCCGCAAGATACATCTGAAGGTTTATATATTCTATACATTAATGGAAACTCTACAATGTTGCTTTTAGAAAACTAATATAGTTTCATCTTTTTTAAGAAATCATTCTGTTTTATTTTGAAATAATTCATTTATTTTTATTGCATGCAAGACGCGCTTCAAACTTATATTCCTATTAAAGCTGTTTCTCAAGTTTTAGAATTACTAAAGCATGATAATCTTGTTGTAAAGATTAAAAAAGAACGAAAAACTAGACATGGTGATTATAAACGCTTACCTAACGGAAGACATCAAATAACGGTTAATTCTAATTTGAATATCTATAGGTTTCTAATTACATTAATTCATGAAATTGCACATTTTGAAGCTTATAAAAATTTTGGAAGAACTATAAAACCTCATGGAATTGAATGGAAAAGAACATTTCAACATTTAATGTTACCATTTTTAAATCCAGAAATATTTCCAATAGAAATTTTACCATTATTAGCAAAGCATTTCAAAAATCCAAAAGCATCTAGCGATACAGATGTAAAACTCGCATATGCATTAAAGCAATTTGACGAGCCAAACGATAAAACCTTTATATTTGAATTACCTTTACATAGCAGGTTTAAATTATATAATGGTCGTATATTTAAAAAAGGAGATATACGTCGAACTAGATACGAATGTATAGAGATTAATACAGGTCGATTATATTTATTTAATGCTAATGCTGAGGTAGAATTATTAATTGATTAACAGATGTCACCTTGAGCGCAGTCGAAAGGTCTTTTCTCTGAAGAGATTCTTCACTTTAATCAGGATGCAAGAGATTAAAATATGAACAAAAATTATTACGCCATATTAATGGCAGGAGGAGTAGGATCAAGATTTTGGCCAGTAAGTACACAAGATTTTCCAAAGCAATTTCATGACATGTTAGGAACAGGTGATACGCTTATTCAGAAAACCTTTAATCGTCTTGCTAATATAATTCCAAAAGAAAATATCTTCATTTTAACTAATGAACGTTATAATGATTTAGTGTTTGAACAATTACCAGACGTTACAAAGCGACAAGTGGTTTTAGAACCAGCAATGCGAAATACAGCGCCTTGTATCTTATATGCAGCGTTAAAAATTCAAAAAGAAAATGAAGATGCTGTTATGATTGTTTCACCAAGTGACCATTGGATAGAAGACGAAACAGCGTTTACAAACAATGTACAACAGGCTTTCGATTTCTGTTCTGAGAATGATGCTTTAATGACCTTAGGAATACAACCAACGTTTCCAAATACAGGTTATGGTTATATCGAATACGACTCTTCTACTAATAATGATATCAAGTCTGTAAATCAATTTCGTGAAAAGCCAGATTATGACACTGCAAAACAGTTTATCGCTCAAGGTAATTTTTTATGGAATGCTGGCATTTTTATGTGGAGTGTCTCAAGTGTCGTTAATGCTTACAAGAAAAACCAACCTAATTTATATCAGCTTTTTGAAAAAGGAATAGAGGTTTATAATACAGATTTTGAAGATGATTTTATTAGAGATAACTATGGTAAATCTGAAAATATTTCAGTGGATTATGCCATTATGGAATCGTCTAAAAATGTATATGTACTTCCAGCTACTTTTGATTGGAATGACTTAGGTACTTGGGGAAGTCTGTATGATAAATTAGATAAAGATGAAAATAATAATGCTGTGGTTAATGCTAAAACATTAACTGAAGATGCTTCAGGAAATATGATTCGTACCAAAGGAGATAAAATTGTTGTAGTTGATGGTTTGCAAAATTATATTATTGTAGATAAAGACGAAGTTTTGCTTATCTTTCCAAAGACAAAAGAGCAAGATATTAAAAAAGTACTGCAAAATGTTAAGTCAACATTTGGAGAGCAATATGGATAATTATGAGCGAAGAAAGTAAATTCGATTTCTCAGAAGAAGAAACTAAAAAGGATGCTGCAGTTGAACAAAGTAAGGAAGCTGTAAAACAAGATGCTAAAGGCTTATGGGTCAGTATTAAAACGTTTTTAAATGAGCTTTTAGACTTTAGAGACGATACAGATCGTGATGCGACTATTACAGCAATAAAAGGCGATGTCTCGTTTAAAGGAGCAACAGCTTGGATTTTAGTTTGCTCAATAATGGTAGCATCTGTTGGTTTAAATGCCAATTCTACAGCAGTTGTTATTGGAGCCATGTTAATTTCGCCTTTAATGGGACCAATTCTTGGTATTGGAATGGCAATTGCAATTAATGATATTGACACCTTAAAACGTTCACTTATCAATTTAGCGATAATGATTGTTTTAAGTCTATTGACTGCTTTTTTGTTTTTTAAATTTTTTCCGCTCGGAAACCAAGAAACGTCTGAACTTTTAGGTAGAGTAAAGCCAGATATACGAGATGTTTTAATTGCATTTTTTGGAGGTCTAGCCCTAATTATAGCACGTACAAAAAAGGGAACTATCGCGTCAGTGATTTTTGGTGTAGCAATTGCAACAGCTTTAATGCCTCCTTTGTGTACAGCAGGTTTTAGTTTAGCAGATGGCAATTGGTCCTATTTCTTGGGTGCTATGAATCTGTTTACGATTAATACTATA
The DNA here is from genome assembly GCF_023556315.2 of Psychroserpens ponticola. Classification (NCBI taxonomy): domain Bacteria; kingdom Pseudomonadati; phylum Bacteroidota; class Flavobacteriia; order Flavobacteriales; family Flavobacteriaceae; genus Psychroserpens; species Psychroserpens ponticola. Next base: position 2,946,167 of record NZ_CP116221.1, on the reverse strand, counting down.
TTTATTGCTTTAGCAACGTTTTTAGTGTTAAAAGTATTAAGGTTTCCAATGCTTAAATATGCTAATTCAGCTAAACGAAGAAGAACAGCCAATTTTGCTGCATTAGTAGCTGTACTCGTTATGGTTTATCCAACAATAACGTTTGTAAAGGTTTTAAAAGATAGTGGTTTAGAGAATGATTTTGATAGTTTTATTACAGACGAAGTGAAGTCTAATCGTGAGCTTTGGTTTCAAAGTGGAACACCTAATTGGGAAGAGAAAACCATTGCATTATATTTTAATGGAGAAGTGCCAGATGCAACCATTGCAGATTTAAATAATGAAATAAAAAAGTATGACAAGATTAAAGACTTTAAATTAGATATTAAAGGAAATAAGAATAGAGGCTTTGATAAAGTTGTTGATGCTTATGATAGAGCAATAAGAGATTTAGATCAAAAAGATTTAATCATTTCTGGGCTTCAAAAACAAGTGGAACAATTAGAATTGAATATTACCAATTTAAATAAGCAAATAGAGTCTAAAGATGCGACTAGTAATTCAGTTTCATTTACTAATTTATCACGCGATGCAAAAGTGAGATTTAATGAATTAGAATTTTTCGGATATTCAAAAATGCTAGAATCAAAAGATTTTATAAATATTGATACTGTTACAATCGCAAATGTAAGGTGGAAAGTTTCTCTTAATGATAGTGTTGTATTAGTAAGAGAGAGGAATTTACAAGAATGGTTACAAGGTGTTTTAAAAGAGGATACTATTGTAATAAGAAGAAACTGATTTATTCATTTTCTTCAAGATACATTTTTCGTACTTTTTTGAATAGTTCAGACGAATAAACAAAATCAGTTACAACTTCGTTGTCTGTTTTAAAAATAGTGTCTTTTGAGCCTTCCCATGCTTTAAATCCATCTTTTAAGAAGACGATTTTTTCTCCAATTTCCATAACCGAATTCATATCATGAGAATTGATTACTGTGGTGATATCGTATTCATCTGTAATCTCTTGAATAAGATTATCAATAACAATTGCGGTTTTTGGATCTAATCCAGAATTAGGTTCATCACAAAACAAATACTTAGGTTTGTTTACAATGGCTCTTGCAATAGCAACGCGTTTTTGCATTCCTCCAGAAGCCTCACTTGGCATTTTGTGGTGTGCATCAGGAAGGTTAACTCTATTTAGAACAAAATTAACACGATCTTCCATTTCACTTTTACTTTGTTTAGTGAACATTCGTAATGGAAACATCACATTTTCAGCAATCGTCATAGAATCAAAAAGCGCACTGCCTTGAAATACCATTCCCATTTTGGCTCTTAAATTTCTTCTTTCATCATGACTAAGCTCAGAATATATTTTTCCATCATAAGAAATGGTTCCAGTTTCTGGTATAAACAAGCCTAACAAGCATTTTAGAAACACTGTTTTTCCAGAGCCACTTTGTCCAATGACTAAACTGGTTTTTCCTTTTTCAAAAGTGGTACTAATGCCCTTTAAGATGTGAGCATCTCCAAATGATTTTTCTACATTTTTGACTTCTATCATTAGCTTAAAAGCATTTGGGTTAATATATAGTTTAATAAAATAATCATGACACTTGTCCAAACAAAAGATGTGGTACTGGCTTTACCAACTTCTAATGCACCACCTTTCATATAAAATCCGTAAAATGAAGGAATTGTAGCCAAAAGAAATGCAAAAGCAATTGTTTTTATAAACGCATAAATAATATGAAATGGAATAAATTCAAATTGTACACCAGTAATATAATCATCAATACTACTAAATCCGCCATAAACACAAGCAGCCATTCCTCCAATAATTCCTAAAAACATAGCAATAGAAATAACAAAAGGATAGAGCATCAAAGCAATAAACTTTGGAAAGACCAAATAATTCAAGGCGTTAATTCCCATAACTTCTAGTGCATCAATTTGTTCCGTAACACGCATTGTGCCAATACTAGATGTAATGAATGAGCCTACTTTTCCAGCCATTATAATTGATATGAATGTTGGTGCAAATTCTAATATTACAGATTGTCGAGTAGCAAAACCAACTAAATATTTTGGAATTAATGGATTACTAATATTTAAAGCCGTTTGAATGGTTACAACACCACCAACAAAAAATGAAATGAAGGCCACAATACCTAAAGAACCAATGATTAAATCATCAATATCTTTTAAAATAAGTGTTCGCATTACAGACCATTTGGTAGGTTTACGAAACATCTCTGCGATCATTAAAAAATAGGCACCAATATTATGAAGGTATTGCATAGTTAAATTTGATTATGCTAAAGTAAAAAAACTAATCTTATTTAACCTTAATTTTAAAGTGCGATGTTTTAAAATCTGTATTTTTGAAATTAGAAACACACATTTATGTTAAAGTATATTGTATTATTTGTTAGTCTTTTTTTTATGACAACGCCATCTCAGTCTCAAAATGATAATCCAAAATTGGTCGTAGGAATTGTGGTAGATCAAATGCGATATGATTATCTCACAAGATTTTATAATAAATATGGTGAAGGCGGATTTAAACGTATGATGAATGAAGGGTTTAATTGTAAAAACAATCATTTCAACTATGTGCCAACTTATACAGGACCAGGACATGCTTCTGTATTTACAGGTACAACACCTAAGTATCATGGTATAATAAGCAATAATTGGTATGATAAAGTGATGAAAAAAGTTGTCTATTGTGCTGATGATGATTCTGTTGAGTCTGTAGGAACCTCAAGTGATGCAGGTAAAATGTCACCACAAAGAATGTTGACAACAACATTTACAGATGAAAATAGATTGTTTTCACAAATGCGAGGTAAGACTATTGGTGTTGCAATGAAAGATCGAGGAGCAATTTTACCAGCTGGTCATACTGCAAATGCTGCTTATTGGTTTCATGGACGTGATGAAGGTGTTTGGATTTCAAGTACTTTTTATATGAATGAATTACCAAAATGGGTGTCGGATTTTAATGCTTCGGAAACAGCAGAATCATATTTGAAAGTTTGGGATACCTATTATGATATTTCAACTTATACAGAAAGTGGTGAAGATGATAATGATTTTGAACGTGGATTTAAAGGAAAAGAAAAACCAACATTTCCCTATGACTTGAAAGCTCTGCAAAAAGATAATCGTGGATTTGATATTTTAAAAGCAACAGCCTATGGAAATAGTTTAACCACAGATTTTGCTATTGCTGCAATTCAAGGAGAGGAGTTAGGTAAAGATAATACAACAGATGTTTTAACGCTTAGTTATTCATGCACAGATTATGTTGGTCACAACTTTGGAGTTAGTTCTAAAGAAGTTCAAGATACTTATATTAGATTAGACAAAGATTTGGAGCGATTGTTTCTCTATTTAGATAAAAATGTAGGAAAAGGAGAGTATACTGTGTTTTTAACTTCAGATCATGGAGCCGTTGAAGTTCCTTCATATCTTAAAAGAGCTAAAATTCCAGCTGGATACATTCATAATGATGATAGAAAAGCACAATTCAATACGTTTTTAGTCGATACTTTTGGAACAAAAGATATCGTAGAAAATATAAGTAATAACCAAGTGTTTTTAAATCGAAATAAAATAAAAGAATTGGGTTTAGACCTTTCAGAAGTACAACAAAAAATAGCGAATGAGCAGATAAACTACAACCAAATTGCTAAAACGTATACTGCAAATGCTATGTCTTCTACTAATTTTACCATTGGCATTGAATCTTTATTGCAAAACGGATTTAATCAAAAGCGCTCAGGAGATGTGCTTTTAGTAAATGATGCTTCTTTTATTTCTTACAGTAAAACAGGGTCAACTCATGGAAGTGGTTTAAATTACGATACTCACGTACCTTTGTTGTTCTTCGGAAAAGGAATTAATCACGGACAAACATACCAAAAAACAGTAATTCCAGACATTGCGCCAACTATGTCTGCGCTTTTAGGAATTAGCTTTCCAAATGCTAGTATTGGTAATCCTTTGGAATATATAATAGATTAATTTTGAAGAAGCGTACCTTATATTCAATACTAGCTGTTTTGCTTATTCTTGGCATTTATAGTTATGAACATTTTTTAGCTGAAGAAGAATCTGCTGAAATAGTAGAAGGAGGCAAAACAATAAAAGACGATACTAACGAATATTTCTTGCCATCAAGTACAACGGGTCAAATCGTACATCATGAAAATTATTCTTTGTCTTACAACGAATCACATGAACAAGCCGAATGGGTTGCCTACGAATTAAAAAAAACGCATTTATCAAGTACCAATTTTAAGCGTCCATATTTTGAAATTGATAAAGCCGTAAAAACTGGAGCTGCACATTGGCAGAATTATAAAAAGTCAGGTTATGATCGAGGACATTTGTGTCCTGCAGGAGATAGACGATTTAGTAAAGATGCTCACGATGAAACGTTTTTAACAAGTAATATTAGTCCGCAAGAACATCAATTTAATGCTGGAATTTGGAATACACTTGAACAGAAAGTAAGGTATTGGGCAGGAAAATATGATGGTGTTTTTGTGATTACTGGAGGTGTTTTAAAAGGACGCATGAAGACGATAGGAGATGAAAAGGTGAGTGTGCCTAATCAATTTTATAAAGTGTTGATTGATACGAATTCTGGTACAACTAAAATGATTGCTTTTTTAATGCCTCATAAAGATTCAAATCAGCCACTTTATAAGTTTGTAGTTTCGGTAGATGAAATTGAAGAATTAACAGGAATTGATTTCTTTTTAGAACTTGACGATGCTATTGAAAACAAGTTGGAAGCTTCAAGTAGTTATAAAGGCTGGAGTTTTAATTGATATAAAAGTGTCATTTTGTACTTGTTTCAGGAATTCTAATTTAGAATCTATTTGAACTTTTCTAAAATTCCATTCCATCTTAACTTTCTAATAAATTTCCCTTCATCTTCAGAAACTAGGAACTCTAAATTTGAACGTTTAGCTTTAAAATAACCGTTCATATAGTTCATAAAAACAGACAAGCTTTGTTTTTTTAATGACATTTTTAATGCAGTAATCCAAGTAATTATGAATCCATAACGCATTTTGTATAAAGCTTCACCTTGTAAATATTTTGATGATTTATTATAGCTAATTCCAGTTGGTTTTAGATGTTTTACATGTAGAGCTTCATCAATTAAAATATTCCAATTATGATATTTCGCTAGTAATTCGTCAACAGTGTCCCAACCTATTGACATTTTGAGCTTTCTAATGTCTTCAAAACAGGTTTTTCTATACGCTTTTAGTGCTCCGCGAATATGGTCTTTGCGAGTAAGATTCTCTAAAACCCAATCATTGTTTTTTTTAATGTAGCACATGCCAGCTGCCATTCCAAGATTTTTATTCTTTGTAAAGTTAATAGCTAATTGCTCAAGATAATTTTCAGGAAAAATCAAATCTGCATCATATTTACAGATTATATCATAATTGTCATCTAAAGTTTCATAGCCTTTATAAAAGGCGTTTACAATTTTTGCGCCTGGTAAATGTTTATCTGAAGAGCTATTATTTACTAAGGAAATGAATGTATGTTTTTCTGTGAATTTTTTAACTAGTTCTTGAGTCTTATCAGTAGAATTATCGTTAACCACAACAATTCGTTTTGGTAAAAGCGTTTGGTTAACTAAAGATTCTAGAGTAAGAGCAATAGAATCTTCTTCGTTGTGTGCAGGAATGATAATGTAGAAATTCATTAATAAATTTCAGTTTAGGATACTTAATTTCAAAACTACGGAAACAGTATTTGATTTTAGAATTTATGGCTTAGAAATTCTTTCAGCATAGACAATATAATATCTTGGTGTAAATAAACGAAGTAGTGGTCTTATCCCTATTTTTTTTGAAGGATTGGTCCATTTTTCTGATGCAATAATCTTCCATCCTGATTTTTCGAGTAACCAATCAAATTGCCAATCTTCAAATTCATGAAAGTGTCGGTCTCTCATATCTGTTTTACTTCTATAAGCTGAAGCAAACCATAATTTAAGAGGAATGCTCACTACAAGTTTATCTGCTTTAATAGATTTTAAAACGGTAAAAGGAGAAAGAAGATGTTCGAAAATTTCAAACGCTGTTACAACATCTGTATTTGAGTTTTTGATTTCAGAAGTATCAATGTCTAAATCTATGCCTGATGTGTTTGTAACAGAATACCCATTTGTTTTTAAAATTGATGACAGCGGGTTTTCAACACCTAAGTCCAAAATTGTTTCTGAAACCTTTATGTGTCGTTTTAAAAATTGAACGGTATGTTTAAAGCGTTTATTTGGAAAGCTGTTTTCGTACATTAATCTGAAATATTATCATAAGACGTTTTGATTCCTCTAATCAATGCAGAGCTAAAGCCTTGATGTTCCATTTCATTTAAACCAGCAATAGTACAACCTTTTGGTGTTGTTACTTTGTCAATTTCTGCTTCTGGATGATTCCCTTTTTGTAACAATAATTCACTTGCACCTTTTACAGTTTGAGTTGCAATTTCGGTTGCTGTTTTAGCATCAAAACCAATCTCAATTCCACCTTGAATCATACCTCTAATAAAACGAAGCACATAGGCAATTCCGCAAGCACCTAAAACTGTAGCTGCATCCATGAGTTGTTCATTAATACTTATGGTTTTACCCAGTGCATTAAAAATAGTAGTGACTGTTTTCGTGTCTTCTTCTGTAGCATTATGTGATGCAATACAAGTCATCGATTCATTAACAGAAGCAGCTGTATTTGGCATAGCTCTAAATACAATAGGAGTCGTTTTTAGAGTTTCATTAATTGCATCGATTGTGTAATCACTGACTACAGAAATTATTAAATGCTCATTTGAAATATAAGATGAAACCTCTTTTAAAACAGATTCAATTTTATAAGGTTTAACAGCAATGATTACAATTTGAGATGTTTTTACAGCATCAATATTATTTGAAGTGATAGTAACACCTTGATCTTTAAAAGTAGATAGTAAATCGGTTTTATGTCGCGTGATTGTTAACTCAGAAGCTTTGAAATCATCAGATAATAAACCAGAAGCAATGGCTTGACCTAGGTTTCCTCCACCAATTATTGCAATTTTTTTATTCATATTAATGCTTATAAACAATGGCATTAATATTCATACCAGCACCAACACTAGCAAACATAATCACATCACCTTTGTTAATTTTTTGATTTTCAAGTTGACCTTTTAAAATCATATCATACAACGTTGGTACAGTTGCTACACTAGAATTTCCAAGTGTGTTTATCGTCATTGGCATAATACCTGCTGGCATTTCCATGTTATGAAGTTTATAAAAACGCTTAACAATCGCTTCATCCATCTTTTCATTGGCTTGATGAATTAGAATTTTTTTCACATCATTAATAGAATATCCACTTTTTTCTAGACAAGTCTTTAAGGCTAAAGGCACATTAGTTAGTGCGAACTCATAAATCTTGCGACCAAACATTTTTATATATCTACGTTGGTCTGTGATTTCAGGATGATTGGTTTCGCCAAAGTAAATAAAATGTGCTTCATCATATGTGAATGTAGCGGATTCATGAGCTATAATTCCACCATCTTCATTACTTTCTTCAACAATGACAGCTCCTGCACCATCGCTATAAATCATCGAATCACGATCGTGTTTGTCAACGACACGAGATAGTGTTTCGGTACCAATCACGAGACAGCGTTTTGCTATGCCTGATGAAATAAATGCTTTTGCTTGAATCACACCTTCAATCCAACCTGGACACCCAAATAGCAGGTCGTAACCTACACATTTCGGATTTTTAATTTTTAACAAGTGCTTTACTCTGGAAGCAATACTTGGTACAGTGTCACTTTGTTCTGCATTGTGTTTGACATCACCATAATTGTGAGCAACAATGATGTAGTCTATAGTTTCTTTGTCGATTTTTGCATCAATGATTGCTTTTTCTGCAGCAAAAAAACCAATATCAGAATTTAATAATTCAGATTTTACATATCGCCTTTCTTGAATTCCAGTAATCGCTTTAAATTTATCAACGATAATCTCATTTGGACTATTTATTGTAGAGCCATCTGCATTTAAAAACTCATGATTATAAAAATCTTCATTTTTTTCTATTCGACTAGGAATAAAACTTCCTGTTCCTGTTATCTTAATACTCATAAATTATTATATCTGATTTAGAATCCTAAATGATAAAGGCAATATACTAACATTTAATGAAATGTTAATATATTGCCTTTAGTTTTTACGACGTTCAAGTGCTTGATTTATGCTTCCATATATGCTTCAATTGGAGCACAGGTACAAATTAAATTTCTGTCACCATATGCATCATCTACCCGACGAACACTAGGCCAAAACTTGTTATCCCTTACATAGTCTAATGGGAATGCGGCTTGCTGACGTGTATAAGGTAATAGCCATTCGTCATTAGTAATCATACTCATGGTATGAGGTGCATTCTTCAAAATATTGTTATCATCTTCTTTTGATGCGCTATCAATTTCATGTCTAATAGAAATCATAGCATCGCAAAAACGATCCATTTCTTGTTTGCTTTCACTTTCTGTAGGTTCAATCATCATGGTTCCTGCAACAGGAAAAGAAACAGTTGGAGCATGAAAACCATAATCCATTAAACGTTTTGCAATATCAACAACTTCAATACCATTTACTTTAAAAGGTCTGCAATCGATAATCATTTCGTGAGCTGCACGTCCTAACTCTCCCGAATATAAGGTTTCATAAGCACCTTTTAAGCGCCTTTTGATGTAGTTTGCATTAAGAATTGCAACTTCGGTTGAGCGTTTTAATCCGGAAGCTCCTAACATTTTAATGTAACCATAAGAAATTATGCAAGCCAAAGAAGACCCAAATGGAGCAGCGGAAATTGCTGAAATAGCATTTTCACCTCCTATTTTAATTAATGGGTTTCCTGGTAAAAATGGAACCAATTGTTTCGCAACACATATTGGTCCTACACCTGGACCACCACCTCCATGAGGAATAGCAAATGTTTTATGTAAATTAAGATGGCAAACGTCTGCACCAATATTTCCAGGATTAGTTAACCCAACTTGAGCATTCATATTTGCACCATCCATATAAACTTGACCTCCATTATCATGAATGATTTTGGTGATGTCTTTTATTGACGCTTCATAAACACCGTGTGTTGAAGGATAAGTAACCATAAGAGCTGAAAGATTATCTTTGTGCAACTCTGCTTTTTCTTTTAAATCATCAACATCAATATTGCCTTCTTCTGTAGATTTTGTAACAATGACTTTCATTCCTGCCATTACTGCACTTGCCGGATTTGTTCCGTGTGCTGATGATGGAATAATACAAATATTCCTGTGATGATCACCTCTAGATTCGTGGTAGGCTCGTATCACCATTAATCCAGCAAATTCACCTTGAGCACCAGAATTAGGTTGTAATGAAGTACCAGCAAAACCTGTGATTTCTGTAAGTTGGTCTTCTAATTCTTTTAAAACAATTTGATAGCCCTTAGTTTGTTCAATAGGCGCAAATGGATGAATTTTTCCCCATTTAAACCAGCTTAAAGGTAGCATTTCAGATGCAGCATTTAGTTTCATTGTGCATGAACCTAATGAAATCATAGAATGATTTAAAGCTAAATCTTTACGCTCTAAATATTTGATGTAACGCATTAATTCTGTTTCAGAATGGTGCGAATTAAAGATAGGTTCTTGTAAAAATGCTGATTGACGTCTAAGTTGGTTTTCTATTGAATTTTCTTCAGAAATAGCAACGATTTTATTAGATGCTTTGTTTACACTTTTTGCGAAAATACCAACAATTTTATTTAGTTCTGCAAGCGTTGTAGGTTCATTAATAGATATGACAACTTCGTTATCATTTGGATAATAGAAGTTCATTTTTTTGTTTTCTGCTTCAGCTTTTATGGTTTTAGCATCTGCTTTTATATGAAGCGTGTCAAAAAATGAAGTGTTCGTTTGTTCAAACCCTAATTTTTGAATTTCGTTAGATAATATAACTGCTTTATTGTGAATGTTATTAGCAATAAACTCTAAGCCTTTTGGTCCATGATAAACAGTATACATTCCAGCCATTACAGCTAATAGAACTTGAGCAGTACAAATGTTTGAGGTTGCTTTATCACGTTTTATATGTTGTTCGCGAGTTTGTAAAGCCATACGCAAAGCTCTGTTCCCGTTTGCGTCTTTTGTAACTCCAATAATGCGACCAGGAATATCTCTTTTATAGGCTTCTTTAGTTGCAAAATATGCAGCATGTGGACCTCCATAACCCATAGGGATTCCAAAACGTTGTGTCGTTCCAACTACGACATCTGCACCAAATTCTCCAGGAGCTTCAAGTTTTATTAAACTCATGATATCAGCTGCAACGGCAACTTTAATTCGAGAAGCGTTTGCCTTTTCTATAAAAGATTTAATGTCTGTAACTTGACCATGTTTCCCTGGATATTGTAAAATAGCGCCAAAGAAATTTTCATTAAAATCAAAGTTTTCTTCTTTTCCAATAACGAGTTCAATACCAATTGGTGTAGCTCTAGTTTGTAATAAAGAAAGTGTTTGTGGAAGTATGTTTTCAGAAATAAAAAATTTATGTATTCCTGCTTTTTTTTGATCTCTTTCTCTAACTGAATACAATAAACTCATAGCCTCTGCAGCAGCTGTACTTTCATCTAAAAGTGACGCATTTGCAATTTCCATTCCAGTAAGATCTGTGATCATAGTTTGAAAATTCAATAAGGCTTCTAGACGACCTTGTGCAATTTCTGCTTGGTATGGTGTGTATGCCGTGTACCAGCCTGGGTTTTCTAAAATATTACGTTGAATAACTGCAGGCATTATGGTTGGGTGATATCCTAAACCAATATATGTTTTAAATACTTTATTTTTCTTTGAGAGATTATAGATGTGTAGTAAATATTCTTGCTCACTCATAGGTTCATCAAGATCTAAATCTGACTTTAAACGAATGCCGTCCGGAATTGTTTCATGGATTAATTGCTCCATAGAATCTACTCCAACCGTTTGCAACATTTGTTTTTGATCCGCTTCTCTCGGACCAATATGACGAAGTGAAAAATCTGCTGTATTCATTAATTATTTGAGTTGAATTTTATTTTCGCAAAATTAAGCAATTATTGACCTTAAAATGTTAATGAAAATGAAACTTTTCAACCATTTGAATCTGTTATTAACAGTTTGACTATTTTTGTGTTATGCGTGTTTTAAAATCGTTGTTTGATTTTTATATCAATAGTAGTATTCATGTAGCTTTGGCTATTGTTGCGATGTCTTGGATTACTTTCCTAGAATTTAATGTTTCTATGGATGTGAATCTGCTTGTTTTTATAGGATTTGCTTCTATAACTGGATACAATTTTGTTAAGTATTTTGGTTTGGCAAAATTTCATCATCGAAGCTTATCAAATAAATTGAAAACCATTCAAGTCTTTTCTCTAATTTGCTTTTTGCTCATGTGCTTTTTTGCATTGAAATTAAATGAAGCTTCATTAATTGCGATACTAATTTTTGGCCTTGTGACATTTTTGTATGCAATACCGTTATTGCCTAACCGATTGTTTGTTGATAAAAAGAAACAGTTGAGAAGTATAAGTGGACTTAAAATTTACATCATAGCATTGGTGTGGTCTGGAGTTACTGTTTTTTTACCTTTAATTATTGACGAATTTGAAATATATGATGATATAGTATTAACTGCTGTTCAACGTTTTATTTTTGTAGTGGTATTGATGCTACCTTTTGAAATAAGAGATTTAAACTATGATAGTTTAAAATTGGCTACAATTCCACAGAGAATAGGAGTGAAGCAAACCAAAGTAATTGGAGCTCTATTGTTATTTTTAATACTAAGTTTAGAATATTTTAAAGATGATATTACTTGGAGCCACATAGTAGCTTTAACTTTAATTTGTCTAGTATTGTTTTTGTTTTTAATGTTTTCTACAAAACAACAAGGAAGATATTATAGTGCGTTTTGGGTGGAGAGTTTACCAATCTGGTGGTTAATAGTCTTATTGATGTTTTGCTAATTCTTGTTCAAAAGCAGACTTTAAGTTTGCTTTAGCCGAAGCATCCATCGGAATAGGGTCTTTAGTAACTAGCTTGGTTAATTGTGAATTCTTCTTTGTGTATTTTCTACACGCTCTGCAATAAATTAAATGGATATTTAATTTGATTTTTTCCCAAAGAGAAGCTTCCTTGTATTGTGTTTTATCACAAACATGATTAGCGTCTTTACAAGGTATGAAGATTTTATTACTCATAATTAAAACCAATTTTTTTCAAGGCAACTTGCCATTGAAACTCTAGCTCGATGTATGATTACCCATAGGTTAGACGCAGTAATGTCTAATTCATTACAGATGGCTTCAGTTTCATAATTTAAAATTGTTTTCATTTCAAAAACTTGAGCTTGTTTCTCAGGTAATTTTCCTAGGCAATTATCAATAGCAATGCCTAATTCTGTATTTTCAATGGTGTCTTCTGCAGTTTTATCAAATGGATCGGCAACACGTTCCTCTAGCCAATCACCTTCACTTTCATCAGTATTGTAAGTCATTCTAACTTCAGCTTTGCCTTTTTTAGAATTAATCTTGCGATAATGATCAATAATTTTTCGTTTTAAAATTGAAATTAACCACGTACGTTCGCTAGCTTCACCTTTGAAATTTTTCATAGATTTTAAACCAGCAACAAAAGTGTCTTGTACTAAATCTTGAGCAATTTCTCTATCATTTACACGTGTTATGGTGTAATTGAAAAGATAATCGGAATATAGATTTATCCACTGATTAGGATCTATGACATGTTTAGGCATTCTTTCTCTGAAATTTATTTCAAAAATAAAGTAAAAAAACGATTTTATCTAAAGTTTTAAATGTGGATGGTTTTTTTGTTTTTTACACTTACGTCTGAGCCTTCAGCAAGAAGTACTGATGTTGGATTTACATGGTTAAGAAAAGTAAAGGATTCTCCATAATTCATCCTGAAATCGATATTGAGTTTAAAGTCTTTAACTTTTAATTGTCTCCAGCTTGGATGAGCAACTTCATATTCAAAAGTTTTGTTTTTATGTTTTGTGTATCCATAATAATGTTCGGTTATGAAATGTGCTTCAGAATCTTCTATTATTTCTGAAAATATTTTTTCCGTTTTTACTGAAATAGATTGCCATATATTATTAATTTTCCATAGATATTCAAATTGCTTATAATTACCATGTTTTGTCCAAATGTGCTTCATTTTTGCAGTTTGATAATGCTCATGATAGATTGAATTTGCAACAAAAGTAATCAGTGGTTTTGGTACAATTTCTTTAATAAACACAACACCTCTTTTGTCTTTATGTTTAACATAAAACCTAAGATTAACCTCTTCAAAGTTGACGTGATATGGTAGTTTCATTCCTAAAACTTTTGTATTCATAAACATGAATCCAACAATGCTGATATAGCATTTTCCATTGAATAGATCAAGTTCAGTTCCTTTAGGTACAAACGGTTGTAAAAATTTGTGGTCTATCTCATAATTTATAAGTATAAGGTTTTTCCAATATGCATTTAAGAATGTCATGGTCACAAATTTATAAGATCATCAAGAGCTATTTCAATATTTGAATGTATGAATTTAAATTTGTTATCTAACAAACGCTTCGGAATTATATTTCTACTTTTTAAGACCAATTCTGGTTCAGTACCAATTAATTTTGCGCCAAGTTTAATGAACCATTCTGGATGTGAGATTCCAAAAGGTATTTTCATCACCTTTCTGAAGCTTTTCATGAGGGTTTTATTATCTGTTGGTTTTGGTACAGCTAGATTAAAATTGCCATTTAAATTTTCGTTTTCTATTAAAAATTCAATAGCTCTGGCAAAATCCAATTCATGAATCCAACTTACTTTTTGAAGTCCAGAAGCTTGCTTTCCGCCTAAGCCAAACTTAACTAATTTTTTTAAAGGTTCCGTTGCTCCACCATATTTTCCCATGACTATTGATGTTCTTGTAGCAATTTTTCTAGTTTTGGGATTTGTTATTGCGTAGAAGGCTTTTTCCCATGACTTTGCTATATTCATTGAGAAATCATCACCTATTTCACCTTTGTCTTCAGTCATTTCTTTATCTATAGAGTGACTGTATATTGTTGCTGTAGATGAATTAATCCAAGTTTTTGGTGGATTATCACATAAATTGATGGCTAAGCCTAAAAGATGTGTAGAATCTATGCGAGAATCATAAATGAGTTTTTTATTTTCTTCATTATATCTGCAATCGACTGATTTGCCTGTGAGATTAATTAATATATCAGTTTGTTCTAAAGTTTTTGACCATCTGTCTAAATCTTTTCCATTCCAATAGATTTCATTATCACGTTGAGGTGTTCTTGTTAAGATGAAAATTTTATATCCTTTTTTTGAAAAGTAGGCTTCTAATACTTGTCCTAAAAAACCACTTCCACCAGCTATTGTTATTGTTTTCATTTTCGAGTTTTATTGATCATTTTGAACATTATAAGTTGGTGTTTTTGTAATGACACTATTACTTTGTCTAGATTTGCGTCGTCCTCTAAAGAAGAAAAATAGATTGATAAACAACATAATGCCTAAATAGATAGAAAAACCTCCAATTTTCATACTTAAAGTTTCTATTAGAGTTTGAGTACTCATACCAGTTTTACTGTGATAAGTAATTTTAAGGATCAGTAAAGCCCAACCAATATTGATGAGATAAAAGCCAATCTCGAAAAGTTTGTTAGTTGCAAGAGCAATATCTTCTTTGCCCTTAAAAATATCTAGCATAAAGTATTTTCCATTTTTGAAAAGCATTTTAGAAACGTAAATGGTTAAGATTATTACAATGGGTAAATAGATTAGGTAACCGATAATGATTTTTGAATTTTTCATGATTTATAGTTTTAAAGTTTTTGATTTTACGAGGTAGTTGAGTAATAGCACATTATTGTAATGTAGTAATGATAAACCTATAATGATTACACCTAAATGTTCACCTAATGTATTAAGCATTTGTATTACAGATTCAATTGTTTCCCAATAAGCTAAACTAATAATAGCATAACCTAAATTGACGAGATAGTATCCAATAAGTAAGATGTTGTTTATGCTTTTAACCAGTGATGTATTTTGTTGAAATAGATATAGTAAAAATATTTCTCCATGTGTATAAAAAAGCCAACCAACTTTTACCATTATCACAGCAATAATTGGAAGGTAAATGCTATATGTTATAATGTTATAATTCATATCATATAATTTTTAATTGATTTAAGAATGTAAACAAAGTATGTTGCTATTGACATTGGAACAATCATAATTCCAAATACTATTGTGAAGTATTCATTATAACCTTTCCAATCCATTAGCCAGCACAAACCATAAATAGTTACAATTGTCCAGTAGATATATAGTTTCTCTTTGGAATTTTTAGATAATTGTTTCCAAAAAAAGAATAGAATTAATGCAGAGATTATTTGTAAAGCACCTAATACCATTTGTGCATACATGCCTAAAAAGATAGTTAGATAAAGTACGAATGTTATTATTAGTGAGACTTTGTTAATAAGATATAATTTCTTCATTTCTATATATTTTAAACTTTCAGAAAAAATTGAAAGTTTGATTTAAATTTTTTTATTTGATGAGTTTGATTAATGATTTAGTAATCCAGTTTTGTTTCTGACTCACTAATTTATTAATCATAGTATCTGCATTTAGCGTTAAGTCATGCAATGCTTTAGTTTGTTTTATGAGTTCTTTAGTTTTTTCTGTACCATCATCTTTAATAGACGAGACATCGTTCAATACTTTTATAACCGGTTGAATTTCTCTTCGACTACGTTCTTTAGCAATAATTCTAGTCAATTCTTGAACCTCTTTTTCAGTAGTGAAATATTCTTTGCGTTCTCCTGGTATTAGTTCTTTAGTCACAATTCCCCAATCCATCAACTGACGTAAATTCATGCTCGTATTGCCACGAGAAATCTGAAGTTCTGCCATAATATCTTCCATAGATAATGGTTTTGTAGAGATAAAAAGTAAGGCTTGAATTTGAGCCATAGCTTTATTAATTCCCCAAAGTGAACCAAGGCTTCCCCAAGTACTTACAAATTTTATTTTAGCGTCTTCGTAATTCATAGTACAAATGTATATAAAATATTTTAAACTTTCAATAATTATTGAAAGTTTGTTTTTTAAAAGAACCAAAGTTGTAGCTTCAGTTCTTTTCTAGTAATTATTATTATATCAATCCAGCGCGTTTCAACAAAGCTTCTGGTTGAGGTTCTTTGCCTCTAAATCGTTTGTATAAAGTCATAGGTTCTTCAATTCCTCCTTGAGACAACACATTATCCTTGAATTTTTTTGCAACCTCTTTATTGAATATACCTTCTTCTAAAAAGTATTCAAAAGCATCAGCATCTAAAACTTCAGCCCATTTGTAGCTGTAATATCCAGAACTGTAACCACCTTGAAAAATATGAGAAAACGCAGTACTCATACAATTTTCAGCTACATCTGGATATAATTTTGTGTTTTTAAACGCTTCATTTTCATGTGCTTTTACAGAGGAAATTGCACTTGGATCTTGACCATGCCAAGACATATCGAGTAACCCAAAACTAATTTGTCGTAGTGTTTGCATACCTTCATGGAACGTTGCAGACGCTTTTATTTTTTCAATTAGCTCCATAGGAATCATCTCACCTGTTTCATAATGCGTTGCAAACAATTCTAAGGCTTCTTTTTCGTAACACCAATTTTCTAAAACCTGACTTGGTAATTCTACAAAATCCCATGATACACTAGTTCCCGATAAGCTCGGATAGGTTGTGTTAGCTAAGATGCCATGAAGCGCATGTCCAAATTCATGAAACAATGTCGTCACTTCATTAAAGGTTAGGAGTGACGGCTTGCTTTTTGTTGGCTTGGTGAAATTGCAAACATTTGAAATATGTGGTCTACTGTTTTTACCATTCTTTATGTATTGCGATTTGTAAACGGTCATCCAAGCACCATTTCGTTTTCCTGGTCTTGGAAAAAAATCCGCATAAAAAATAGAGATTAAATTTCCTTTTAAATCGGTTACCTTATAAGTTAATACATCTTCGTGATACTTGTCGATTGTGTTAATTTCTTCAAATTTTAAATCGTATAAGCGTTCGGCAATTGTAAAAACACCATTGATAACATTTTCTAATTTGAAATACGGTTTTAATTGTTCATCATCTAAACTGAATAATTTCTGCTTTAATTTTTCAGAGTAATACGATCCATCCCATTTTTGAAGACTTTCTATGCCATCTAATTCTTTTGCAAAGGCTTCTAGGTTTTTAAATTCGCGTTCAGCAGCTGGTTTGGCTTTTTCTAAAAGTTCATTTAAAAAGTGTTGAACTGTTTCAGGAGTTTTTGCCATTCGTTCTTCTAAAACAAAATGAGCATGTGTTTTGTAGCCTAACAGATTTGCGCGTTCGTGTCTTAATTTTGCGATTTGTAAAACATGATCTTGATTATCATACTCATTACCTTTAAACGCTTTTGCACCAGCAGCAATGGCCAGTTTTTTTCTTAGCTCGCGATTACTAGCATAGGTCATAAACGGAATGTAACTAGGGTAATCTAAGGTAATTAACCAGCCATCTTTTTGTTTCGATTCTGCTAATTGCTGAGCAGCTTCTTTTGCACCTTCTGGCAATCCAGCCAAATCTTTTTCGTTAGTTAGATGCATTTCAAAAGCATTAGTTTCAGCTAAAACATGCTCTCCAAACTTTAGTTTTAACTGACTTAAAGCTTTGTCAATTTCACGTAAGCGTGTTTTTTTATCTTCAGACAAATTAGCTCCATTTCTAGAAAACCCTTTATATTTTTTGTCTAGAAGTGTACTTTGTTCAGTGTTTAAATCTAATGTGTTTTTACTATCATAAACCGCTTTAACGCGTTTGAAAAGTGATTCATTTAAAGTGATATCATTACTGAATTCTGACAATAGAGGAGAAACTTTCTGAGCAATTTTTTGAATGGTGTCATTGGTTTCAGCGCTATTCAGATTAAAGAAAATACTTGAAATACGATCTAATTGTTCTCCCGAAAAGTCTAAGGCTTCAATGGTGTTTTCAAAAGTTGGTGCTTCAGAATTAGTTGTGATGGCATCAATTTCAGCTTTGGCTCCTTTTATAGCTTTTAAAAAAGCAGGCAAATAATCCTCATTTTTAATTTTTGAAAAAGGTGCTGTTTGATATGGTGTGTTGAATTTAGAATTTAATACGTTCATTTAGTTTTATGAATTTTTAAATATAGGCTTAATTAGTAGTAATTGTCTTACGAAAATTCAAATTGTGAATTACTTTGTTCATTAAATCTCATAACTTTCTGAAAAAATGATGAAATATATTTTAGTTTTGTCATAATTATTTTAAAAGGAGTTAACCAACTCTATACAAATAATTGATTAATAGCTCTAAAAACCTCGTTTATACACGAGGTTTTTTTTATTTCAACTCTTTAGAAGATTCAATGACTTTGGCTTTTAAACTTTCTTTGTAAGCGATTATTGTATTTTGAATTGTTTTATCTGTTGCTCCAATAATTTGAGCAGCTAGAATCCCAGCATTTTTTGCACCATTTAAGGCAACTGTAGCAACAGGAACTCCTCCAGGCATTTGTAAAATAGATAACACAGAATCCCAACCATCAATAGAATTACTACTTTTTACAGGAACTCCAATGACAGGTAAAGGTGACAATGATGCGACCATTCCTGGTAAATGTGCAGCACCTCCTGCACCAGCAATGATGACATTAATGCCACTAGTATGTGCGTTTTTACTAAAATCAAATAGTTTTTCTGGTGTTCTGTGGGCTGAAACAATATCAACTTCAACGTCTATTTTGAATTCTTTTAAAATATCTATAGCGTCTTGCATAACTGGAAGATCACTTTTACTTCCCATAATAACAGCAACTTTTTGCATAATTTAAATTTTTGTCAGGTCGAGCGTAGTCGAGACCTTATTTACTTATCACTTTTATTGTGTTCTTAACAACTTCAGCAATTTCTCTTGCCTTGTTTAAATCTTCATTTACAATGGTCACATGTCCCATTTTACGAAAAGGTCTCGTTTGTTTTTTTCCATAAATATGTGGTGTCACACCATTCATTTTCAAAATGTCTTCGATGTGTTCATAAACAACATCGCCAGTATAACCTTCAGCACCAACAAGATTAACCATAATACCACCAACTTTACTTTCAGTTTGACCTAAAGGTAAATTTAAAATGGCACGAATGTGTTGTTCAAATTGTGAGGTGTAACTAGCTTCAATCGTTTGATGACCTGAATTATGTGGTCTTGGTGCAACTTCATTAACTAAAATGTCATCATTTTCAGTTTGAAACATTTCAACAGCCAACAATCCAACATGATTAAAAGCCTTTGAAACTTTTAAGGAAATATCTGTCGCTTTCTTTGCAACTGTTTCTTCAATTCTTGCAGGACAAATGACATATTCTACTTGGTTAGCTTCTGGATGAAATTCCATTTCAACAACTGGATAGGTTTTGGTCTCTCCGGTTTCATTTCTCGCTACAATAACAGCTAATTCGTTTTTAAACGGAATTAAATCTTCAGTAATACATTCACCTTTAGGTAAATTGTTCAAATCTGAAAGTTGTCTAACAACCTTTACGCCATTACCATCATAACCAAATTGAGCAGCTTTCCAGACAAATGGAAATTCTAATCCACCATTATCAATTGCGTCTTCAATTTCAGATACATACGCAAATCTTGTAAAGTCTGAAGTTGGAATTTGATGATCTCTATAAAACAGTTTTTGCGTTGCTTTATTTTGAATGGTTCGTAAGGTTTTTGACGATGGAAAAACTTTTTTGCCTTCTTTTTCTAAAGCCTCTAAAGCATCAACGTTTACATTTTCAATTTCAAAAGTCAAGACATCGACTTGTTTCCCGAAGTTGTAAACATCATCATAATTCATTAAATTTCCTTTAACAAATTTGTTGCATGCAATTTTACAAGGTGCTTCATCACTTGAATCCATTACATAAGTAGTAATGTCAAATTTTCGGGTCGAATACAACATCATTTTGCCCAATTGACCACCACCAAGAATACCGAGTTTAAAATTTGAAGAAAAATAATTTGTCATCTGCCTTTATAACTAGTTCTCACATTGAGCGCAGTCGAAATGTCTTGAATAGAAGATGCATTTTTCACGACTCCGTTCTAAATGTCAGTAATATTTTAGTATTAAATATTACAAAAATACATTATAAAATAGAAAGCTATCGTAAAAATGGAATTCAAAAATCGCTAATCGCCAATCTATTGATTATCTTTGCCTCTTTAAATTAAAAAACAAGTGATTAAGCTCAACGATTTATACTTTAAACCTTTTATTTCTGAAGCAGAAATAGATGCTGCTGTACAGAAAATGGTTGATGATGTCGCAAAAGATCTTCAAGACGAAGTGCCTGTATTTATTGGAATTTTAAATGGTTCTTTCATGTTTGTGAGTGATTTCGTGAAAAAATATCCAAAACCTTGTGAAGTTACTTTTATTAAGTTAGCATCTTATGAAGGGATTAAATCTTCGGAAGATATCCAGAGACTTATTGGGTTAACACAAGATTTATCAGGTAGAAAAGTAGTCATCCTTGAAGATATTATAGATTCTGGAAATACGCTCGAAGAAGTGCATCGTATTTTTAAAAATGAAAATGTTGGTGAACTTAAAATCGCGACATTATTTTACAAACCTGAAGCTTATAAAAAAGATTTTAGATTACATTATGTAGGTCTTGAAATTCCAAACAAATTTATAGTCGGTTACGGATTAGATTATAACGGATTAGGTAGAGACTTACCAGAAATATATCAATTAAAAACAACACAACACATGACTAATTTAGTGCTATTTGGACCTCCAGGTGCAGGTAAAGGAACTCAAGCAGAATTTTTAAAAGAGAAATATGATCTCGTCCATATCTCTACTGGAGATGTGTTTCGTTTTAATATGAAAAATAATACTGCCTTAGGTGCATTAGCAAAATCTTATATAGATAAAGGAGCATTAGTTCCAGATCAAGTAACCATAGATATGTTAAGTGTAGAGGTAGATAAAAATGCAGATGCTAATGGGTTTATTTTTGACGGTTTCCCTAGAAATGAAGTCCAAGCAGTGGCTCTTGATCAAATAATGGATGCAAAAGATTCTAAAGTTGATGCAATGATTGCTTTAGAAGTGGAAGATGAAGTTTTAGTGAAACGTTTATTAGAGCGTGGAAAAACTAGTGGTAGAAAAGATGACTCTGATGAGGCAATTATTAGAAATAGAATTAAAGTATATTATAACGAAACAGCAATCTTGAAGGATTTTTATTCTAAGCAAGATAAATACTTTGGCGTTGATGGCTTTGGTAGTATTAGCGATATAACAGATCGACTCAATTTGGTAATCGATAAATTGTAATAAGACTTAATCGGGTAAACGATTTTAGAAAACATAAGAGAATATGACTGAGGGAAATTTCGTTGATTACGTAAAAGTGCATGTGTCTTCCGGAAAAGGCGGACAAGGTTCTTCGCATTTACATCGCGAAAAATATATAGAAAAAGGTGGTCCTGATGGAGGTGATGGTGGACGTGGAGGTCATATCATCATTCGTGGTAGTGAAAACCTATGGACCTTATTACATCTTAAATTTAAACGTCATGCAAGAGCAGGTCATGGATCGCATGGAAGCAAAAGTAGAAGTACTGGAGCAGATGGCGAAGATGTCTATTTAGATGTGCCTTTGGGAACAGTAATAAAAGATACTGAAACTGACGAAGTGCTTTTTGAAATTACAGAAGCTGGCGAAGAAAGTATTGTTGCTCAAGGTGGTCGTGGTGGTTTAGGAAATTGGCATTTTAAAAGTTCTACCAATCAAACACCTCGTTATGCACAACCTGGAGAAGATTTACAAGAAAGACATATAACTTTAGAACTTAAAATCTTAGCTGATGTTGGTTTAGTCGGATTTCCAAATGCTGGAAAATCGACCTTACTATCTGTCGTTAGTGCTGCAAAACCAAAAATTGCTGATTACGAGTTTACAACCCTTAAACCTAATTTAGGAATCGTTGAATATCGCGATTACCAAACCTTTGTAATGGCAGATATTCCTGGAATTATTGAAGGTGCTGCTGAAGGAAAAGGTCTTGGTCATTATTTTTTACGTCATATTGAACGTAATTCTATTTTATTATTTATGATTCCCGCTGATGCTAAAGATATTCGTAAACAATACGATATTTTGCTTGATGAATTGAAGCGTTATAATCCAGAAATGTTAGATAAGGAACGTATGATTGCGATTTCAAAAAGTGACATGCTTGATGATGAACTTCAGGCTGAATTTAAACAAGAATTAGATGAATCATTACCTATCGATTACATGTTTATTTCTTCTGTTGCACAAAAAGGAATTACCCAATTAAAGGATAAGCTCTGGAAAATGCTTAATGATTAGTTTTTGGGCGTTACCCTAAAAAGGGTCAGGCTTTTCGTTGCAATCTTTTTTTGCAAAAAAGGATTTCCACTACAATCCTTAACGCTAAATCGATAAAACTTTTATAATTTAGGTCTGATTTTAAATAACTTGCAACAAATGGACGTCATGAAAAAAGTATTCCTCATATTATTTTTAATGTTTTCTGTAACCGCTTTTTCTCAGATAGAGACTGAAGCTTCAAATATTACAATAGACTGTGGTGAAGATAACGCCATGCAAAATTGGCTAGATTCTAATGGTGGAGCAACAGCTTTAGCAAATTGTGGAACAGTAACTTGGTCAAATGATTTTTTAGGTATTACAGATTTGTGTGATGCGGAAATTACTGTTACGTTTACTGCTAGTAATTCTTGTGGTGATTTTCAAACTCTGGCTACATTAACCATACAAGATACACAAGCTCCAACGATTATAAGTTTTCCTTCAGACATAACCCTAGAGTGTGGAAGTGACGACACACTTCCAGAACTGGTAGCTGAAGATAATTGCTCTAGTAATATTACTATAAGTTTTTTTGAGGATATTAGTGATGGTTCATGTCTTGGAGAAGAAATCATCATGAGAACTTGGACTGTTTCAGATGATTGTGGTAATATTACTACACATCTTCAAACGATTTCTTTTGCTGATTATACGCCTCCTAGTATTATAACATCTGCCTTAGATGAATCTGTTTCTTGTGATGGTTCTGGAAATGTTTCAGAGTTAAATAATTGGCTGTCTTCAAATGGAGGAGCTATAGCTTCTGATACTTGTAGTACTATCTCTTGGTCAAACGATTTTACTGTTCTAGATTCTGATTGCAGTGAGACTGTAAGTGCAACGGTAACATTTTTAGCAACAGATGATTGTGGAAATACATCTTCAACAACAGCAACATTTACCATTGAAGTCGATTTAAATGACTGTCCTCCTAATGGAACATTTACTTCTCAAGCAGAAATAGATGCTTTCCCAATTAATTATCCTAATTGTACCGTGTTTGATGAATCTATAGGTTGGTTAGATATTAGTGGTAGTGATATTGTAGATCTAACACCTTTAGCAGGCTTGACACAAGTGTTTCAGATATTTATCCATGATACTTTTTTGTTAACGGATTTGGATGGATTACAAAATATTGCAAGTACATCAGAAGATTATGGACCTTTTGTAATCATACAAGATAATCAATCTTTATCTGATATCAGTGCGCTAGGTAATTTAGTTGTAACTGGTACTGATGGAAATGGCGGTATTGGAATACGACGAAACCCTGTACTTTCAAGTTTAAATGGCTTACAAGGATTTGCTACTAATGTTGGTTTCGTGGATATTCAAGATAATGATTCTTTAATTAACCTCAATGGTCTTAATAATGTTTTAGGTGCAGATGATTTAGAAATTAAGGATAACGATTTGTTACAAAATTTAACAGGTCTATTTGCATTCTCTGGTTCTGGGAGTTTTGAAATTGGAGATAATGACCAACTAGAAAGTTTAGAAGGTGTAGAGGCCTTAAGTTATGCAAACAGCATAAGAATTACCAATAACTCGATACTGTCAAATATTTCAGCAATGGAAAGTGCTCAAATATATTCGATTTTAACTATTGAAAATAACCCAAATTTAAATATTTGTAATTATTCAAATATATGTGCTGCTATAGCAGATTCTCAAATAGTTACTACTATAAATAACAACGCTCCAGGCTGCAACAGCACAGCAGAAGTCGCTTTTGAGTGCAATATTTTACCAATCAATGACGAATGTGATGATGCCATTAATTTGGAATTAGGAGAAATAGTTCAAGCTTACAACGAATTAGCCACACAATCTTCTCAAATACCAAGTTGTAATGATTCTGCTAATAGAGTAGATGTTTGGTTTTCATTTAGCACAACAGATTCAGGTTTATACGATATAGTCGTTGAAGGTGGTACTTATAATCTACAATTATGGGAAGGTGATTGTAATAGTTTAACACAAGTAGCTGATGCTTGCGGTATAAATCAGTTACTTGATGCTAATTTAGAATATAATACAGA
The DNA here is from genome assembly GCF_023556315.2 of Psychroserpens ponticola. Classification (NCBI taxonomy): domain Bacteria; kingdom Pseudomonadati; phylum Bacteroidota; class Flavobacteriia; order Flavobacteriales; family Flavobacteriaceae; genus Psychroserpens; species Psychroserpens ponticola. Next base: position 2,921,508 of record NZ_CP116221.1, on the reverse strand, counting down.
TTATTATATTCAAGTCTGGTCTGATGGTACAAATAGAGCTACTGGATTATTTGATATCGCAGTTTATAATACAACGTTATCTGTTGAAGATAATGAGTTTAGTGATTTTGAACTATATCCAAATCCAGTAAATTCTATAGTAAACTTTAAAGCAAATAACAGTGTTGAAAATATTACAGTATATAATGCTTTAGGTCAAAATGTGATGACTGTTACTCCAAAAGTGTCTCAAGGTGTGTTGGATGTGAGTCAGTTAAGTGACGGACTTTATTTTATGAAAGTGCGTATTAATAATAAAGTTAGTACGTTTAAAGTACTTAAAAACTAGTGATTTTTATGCTGTTGGTTTTTTTAATCCTAAGATGTAAATTTGATTCCATTACCAACCATCATAATGAAAGAAAAAATTAAAAGTATTGTTGAAATTAATGACAACAAACCAAGTCGTTATTTTGCCTTTTTTATTCAGGCTTTAATTTTAGTATCTATCATTACGTTTTCGGTAGAGACGATTCCAAATCTTAAACCACAAACCAAAACCATATTATATATTATTGAGATTTTTAGTGTGAGCGTATTCACATTAGAATACTTACTACGAATTTATGTAGCAGATAGTAAGCCTAAATTTGTATTTAGTTTTTTTGGTATTATTGATTTTTTAGCCATTCTGCCATTTTACTTGTCCTTCGGAATTGATTTGCGTTCATTAAGAGCATTACGCTTTTTAAGGTTATTCAGAATTTTAAAATTAGTCCGCTATAATAGAGCAATGAACCATTTTACACGTGCTATAAAATCGGCTAAAGAAGAAATTCTACTTTTTGTTTTTATAACGCTCATCCTTATTTACTTTGCTGCAGTTGGCATTTATTATTTTGAAAATGAAGCACAACCAGAACATTTTACCTCAATTTTTGATAGCCTTTGGTGGGCAATTATTACATTAACCACTGTTGGTTATGGTGATGTGTATCCCATTACTGTAGGCGGAAAAGTCTTCACATTTTTGATCTTAATGATAGGATTAGGTATCGTTGCTATTCCAACTGGAATTATTTCCTCGGCTTTAACTAAGTCTATCGACAAAAAGGAAACGGAATAATTTTTGCTACCTTTAAAATAAAAAGCATGAAATATTTTTCAATCCTCTTAGTGTTGCTAATTGCAACATCTTGTGCACCTGTTCGTGTGAATTACGATTACGAGAAAACGACAGACTTTAAGGCATACAAAACCTATAATTATTATGCTAATTTAGATACAGGACTTAGCGAATTAGATACCAAACGATTATTAGATGCTTTAGATAATGCCTTGCAAACCAATGGTTATACATTATCTGAAACTCCAGATTTTTTTATAGATATAAAAAGTAACGAATATCAAGAGGCTGCTCGTAATAATGTAGGAGTGGGACTTGGAGGAACAGGAGGAAGAGTAGGTGGTGGAGTTTCTATCGGAATTCCTGTAGGTCAAAATAAACTTAATAGGCAAATTATTTTTGAGTTTGTAGATGAAAATAAAAACGGATTGTTTTGGCAGGCTGTTTCAGAATCTAGCTACAGTCCAAAAGCATCTCCAGAAAAACGTGAAGCCATATTTAAGTCTATAGTTGCTAAAGTTCTTGAAGGCTTTCCTCCTAAAGTGAAATGAAAAAACCTATAAAATCATTGCGTTTTACAGGTTTTTATAATTGTTTAAGTGAAGTTGTTAATTGATTTGTAATTTTAAAATACGACCGTTTCTCTTTCGTTCTCCTAGTAAAAAGACAGATTGATTGTTAATATTTGTAACTCCTCCATTCACTTTATAATACACTTTTGATTCTTTATCATCAATAAGTTTTTTGTAATCAAAGTTTCCGTCTTTATCAATAGAAATAACATAAAGGTTAGATTTTTTTGATGAGGTTTGTTTAAATGCAATTCTATCAGCACTTATCTTTTTCACATTATCAGAGCAGTTGATAAAGAAATATGTAGATTCTTCCACAGGCAAACTAGTATAAGAACTATTAACAGTGCCAACTTGAGCTTTATTAATGTTTCTTGCCCATTTTAAATTACCTTCTCCATCAAGTCGCATTGCCATAATATCATTAAAATGGTAAACAGTTCTTGTCTTCCAGTTTCCGTTAGAGTCCATATATGAAGTTGTTGTGATAAAGAATTCTTCAGCATTTACAACGATATCATTGTTTGCCATAAGATACACACCTTTAAAATCAATATTATTGATGCCTTTTTCTTTTTTTCGTTTCTTTTTGCCTTCTCTATTTCCATATTTGTCATTAAGAAATTCATCAGAGAACTCATTAAATTTACTAAAATTAGTTTCTAAAGTTTCAGGATTTAAATCGTAAACACAAACACCATTTAATTTATATTCTTGTTTGTTTCCAAAGAAACCAACACAAACTAATCGTTCTTCATTTTTTAACAGATGCAAAGATTCAATGTAGTGTTCCTCACTTTTAAAACTTGTAATTTGTTCGCCTTCTGAATTAATTTTACTCAGTTCAAAATGGTAATTTATTTTACCACCTTTTTTAGATGTTTTTTTGCCATTTTCATAAGCTTTGCCTAGGAAGTAGATGGTTCCGTCTTTGCCATCAACTTCAAAACTGTTGTATTCAAATAATTTGTCTTTAATATCTTTTACGATCAATTTTTCGTATACTTTTTCAAAATTATCATTGAATACAAAGACTTTGTGTGTTTCTTGATCTTTGTTTTTAAAGTCGAAATTAATTGCAAAAAACTTTTCGTTTGCTGAAAAAATAACTTCACCTAAATGATTCCCATCGGCTTGATTTAAGCCACCATTAAAAAAGAATGGAAAAATAGCTATGCCAAAGTATTTTTTCACATTGTCTTCTGAAAAATTTAGTATCGATTTAGACGTGAAATTAAGGCTGCTCAATTCTGAAGAAGCTACAGAAAACCCAATCTTATCTTCTTTTTTTAAAGCTTCTTGTTCAATAAGATGAAGTGTGTTCCCTTTTAAAAAGGCATTTTTTATGACCTTATTTTTGACTTCATAATCTAATTCTTTTATGAGTTTTAAATTAGAATCAAAATATTGAATGTAATAGCCTTTAAGCCTGAATCCTAAACCAGCACGATAAGATCTAATAGTTACAATGCCACCATCTTCAGCTTCCAAGCTAAATGTTAGAAATGAATTTTTCTTTTTGTCTTTAAAAATATCACTTTTAGTAATTGAAAAATCTTGTGCAAAAGACAGGCTTACCGAAATTAGTAAGCAGATTGTAAGGAGTTTTTTCATTTTTATATGTTTTTGAAAAAGCAAATTAATAATTTATATGGTTTTTATAAAGATTTTAATGCCTATTGTATCATAATCCTTACACCTTCACTATGACTACTAAATTCTGGAGCATACATGCTTTGAATCGTCGTAATGCCATTACTCATATTTCCAGCATTATTCACTCTTAAATCGTATTCAAACACGTAAACACCTTTTGGTAAATAATCAAAAAAGAAATTAGTTGAAGCATCTTTAGTGCTTTCATAATAGCCTAATCCGTCTTGCCATTTGTATTGAGACATGACATTTATAGGTTCTAATCCTGAAGCTCTCATGTCTTTCATATGAATGAATTCCATATTGCGATCACTCCTTAATTCTATTCGTACTCTAACTAAATCACCAACGTTTAATTTAGTATCTGATGTGATTTCGGTAATTTGCTCTCCTGTATTTGTATGGGTCTTTTTAAAGAGTTTCTTTTTCAGTTTTAAAGGTGTTTCAGCTGAAGTGATCTTGTCTAGATCTTCAAAATATTGCCAATATAAACTTCCCCAAGCAATGCCTTCTCCTTTTTTGTTAAGTTCTACAGTTGCCATTGAAGGATTGATGTCATGTTTAGTCCATGATGTTTTGTAATACCCAGTTCCTGCTTCAATTTCTACATCTTTGAGTTTTGAAGGAGCAATCACTTTTCCGCCTATAACCACATCTACCATATCTGTAACACTTAGCCAATCGCTTCCTTGTAATAATAATGCATATACTGCTTCAGTTGTTGCTTTTGTTGTTTTCCATTGATTGGTTTGCTTGTTTTTCAATAACCAAATTTTTAGATTATCTATAGTTTCGAGATGCTTCGTTTCACTCTGAATGATAGGTCCTACTTCTGAAAACGCTTCAATAAGTAAGGCTTGCGTTTCAATTGGTGCTTGATACCAATTCCAAGAACTTGTATTTGCTTTCCAATACATGCCTAATTCATCTGAAGTAATGCTGTTTTCTTCTAAAGATTTTAAAATTTTACCAGCAGTTTTACTATCGTTTTGTCGATGCATAATCAAAGCCATCAATCCTTTTGAGTATAATGATTTATCTAGCCAATAGGTTTTAATCTGACCAAAATAATAGTCCATGATGTCTGAAATTTCTTTCGATTTTTTTGTGTTAGGCAGAAAGCTTCTTAAATAGAGATATTGTAATTGTGTATTGGTTAAATGATCTCTTGATAAATCGGCTTTGGGATTGTACTTTCTGATGTCTTTATATTCTTTTAAAAATTCAGTATCTAAGTAAGATATGGCTTTGTTTATCATTTGCGTCTCGTCTGTACTCGAGGTAACATTTAACTTCTCTAAATGCGTAAAACCAGTAATAATATGTTGCGTGATGTAACGGTTTGCTCGTCCTCCTTTAAACCAAGGCCAAGCTCCATTAGGCATTTGATTATTTTTAAGCTTACGTTTTGCTGCATCTAATTCGTAATTCATTTTGTTTAAATCGAATAATAAAGCAATGCGTTTTTTCTGTTCAGTTTCGCTTTGTGCATCTCGTAACCATGGCGTTTCTTGTATTAAAATGGACTTTAATTCTTCGTTTTTCTCTAGGTTTGAAATTAAGACATCAGCATTTTTCCATTGGTTAAAAACGGCTTGAATTTTCGGATTGCTATTCGCTATATGACTTGCTAAAGCATTTGCGTAATAACGACTAAACGTTTGCTCATTACATTCATAAGGATACTCCATCAAATATGGTAAGGCTTGTACAGCGTACCAAGCAGGATTTGATGTCATCTCTAAAGTTAATTTATGGTGCTTAAGTGTTGTTGAGGTATTGTTACGTAATTTATCTAATGTAAATGTTCGAGATTCATTACCCTTAATCCACATTGGTAAAGTTTCAGTCACCAACATTCTATTGGTTAAAACGGGTAATGTACTTTGTTCGCCATCACTATAATCGCCAGCTTTAGCTAAAATTTTGTATTGAACTGCGTCAATGTTATTTGGAATTTTTAAAGTCCAAGAGACTTGTGTATTTCCTTTAGCGTTGACTGAAAACGCTTCATTAGCACTATAGTGTTGTCCCATGACTTGAAACTCCAAAGGTTGAACAATTAAATCATAAGAAATATCTTGTCCTGTAGTAGCATCTGTTAAAATCAATCTAGCTTGACCTATCAATTCTTTTTCAGTTAAGTTTGAAATTTTTGTGCTGATCACAACGTCGTCACCTTGTCGTAAAAAGCGTGGCGCATTAGGAATGACCATCAATTCTTTTTGAGTCACAGATTCTAAAGTTGAAGTCGCACTTTCCATCGTTTTGGTATGTGCTAATAATTGTAGTTTCCATTTGGTTAAGGCTTCTGGAGTTGTAAAACTGAAACTTACTTGACCTTCATTATCGGTTTGTAATTGTGGGAAAAAGAAAGCGGTTTCTTGAAGGTTTTTACGGATTATCACATCACCAAAATCTTGTTCATTTACAGACTTTTGTTGAGAATCTGCATCACTTCCTTTTATACTTTTTTTCTTGTCAATAGATTCAGCGCTTACATTAGCTACAGCACTTGTCATTTCATCTTTACTTACAGACGAATAGCCCATAACCATGACTTCTTCCATTTCAGAATCATCTTCAACGATTTGAATTCCAGCGGCATCACCTTCCAGCATTCTATAGAGATGCCTGTTTCCAAAATAAAACCCAAACCAATTCAATTGGTCATATTGCTGTTGCTGATAATATGGGTAATTATTTTGTTGGTTATGCACTCTAAATCCTCCAATACCAAAACTTTGCCTAGCATTCATGGCATATTGTGGATAGTAAGTCGGTTTTTGTATCGGATTAAAACTCCATGCATGTGGTTTAAATTGATCCAATGACATGTCGTACATGCTTGCTAAAATTTCGGCAGTGACTTTTTCCCCTTTCGAACCTTTGATTTTAAAACTCCAGGTTTCATCTGTTCCAGGTTGCAATTTGTCTCTAAATGTTGTGGTTTCAATTTGTAAATCGCTTTTAGGATAAGGCACATTAATTCGAATTACATTACCCGAAAAACTATTAAAAGCGGCATAACTGTAATGAATTGCGAAGCCACCAATATCGTCTTTTGTTACTGGAATGGCAATGGTTTTTTTGTTATTGCTTAACGGAATGATGTAGGTGTTGACTATTTTAGAATCCTTTTCAATACTTAGTGTTACTGTAATGTCTTTGGCTGAAGACCCTAAAGTTAATGCTACATTTTGACCTTGATTATAACTGTCTTGATTTGTTGTAATTGAAAATAGTTGCTGATCTGAAACCGTTTTGTCACTATCACTAAATAAAGTCGTTCTCGTTTCATCAGTCACCTTCTGACCAAACTTATCTGTACTTTCTAAAAGGATTACATATTGACCTGAACTCCATTTTTTGATGTTTCCGAGCAACATTTCGTTTGAAGATTCGGTGTCAAATGTATTTTCAAAAACAAGTGTGCCTTTTTTCCAATGGATTGGATTTTGCTCATTGGTATATGCTTCATGTGGAAACTTGGTTTTAAATTCTTCTGAAGGAATCACCTGAAAATCTGGAGCATTCCAAGGTCGAGGTCTCAAAACACGATTTGGTGCTATGAGTTTATAAATTTTGATATGACCTTCCGCTGGAACAAATTCACCATTTAAATTTTTAGTCGAAATAGAAAGCTTATGATCTTTTTTTGATGTATCTAATTGTTCATCTATTGACACCTTTGCTTCCATTGCATGATATCCAACATTGATAATGGTTGTTGCACTTCGTGTTTCACCATTAAGGTCAGTGACATCTGCTGTGATTTCATAATTAAAAACAGGTAATGAATGTTTGTCTGCACTTTCATCAGGTAGTGCTTTAAATGCTATTTCAAATTCACCTTTGTCATTGGTTGTCGTTTCGCCATGAGAAATTTCTTGAGGTTCACTATTAAACCAAGGTCTATACCAGTAATACCAACGTGGATATTTTACTTTTCTAACCACACGAAACACAACTTTTGCATCTGTAATATTACTTCCTGCATAAGCTATAGCTGTACCTTTTGCAATTACTGAATCATTGATTTTATAGGTTTCAGTGACTGGATTAAATTTGGTTTCAAACTTTGGTCGTTTATAGTCTTCTACAGAAAAATAATAATGTTGTCTAATAGAACGTTTCGTTGAATTGATTTGAATATAATGCTGACCATTTAAACCTGAATTTGGTAAAATGAATTCACCAGCAATCGAACCATAATCATTAGATTTAAGTTCTAATTCAGATAATTTCTCTCCATTGACATTATATAAATTTGCATTTATAATTTCGTCTGAAAGCGGTTTTGATTTGCCAATTTCACTCTCGAGAACAATAGCTTTAAAATAAACAGTTTGTCCTGGCCTGTAAATGCTTCGGTCTGTAAATAAAAATGAATTGTAGTTTGCTTTTTTATCATTTTGGCTATGCTCTTTTGATGTATAAAAGCCATTAAAAAAAGCCGTGTTATTATTCTTAGATAAAGTGATACTCAAATTGTAATAACGCTCAGATGTTTTCTTTAAGCGAATCTCACCATTGGTGTCTGAAGTGAGATTATTAGTGTAAAATGCATTGTTGTAGTTTTTTTGAAACTTAAGTGAAGCTGCAACATTAGCTATTGGATTTCCATTTTTTCTGTCAATAATTTGATATACGATTTCGCTGCCTGTAGATTTGTCAATAACTGCAAAATCAGTAACTTGAAGTGTTTGAGTTGCAAAACTATGGTCTTTATTTGGTGTTTCAGCTAAAATAATATAATGACCGTTTTCTAATTTTGGAACAACAACTTCTGTAGTGTGATTTTGATAATCACCTTCATTTTTTAGGGTCGATTTCCATTCAGTTATACTCGTTTTGTTTTTAAGAAAAGCCAATCGTTCATTAGGTCTATAAAGTTTGTCAAAGGCTTCTTTCTGAGAGAAGTTAACGTTGTATATTTTAAAATTTAAAGCTTCTATATTAGTGTATTTTACTAGAAATCTTGAGTGAGAATTTATAGGGATTACAGTTTCTGCTGAAAGATTTAATCGACTAGAATGTATTTGAGATTTCAGTGCTTCACATTGTTCAGAAGCGCTACTTTTAGGGAATTTAGTAATGACCAAGTCACATAATTCAATAGCGTCTTTTAATTTCCAACGCACTTCTGGATTTGTGTTTACGTTATATTGATTTCCTTGTCTATGCCAAATTGTTGCGATTTCAAAATCGTATAAACCAGAAACTGGGTTTGAAGACCATTGATCACTAGATTTCTGTAATGTTTGTAATAGAAGTGTTTCTTTGTTATCAAATATGGCATGTTGAGCAACATATTTCAACCGCTTAAGATCTACATCAGCAAGCGCATCTAGATTGCTTCCTTTTGAATGAAATTGAATTAATTCTTGATAAATCTTAAGGGCTTGTAATTGAAGTGACGTTGTAACATTAGATCTTAAATCTACAGCAGTAAAAACTTTAGTTGTTCCTAATAAATTTGCGTTATCAATTTCGAATTTATAAGCTGGTTTACTAATGCTATTTTCATTAGTCGTATAGAATTGAAGTGCATTATGACTTAGTAAATCAAATAGTGTTGGACGAAATACTTTCGATCCATTTTCTTCTTGAATAATATCTTTATACTCTGAAAGTTGCGTTTGCTGTAAGATGAGTCCGTTTTGCAACGAACTTTGGTAATAGGTTTGTATTTCTGTAAATAGCGTTTGTAAATCCCAAGTTCTGAAATCAGCATCTACTTTTTCAGAAGTATTGGTACGATTATAAAATTGATAACGATGTTGCTGAAAATAGTGCCAGTACATTGTGGCTAGCATATTTTCAAGGATGTTTTTAGTAGGAGATTTACTTTTAGAAATTTCAGTTTTAAAATCTTCAACAATTTTAAGTTGCGCATCTTCTTCAAGCGTTAAAAGATATTTGCTTTTATGGAGTAAGGCTTTAATTTGTTGAGGTGTATTATTCTTGGTCTTTGCAAGTTCAGTAATAGTTTCAACAACTTTAAGGGCCGATTTTGGTAAACCATCAGATTCGTGTTTTAGGACATCTTTCCATAGTTTGTCAAATCCATCAGATTGAGCTGCAGCGAAGTTTGCAAAGCATAAAATCATTATTATATTGGTCATTAATTTCATGAAAATAATTTTTAGTATCGTGCAATTTATACTCAAAAGGTCTTCTAATAAATAACAAATGAGTCAATGAATCGTTTGATTTAGTGAAGTTATAAAATTTAAGCGTAAACACGTTATCTTTGCAATATCAAAATCAAAAACAATACCAAGAAACTGAAGGCATGAAATTTGTGAAATTATATGATGTGAGGTATCTATTTATGTTCCTTTTTGTAGCGCCTTTAATTAGCTTTAGCCAGTCATCTGTTTTAAGTAATGCAAAGCAATCGTTTGAAGAGAAGAAGTATGAAATAGTAGAACAAACTTTGGAAGCATATCTAAAAATTTCGCCTAATGACTTAGAAGGAATCGAATTACTTGGTGATGCTTATGGTCAGCAAGAAAAATGGGATCATGCCATTGACGCCTACGAAAAATTAGTAGCGTTGAAACCAAATGTAGCAAACTATCACTACAAATTTGGAGGAGCTTTAGGAATGAAAGCGCTAAGCGTTAGTAAGCTTAGAGCCGTTGCCTTTATTGGAGATATAAAGTCTGCATTTTTAAAAGCCGCAGAATTAGATCCTAAACATATTAATACACGTTGGGCTTTAGTAGAATTGTATATGCAATTGCCAGGCATAATTGGAGGAAGTAAAAGTAAATCTCTTAAATACGCTGATGAATTACAAGCACTTTCAGAAGTAGATGGTTACCTCGCCAAAGGATATGTCTATGAATATGATGATGAACCAGAATTAGCAGAAGAATTTTATAAAAAGGCGATAAAAATTGGAGGTTCGCTAACCTGTTTTGATAAACTTACTAAATTGTATGAATCGCAAAAGCAACCCGAAAAGGCCATTGCAAATATTGAAGATGCTCAGAAAAAACATAAAAGAAACGCATTACATTATCAAATAGGTAAGGTTGCAGCTGAATATAATATAGAACTTAATAAAGGGCAGCGTTGTTTGCAAATCTATATTAAAAATCATTCTGCTGCAGATGGTGTGCCCACTGCTTGGGCAAATTATAGATTAGCGCAAATACATAGGCATAAAGGAAATCAGTCTGAAGCTTTGAAATATATCAATTTAGCAATTACAGCGTTACCAAAAATTAAAGCCTTTCAAAAGGAGAAAACAGATATTCTAAAACTTTAATGATAGTTATCTAAGAGTTATTTATCTTTAAATCTTAATACGACCTCATTTTTTATGGAGCTTCAAACCAAACTTCTACTTTCATCACAACAGCATCATCAAATTGATTATAACTCTAAAATAGGATTGTTTGGCTCCTGTTTTTCTGAACACATTGCAGAAAAATTTAATTATTATAAATTTCAGAAATTTGATAATCCTTTCGGAATTTTATTTCATCCATTTGCCATTGAAAAATTAATAGTAAACGCTATTAATGAAAAACAATATACTGAAAATGACGTCTTTTTTTATAATGAGCAGTGGCATTGTTTTGATGCGCATTCAAAATTGAGTAGAACTTCTAAAGAAGATTTGTTGCAGGTTTTAAATGCTCAAATACATACAACAAGTGAATTTTTAAAAAATGCGTCACATATAATTATTACACTTGGTACCGCTTGGACTTACAGATTAATAGAAACCGATAACCATGTAGCGAACTGCCATAAAGTGCCACAAAAGAAATTTTTAAAAGAGTTGTTACCAGTAGCGTCTATTGCAGAATCTCTTGAAGCTATTATAAGTTTAATTAAAAGTATAAATTCTAAAGTTTCTATTTTATTTACAGTATCTCCTGTGCGACATATAAAAGATGGTTTTGTCGAAAACACGCAAAGTAAATCGCATTTGATTTCTGCTATACATCAAATTGTAGAGCCTCGAAAGCAATTGTTTTATTTTCCTTCATATGAAATCATGTTAGATGAACTTCGAGACTATCGTTTTTATAAAGAGGATATGTTGCACCCAAATGCAGTAGCTATAAATTACATTTGGGAGCATTTTTTTAAGGTTTGGATTTCTAAAGACGCAAATCAAACGATGCAAGATATTGAATACATCCAAAAAGGATTGTCTCATCGACCATCTAATCCAAATTCGGAAGCTCATCAATTATTTCTTCAAAAGTTACACGATAAACAAGTACTTCTACAATCGACTTTTAGCCATATTCAATTTTAAAAAGACTAAATAACTAGGCTTTAGAAGCTTTAAAACGCATGTTTTTTGTTTTAAACAATTGATTTGCAGGTATTTGTGAAAATATACGGCATATGTCGTATTGTATGCCTTTGTATTTTACAGCAAATTTGTGTCATTATTAACCTCAAAAACAATCAACAATGAGACATTTTAAAAACTTCATGATTTTAGTCATGACATTAACCGCATTAACATTAACATCTTGTTCAAGTAGTGACGATAGTGGAGATGGAGGAGGAAGTGGTGGAGGAGCCGGTTCAGGAGTATTAGTGGCAAAAGTAAATGGTAATAGTTACCAATCTATGGCGATTTCATCAACAGCAACAGTTGCTAATAATGGTCAAAGCCTTATTATTATCGCTTCAAATAGTAGCGGAAAAGCATTTTCATTTACAGTTCTCGATTTTAACGGAGAAGGCACTTATCCAATTGGAGGAGGAGCAAATATTGCTAACTCTGCATCTTACACAGTAACTGATGTTGATCTTAACAATCCACAAAATTCTACTACAGAAATTTGGCAAGCACCTTATGATGATACTGAAGTTGGAGAAATTGTAGTTACTAGTGTAACAGATTCTAAAGTAAAAGGGACTTTCAATTTTACGTGTAAAAATGTTGGTGGAGATCAATCTCTAAAAACCATTACTAATGGGTCTTTCAACTTAGACAAGCAAGTTGTTAATTAAATAGTATTTCTATGAAAACGCTATTAATTCAATTTAAGAGCTTAGTGTTAGTTGCATTCTTTTTGAATGCAACTTCACTATTTGCTCAAAAAGCAGAAACTCCAGATCATAATTATCAACTTGGAGCTAAGATTAATGAAATGACCATTACTGAGGGAGGAACAGTGGTAGTGGCAACCAACGATGGATTAGTTGGTATTAAGCCAGGGACTAATGATCTTCTTTTTAATTTTACAGATTATGGACGTGTAAAACCTGAAGAGTTAAATTTTATTCCAAAAGCCCCTTATGTCGTTGTTGGTCAAACAGGATTTGGAGGTTTACAGACTAAAAGTGCAGTCATAGATTATATGTCAGGAAAAGTACTATTTAGTACTGAAAAAAATGGTTGGAAAGCTATTGGTATGTCGCAAGTGCTTATGCCAGCAAATAAATTAATTGTCAGCGGTCAACGTAGAGCTAATGAAAAATATGCACAAGCCTTAGCAATCTACGATTTAAACACAGGTGAGCAGATTAGTTTTTATAAATTTAAAGGGTCTAGACAAGCCATGGGAACACCACTTGTTTTATCTGATGGAGTCATTATTCCAACAACTAAAGGTCTAATGAAAATCGATATGACTTCTGGTAATGTGCTTTGGGAGAATGATTTAAAAAATATTGGTTGGATGGTTGCAGATGAAACTGAAAAGAACATTTATGCATTTGCTTCGACTTCTAATAAAAAGAATACTAAGATTTATAAGATTAACGCAAATGGATCTGAAGCTTGGTCAGATGAACGTAAAGTGAAAGGAAGTGTTTCAAATTTTCAAATTTTGCCTCAAGGACTAGCAGTTGTTAGTGATGTTACTGGTGGAAGCGGAACTTTTGCAGCAGCATCAGAATCAAAAATAACAATGTTAAGTGCAGCAACTGGTGACGATCTATGGGACAAAGCACCTAAAACGAAAGGCTATGTTCAGCATTTTTATATTATGGATGATGGTATTCTCTTTGGAATACAAGAAGGTGGAATTAATAAGATTTCGTATGAAGGAAAAACACTTTTCAAAAAACCTCTAAAAACAGGAGAAAATATCCTGACGATGGCAACAACACCACAAGGATTAATTTACATTACATCTGAAGATGCTAACATTGTTAATCTTGAAACAGGTGATCAAGTATGGAAAAAGCCATTGAAATTTAAAAGAGCTGATGTTGTTAGTTCTGATTTTGACAAAAAAAATGACAGGTATTTAATTACTGCAGATGAAAAACTGTATAGTATTGATGCTAGTTCTGGAACTTCAGAATTACTTACTGAAGTTGATTTTGAAGGTAAAGAGGATCCAACATCTGTTGAAGTAAGAGAAGAAGGTGTTTTATTAGCGTCAGATCAAAATATGATGCTTTTAGATTGGCAAGGCAAAACCATTTGGCATGAATATCATAGAGCACCTGGTAAAAGTGCATTTGGAGCGATTTTAGCAGGAGTTACAGCAGTGGCAGCTGCAACTGCATCAGCATCAGCGTCATATGGAGCTAATATGCATGAACGAAATAGAATTGGCCAATACACTGCTAGAGGAGAACGTTTAAATAATTTATCTGCTGGTATGTCTTCAGCAGCTGGAGCTTCTGTAGCAGAAATGTTAAAACGTTTTAAAGCAACTTCTGCAACTCAAAATGCTCAGTTTATTCTAACTAAATTTGAGGATGGAATTGGATTAGTGAAAGTGAATAAAGATAAAGGCTCTGTAGAAAAAGAGATTATATTAAAGGATAAAAAACCAGAATATCAAGTAGATGAATTTGGAGGTTATCTTTACTATAAGGCTAATGACAAGACTATTTATACATACAATCTTAATAATTAAATCTTGTTGTTGAGATTATGATTGGGCGTAATTTTGTAGGATTACGCTTAATCTTTTTTAATTGCCACTTGTCGAAAAAAAGATACACCATTGTAATTATGTTATATATTCGTCTTGCTATTAATCAATTTTTTAAAAAAGCGTCAGCTAATTTATTTGTCCAAAAGGGCTTATTAATTCTGATGCTTTTTTTGTGTCGTAATATGAAATCTAAACATATATTAATTCTACTAGTTTTTTTATTCTCAACGTTTTCTTTTTCACAGAATTTAGACAGCTTATTAACTGTTGCGAGAGCAAAAAAAAATGATTCCACAAAGATTAGAATGTTGAATAAAATTGCATTCAGTTATATCTTTAATGATACAGATAAAGCCATTCAAGTTATTAAAGAAGGAAAAGATCTTGCTAATCAAGCAGATTTTAATTTTGGATTAACAGAACTTACAAATACGCATGGTATTTATATGGATGTTACTGGGCAGTCTGATTCAGCAAATTTTTATTTTTCTAAAGCATTAAAATTAAGTAGAGATCATAATTTTAAGGATATAGAAGTCATGTGTGTCAATAACTTGGGAATGTTTCATTGGAATAGAAGTGAATTTGATGACGCTTTACGATATTTCTTTGATGCTCTAAAATTTAACGACACTTATGGCAGTGAGCGTCAAAGCCACATATATTTAAATAATATTGGGTTAATCTACCAAGAAATGAACCTTAGTGAAAAGGCCTTAGAATATCATGAAAAGGCGCTTGAAATTCGACAAGAATATAATCTAGAAACCGATCAAGTCGCTTCTTACAATAACATCGGAATTAATTTAAAAGATTTAGGTCGCGTCGATGAGGCCATAAAAATTTATAATGAAGGAATTGTCGTTGCTAAGCGTTCAAATAACCTTATGGATTATTACAAGTTACTTGATAATCTTGCCAATGCGTATAATGAAAAAGGGGATTTAGATTTAGCACTCGATTCTTACTTAAAAGTATTGGACAGACCTGAAGGTTTTGAGCAAGGTGAAAATGGACTAGTACCAACATATTCCAATATGGTATCGCTTTATAACCAAATGAATAATCCCAAAACTGCGTTAATTTACGCAAATAAAGGGTTTGATGTTATTAAAAAATTCCCACAGTTAGAAGCTAATTCTGCAGATTTAAATCTACATGCTGCCGAAAGTAATTATATGTTGGGTAATTTTAAAAAGGCTAGAGAATACACTAGTATGTTTGTTGCTTTAAAAGATTCAATCTTTTCTGAACAAAATGCACAAGCTGTTGCCGATTTGGAGGTAAAATATGAAACAGAAAAAAAAGAAAGAGAGATTTTAATTCAACGTGCTGAATTGGCTGAACAAAAATTAACTATTCAGAAAAAAAATTATCAGCTATATGGACTCATAGGCTTGGCTTTCATTTTTGGACTCATAGGT
The DNA here is from genome assembly GCF_023556315.2 of Psychroserpens ponticola. Classification (NCBI taxonomy): domain Bacteria; kingdom Pseudomonadati; phylum Bacteroidota; class Flavobacteriia; order Flavobacteriales; family Flavobacteriaceae; genus Psychroserpens; species Psychroserpens ponticola. The sequence continues at coordinate 2,905,868 of NZ_CP116221.1, read as the reverse complement.
TATTTGTTTTTTAACCAACAAAAATTAAAAAATAAGCAACTTCAAAAAGAAAATGAACTGAAAGACGCACTTGTGAAAATTGAAACTCAAAACCGTTTGCAAGAACAACGTTTGAGGATTTCGAGAGATTTACATGATAATATTGGTGCACAACTCACTTTTATCATTTCGTCTATAGATAATTTAAAATATGGCTTTGATATTAAAGATGAAAAACTCACAACAAAACTTAACAAAATAAGCGAGTTTACTTCTGAAACTATTTATGAATTGCGAGATACCATTTGGGCAATGAATAAGAATGAAGTTACTTTTGAGGATTTACAAACACGCATTTCCAATTACATTGATAAAGCACATTTGTATGATGATAATACTAAGTTCTCTTTTGTTGTTCATGATAGTGTAAATCAACAAAAAACATTAACTTCAGTAGAAGGAATGAACATTCACCGAATCATTCAAGAAGCAATACATAACAGTTTAAAACACGCTTCTTCGACTAAGATTAATGTTGGTATTGAACAGTTTAAAGATCAGCTGAAAATTACTATTTCAGATAATGGTAAAGGATTTGATTTAGATTCTGTAGAAAAAGGAAGTGGTTTAACTAATATGAGCAAGCGCGCTAACAATATAGGAGGTGAGCTGACTGTGGCATCAGAAAACAATAAAGGCACTCAGGTTGTTCTTCGTGTTTAGGTGTATAAATTGAAAATTTGTATCTTTTTTTCTGTTAATCAACTAATCCATGAAAAATCTCGTTTTTCTATTTCTGTTTGTTTTTTGTCAATCAACGGTATTTGCACAACAAGATCCTATACAGCTAAATGATTCTGCGATGTCATTATATAAAAATGACCCTCAAAAAGCAGTATTAATTTTAGAAAAAGCACTTCAAATTTCTGAAAAAAATAAAAAGGAATTTCAGATAGCGCAATCAAAAAATAATTTAGGAATTGTTTACAGAGACTTAGGCGATTTTGAGAAAGCCAAGCAATTATCATCTGAAGCTTTACTTACAAATGATTCTATATTGAAAGCGTCTGCTTACAATAATATAGGTGTTGTAAACAGAAACATGGCTAAATATGATGAAGCTTTAAGGTACTATTTAAAAGCCTTAGATATTTATCAAGCCAAGCAAATGAAGAGTGAAATAGCAACGACATTTAATAGCATTGGATTAGTGTATAGCTATAATGGGATTAATACTAAAGCCATCGAGTATCATCTTAAGGCTAAGGCTATTTTTGAAACCATTGAAAATAAAAAAGGTATATCTGAAGTGTATAATAATATCGCAATTATTTATGCTAATGATGGTGATTTAGAACAGGCGCTTGATTATTTTAAATACTCATTAAAGATTGAAGAAACACTTGATGATAAAAAAGGCATTGCCGAATCTGTCAATAATGTAGGTGCTGTATTTTATTATATGAACGAAATTGATTCTGCACTTGTATATTTTAGAAAGTCTTTGGCTATAGAGAAGTCAATAGGAGACATGGCTGGCATTTCTGCAAGCTATAATAATTTGGCTAATGTGCTTATTGAAAACGGAAGACTTAAAGAAACAAAAACATACATAGATAGCGCAATGTATTTTGCTGAAAATTCTAAGATCGCTGTAGATATTGAAGTCGCATTAGATAATTACTCAAGATATTACGAAGCTAAAAACGATACAAAAACAGCTCTTAATTATTATAAAGAGATGGTTGTTTTTAGAGACAGCTTGCTGAATATTGCAACCAATGAGAAAATTGCGGAGCTAGAAATTGAATATCAAACGGAAAAGAAAGAGAAAGAAATTTTATCACAACGTGCTGATTTAGCGGAACAAAATTTAAGCCTAAACGAAAAAAATACGCAACTATTAGGACTTGGTGTTTTGGCAGCTGTATTAACATTGCTTGGATATTTGTTTTATAGCCAACAACGATTGAAAAACAGGCAACTTCAAAAAGAAAATGAACTCAAAGATGCCTTGGTTAAAATTGAAACTCAAAATAGGTTGCAAGAACAGAGGTTAAGAATTTCTAGAGATTTACATGATAATATTGGTGCACAGCTCACGTTTATTATCTCTTCTTTAGATAATCTCAAATACGGATTTAAAATCCCTGAGAAACTTTCAAATAAACTTAAAAATATTAGTGAGTTTACAACAACAACTATTTATGAATTGCGCGATACCATTTGGGCAATGAATAAAAATGCAATTACTTTAGAAGATTTACAATCACGAATTTCTAATTTTATAGATAAAGCCGATTTGGCTACTGAGAACATTAAGTTTGAATTTAATTCAAATATTTCAGACATTGATCGCTTTAAATTAAGCTCTTTACAAGGAATGAATTTGTATCGAATTATTCAAGAAGCCATTAATAATTCAATTAAATATTCTAAAGCAAAACATATTACAATAGATTTTAATTGTAATGACCAACAAATAAAAGTAGATGTTACAGATGATGGAAAAGGGTTTGTTTTAGAACACACACAATTGGGTAATGGGATTAATAATATGAAAAAACGAACTCAAGAAATTAAAGCAGAGCTTATCATCTTGTCTAAACTAAATCAAGGAACAACGATTACAATTACAGTTTAATTAGTATTCTTGAAATACGACAAATGACGTATAGCAATCCACAGAGAATTTTGTAACTTTTTATTCTGAAAATCTAAGCATATGAGTATTAAAATTGGCATCGTAGACGACAATACATTTCTAATAAAAACGGTAAAAGAAAAACTTTCTTTTTTTGATGAGTTTACTATTAAAATCACAGCTATGAATGGCTCAGATTTGCTAACTCAAATTGAAGATAATCACAATATAGATTTGATTTTAATGGATATTGAAATGCCAGTGCTTAATGGTATTGAAGCTACAGGAATTATCAAACAGAAGTATCCTCATATTAAAATCATAATGCTTACTGTATTTGATAATGATGAAAATATATTTAATGCCATAAAAGCTGGTGCAGATGGTTATTTGCTTAAGGAAATTAATGCAAAAGATCTTCATGATGGCATTGTAGAAACGTTAAATGGAGGAGCAGCTATGAATCCTTCAATTGCTTTAAAAACATTGAAACTACTCCGAAACCCAATGAGTATTGAAAATGAAAAAGACAAAGAAGATATAAAATTAACCAAACGTGAAACCGAAGTTTTAGAGCATCTGAGTAAAGGATTGAATTATGTGCAAATTGCTGAAAACCTAATTCTTTCAACAGGAACGGTCAGAAAACATATCGAAAATATTTATCGAAAACTACAGGTGCATAATAAACTTGAGGCCGTTCAGAAAGCCAAGAGAAACAACCTTATTTAATTTTTACACTCTCAGGAACTAAGACCGTGTAATCGCCATTATTTCTAATAACATCTCTCACAATAGATGATGAAATATAGGATGTTTTTGCAGCAGTTAATAAAAATACAGTTTCTATCTTTGAGAGTTTTCTATTGGTGTGTGCTATGGCTTTTTCGAATTCAAAGTCGGCAGGATTTCTTAATCCTCTCAAAATAAACTGCGCATCAATGTCTTTGCAAAAATCGATGGTTAAACCTTCATAAGTAACTACTTTAACTTTTCTATGGTCTTTAAATGCATCTTCTATAAAACGTTTTCTGTCTTCAAGAGAAAACATATATTTTTTTTCAGAATTGATGCCTATGGCAACTATAACTTCATCAAAAAGTTTAATACCTCTTTTTATAATATCGTAGTGACCTAGAGTTATAGGATCAAAAGAACCTGGGAATATTGCTCGTTTCATAGTGTTGTTTTTAGAGTAGAACTACTATCTAATCTAGATTCAAATATAATTATTTAGAGTTCAGCAGATAAATATCTATCCATATTAATTTCAATTGCTTGAAAATAAGTGCTATTAAAGTATACACTATTATTCGTTCGAGCGTAGTCGAGAACTATTTGTCTATTTATGTAGGTTTCGACTGCACTCAATCCTACATAATGATACGTGTTTTTAACTATTTACTGATTTAAATAATTATTTGAGGGCTTCTTCAATTGCATTTTCAAATAAATCACTCATGCTTATGCCTGCTTCTGCAGCTTGTTGTGGTAAAATACTTGCCGCTGTTAATCCAGGAACTGTATTAACTTCAAGCAGATGAGGTTCTCCATTTTTAAAAATGTATTCACTTCTGCTAAACCCTTTTAATTTTAAGACTTCATAAACCTTTCTTGCTAAAGAGCCTACTTGTTCAGCTTGAACTTCAGTGATACGAGCAGGTGTTATTTCTTGTGATTGTCCTAAGTATTTTGCTTTATAATCGAAGAAATCATTTTCAGAAACAATTTCAGTAATAGGCAACACTTTTATTTCGCCTTTATAGGTGATGACACCAACTGAAACTTCCACACCATCTAAAAAAGATTCGATAATGACTTCATCATCTTCTTTAAACGCAACATCTAATGCATTTTGAAGTTCTTCCGTCTTGTAAACTTTTGTGATTCCGAAACTACTTCCAGCTCTATTCGCTTTTACAAAACAAGGCAAGCCAACTTTATTCACAATAGCATTTTCGTCAACAACATCTCCTAAATTCACAAAATAGGACGCTGCGGTTTTTATTCCGTAAGGCTTTAAGGTACTTAAACAATCACGTTTGTTAAAAGTTAAAGCGGCTTGATACATGCCACAACTAGTATGCGGAATATTTAACAATTCAAAATACCCTTGCATAAATCCATCTTCACCTGGAGAGCCATGAATGGCATTGAAAACGCAATCAAAATTGATTTTTATTTCATTAACAAGAACAGAAAAGTCATTCTTGTCTACTAAAAACTCTTCGTCCAACTCATTCACAAAAATCCATTTGTTTTTAAAAATATGAATGCGATGTGCATTGTATTTATTTTTGTCAAGAGATTCGTAAACTACCTGTCCACTTTTAAGAGAGATTTCATACTCACTCGAATAACCTCCCATGATTATGGCAACATTTTTTTTCATTGTGCTTAATTCGTTTTAACTAACAATAAAACTTAACAATTTTCAGTTAAGCTAAAATACCAAATAAACCATTAAGTAAACGCTTTCGTTTTTATATATTTGTCAACAGGTAAATTAACGTATGAGTTTTATTCGATTTATAACTAGCAAAACATTTTTTAAGCAATTAGCATTGGCTATTGTTGCATTAATTGTACTCGTTTTTATAATGATGTGGTGGTTAAGAAGTACAACTAATCATGGTGAATTTGTTCAGGTTCCAGATTTAAAAGGAAAAACGATTGAAACCGTTAAAATAGAACTCAACGATAATGATTTGGCTATGGAAATTCAAGATTCAGCCAATTTTAATCCAAAATACCCAAAATATTCAGTTATTGAACAGTATCCAGAAGCAGGAAGTCAGGTTAAAGAACATAGGAAAATTTATTTAATTCTTAATCCATCAGGCTACAGGAAAGTTGCTGTGCCTAATATTGTTAGACGTACATTTCGTCAAGCTAAACCAACTTTAGAGGCATTAGGTTTTGAAGTTGGTAAAGTCACTTATGCAGATGATATTGGAAAAGATGAAGTGCTTTCAATTAAACATAAAGGTGAAACTATAAAAGCTGGTGATATATTACCATTAACATCTAAAATAGATGTTGTTTTAGGTAATGGAAACCGATGATCTTCAAACTAAAATGACAACGACGACACAACCAGCAGGTGACAATGACGATGAGTTATACGAACACCATTCCTTTGTTGCCGATAAAGGACAAACTCCTTTGCGTATCGATAAATATTTGATGAATCGTATTGAAAATGCGACGCGTAATAAAATTCAGGCTGCTGCTAAAGATGGTAGTATTTATGTCAATGGAACTCCAGTGAAATCTAATTATAAGGTCAAACCTTTAGATAAAATTCGAGTGCTATTAGAGCATCCACCTTATGAATATTTACTAACTCCAGAAGATCTTCCATTAGATGTTGTCTATGAAGACGATCAACTATTAGTCGTTAATAAAGCGGCTGGTATGGTTGTTCATCCTGGTCATGGTAATTATTCAGGAACATTAATAAACGCTCTTATTTTTCATTTTGAAAACTTGCCAAATAATAGTAGCGAGCGTCCTGGATTAGTACACCGAATCGATAAAGATACAAGTGGATTGCTAGTCGTTGCAAAGACCGAACAAGCCATGACACATTTGTCTAAACAGTTTTTTAATAAAACAAGTGAGCGTGAATACGTAGCCATAGTTTGGGGAAATATTGATGAAGATGAAGGGACTATTGAAGGTCATATTGGTCGTCATCCCAAAAATCGATTACAAAATACCGTATTTGAAGGTGATGATGAAGATAAAGGTAAGCCAGCTGTAACACATTATAAAGTCATTGAGCGCTTGGGTTACGTCACATTGGTCACTTGTAAACTTGAAACGGGTCGTACACATCAAATTCGTGTGCACATGAAACATATTGGTCACACGCTTTTTAATGATGCACGTTATGGAGGCGAACGTATTTTAAAAGGGACTACGTTTTCTAAATACAAACAGTTTGTAGATAATTGTTTTAAGATATTACCTAGACAAGCCTTGCATGCTAGAACATTAGGATTTGTACATCCAACAACTGGTGAGCAAATGCGATTTGATTCGCCAATTCCAGACGATATGCAACAGTGTATTGAGAAGTGGAGGCATTATGCAACGCATATGCAATAAGTTTTGGGCGTTACCTTTTAATGCTTTGTGGCATTAAAAGGTCAGGCTCTCGCAAGTCGCTTCTAGACAAAAAGTCTATAGAGCTCCAACAATTGCTCCATCCTTAACGCAGCTGTGTAACTATAAATTTTAGTTATTACTAAATAGAAATATTTGAAACATTAGAGTTGACAAGTCAACCATTGTGTTGTAAATTTGAAGTAAAATATTTTAATAGATGAAACTCGTATTATCTCCAGCAAAATCATTAGACTTCGAAAGTAAATTACCAACAACGAAAACAACAGAAGCCTTGTTTTTAGGTCAAGCTGAACGTTTAAATAAGTTGCTTAAAAAAAAATCTGCTAAGAGCTTATCTAAGTTGATGCATATTTCTGATAATTTAGGTCAGTTAAATTACGAACGTAATCAAGCCTGGAGTTTGCCGTTTACTAAAGATAATGCTAGACAAGCAGTTTATGCTTTTAATGGCGATGTCTATCGAGGATTAGATGCATATACAATTAAAACTGATAAATTAGATCAACTTCAAGATACAGTACGTGTGTTGACTGGATTATATGGCGTGTTGAAACCTTTAGATTTAATGCAGCCTTACCGATTAGAAATGGGAACTAAATTTCCTGTTGGTAAAAAGAAAAACTTATATGAGTTTTGGAGAAAGCAAGTTACTGAAGCCTTAAATAATGAATTAGAGGATGACGAGATTTTCTTAAATCTAGCTAGTAACGAATATTTTAAAGCGATTGATATAAAGGCATTAAAAGTGCCAGTGATCCATATCAAGTTTCAGGAATTAAAAAACGGAAATTATAAAACCATAGCCATTTTTTCAAAATTAGCTAGAGGTTTAATGGCACGATATATTATTGATACTAATGCTAAAACTATAGATGATATTAAAGGATTTGATTATGATAAATATAGGTTTACTGAAGCCTTGTCTTCAGAGAAAGAATTAGTATTTACGAGGTAGTCATTTGTTTTTACACAAGCATCCATACCAACCATTTATAAAATCTGATACTACAAAATTAATCGTCGGCACATTGCCACCTCCTCGTTTTTCAACAGGTGAACTTTTAGAAAAAGACGTTAATTTCTGTTACGGAAGCTATTATAATTCACTTTGGTTATTTATTGATAAAATTCATAATTTAAAGTTGCGATATGATAATTCTCAAGAAGCAATTGATGAACGAAAAGACTTCCTTGTAAAACATAATATAGGAGTTTGCGATATTGTAGAAAGTGCTGAGCGTGAAAAAGTTGACGCTTCAGATTTAGGAATGAAAAATATAAAACTTCGTAATATTATTAAGTACCTAAAAGAGTATTCTAATATTGATACTATATTATTTACGGGAGGAAATAGTAAAAACGGACCAGAATATTTTTTCAGAAAACATATTAAAGATTACAATATCAAATTAGAAACTGTTTCTAATGAAGTTCCAAGAATTCATCAGTTTGTTCTAGATTGTCATTTAGAACGAAGTGAAGAATCTAATAATGAGACTCCTCAATCACCACGCTCATTTCGGAATGACAAACGAATAATAAGAACAGTGTCATTAACTTCAGGTTCTGGAGCTGCTAATATTTCAATAAGTCGCTTGCCATTATACAAGCAATTAAAAGCTAAAAATTCAGGTTTTAATACCTTCGATTTTCGTGTGATGCAATATCGTGAGTTTATTTAATTGTTATTAACCATTTTTTTAATCAATGATAGTTGGCCAAAATGATAATAGCTATGCTCAATTAAGCCTTCAATATTTCTTCTGTAAGAACCATATTTTTCATCAACAAAAGTAGATTCTAATTGATTTTTAGTCATAGACTCGATGTGTGTTGCAAATGCTTCAGTATTTGCAAAAAGTTGCAGTTTTAAGGTGTTCCAATCATCTTCCGATTTAATTTCAGGAGCATCAAAACTATATTTGTCTTTAATATCTAATGAGCCACCTTCTAAAACTTGTAAAACACCTTCCACATAATAATTGATATGAAAGGTTAAAATTGCAATCGTATTAAGTGAACTAATTTTTTGAATGGCTTGTTGCCTAGTAACATTAGACAGCAGTTCTTGATAGTTGGTATTCGCAATCCACTTTCCATTTAAAAACAGTTCTCTAAATCGTTGTGCTAGTTGTTTTGAAGATTCCATACTAATAAATTATTCAATTTTTTTTGCAGGCATTTCTTGACCTCCTTGTTTTAATGTTAAACTTTCAACAGTTCCATTAGTCGTTCTATTAAAGGTGACTTCAGCAGGCACAGCTTTTAAAAAGAATTGATCTTTTTCTGTTGCAAATATTTCAAATTCTGGCTGACCAGTAGCTTGTGCAAATAAACGATTTTCTCTAACAACGATTGAAATAATAAATGTAGGTTGTAATTCGTACTTACCTATATATTGAGACAAAATTTCAGTTGGAAGTGTGATTTCTTGACGTTCTGCTGGAGGCGCTTTGTCTATACCATGACCAATAATAGTATTTCCACTGGTTGTAAACTTAGCCATGCGTTTTCCATTTTTAGTATAAAAATCATAAGATGTATTACCACCATCAAAAATAAAGTTTGTTGCTGTCATCGGATAGATTTCAAGATTTATGCTACCTTCTCTTTGACTAAATAATTGATTGTCTTTTAGCGTAACATGTCGAATTACGTCACCTTCAAATTTATATGCACCAACATATTGATTAAGTTGTTGTTCATTTAAAGTTATAGCATCTTCCTTCTTCGGAAATGGTTTTCCTAAGGCAATAGCTGCTACATTTGTTGTTATTGCACTTACATTTCCACAATCACAATTGGTTAAGCCGATGATATATATGTTTTCTTCAGGAAGAAAAATGCCATTAGTAGAATAACCAAATATGCCTCCAGAATGTTCATATGTTATTGATCCTTTTACGTTACCTTTTACCCAACCATAGCCGTAAGGAATGTCTTCACCATTATTCAATTTTGAGCCATTAATTGCTTTGTCTAAAAAGCTTTTTGAAATTAAAGTATTAGCACTGATGGCATTTTGCCACTTTAATAAATCTTCGGTTGTAGACATAATTGAACCAGCTGCATATGGTATAGTCATGCTCAAATAATTTGCATTTTGAAAACCGGAATCTGTTTCAGAATAACCACGAGCCCGATTTGGAATTAACTGCGTCATGCTTCCATAATAAGAATTAGTCATTCCTAGTTTATCAAAAATATTGGTTTTAACAAAGTTGGCATAACTTTCTCCTGTAACAACTTCAATGATATGACCTAAAAGGATGTAACCAGAATTGTTATAATTATATTGAGTTCCAGGATCAAATTCCATAGGTTCGTTTTTAAACAGATCTATAAGTTCTACTGGAGTCATATCTGTTCTAGCATGTTTCATGAAACTTTGCATATTGGTATAACTTTTAATGCCAGATGTATGGTTTAATAAATGATGAATTGTTATTGTTTTGCCTTGAGTTGGATAGTCTTCAATATATTTAGTAATCTCATCACTTACATTTAATTTACCTTGTTCTTCTAACATTAAAATACTCACTGAAGTGAATTGTTTGGTGATAGAACCAATTTCATAAACATGTTTAGGTTCTGCTTTGATATTGTTTTCTAGATCTGCCATGCCGAAACCTTTAGAATAAATAGTTTTGCCATCTTTTGCCACTAAAATTGATAGTCCAGGAGACGCTGTGTTGAAATTTTCTTCGTTAATGAAATTAGTGATATTTTCTTCAAGATTTTGTGCGAAACTGGATACAGAAAGAAGTAAAAATGCACAAACTAAAGTTAGTTTCGAAAATAGAGAATTGATTGACATAGTGATTGATTTTTGATTGATTAAAGTTAATACTTTTATGTTTGACGATTGAATTTGAAATGAGTTACAAAAACTTGCAGTGATTTTAATCTATGAGTTGAAAAATAGCATAAAAAAAGCGCAAGTATTTCTACTCGCGCTTTTTTGCTATTAATCATAGGGATTTATAAAGGTAATGTGTTTTTAAATCAAGATGCAAATATATGATAATCAGTAGTTAAAAAAATTGATGTATGATAAGAAATTTAATTTTGAGACAAATCTTTTCTTATTCTACTCAGGCTTTCGGTAGTAATACCTAAATATGAAGCAATGTGATAGTTTTTTACTAATTTTTCGATGTTAGGATAGGTTTTTATGAAGTTTGAATAACGTTCAGTAGCAGTTTGTGATAAATTAGAAAGTATCCGTTTTTGAAATGCTGCAAATGCACGCTCTAGTTTTATTCTGAAAAAATTTTCTATCGCTGGAATTTGACTATAGAGTTTTTCTTTATCATCTTTTGAGATTCGATACAAAGTTGCATCTTGAATAACTTCAATAGTCATAATTGCTTTTGAATCTGAAAAAAATGCAGTATAATCACTAATCCACCAATCTTTAATTCCGAATTGAACAGTATATTCTTTACCTTGTTTATCAGTATGGTAGGCTCTTAAGCAGCCACTTAAAATATAATATTGATATTCGACTTTGTCGTTGGCTATAAGGATTGTATTTCCTTTTTTAAAGTTCACTTTATGAAATACAGATTCTATTACCTTAATTTGTTCATCAGAAAAAGGTAGGTCTTTAAAAATCTCTTTGATTTTTGAATTGTCTGTACGCATGATTTGAAATAACTAATTTAAAATATAAGATACGCATAACCTTTTGAATGATTGTATTAACGTCGTTATTCTCTTTAAAAATTAGCTAATCTGTATGTTTTAATAGGAAAAACCAACTTGAATAAATAGGGCAGCTTTAGGATTTAGTTACATTTATGGTATAAGTTGCAACAATATCATTATTGATTTTTAAATGCACATCATGTTGACCTCTATGTTTAAATTGGTGTTTGAACTGAATCCATCCGTTCTCAGATTTAATATCATAAATTTCCAAGACTTTTTCATTTTGATTAGACAACTTTATTAGAGATATATTTTTGTTTGAGATTTGTTTTAAAGATTTTAAACTAAAGTTAATCTCAGTGTTTTTTTTAATTTGAATATTCATTTTTTTAGGACTAAAAGGAATAATGTTTTGGATAAAAGTTTCTCCATAAACTAATGGTCCTGCAACAAAATCTTCTTGAATTAAAGTGTCATCTAAGAGCCATTTTTTTTGTAATGGATAATGACTTTTTGCAAATAATACAGGTTCAGCTAGAAAATAACCTCCATTATATTCTTTTACAAAGAGAGATTCTGAAATCATATAACCACTAGACCACGTTGCATCACATAAATACCATTTGTTATTTAAATTAACTGCAGTCCACGAATGATTAGGGTCTTCAAGTTTTTCTACATTTGAATCCACAGATCTAGCATAACCATCTATAATTTCACTTTCTATACCTGACAAATAACATAATTCTTTTATTAAATAGGCATAGCCTGTGCACATTGTTTTTTTCTGTTTCAATAGCTTTTTAAAAGCTTGTTTTCTAAAATCGTTGTTCCAATTCATAAAAGCAATACTGTCATTTTTTAGTTTTCTTCTCATACTAGAAACTGTATTATGCTGGCTTGGGTCTCCAACGATATTATTGCAAACCCAAGTGTAAATTGCTCTAAATTTTTCAACCTCAGTAGGAAGCTTTGAAGTTAGTTTATACGCAAGAGCTGGTAAATTATTTAGACTTGAATTTGCGTTAAGTTCTGCAATATTGTCTGCTCTTGTAAAGTCGATAGTATTAAAATCTGATCGTTGAGCATTGATTATATTGCAAATGAAAATTATAAATAATAGGATGCGTTTCATATTGAAAACTCTAGTGATTATCTGTTTTTTTAGAGGAGTATACTTCTTTTACAGCAACTTTTCCCATAAGTACAATTTCTGTCATATCCATGTCTACTTTAAGTACAATATTTGAAGCTGAACTTTCATCAGTAATAGTGACTTTTTGAGTGTCCATACCAAGGATGCTAAAAACCAATACATCCCCTTTTTTTAGCAATTCAGGGAACTCAAAATTGCCGTCAAAATCGGTTGTAGTACCAATATTTGTGCCTTCTAAAACCACATTAACTCCTATCATTGGTAAATTGTGTTCAGATACAGTTCCTTTAACAAAAATGTTGTTTTTAATGGTGACTTTTGAAGTTTTATTATCAGTTTCTTTTTTAGTGTCTTGAGCTTGAAGTGTTCCAAACGAAAATAGAGTTAGACAAGCCAAACCAATACCTCCAAAAAAACTAAGTTTTTTTGCTTGATTAGGTTTGTTGTAATAGGTTTTTAACTGATTGTTTTTAAACTTTCCGCAAGTGTTATTGTTGCTTTTATTTTTAAAATAGAAGATAATTTCTTCTGAGTTCATCGTTGTGAAATCAATGACTTCCTTTTCACAAGAAGTACAAAATCCACCTTTTTCAGTCGCTTTAAATTGATTAAAATTTTCTGAACAAGGCGTTTGAATGTTTAAGCTAAGTTGATTTTTCATAATATTAAGGTTTAAGTGTTATTATACCTCAAACCTAGAAAACTATAAGTTTTTATAAAATAGAGATTTAGTTAATGATGCTTTCTAATGAGTGAAACTTAATGTTTGACGAGTTTAAACAAAAAAAACCACCTTGAATTAACAAAGTGGTTTTGGTTATTTAGATTCTGCATCAAGTGCGGAATGACAAACTTATTTAATCATATCATAACTGCGTTTGATAAAGTTAGTCAACTCTTCACCTTTTAAAAGGCCTTGAGATAAACGTGCTAAATCTAAACTTTGCGTAATTAAACGTTCTTGTTTTTTCTTCGTCTTCGTATTTAATATGTCGCTAACCAATTCAGAATTTGTATTCACAATTAAGTTATACATTTCTGGCATGTTGCCAAACATATTCATTCCGCCACCACCAGTTTGTTGCATCTCTTTCATTCGACGCATAAACTCTGGTTGTGTGATAATAAATGGAGATTCATCACTATCCATAACTTCTAATTGCACAGAAAATTTTTCCTGCGGAATCGTTTCCTTCAATAAAGCGTCTAAAGTTGTCTTTTCTTCTTCGGAAAGTTTAGAAATTGCAGTCTCGTCCTTTTTGATGAGGTTATCAATGTGATCACCATCAACACGTGCAAAAGAAATATTTTCTTTAGTCGTTTCTAATTTCTGAATTAAATGCGATACAATTGGAGAATCGAGCATTAAAACTTCGTAACCTTTAGCTTTAGCAGACTCAATATATGAATGTTGAGCATCTTTATCTGAAGCATATAAAATAACAAGTTTGTCATCTTTGTCGGTTTGCTTCGCTTTTATTTTGTTGAATAATTCTTCATACGTGAAGAATTTACCATCTACAGTTGGGTATAAAGTAAATGCATCAGCTTTTTCAAAGAATTTTTCTTCGGAAAGCATTCCGTATTCAATAACGATTTTGATATCGTCCCATTTCGCTTCAAAATCTTCACGATTAGAATTGAATAACGATTTCAATTTATCTGCTACTTTACGAGTGATGTAAGATGAAATTTTCTTTACTGCTCCATCAGCTTGTAAATATGAACGCGATACATTTAACGGAATATCTGGCGAATCAATGACACCTCTTAACATGGTTAAGAATTCTGGCACGATGCCTTCTACATTATCCGTTACAAAAACCTGATTTTGATACAATTGAATTTTGTCCTTTTGCATATTCAAATCATTCGTCATCTTAGGGAAATACAAGATTCCAGTAAGATTAAATGGATAATCAACATTTAAATGAATATTAAACAAAGGCTCTTCAAATTGTGCTGGATACAATTCTCTATAGAAATTTTTATAATCATCACCTTCTAATTCGGTAGGCTGTTTTGTCCAAGCTGGATTTGGATTATTGATGATGTTATCAACTGTAATTTGTTTGTGAGGCTCAGTAGTTTCTTTGCCTTCAGCATCTGTTGTGGTTTGTGGTGTGAAATCTGGATCGTTTACTTCTTTTGTTCCAAATTTTATGGCAACAGGCATAAACTTGTTATACTTTAATAATAACTCGCTTATTCTTCCTTCTTCTAAGAATTCTGTTGAATCTTCAGCAATATGTAAAATGATTTCTGTACCTCTTTCTGTTTTATCAGACGCTTCTAATGTGAATTCTGGAGAACCATCACAAGTCCAATGTGCAGCTGGTTCATCTTTATGAGACTTTGTTAAGATTTCAACTTTTTCAGCAACCATAAAAGCAGAATAGAATCCTAGTCCGAAATGACCAATAATTCCAGAATCTTTAGCCGCATCTTTATATTGATCTAAAAACTCTTCAGCTCCAGAAAACGCAACTTGGTTGATGTATTTTTCAACTTCTTCAGCAGTCATGCCTAAACCTTGATCGATGATGTGAAGCTTTTTACCTTCTTTGTCAATCTTTACTTCAATTTTCGGATTACCATATTCAGTTTTAGATTCACCAATACTCGTTAAGTGTTTTAGTTTTAGTGTGGCATCCGTTGCATTACTAATAAGCTCACGTAAAAAGATTTCGTGATCGCTATACAAGAATTTTTTAATGAGCGGAAATATATTTTCTACCGATACATTAATGTTTCCTTTTGTCATGATATATGTATTTTTATTATGATTATTGTGATGTTCATGTAATGACAAAAAAAGTACCAAGACTAATAATGTGACAAACTGACATTTTTTAAAATATTATGCATGCATAACGATTGGGTTTCAGTTTAAAAAAAAGTAGGTCTTAAATAGTTAAATTGCGATACTTATTTAATACTAAATTTTATTATGTACAATTCCAAAATAATAGGTTTAGGACATTACGTTCCTGACAATGTAGTTACCAATGATGATTTATCCAAAATGATGGATACGAATGACGAGTGGATTCAAGAACGAACTGGGATTCAAGAGCGACGTTGGGCAGTGAAAGGTTCTGATGATACAACTGCCGGAATGGGAGTGAAAGCCGCTAAAGTTGCTATTGAACGTTCAGGTTTAGATAAGGATGACATCGATTTTATCATTTTTGCGACTTTAAGTCCAGACATGTATTTTCCTGGTCCTGGTGTGCAAGTTCAACATGCATTAGATATTAAAACAGTTGGTGCTTTAGATGTTCGTAATCAATGTTCTGGTTTTGTGTATGCACTTTCTGTAGCCGACAATTTTATCAAAACAGGAATGTATAAAAATATTTTAGTTATTGGTAGTGAGTTACATTCTCATGGAATGGATAAAACTACTCGTGGAAGAGGAGTGACTGTCATTTTTGGTGATGGAGCAGGAGCTGCAGTTTTAACACGAGAAGAAGATAATACTAAAGGAATTTTATCAACACATTTACACTCACAAGGAGAACATGCTGAAGAATTGGTGTTAATTGCTCCAGGTATGGGTAAACGTTGGGTGAATGACATCCTTGAAGATAACGATCCAAATGACGAAAGTTATTATCCACATATGAACGGACAATTTGTATTTAAAAATGCAGTCGTTCGATTTAGTGAAGTCATAAATGAAGGCTTAGAAAAAAACAACTTACAAGTTGATGATATTGATATGTTAATTCCGCATCAAGCCAATTTACGTATTGCACAATTTATACAACGCAGATTTAAATTAGAAGATCATCAAGTCTTTAATAATATTCAGAAATACGGAAACACAACTGCAGCTTCTATTCCTATTGCATTAACTGAAGCTTGGCAGGAAGGTAAAATAAAAGAAGGTGATATGGTTGTGTTGGCTGCTTTTGGTAGTGGTTTTACTTGGGGAAGTGTGATTATAAAATGGTAAAAAAAATCCGAAACTTTTCAGTTCCGGATTTCCTCGCTATTAACCAATTTCACTAAACACTAAAACTATAACTAGTGATATGTTAAACTGATTAACTTTAAAACTTATCACATATACTTAGACGCTAAAATTTCACTTTTATTATATTAAATTTCACTTTTAACGTTAATTAACACAAAAAAAGTCCGTAAGTATAACCTACGGACAATCTGCTATTAATCAATTTTAAAACTTTGTAATTATATAGGGCTAATTTAGAATCTCAAACCTATGTTGTTTAGATTTTGTCGTACTAAAATCTAATGCATTACATTGATTATCAAAATTTAACATAACTCTATAAAAAAGCCCGAAGCTTTTGAACTTCGGGCTTTAGCATTTAATAACCAAACTTAACACTAACCATCAACTATTACGCAGGCTATTAAATGTACTTTTATTTAGGCATGTTTTATAAAAAACCTCCACTTCCTGATTTTTCATTGTTATCTCTGTTTTTACGAGATTTTGCACGATACTTTCCGCCTCCAAATCTGTAATTTAAGCTAATATTCCAAGTATTGCTTTCCCAGTTAAATTCACCAATTTGAGGAAATGGTCTCTCTCCTTCAAACCCAAATTTCATAGTATCAAATACATCATTATAGCTAAAGCTAAATGTTGCTCTGTTATCTTCTAAGAAACTGTAACGCATCCCAAGGTTTACAAAATACATTGGTTTAACATTAAATTGTAAGGTTTTGTTTTCACCTCTATAGAAACCGAAGGCCGTAAATGCTAATTTTTGATTGACTTTAAAATTGTTAAACATTCTAAAATTCCATGCAATATTATCAACTTCAGTAATATTTGTTTCTATATCGTTCGTTGTAGCTGTTTCAATACTTACACCATCTCTAAAATTTTCGGCGATACCTTTTTGAGTTTGAGAGTAGAAATCAAAACTACCATTAATGCTCCACCATTTAGTTGGTCTATAGTTTGTTGACACTTCAATTCCATATGCTGATGTATCGTCAAAGTTATCATGAGTTAATATAACTCGACCAGAGTTAACATCGCTTCGGTCTATAAATAAAGCTCTATTAATTTCGTCTGAAATTGCACGATAAAATACGCCAGCAGTGATGCTACCTTTTCTGTTATTAAGTGTTCTTGTGTAATTCACTTCTAATGAATTGGTAAATTGTGGTTCTAGTTGTTGATTTCCAAATGCTGAAATTAAAGGCGTACTAAACTCTTTTATTGGGTTTACTTGTCCAATTCCTGGTCGATCAACCCTTCTACTATAGCTTAATTGGTATGAGTTTTTTTCAGAAGGTGTGTAGGTGAAAAATGCCGAAGGATATACTTCAACATATTCATTATCAAATTTGATTTCTGTAATTGCATTAGTAAGGACATCTTTCTGTAGTGCAACAGCGTCAATATTTACGTTTTCAACTCTAAGTCCAACTTGGTAAGTCCATTTTTCAAACTTCTTACTATAGGTTCCGTAAGCAGAGTAAATATCTCTAGTGTAATCAAAATCTGTGCTAGGTGTTGGTGCTAGATTTCCCATATCATTAAATGAATCACCTGTTGAAGAATATAGGATTTCAGAATTAAATAAACGCGCTTGAACTCCAACTTCTAATTTAGTGCTTTCAGATAATGGATTAACGTAATCTAAATTGATTGTAGTTCTAACTCTATCCGTATTATTGAAATCTTTATAATCGCTAAGTGGACCAGCTAATTGATTAAAATTCACTGGATTTTCTCCATCGTAGATGTTGTGATCGACTTCTAATTCAATATTAGAACCTTCTTTAGCAAAATCCAATTTGTAATCAAAGTTGTATTGCGCAGAGGTATTGTCTCCTACATTTGTGAATATTTGGTCTTGATTAAAACTCATGTCATTATAGAAAAATGCAGTAGTTCTACCTTTAGTTTTATTATCAGTAATATTTTGATTTGTAAAAACTGAAATGGTATTTTTATCATTAAGATAAAAGTCGACACCTAATTTGTATTGATGATTTTTACGTTTGTCTAAAAAACTAAAAATTTGTTCAGAGTTGTTTTCAGGCCTTTCAACATTACCTCTGTTTCTGTTTTTTGAAAAGTTATTACTATAGTTACCAAAAAAATTGAACTTTCCATTTCTGTAGTTTAAGTTTAAAGCACTGTTGAATTTTGCTTCACGCTCTTTACTAAGTCCAACATTTATATTACCATTAAAACCGATCATTGTATTTTTATGCAAAACAATATTTATAATACCACTCATGCCTTCTGGATTATATTTTGCTGAAGGATTAGTTATTAATTCGATAGATTTAATAGCTGTTGAAGGAATTTGTTTTAGTAATTGTGCCGTTGGGATATTTGATAATTTTCCGTCAACCATTACACGTACGTTTTGATTTCCTCTTAAACTAATATCTCCAGTTTGTGCATCTATACTAACAGATGGAATTCCTACCATGATTTCTGAGGCTGTTCCGCTAGCTGCTAAATCTTTACCAATTGTAATGACTTTTCGATCTACTTTTTGTTGTATTGTTGAAACTTCTGCAATAACAGTAACTTCATCTAAACTAGCAACGTCTTCTTCAAGAAAAACATCTCCAACTTTAATGTTGTAGTTGCCTTTTCCAATTAATAGTGTTTTTGTGGTTGTTTTAAAACCAATATACTGTACACTAAGTGTGACAGTGCCTTCAGGTATTTTTTCGATTTCGAAAGTACCGTCGTCTTGAGTTATTCCTCCAGTAATTGTATTGTTTTCTGAATCTGTTATAATAACATTTACATAAGGTAACGGTTCGTTTAGTGAAGCATCAATAACACGGCCTGAGATAGTGCCTTCTCTTGCTTTGATGTTTTCAGTTGGGTTTGCATAAGCTAATGTAGAAAGTAATAGCATACACAGAAGTGTGATTTTTTTCATTTTTTGATTGATTGAGTTATAAATTATTCTTTTCAGAATAGGTTGTTACCACATAGACGTTTATTTTTGAATTGTGTTACTGCTTTTAACATTACTTAACACCTTTTTAACAAAATCTAGGAGTTTGATTGAATTAACCAGCTATAAAAAAAAACAGTAAGATGAAAAAGACATTAGTTATTGGAGCATCATTAAAACTAGAGCGTTATTCTAATATTGCGATTAATAGATTAGTGAGCAATAATTATGAAGTGGTTGCATTTGGCTTGCGTGAAGGGACTGTTTCAGGTGTTGAAATAGATATTAATTTAATGCCTTATAAAGATGTGCATACAGTGACACTCTATTTAAACCCTGAACGTCAAAAAGCCTTTTATGATTACATTATGTCATTACAACCAAAGCGTGTAATTTTTAATCCAGGAACTGAAAATCTTGAATTTCAAAATGTATTAAAGCAAAACAATATCTTCTTTGAAGAAGCATGTACTTTAGTCTTATTAGGAACTAATCAATACTAGTTTTCTTGGTTATAAATAGTAAGCCCAAAAAGGTCAATAAACCATTAACGATTAAAATCTCAAAACCAATTTTGTAACCATTAAGTAATTCTTCTGAGTACAAATTGATAAAGTAGGAAAGTAGTGGTGCGACAATAGCAATAATCCAGACATAACGATCTTTAATATGCTTTTTTGTCAATATTCCAAAAGCAAATAATCCAAGTAAAGGGCCGTAAGTGTAACCAGCTGCTTTAAATAATTCCCAAATAACAGAGACGTCTTTAAATAATAAATCAAATAGCACAATTACAATGACTAAAATAAAACTAAATAGTATGTGAATTTGTTTGCGGACTCTTTTCTGGTCTTGTTTAGGTTTCTTATCTAATTCAATAATATCAATACAAAATGAAGTTGTTAATGACGTAAGTGCACTATCAGCACTGCTATAAGCCGCTGCAATTAAACCTAGTAAAAAGAAAGCGGAAGTAGCAATTCCAATTTCTGGTAACATGGCTATGGTTGGGAATAAATCATCTTTTTTTGCTGTAATACCATATTGCTCTGCATATTGTGTTAAAAGTAAGCCTAAAGTTAAAAACAAGATATTAACAAAAACCAAAATCACACTAAAACTCACCATGTTTTTTTGAGCATCCTTAAGGTTTCTACAGGTTAAGTTTTTTTGCATCATATCTTGGTCTAAACCAGTCATTGTAATAGTTATAAATATACCAGCAAAAAAGCTCTTAAAAAAGTATTGTGGATCATTCCCATCACCAAAAAAGAAGACTTTACTAAGTTTGTTATCAGCAACATTGGTATAGATATCTGAAATACTATTTAAATCTAAAGCACTAGCTAAAAAAGATATAGTAACAACAACTGAAACTAACATGAATAGTGTTTGAAGCGTATCTGTAAATATGATGGTTTTAATTCCGCCTCTAAATGTGTAAAGCCATATCAATGCTATGGTAATCATAACGGTTATAGGAAATGGGATTGGTTGGCCTTCATAAATATATATATGATCAAAAATGAGTAATTGTAAGACTTTAGCAACTAAAAATAACCTAAAAGCTGCACCAACAGTTCTAGATATTAAAAATGCAATGGATCCAGTTTTATAACTGATATTGCCAAATCGCTCTTTAAGATATGTGTAAATAGAAGTTAAATTCATTTTGTAATACAGAGGTAGTAAAACATAAGCTATAATGAGGTATCCAAAAAAGTAACCCAATACAACTTGAAAATAGCCAAACTGCTTTACTTCAACAGCTCCAGGAACAGAAATAAACGTGACGCCTGATAGCGAAGCTCCAATCATTCCAAAGGCAACTAAATACCAAGGAGCAGATTTGTTAGCCTTGAAAAAGGCCTCATTAGAATCTTCTTTTCCTGTGAAATATGAAATTAAAACAAGCACGCCAAAATAGGCAAGGATGAGTAAAATAATGCTGTTCGTCGACATGTTTAGGGTTTTAACAGATGTTTTTATTGAAAACTGTATATTTACAAAAAAAAATTGTAAACAATATTAAGTAATTTATTATTATAAATCTGTTTTCTAGTGGATAGAAAGTATGTCTATTTATTTTAAGTTTTTATAGTTTACCCAAAATTATTTAAAATGAAAAATTATTATCTCCTCCTTATTTTTTTAGTATCTGTTAGTACTTCTTGGTCTCAAGAATATAGACAAATGATTGCTAAGGGAACTTACACTGTGCAAGAAATTCAACAAAGTGCTGAAGCTTATTTTGCAGAAGTTGGTACCGAACGTGGAAAAGGGTATAAGCCATTCAAACGTTGGGAATATCAAGCTCTGCAAGATATGGATGAAAATGGAATGTTACCAACTCCTGAGTTCTATTACAACGAATTAATAAATTATAATAGCTATTTGAATCAAAATTTTGGAGCAGCTAGAACAGCTGTTGGTACTTGGCAAGCCTTAGGTCCAGATTATTGGAATCAAACTTCAGGATGGAATCCTGGTGTTGGTCGTGTGACTTCAGTTGCTGTAGAACCCGCAAACCCAAATCATATGATTGTCGGCGCTAATACAGGTGGAGTTTGGAGATCAGTTGATGGAGGTGCAAATTGGACAGTGCTTACAGATAATCTATCTAATCTTAATGTGAGCGCACTAGCTATGGATCCTACAAATACATCTACATATTTTTGGGGTTCTACTGGTGGAACAATTTTTAGGTCTACAGATTCTGGTACGACTTGGAACTTTTATTCTGATACAGGTAGTGGAACAGTGAACAAAATTCTCATAGATCCGACCAATACAACTAAAATGTATGCTTCTGTAGAAGGTGGAGGATTATATAAATCTGTAGATACAGGACTTAATTGGACAATAATTAATAGTAGCGCAACAAATGGCTATGACATAGAATTTAAACCTGGTGATACCAATACAATTTATGCCTCTGGAAATGAATTCTTCATATCTACAGATGGAGGAGCAACATTTGGAGCTCCAGAAACATTGACGCAATGGAGTCAAGAATACGTTTTAGGTTCAAATAATTGGTCTACAACAGGAGCTAATCAAGATAATTCAGTTACAGCGAGAACTGGAGTTGGAATGGCTATATGTTATGTAAGCAACTTTACATCACCAATAACAAATTTAGTTTCACCAGTCTTAAACCTTTCGGGAGCTTCTAATCCAGAATTAAATTTTTCATATACTAATGTTAATTGGGAAGGAGATCTAGATACATTAAGAGTGTTGTATAAAACTTCTGCAACTGGAAATTGGGTTGAACTAGCTAATTATACAGCAGAATCAAATGCGTGGACTGATATTGTTCTAAACCTACCAAATGCAACTGCCGATTATTATATTGCTTTTGAAGGGACAGCTAATTATGGTAGAGGGTTAACTCTTGATGATGTGTCTGTTAAAGATCCTACAATTGGGACTGTTTTTGAAGATGGCTTCGAAAGTTTATCAAATTCATTTTCTAATGGACCAAAAATGATTGGTGTGTCTCCACAAGATCCTTCTGTTGTTTATGTACTTGAAGCTTCAGGTGGAATATTTGGAGGTTTTCATAAATCAACAGATAGTGGAAACACATTTACAGAATTGGATCATGCAGGTAAAAATTACTTTGGTTATAGTTCTTTTGCAGATGATGATAGTGGACAAGCACCAAGAGATATGGATGTTGTAGTTCATCCTCAAAATGCTATGGATGTACATATAGCAGGTGTGCTATCTTGGCGTTCTACAGATGGTGGTGTTAATTTTAATATCACATCGCAATGGGTGCCAGGAAATGCGGCAAATCAAAATATAGGCTACAATCATGCAGATATTGATATTATGGAGTTTGTTGGGAACCCAACGGATGGGTACAAATTGTATACTGGTACTGATGGAGGTATTTATGTTGCTGATGATCCTCTCAATGTAACAAGTTCTTATTATAGAGATTTAACATCAGGATTATCAATAAGACAATTTTATAGAATTGGAATTAGCCAGACTGATCCAGTTGTAGTTTCTGGAGGTTCACAAGATAATGGGTCTTCTGTGTTAGGTGCTGATGGTGTTTGGAGAGATTGGCTTGGAGCTGATGGTATGGAAGCATTTGTTGATAAAAACGATGCTGATATCATATACGGAACTTCACAATCAGGAACCCTTTATAAATCATTTAACGGAGGTGTTAATTCTTCTTGGATAGCTTCTCCTGAAGGTAAAACAGGAAATTGGATTACGCCTTTTGAACAAGATCCAATACAGCAAAATGTGATTTATGTTGGGTATGACGAAGTGTATAAATCTACTAATGGAGGTAATGATTGGATCTCAATTTCGCAAGATTTTGGAGGTAACCTAGATCATTTAAAAATAGCACCAAGTAGTAGTGTATATATGTATGCATCTAGAGGAAGTAATCTATATAAAACGGAATCTGGTGGTATACTTGGTACTTGGAGTCAATTATCAGGATTTAGTGGTTCTATTAATTCTATCGCAATACATCCTACAGATCCAGATAAAATTGCTATTGCAACTACAGATGCTAGTAAAGTCTTTGTGTCTTCAAATGGAGGGACGACTTGGGATGCCTTATTATTGAATTTACCTGGTTTTAGTGCACGTGCACTAGTTTGGGATCATAGCGCTAATAATGGCCTATATTTAGGAATGAATTATGGTGTGTTTTATATTAATGATACCTTTACTGAATGGCAGCCATTTAGTAATAATCTTCCTAATGTTATTATTAGTGAACTTGAAATTAATACAGCAGATAACAAACTCTATGCTGCCACCTATGGTCGTGGACTCTGGAGTTCTGATCTTTTCGATGATACTCTAAGTGTAGATGATTTTGAACTGAATAGTATTTCAATGTTTCCTAATCCTGCAAAAAATCAATTCAGTTTATCTTGGAATAAAGGTGAAAAAGTAGCGATTAAGGTGTATAATTCATTAGGAAAACTTATGTTTTATACTAAAGAACAAAGCTTGATAGATCCTTTTAAAATTGATACTTCTCAATTTAATTCAGGAGTATACTTCGTAGCTGTTAACAGTTTAAATGGAGTAGTCACTAAAAAACTTATTATAGAGTAAATTTTAATGTAACATAGTATAAAGCCATTTTCAATTTGAAAGTGGCTTTATTAGCTTCATATTAAATTGTAATTTCGCACTTATGGAATTTTCTTCAAAATTACTTGAAAATGCAGTCAACGAAATGTCCCAATTACCTGGAGTTGGTAAGCGAACTGCATTGCGTTTGGTACTTCATTTATTGCGTCAGCCAGAATCTCAAACATTGAACCTTGCTGATTCTTTAAATGCTATGCGAAGCAAAATTAAATTTTGTAAAAGTTGCCATAATATTAGTGATACAGATCTTTGTGAAATTTGCGCCAATCCACATCGTGTAGCAAATACCATCTGTGTGGTTGAAGATATAAGAGATGTAATGGCTATTGAAAACACGAGTTCATTTCGTGGTTTATATCATGTTTTAGGTGGAAAGATTTCTCCAATGGATGGTATCGGTCCAAATGAATTAAATATAAAATCTTTAGTTGATAAAGTTAAAGAAGGACATGTAAAGGAGCTTATTTTTGCACTTGGTTCTACGATGGAAGGAGATACAACTAATTTCTATATTTATAAACAAATCCAAGAATGTAATGTGATTACGTCAACCATTTCTCGAGGAATTTCTGTAGGAAATGAATTAGAATATACAGATGAAATCACTCTTGGAAGAAGTATCATTAATAGAATTCCTTTTGAAACCTCGCTAAAATCATAATTCTTTGAAGTTATCTGTAATCATATTAAACTATAATGTTCGTCATTTTTTAGAGTTATGTCTGCAAAGTGTTGAAGCTGCATTAGTCAATATTGATTCTGAAATTATTGTGATAGATAATCTGTCTTCTGATGAGAGTTGTGACATGGTAAAAGCCACCTTTCCGAAGATAAAACTCATTCAGAATACAAAAAACTATGGCTTTTCAAAAGGAAATAATATTGGTGTTGCTCAAGCAAAAGGCGACTATATTTGTATTTTAAATCCAGACACAGTAGTTGCTGAAGATACTTTTGAAACCTTGCTTCATTTTGCCAATCAACAATCAAATCTCGGGATTTTAGGTTGCAGACTCGTAGATGGACAAGGGCGATTTTTACCTGAAAGTAAAAGAAATGTACCTCGACCAATAGTAGCTATCAAAAAGATTTTGGGCTTCTCAAAATCGTATTATGTATCAGACCTTGATGAATCGGGAATCGGGAATTCGCCTGTGTTCGTTGGTGCATTTATGATAATGAAAAGAGCCATTTACAGTCAAGTTAAAGGGTTTGACGAAGATTATTTTATGTATGGTGAAGACATTGATTTATCGTATAAAGTAGAACTAGCTGGATACAATAACATTTATAATGGTAATACAACTATAATTCACTATAAAGGAGAAAGTACGCTTAAAGATCAAACCTACGCCAACCGTTTTTATGGTGCAATGCAAATTTTTTACAATAAGCACTTTAGATCAAATTTTGTTTTTGATACTTTAGTCTGGTTAGGAATTAAATTAGGACCAGTTTTACAAAAAACATCAGTTTTTACTGAAACTAGTCCTAAACAGTATGCATTAATCTCTTCTCAGAATAATTCTTCAATTAGCTGCATCACAAATCAAGAGGTGAAATGGTATTCTCAATTAGAATCCTATAAAGACAATACAGAATACATTTTAGACAATAATCACCTCAGTTTTAAGTCAATCATCGAAATCTTATCCAATACGCCTAAAAATTGTACTGCGACCTTCAAAATTCTGCCAAAAAATTCTAACTTTATCATCGGAAGTAATAGCTCTAAAAGTAGAGGAGCTGTTATACAACTCAATAATAATTAATTGAAAAAATCGCAACGATTGTGTTGATTTTTCATTAATTTTGCAATCGTTAAACGAATAATTGACGCTAGATTACAGATATGGCAAAATTTGAACTAAAGCTTCCTAAAATGGGAGAGAGTGTTGCAGAGGCAACAATAACATCTTGGTTAAAAGAAGTAGGTGATACTATTGAAGCTGATGAAGCAGTTTTAGAAATTGCTACAGATAAAGTAGATAGTGAAGTGCCTAGTGAAGTTGATGGTGTATTAATCGAAAAACTGTTCGATGTTGACGATGTCGTTCAAGTAGGTCAAACTATAGCTGTCATAGAAATTGATGGTGACGATAGTGGTTCAAATCAAGCACCTAAATCTGAACCTGCTAAAGTTGAAGAAGCTAATGAAACTCCTGCTGTAGCAGATGTTGTTAAAACAGTAGTTGCTGCTAAAGAAACCGTTGCTCCTATTGTGAATTCTGGAGAGCGTTTTTATTCGCCTTTAGTAAAGAACATGGCAAAAAAGGAAGGTGTTTCTCAAGTCGAACTTGATACTATTCCAGGATCTGGAAAAGATGGACGTGTAACTAAAAATGACATGTTGTCTTATATAGAAAATAGAGGTTCACAACCTCAAGCAGCTCCAGCTAAAATAGAAGAAGCTCCAAAAACAACTCCAGTTAAAGCAACAGAGGAAGTTAAGCCAAAACCAACTCCAACTCCTGTAGTTGCAAGTGGTGATGATGAAATCATAGAAATGACTAGAATGGGCAAATTAATTGCACATCACATGGTTGAGTCTGTTCAAACCTCTGCACATGTTCAAAGTTTTATTGAAGCAGATGTTACTAAAATATGGAACTGGCGTAAAAAAGTTAAAGATGATTTCTTTAAGCGTGAAGGTGAAAACTTAACCTTTACTCCAATATTTATGGAAGCTATTGCAAAAGCATTACGTGATTTTCCAATGATGAATATTTCACTTCAAGGTGATACTATCATTAAGAAAAAACATATTAATTTAGGAATGGCTGCTGCTTTAGGTGATGGTAATTTAATTGTGCCAGTCATAAAAGATGCAGACCAACTTAACTTAGTTGGTATGACTAAAAAAGTGAACGATTTAGCAAAACGAGCTAGAGAAAACAATTTAAAACCAGACGATATTCAAGGTGGAACATATACAGTTACTAATGTTGGAACCTTTGGAAGCATTATGGGAACACCAATTATTAATCAACCTCAAGTTGGGATTTTAGCACTTGGTGCTATTAGAAAAATGCCTGCTGTTGTTGAAACTCCTGAAGGTGATTTTATTGGCATTCGTTACAGAATGTTCTTGTCTCATTCTTATGATCATCGTGTTGTTAATGGAGCACTTGGTGGACAATTTGTTAAAGCTGTAAAAGATTATTTAGAATCTTGGGATTCTAATCGAGAAATATAATTAAAGATGATATCTTTAAAATAAATATCATATCAAGCGCATTCGAGATAAAAGAATGATTTCACGATTTTTTTTAAACAAAAAGCACAATTTATAAATTGTGCTTTTTGTTTTTAATCTAATTCTTCACAATAAAACCCTTTAGATTTTACGTTTTGGATTATAACTCTCTGACTTAGGTTTTTAGTAGCTTCAATTCTTAATACATTGTCAATATCTTCTAAATCTATCGACCATTGTTTGATTTTAGAAAAGGAATTAAATAAAACTTTTATAATGCTTATGTCAGCTTCAGTTTCAATATTTGTTTTAAAAACATGAATTCTAATATTGATGTTATGTTTTTTATAAAATGGACTAATCATTAGATTTTTCTTCATTAGTTATACGATTTACATAAGTTTCATATGCTATGTTTCCTTCTTCTTTCCAAAAATTATCATAATGCTTCCATTTAGAAAACTCTCCTTTAGAGTTAGGTTTGCAATTCGCTTTTTTAGAAGATTTCTTGTCTTTTCCGCCAAAGCCACCACAACCTCCTAACAGAATTTTAAATAATATAAAAACACCAACAGCTTCCCAGAATGTGAGTGTGGTAAGTCCAAAAATCATTGGCATTAACCAATTCCATAGCCACATAATTACAAAGCCAAATAGTATTGCTAATCCAGTTATAAAAATGGTTCCAAAAATTATCATTCCGGCAATTTCTCCTGGTGATTTGCCTCTCATTTTGTGTTTAAAGTAATTTGACATATTTCTTTTTTTTAAATAATAGTTTCTTGTTTAGGTTTTAAGGTGTTGTATAATAGTGAAATAGCTCTATGTCTTCTTGACATTAAGGTGCCAATTGGTAATCCTGTTTCATGTTCCAACTCTTTATAAGTATAACCTTCAAAGTCAATGGCTATGATAATATGTTTATAGTGAGGCTTCAGGTTGATGATTGCCGCTTTTAACGCTTCTTTCATTTGCTCTGGATAAATTTCTGATGATTCACTAATTAGAGCAGCAAACTCATTTAGTTTAGCTTCATTTTGAGTTCTATATTCCATTTTATTTTTTTTGGAAGACCTCATTATATCTATTATTTTGTTTTGAATGGAGCGATATACAAAACCAGCTACATTATTAATTGGCGAATATCTATCAGCTCCAGTAAATAGTTTTAAAGCGACATCTTGAATGATATCTTCAGCATCTCTGTTTACGCTAGCCTGTAACTTAGAGTTTACATAAGATTTAAGCGAAGAATATTCTTCGTCAAAAAAGGTGTTTAGTTTTTTACTGTTTTCCGATTGGCTCATTATGCTTTTTTACAGCTCTCAATTATAAAGACGTAACTATTTAATTCTATTGCATTTTTTGTTATTTATTATTTGACGAATTAGATTTGAATCT
The DNA here is from genome assembly GCF_023556315.2 of Psychroserpens ponticola. Lineage (NCBI taxonomy): Bacteria > Pseudomonadati > Bacteroidota > Flavobacteriia > Flavobacteriales > Flavobacteriaceae > Psychroserpens > Psychroserpens ponticola. Next base: position 2,876,646 of record NZ_CP116221.1, on the reverse strand, counting down.
GTTTCATTGTTCTAAAGTTAATTTCGCTTCTATTTTATTAATTCATTAATCTAATTACCTTTGTGAAAAAGTAATAGCAAATGCAACTCAATCTCACAAAACCCATCTGTTTTTTCGATCTAGAAACCACAGGAATTAATATCACCAACGACAGAATTGTTGAAATTTCAATCCATAAAGTCTATCCAGATGGAAAGGAGGAAACTTACACCCAACGTGTTAATCCAACCATTCCAATTCCTTTTGTAGTTACTCAAGTTCATGGGATTTCTGATGAAGATGTTGCAGACAAGCCAACTTTTAAGGAGATTTCTAAAGAGGTTCACAATATGATTAAGGATTGTGATTTAGGTGGTTTCAATTCTAATCGTTTTGATATTCCGTTACTTGCTGAAGAAATGCTTCGTGCTGAGGTTGATTTTGATATGAAAAACACACAATCAATCGATGTCCAAACTATTTTTCATAAAATGGAACAGCGTACATTAAGTGCTGCTTATAAATTCTATTGTGATAAAAGTCTTGATAATGCTCACAGTGCTGAAGCAGATACAATCGCAACTTACGAGGTTTTAAAAGCACAGTTAGATAAATATGATGAGCTTGAAAATGATTCTAGCTTTTTAGCAGAATTTAGTTCGCGCAAAAAATTTGCAGATTTTGCAGGTTTTATTGGTTATAACAAAGAAGGTGTTGAATGTTTCTCTTTTGGAAAACATAAAGGGAAATTAGTCACTGAAGTTCTTGAGAAAGAGCCTGGTTACTTCGGTTGGTTACTTAATGCTGACTTTCCATTGTACACAAAAAAAGTGTTAACTGCTATAAAATTAAGAGCGTTTAATAATAAATTACTCTAATTGTTATTACTGTGAAAGCAGGAATGAAAGAAATATGAAATTAATTTGCATAGGTCGTAATTATACAGAACATATTATAGAATTGGAAAATGAAAAACCAACAGATCCTGTAGTGTTTTTAAAACCAGATACGTCTATTTTATTAAAGAAGCAACCGTTTTTTATTCCAGATTTTTCTGATGATGTTCACCATGAAGTTGAAATATTAGTCAAGATTAATAAAGTAGGTAAGCATATTTCTAAAAAATTTGCCCATAAGTATTATGATTATATAGGATTGGGAATCGACTTTACAGCTCGTGATTTGCAGTCGAAATTAAAAGCCAAAGGATTGCCATGGGAAAAAGCAAAAGCTTTCGATGGTGCAGCAGTTATAGGTGAATGGTTGCCAAAACAAGATTTTCATGATGTGAATAATATCAATTTTAGCTTGCTTAAAAATCAAACACTTGTACAAGAGGGAAATACAAGTTTGATGCTTTATAAAATTGATGAAATCATCGAATATGTCTCAAAATATTTTACTTTAAAGATTGGAGATATTATATTTACAGGAACTCCTTCTGGAGTTGGCAGAGTTATTGCTAATGACAAACTAATAGGATTTATAGAAGACAAACAATTGTTTTCAATAACAGTAAAATAAATGGAACAAAGTTATAAATTATACAGAGTACGTGAATTGGCTGATAATGACGAAGATTTCGTTGCTGCTTTAGCTGCAGCATTTCTAGAAGAAGTACCAGTAGATGCCGAACGTCTCAAAATAGCAGTAGCTGAAAATGATTACTACAATACATATCAAGCTGCTCATAAAATGAAACCAACAGTAGATTTATTCGAGCTCGGAGTGCTTCAAGATCTTATTGTCGTACAAGATTGGGGGAAATTTGAAAAAGCAGACGAAGATTGTACTAGAGAATTAGAATTAGTGCTAACCGCTGTAGAAAAAGCAACCGCAGAACTCAAAGCAGACTTTAATTTATAATGCAAGCAGAGATAATTACAATTGGTGATGAGATTCTCATTGGTCAAATTGTGGATTCAAATTCCGCATTTATCGCTAAACAATTGAATAAAATTGGTGTTTCTGTTTATCAAATTACCTCAGTTCAAGACGATAGAGAACACATTTTAAAATCACTAGCCGAAGCCGAAGCTAATGCAGATATTGTAATTCTTACAGGTGGCTTAGGTCCAACAAAAGACGATATAACTAAAAAAACGATTGCAGATTATTTTGATGATACGCTCTCTGAAGACCTCTCGGTTAGAAAAAATATTGAACATCTCTGGAAAGAATTTGTAAAAAAACCTGTGTCACAAGTTAATTTAGATCAAGCTTTAGTGCCTTCAAAAGCTACTGTTTTGATGAATAAATACGGAAGTGCTCCAGGAATGTGGCTTGAAAAAAACGATACTGTTTTTATATCTCTTCCAGGAGTTCCATTTGAAATGAAAGGCCTAATTAAAGATGAGGTTATTCCAAAATTAAGGGGAAGATTTAAATTTCCTTACATACAACATATAACATTTTTGACTTACGGTTTAGGAGAGAGTTCTCTAGCTGAACGAATTGAAGTCTTTGAAAATGAATTGCCAGATTTTATTAAATTAGCCTATTTGCCAAGTTTAGGTCGTGTTCGTTTACGTTTATCTGGAAAAGGAAATGATAGAGTTACTGTTGAAGCTGAAATTAAAAAACAAACGGAAAAACTCTTACCACAAATAGAAGATATTTTTGTAGGATTTGAAGAAGATTTATCAATTGAATCCATTATTGGTAAGTATCTTACTGAAATAGGACAAACTGTTGCAACGGCAGAAAGCTGTACAGGTGGTTTATTAGCTGAACGTTTTACAGCAAACGCTGGAGCTTCAAAATATTTTAAAGGAAGTATCGTAAGTTATACTAAGGAAACTAAGGTGAATCTACTTAAAGTTTCCGAAGATATCATTGATAAATATTCAGTCGTAAGTGCAGAAGTCGCAGAGGCTATGGCAAAAAATGCATTACAATTATTAAATACTGATTTTGCCATATCTACAACAGGTAATGCTGGTCCAACAAAAGATGATACTGAAGAAGGTTTAGGTATTGTATATATCGCCATTGCTACAAAAGATAAAGTGTATTCTGAGCAATTTAGTTTTGGAAATCATCGTGTTAAAGTGATAAATAGAGCTACAAATAAAGCTTTCGAAATATTACTAAAAGAAATTTTGAAAAAGTAGCGTTTTTAGTTTGTTCATATTACAAAGATTTACTAAATTTGCACCCTGTTTAAAAAATATCCATGTGTGGTATTAACAAATAAACAGTTTAACATCATATTAAAGTTAGAAAGAATGTCAAGAGTTTGTGAACTTACGGGAAAGAAAGCGATGGTTGGAAACAACGTTTCTCATGCGATGAATAAAACGAAGCGTAAATTTAACGCTAACTTAATCAAAAAACGTTTTTACATTCCAGAAGAAGATAATTGGGTAACGTTAAAAGTATCTACATCAGCATTAAAGACTATCAATAAAATTGGTATTTCTGCAGCAATCAAAGAAGCTAAATCTAAAGGATTTTTAAAATAATAGCGTAACAGCTTATAAAGTCAGCTAAAATGGCAAAAAGAGGAAATAGAATACAAGTAATATTAGAATGTACAGAGCATAAAGAATCTGGACAACCAGGTACTTCTCGTTACATTACAACAAAGAATAAAAAGAATACGCCAGATAGAATGGAGATTAAGAAATTTAATCCAATCTTAAAACGTATGACAGTTCATAAAGAGATTAAATAATTAGACATTTTTCACTTTTGTGAAAATGTCAGATAACGCATTTAGACATGGCAAAGAAATCAGTAGCATCATTACAAACAGGATCTAAAAGACTTACAAAAGCGATCAAAATGGTAAAATCACCAAAGACAGGCGCTTATATGTTTGTGGAGTCAGTAATGGCACCAGAGTTTGTCAATGATTTTTTAAACAAAAAATAAACTAGACATTATATGTCTAATTAGGAACTGCTTTCAAATTTGAAAGCAGTTTTTTTATGTTTATATTTGAGCAGTATTCTGCCATTATTGCAGAAGCGTATTTTCGGCTCGACATTTGACTAGAGTATACAAATAAGAATTACGAATGAGTTTTTTTAAAAAAATATTTTCTTCAGAAAAAAAAGAAACCTTAGACAAAGGTTTAGAAAAATCGAAAACATCGTTTTTTTCAAAACTAAATAAAGCAGTTGCTGGTAAATCTAAAGTTGATGATGATGTTTTAGACAACCTAGAAGAAATTCTAGTAAGTAGCGATGTAGGTGTAAATACAACTTTAAAAGTTATTAAACGTATTGAAGAACGTGTCGCAAAAGATAAATATTTAGGAACTTCCGAATTAAATCAAATTTTGCGTGATGAAATTGCAGGCCTTCTATCTGAAACTAATTCTGGAGAGGATACCGATTATGTCATTCCTGTATTGCCAAAACAAACCGATGGTTCTAAAACACCTTATGTGTTAATGGTTGTAGGTGTTAATGGTGTTGGGAAAACAACAACCATAGGTAAATTAGCATATCAGTTTAAAAAGCAAGGACTTAATGTTGTTCTTGGTGCTGCAGATACATTTAGAGCAGCTGCAATCGATCAACTTCAAGTTTGGGCTGATCGTGTTGATGTGCCTATGATTAGACAAGAAATGGGATCTGATCCTGCAAGCGTTGCTTTTGATGCCTTACAATCAGGTGTCAATCAAAATGCAGATGTTATTATAATTGATACTGCTGGTCGTTTACATAATAAAGTCAATTTAATGAATGAGTTGACGAAAGTAAAACGTGTCATGCAAAAAGTGATTGGTGATGCACCTCACGATGTGCTTTTAGTTCTAGATGGTTCCACAGGTCAAAATGCGTTTGAGCAAGCCAAACAATTTACTGCAGCAACTGAAGTGACTTCTCTAGCTGTGACGAAACTTGATGGAACTGCAAAAGGTGGTGTGGTTATTGGTATTAGTGATCAGTTTCAAATTCCTGTAAAATATATTGGAGTAGGTGAAGGGATTGAAGATTTGCAAGTCTTTAATAAATTCGAGTTTGTAGATTCTTTCTTCAAATAAACTCAATTCTGTACTGATTTCAATGTCGTAAAAGCTCATTTTTCCTTATTTTTATAAAAAATGAAACTATGAGATATTTACTTTTCCTTTGCTTTGCATTAGTTGTGTTTTCTTGTAAAAAAGATGACAAAAAAGCAGAAATAGAAATAGAGCCTTCTACAGATATTAGCGCTATTTCAGCCAAGCCTTTTAGAGACTTTAAAGTGCTAGATTCTAAAGTTATTTTAAATGAATCGATTTGGAAAGTTTTAGAAGAACAGTTAAAAGATTTTTCAGAAGAAAAGTATACTGCACTAAAATCTTTAATCTTAGATCAAGATATTCCAACTTTACAGAAGCATATTGTGGATGGTAAATTAAGCTATGAGCTGTTAACTAAGTTTTATTTGTATCGTATTAAAATGTTTGATAGAGAGACTGATTTGTCATTAAACTCAGTGATTTCTTTAAATCCTAATGCCATTGAAGATGCGAAGGCAAAGGATCGTGAATTTTTAAATAAAAAAATGAAACATCCTGTATTTGGAATGCCAATTTTATTGAAAGACAATATCAACGCCAATCAAATGCCAACAACAGTAGGAGCTCTTGCTTTGTTGAAAAATAGTACAGAAGATGCTTATATCACGAGAAGACTCAAGTCTTCTGGAGCAATAATTCTAGGAAAAGCAAACCTTAGTGAGTGGGCTTATTTCTTCTGTGGCGATTGTCCAAGTGGTTATAGTGCTGTTGGTGGACAAACATTAAATCCATATGGACGTAAAATTATAGATACTGGCGGATCAAGTTCTGGAAGTGGAGTAGCTGTTACAGCTGATTTTTGTGCAGCAGCAGTAGGAAGTGAAACAGCAGGTTCAATTTTGTCTCCAGCAAGTCAAAACTCTGTGGTTGGTTTAAAACCTACGATTGGATTATTGAGCAGATCTGGAATTGTTCCCATTTCTTCTACGTTAGATACTCCTGGGCCAATTACAAAAAATGTGATAGATAATGCTATCGTGTTAGATGCCATGAAGGGTTTTGATAAAAATGATTTTAAGTCTATAAAATCGGGTTCAACACAATTCTTTAACGGTCTTTCTGATGCTAATTTAAATGGAAAACGTTTCGGAGTTTTCAAAGAATTAATGAAAGATAGCCTGTATCTGAATGCCATTGATGTGTTGAGAAAACAAGGAGCAATCATAGTTGAAATTTCAGAAGAAAAAATAGAATTACCTGACTTTATACGATTACTTAATCTAGATATGAAAGCAGATTTGGCTACGTATTTTAGAACTTCTGCTAGTAAAAGTCTTCAATATGATTCGATTGAAGATATAATGGAATTCAATACGAAAAAATCAGATATAGCAATGCCATATGGCCAATCTTTATTTGAAGGTGTTTCGAAAGATAAAAGTACTAAAGAAGAATTTGATGTTATTAAAGCTACATTGAAAACTAATGGTAGACAGTTTTTTGATATTCCAATGAAAAGCCAAAATCTTGTTGGAATACTATCTATTAATAATTATCATGCTGGTGAAGCAGCAGTTGCAGAATATCCAGCAATTACGATTCCAATGGGTTATACTAATAAAGGTGTTCCAGAAGGATTAACCTTAATATCAAAACCACTATCTGAATATTCCTTACTACAATGGGCTTATGCCTATGAACAAGCATCTAGAATGAGAGTAGCTCCAAGAAATTATAATTAGTTTATAAAGGCATTAACCTTTCCCCAAAGCTCATCGTCAAAACTAGATAATGCAAAATTAGAATTTTCAGCAGCTTCACCCATTCTGATGACCACTAAATTTTTACTAGGAATAATATAGATTTTTTGATCATTTTTTCCCAAAGCACAATACATGTCATTTGGTGCATTAGGTATGAGATTGCCTGGAAACTCTATCTGACTTTGTGGTAAGTGATATGTCGATTTTCCATTTAACCACCATAAATATCCATAGGATTCATTAATGTTTTGTGATGTGCTTATAGCTTCATTTAAAAATGACTCTGAAACAATAACATCATTTTCCCATTTACCTTTTGCTGAAATCATTAATCCAAAACGTGCCATACTTCGTGTGTTACTCCAATACACATTTAAGCTTCCAAAAGGAATCCAACTGCCAGACATTCCTATTTTATCCTTGAGCTTTGTATTGAAATAATTATCCCAACTGGTATTACTAGCTAGAGCAACGACATCTTGCATTTTTAAAAACACATTATGATATGCCCAACGTGTTTCGGGATCAGCAACATAGTAAAGTGCGTCTGGAGTAATGTCTTCACCTAGACTATCATCTAAACCAGTAGACATAGACAATAAATGTCTGTTTGTGATTAAGTTCTCTTTTTCTAAAGTAGCGCTAGTCCAACCTGTTCCAAGGTAATCTGATGCTTTACTGTTTATGTTAATTAAGCCCTCATCTTGAGCAATTCCTGAAACTGTTGATGTAAGCGTTTTTCCAGCACTTGCCCAATACCAAGGTGAACTTTTAGTATGTCCATTCATGTATGCTTCTACTACAATTTTTCCATTATGAAGTAGCATGAAACTTTTGGTGTTTTTTTCTTGAAGAAAGTCTAATAATGGAGCTAATTGGTTTTCATTCCAAGCTACTTCAGAAATAGTTTTTGTTTCCCAAACATCAGAATCATTAGGCGGAAAATATATAGTTTCAATGTCTGAATCTTGCTCAGTTATTGTGTTGTTGTCTTCCGAAGCACAACTGAAAAATAGAAGAAAACAATTCAAAAGACATGTGAACGCTATTGGTTTCATAACTTGTGTTTCATTATTAGACGATTTCTGTATAATAAGGTTTAATCATTTGAAAACAAATATATCATAAATCATTATGTATCTTTGCACACTGAAATTTATAGCATGAGAACGAAATCACTTAAGAAAAACAGAATCAACGTCGTAACACTTGGTTGTAGTAAAAACGTATACGATAGTGAAGTATTAATGGGACAATTAAAAGCAAGCGGAAAGGATGTTGTTCATGAAGAAGAAGGTAATGTTGTTGTGATTAACACTTGTGGTTTTATCAATAATGCTAAGGAAGAGAGCGTGAATACAATTTTAGAGTTCATGCAAAAAAAAGAAGCTGGTGAAGTTGATAAAGTCTTTGTGACAGGATGTTTGAGTGAACGCTATAAACCTGACTTACAGAAAGAAATTCCGAATGTAGATGAGTATTTTGGCACGACTGAGTTGCCACAATTATTAAAAGCTTTAGGTGCAGATTATAAGCATGAGCTCATAGGTGAGCGACTAACTACTACGCCTAAAAATTATGCCTATTTAAAAATCGCTGAAGGTTGTGATCGTCCGTGTAGTTTTTGTGCGATTCCTTTAATGCGTGGAAAACATAAAAGTACACCAATTGAAGAGATTGTAATTGAAGCTGAAAAATTAGCAGCTAATGGTGTTAAAGAGCTTATTTTAATTGCACAAGATTTAACCTATTATGGTTTAGATCTTTATAAGAAAAGAAACCTTGCCGAATTACTTGAACATTTAGTGAAAGTAGATGGTATTGAATGGATTCGTTTGCATTATGCATTCCCAACAGGTTTCCCGATGGATGTGTTAGATGTTATGAATCGAGAACCTAAGGTTTGTAATTATTTAGATATTCCGTTGCAACATATATCAGATTCGATTTTGAAAAGTATGCGTCGTGGTACTACAAAAGAGAAAACGACGAAATTGCTTAAAGAATTTAGAGCGACAGTTCCAGAAATGACAATTAGAACAACATTAATTGTTGGTTATCCTGGAGAAACTCAAGAAGATTTTGAAACCCTTAGAGATTGGGTTAAAGAGATGCGTTTTGAGCGTTTAGGATGTTTTACGTATTCTCATGAAGAAAATACGCATGCATACAACCTAGAAGATGATGTTCCAGAAGATGTGAAAATAGAAAGAGCTAATCAAATTATGGAAATTCAATCTCAAATTTCTTGGGAATTGAATCAAGCTAAAATCGGACAAGAATTTAAGGTTGTAATCGATAGAAAAGAAGGCAATTATTTTATTGGTCGTACAGAATATGATTCTCCAGATGTAGATAATGAAGTGCTTATTGATGCTTCAATCACCTATTTGAAAACTGGTGAGTTCGCAACCGTTAAAGTGATTGAAGCAGAGGACTTCGATTTGTATGCTGAAGTAGTAAATAAATAATACTTTTTCTAGTATTAGCAACGATCTCTTGGTCCAAATGTGAATACGAATTCATAATCTATTTTTTCGCCTAATGCTGTTTCAGCAGGTGTCCATTCTCCTGGGATATTTTTAATGAGTTCAATTAATTTTTCATCAATAGTTGGATAGCTAGTTGTCATTGCATCGTGTTTAACATTTGATATTTCTCCTTTTTTTGTAATTATGAATGATATTTTAATTGCTCCAAGTTTGTTACCATCTATAATACTCAAAGCGTCATAACTATTGTCCTCAAGATATTTTAGTAAAGCGTCTTTACCATTTACATACAACGCTTGTTGATCTGGAACAATAGTAATGTGAGGACCAAAAAAGCGATTTTCTAATTTCCCTGTGTCTTTGTTTTTTCCTATGAACTCTGTTCTAATTGTAAAATGATTAAAGTAGTCTGTCGATCTTATAAGTTTTATCTGAGCGTCAGTTAAATGTTCGTCATTTCCATATTCAGGTGAGCCTGATAGTCTGTTGTCTTCAATTTTGACAACTTTCACAGAATTTATTTCTACTATTTGTTGTTTTTCGCCTTCATTTAGAAAATCATAAATAGTTGTAGCCTTATCGATATCTGATTTTTTTATGGCTGCAAATCGAGTGTCTACACCAAAGTATAAGTCTGGAAAGTCTTTTTTTACATTTTGGTTTAAATTAAGAGGTTCATCATTTGATGATTTGTTAGGATCGGCTTTAACGGTGTTCCAATTTGTAAAACTGAAAAACAATAAGCTTAAGATTGCAAATGTTGCACTGAAAATAATAAGATTCTTTTTCATATTAGATTTGTTTTGAGATTAATATGTTTCAAATGTAATATGGACCACGACTTGTGTTGTAAAATTAAATGTAAAAAAAGTGCAAAACTTATGTCAAATACGTTATGTATGGTATTTTACAATTAAGCTGAAGTAGCTTAGAGCTGTTGATCTCGTTGTCTACGTTTATCGTATTTAAGATCTTTAAGCAGGTTCGATTTAATACCTACGAAGAAGTTCCATTGATTATATGTTCCAAAAGGCACCCAACTAAAGTTTAGTCGCCAAGATAAAAGGTCACGTTCAAATCTAAATTGGGTCAAAGTAAAACCTTGGTTTTTGAAATCATAACCAGAAGATGCTCCAACAGTCCATCGAGGTGAGAATTCTACATCACCTGAAAACATTAAGGAATGTGATGATATTTCATCCTGTCTCGTGCTATTCGAATAATTTACAGCATAAGCTAAACGCAAACTCCATGGTATTTTATAATTATAGAGATCTGATAGTTCTTTGTCTCCGTCTTCGTCTTTGTCGTCATCACTAAGTCTTTGGTCTGCAAAGTCTTGAGGTTTTCCAAATAAGTCATCTGCACGTCCACCACTTCTAATAGATTCTTGGATGGCAGCATCATTTTGTGGGTTTTCAGAGCCATCAAATGTTTTACTAGAAAGTGAGTAGCTCATATTGATATTAGCAGTAGTAAGTCTAAATAAGCTACCTCCATTATTAATATTATAGGTGTTAACTCTTCTATTGTTGTTGTCAAGAGCATAAGGATCTAGAGTTGCTCCAAAATTGATACTCATTTTATCCTTTAAAATTGATGTTCCTCCAGAAACTCTCATAGGACTCCATTTTAAAGAATCAGCAGCAAAATTATATGAGGTTGAAAAGTTTAAGTTATTAAGTAGGATAACTTTCTTAGGTTCTGTAGCTGTACTATCTTTATCTCTTACTTTAGCTTCAAAATTATTACCTACTGAAATGCCTAAAGAACTAGAAAAATTTTGATTAGGAGCTCCAAAAATAGAGCCCTGAAATCGTGTATATTCTTCTCTACTTATATCTCCAGTTGTAGTTCCATCTGCATCGACAACTTCAAATGAATCATAATATTGATCAAAAGCTGGATTTATATTATAGCTAATAGATGGTCTTATGACATGTCTAATGGCTTGTATTTTTGGATCTTTGCCTTCTTTTTTAAAGTCGAACAATCCGTAAATAGTTGTTCCGATACTTGTGCTAAAATTATAGGTATAAAAGCGATCAAAACCAGTGAGGTCTTCAGTAATGATCTCACCTTCTTCATCTTGAAATTTTTTAATCGTATTGTAAGTCCAATTTTCTTCAAAAGTAGCACTAGCACTCATGCTAAAATATTTAAAGACTTTAAAGTTTGTTGTTAAAGGAATGGTGTGTAAGGCTCCAATTCTAGCTTCGTCAAACATTTCCTTTTTGAAAAACAAAGAGTCTGTGGTTTGAATTCTGTTTTCTGCTCTTACATTGTATTGAAAGTTAATATTCTGAATAATTCCTTTTTTTGTGCCAACTTTAGGTTCAAAAGGGAAAATACGACTCACGCTACCTTGAAAAGTTGGTAATGTCATATTTATAGATTCAGTATTTGTGTTTTGTGAATGCGTAGCAGTAACACTCATGTTAGCTTGTGGTTCGCCTTGAAAGGTTTTTGAATATGAAATAGAAGATGATAACGTGTTATTTTGCGAATTTGATAGGTTAAGTTGATTTGTAGACTGCTTATAATACGTACTACTACCTAAGTTAACAGATGCTGAAAACCTAGAATTCGGACTAGCTTTAGAGTCTTGACTGTGAGACCATCTAATATTGTAAATAGTAGATTTTGAGAAATCAGGAAAGCCTCTTTCGCTATTAATGAGATTCTCATATCTAACACTTAAATTTCCATTATATCTATAGCGTGTTGCGTAATTAGTTTCAAATCTCAATCCATAGCTCCCATTTGTATAATAATCACCTAGAACAGCTAAATCAATATAGTCACTAATTGCAAAATAATAACCTCCATTTTGTAAAAAGTAACCTCTGTCATTTCCATTGTCTTCTCCAAATGAAGGGAAAATAATACCAGAAGTTTGTTTGTCACTCATTGGGAAATATGCAAATGGCACACCTATCGGAGTAGGTACATCGTAAATAAACATATTTGCTAAACCAGTAACTACTTTTTTTCCAGGAACAAATTTGGCTCTTCTCATCAAGAAATAATATTCAGGATCATCTAAATTTTCTGATGTTGTAAACTTTGCATTCTTCACAAAAATTACCGAATCATTTTCTCTTTTACTAATTTCTGAAATGATGGTACCACCACTTTGTTCAGTTCTAGAATTATAAATTAGCGCTTTTTTACTTACTGTATTAAAAACCATAGAATCTGGCTCCACAACATTTGCACCTTGTTTAAATACAGGAGGTTGCGTGTAAACTCCAGTAGAGTCTTCAATTCCTTTTGCAAATACCAAGTCTTTGTTGTGATCAATAATTATAATTCCTGAAGTAATGGTCATATCTCCATAAATCACTTCAGCTTCATTATAAAGCGTTGTTTGCTGTAAGCGTTGGTTTAATGATACATAATCTTTTGCCTTATACTTTACGATATCTGCAAGGAATTCTTTTTTCTTTTTGGGTACTGAATCTTTAAGAGTGCTATCAATTTCCTTAATCGGAATTGGTAATCCTATAATAGAATCTGTTTTTACTACTGTAGAATCAGTAATAGGTGCAGGCTTAATAGGGTCTTTGGGTTTTGGCAATTCTTGGGCAAAGCAAAACATGTTGATAAACACGGTAAAACTTAAGATAAAAAGTGTATTAAAGCTTTTTGTATGCAATGCTTTTAAATGTATTTTTGCTAAAGTATGGCTCGGTTTTTGAATTGCCAAAATTACATATATTTTTTATGAATAATTTATATTTTAATCAATTTGTAAAAAGTGTTGAAACTCACTAAAATATGTGTAAACTGATAATTTTAAAATAAACCAAAAGTATTAACCGTTAGTACCAATATGAAAACGAATTTACAGTATATAATCGTATGTGTTACATTATTATTTACATGTTTTTTAACATCTGCAAATAATATAACAAAGAATGAAGATAAGTTTGTTGTTGTGCTTGATGCTGGACATGGTGGACATGATTCTGGTAATTTAGGGAGTGGCTATAAAGAAAAGGAGATTGCACTTAAAATAGTTTTAGCTGTAGGTAATGAGTTAGAGAAAAATGAAGATATTAAAGTCATTTATACGAGAAAGAATGACAAATTTGTCACGTTGAGAGGTCGTGCTAAAATTGCAAATGACGCTGGAGCTGACTTATTTGTGTCTGTACATTGTAATGCGCATAATTCATCAGCACATGGTACAGAAACCTTTGTGTTAGGGTTGCATGCCGACCAAAGAAACTTTGAAATAGCCAAGAAAGAAAATGAAGTGATTTTTTTGGAGGCAGATTATCAAAAACATTATGAAGGATTTGATCCTAATTCTCCTGAATCAATGATTGGGATTACAATTATGCAAGAACTATATTTAGAGCAAAGTATTAGTCTTGCTCGTCTAGTTGAAGATAGTTTTAAAGATAAGAGAAAGCGAAATAGTCGAGGAGTTAAACAAGCTGGATTTTGGGTGTTGCATAATACATATATGCCAAGTGTTTTAATAGAAACCGGATTTTTAACTTATAAAAAAGAAGGTGCTTATTTGAATTCTAAAAACGGACAAACAAAAATGTCTAGCTCTATTATTGAAGCTATTTTAACCTATAAAAAAAATCTAGACCAGAATATTGGAGAGAATATCTATGAAGAAACCCCTTCAATAAGTAACCAAGAAACAAAAAATGTTGAGCTTATTTATAACAACATAATCTTTAAAGTTCAAATAGCTGCAAGTTCAAGAGATTTAGAACCACAATCGTATAATTTTAAAGGACTTTCAGAAATTTCAAAAGTGAAAGTAGGAGGTCTATTTAAATACTATTATGGGAGTACTTCAGACTTAAATGAAATTAGACGTCTAGAATCCCTAGCAAAACAAAAAGGATATACAAGTAGTTTTGTTGTAGCCTTTGAAGATGGTAAGCAAATTAAACTATCAGAAGCACTAAAAACTAGGGCAAATTAGAAACATTCTTTATATATTTACTGCTAAGTTTGTTATAACCAAATATTAGACGCATTGAAAATCTCAAGAGAAGTAAAAACAGCTGTATTAGTCATATCTGGCATTCTACTATTCGTTTTCTTATTCAATTATCTTAAGGGAGAAAATATATTAGATTCTTCACGTACATATTATGTGCTTTATGATAATGTTGAAGGATTAGCGCCATCAACTCCAGTTACTATAAACGGAATGAATGTAGGAAAGGTGAAAAACATCAGTTTTAAAGGTGATGGTTCAGGTAAATTATTAGTGTCACTCTTGGTGGATAATGATTTTCAGTTTTCTAAAAACAGTAAAGCTGAATTGTATGATCTCGGATTAATAGGAGGTAAAGCTGTAGCAATTATTCCAGCATTTGATAAAGATGCAAATGCCGTTACTGGCGATTATTTAGAAGCTAGAGTTAAAGCTGGACTAACAGAATTGGTCAATCAACGATTAACACCATTGCAAGAAAAGATAGAAGTTGTTATGGAAGAAGCTGATTCTTTACTTGTTAATGTAAATGAAATTCTCGACACTGAAACCAAGAATAATATCAAAGAAGGCATTGCAGAATTGAATGCTACAATTAAGTCTTTTAAAAATACGTCGTTGTCTATAAATAGGTTGGTAGATACAAATCAAGAAAGCATAACAGCTACCTTATCTAACTTTGAAAAAACCTCTGAAAGTTTTTCGAAATTATCAGATTCATTAGCCAATGCTAACCTTGCTGGAACTATAAAAGATTTGCAATCTACAATTAAAAGTTTCGATGCCGTAATGGCTGGTATTAATAATGGTGAAGGAAGTATCGGTAAATTATTGAAAGACGACGCTTTATATGATAATTTAGAAGCTGCTTCTAAAGAAATGGAAGAATTACTCAGAGATATTAAATTGCATCCAGCTCGTTACAGACGTATTTTATCAAAAAAAGAAATACCTTATAAATCACCAACAGAAGAAGAACTAAAGAACTAGACAACATATGGAATATGTACCAAATATAATATTTGCCATTATCCTTATCATTGGCATTGGTTATTTTGCAAGAAACGTAAAAAAACTTATCCGAAATATAAAACTTGGACAAGATCTTGATGTTTCAGATGACAAACCACAACGCTGGAAAAACATGAGTAGGATTGCTTTAGGTCAAAGCAAAATGGTAAAACGTCCTATTGCAGGATTCTTACATGTTGTTGTCTATGTAGGTTTCGTAATCATTAATATAGAAGTCCTTGAAATCATAATTGATGGTGTATTTGGAACACATCGTATTTTTTCTAAAATAGGTAGTCTTTACGGCATATTAATTGGCACATTTGAAATTTTAGCAATTCTCGTTTTAGTAGCGGTAATTTTGTTTTGGTTAAGACGAAATGTAATTAAATTAAAACGTTTTTTAAGTACAGAAATGAAGGGTTGGCCAAAAAGTGATGGTAATATTATCCTCTATTTTGAAGTTGTTTTAATGTGTTTGTTTTTAACAATGAATGCGACAGATCTTCAGTTTCAAGCCATGGATTCTGGTAATGTGATAAGTCAATTCATTGCACCTTGGTTCAATGGTTTTTCTGAAAGTACAATTCACCTTATTGAGAGATCAGCTTGGTGGATTCATATCATTGGAATTTTAGCGTTCTTGAATTATCTATATTTTTCAAAGCATTTGCACATTCTATTAGCATTTCCAAATACATATTACGGAAAATTAACACCTAAAGGTCAGTTTCCAAATCTAGAAGCCGTTACTAAAGAAGTTAAAATGATGATGGATCCTAATGTCGATCCGTTTGCTGCACCTCCAGAAGGAGCAGAACCTGAAATGCCTGCTAAATTTGGAGCAAGTGATGTTCAAGATTTAAGTTGGGTAAATTTATTAAATGCTTATACATGCACTGAATGTGGTCGTTGTACAAGTGAATGTCCAGCAAACCAAACAGGTAAAAAATTATCACCTCGTAAAATTATGATGGATACTCGTGATCGTCTTGAAGAGGTTGGTAAAAATATTGATGCTAATAATGGCGAATTTAAAGATGATGGAAAGCAACTATTAGGTGACTATATTACAAATGAAGAAATTTGGGCATGTACAACTTGTAATGCATGTGTTGAAGCTTGTCCAGTGAGTATAGATCCTCTAAATATTATCATGCAAATGCGTCAATATTTGGTTATGGAAAAAAGTGCAGCTCCAATGGAACTCAATAATATGATGACTAATATTGAAAACAATGGTGCACCTTGGCCATACAACCAACAGGATCGATTAAATTGGAAAAACGAATAGAGATGAGTGAACAACTTAAGGTGCCAACAATGGCTGAATTTATGGCTGAAGGTAAACAACCAGATATATTGTTTTGGGTTGGTTCTGCTGGAAGTTATGACGATAGAGCAAAAAAAATAACTAAAGCTTTTGTGAAAATATTAAACAAAGCTCAAGTTAATTTTGCAGTATTAGGTACTGAAGAAAGTTCTACAGGTGATGTTGCTAAACGTGCAGGAAATGAATTCTTATTTCAAATGCAAGCTTTAATGAATATCGAATTGTTAAATGCATATGACGTAAAACGCATCGTGACTTGTGATCCACATTCGTTTAATTGTTTAAAAAATGAATATCCTAATTTAGGTGGTCACTATGATGTTATTCATCACACACAATTTTTAAAAGAATTAATCGATTCAAATAAAATTGAAATTAAGGATAGTAATTATAAAGGAAAACGCATCACATTTCATGATCCTTGTTACTTAGGTCGTGCAAATTCAGAATATGATGCGCCAAGAGATGTGTTAGCCGTTCTTAATGCTAATATGCAAGAAATGAAACGAAGTAAAGCTACAGCTTTATGTTGTGGTGCTGGAGGAGCTCAAATGTTCAAAGAACCCGAAAAAGGAAATATGGATATTAATGAGATGCGTACTCAGGATGCTTTAGAAACTAATCCTGATATTATCGCTACTGGTTGTCCTTATTGTAATACTATGATGACCGATGGTGTGAAATTTAAAGAAAAAGAAGCTGACGTAGCAGTGATGGATATTGCAGAGTTAATTGCTAATGCACAAGATTTATAAGGTTATGGCTAGTGTAAATAAAAAACGAGTCATAGTTGCAGCTTTGGTTGGAGGTTTAATTTTTTGTGCCATCGTTTTAGGTGTTGATTACATTTTTGATCGAGGGTTTTCATGGCAGAAACTTGGGTTTTATTATATTTTTGCAACTATCATGTATGGTTTTTTAACCTACAGAAATTTTAAAAAACATCAAAAATAAGGACGTTATATGTTAGTTGATTTCAATACATTACCAGAAGAATCTAGAGTTTGGATTTATCAAGCTAATCGTTCGTTTTCTGAACAAGAAATCTCTGAGATAGGAGATAAATTAAATATTTTTATTGAAAACTGGACAGCTCACGGAAGTGATCTGCAATCAGGTTTTATGATAAAATATAAGCGTTTTATCATTATCGCTCTTAATCAAAAACTTCAAAATGCTACAGGTTGTAGTATTGATGCTTCAGTTCATTTTATTCAACAATTAGAGAAAGACTACAATGTTGACCTCATGGACAAAATGAATGTCTCCTATAAACAAGGTGATTACATTGCATACAAAACATTATTAGATTTCAAAAAAATGGCTAAAGATAAAGCCGTTTCTAAAAACACAATTGTCTTTAATAATATGGTGATTAATATTGCAGAATTCAATGAAAATTGGGAAGTGCCTGCAAGTGAAAGCTGGCATAGTAGATTCTTAAAATAAATCAAGTTACGATTGAATATGACGAAAGATATTTTTTTAATGAACATTTCTGGACAAGATAAACCAGGATTAACGTCTAGTTTAATGACTGTTCTTTCAGAATATGGCGCCAAAATTTTAGATATTGGACAGGCAAATATACATGACACTTTATCTTTAGGTTTTATGTTTGAAATTGAATCTGGAGATAATTCGGCTTCGGTTTTGAAAGATTTGTTGTTTAAAGCTTACGAACTCGATGTGACTGCTAAATTTTCACCTATTTCCCTTGAGAATTATGAAAAATGGGTGAATCTGCAAGGCAAAGATCGTTACATTGTTACTATTCTTGGAGAAAAATTATCTGCGGATCAGATAGCTGAGGTCACTAAAGTTATTTCAGAAAAGAACTTAAACATTGATGCTATTAAACGATTAACAGGACGAACATCTCTCGTTAATGAAGAAGAATATCCTAGAGCATCAATTCAGTTGTCTATTCGAGGGAAAATTGATTGTAAAGCAGATTTTACTGAAAGATTCATGCAAATTTCAAGAGATTTAGATGTCGATATTGCATTTCAAGAAGATAATATTTTTAGAAGAAATAGACGTCTCGTTTGTTTCGATATGGATTCTACACTGATCCAAGCTGAAGTCATAGATAAATTAGCGGAGTTAGCAGGCGTTGGTCCAGAGGTGAAAGCGATTACAGAATCTGCTATGCAAGGCGAGATAGATTTTAATGAGAGCTTTAAAAAGCGAATGAAACTTTTAAAAGGATTGAGTGAAGAGGTGCTTCATGATGTTGCTGTTAACTTGCCAATTACTAAAGGTGCAAAACGACTAATTGATACCTTGAGGAGCTATGGTTTTAAAACCGCTATTTTATCAGGTGGATTTACCTATTTTGGTGACTATTTGAAAGAAGAATTAGGCATGGATTACGTATATGCTAATCAATTAGAAATTAAAGATGGTGTTTTAACTGGTGGTTACTTAGGTGAGATTGTTGATGGTAATAAAAAGGCCGAGTACCTTAAAGAAATCGCTAAAAAAGAAGGCATTGATATTAGTCAAACTATTGCTGTTGGTGATGGTGCTAACGATTTGCCAATGCTTAATTTAGCTGGATTAGGAATTGCTTTTCATGCAAAACCAACTGTAAAAGATAATGCGCAAAGTTCAATATCAAGTATAGGACTAGATGGTGTGCTTTATCTATTAGGTTATCACGATAGACATATAGATTTAATCAAATAAAGATTAATCTCAATTTATGTTTACAACCTTCTTTATAAATCTATCTTAAAGTCTTTATAATACGTTCTAAAAATACTATTTTGGCATAGTTTTTAGTTATGTTTAATAGACTTAACCTGTAGATTTGATTTATGCGATATATACTGTCCCTTATCACCATTATAGTTTTTTCAAATACTGTTGCATCTCAAGATGACAACCATCCTTTGTATGCTAAAGATATTCAAGCGCAACAAAAATGGGTAGATAGCCTTTATAATGATATGTCTTTAGAAGAAAAAATTGGACAGCTATTTATGGTTCAAGTATTTTCTAATCAGGATAAAGCAACTGAAAAAAAAATAGTTAAGCTTATTAGAGATAATCATATAGGTGGCTTAATATATTCTAAAGGAGGTCCAGTTAGACAGGCTAAACTTAATAATTTGTATCAAGCCATTTCAAAAACACCTTTGTTAATTGGAATGGATGCAGAATGGGGTTTGAGTATGCGTTTGGATTCTACATATACTTTTCCATGGAATATGACGCTTGGAGCGATTCGTGATAATGCTTTAATTGAACGTGCTGGATATCATATTGGTGAACACTGCAAACGTATTGGTGTTCATTTCAATTTTGCACCTGTTGTTGATATTAATACAAATCCCAAAAATCCTATTATTGGTAATAGATCATTTGGAGAAGATCGTGAAAATGTAACTGAAAAAGCTCTGGCCTTTATGAAAGGCATGCAAAATGCTGGAGTATTAGCAAATGCAAAGCATTTTCCAGGTCATGGAGATACTGAAAGTGATTCCCATAAAACCTTACCAACAATCAATTTTGACGAAAAAAGAATTGATTCTGTAGAGTTATACCCTTATCGAAAATTAATCGATAAAGGATTGTCTAGTGTCATGGTTGCTCATTTAAACGTTCCTAGTTTAGAGCCCAGAAGCGGATTTCCGTCATCATTGTCTAAACATATTGTGACAGATATATTAAAAGATACTCTAGGTTTTAAAGGATTGATTTTTACCGATGCTTTAGATATGAAAGGAGTCGCTGATTATATTGAAAAAGGTATTGATGGAAATAGTATGTCTAACATGCCTAAAGGTGGCGAAATTGATTTAATGGCGTTTATGGCAGGTAATGATGTTATGCTAATGTCTGAAAACCCTCAGGCAGCTATTCAAAGGTTTGTTGATGCCTACACAGATAAGACAATTACAGAAGAACGTTTGTCTCATTCTGTAAAAAAAATATTGATGGCCAAGTATAAAGTTGGGTTACATGATTATAGTCCTATAGGAACATCAACTTTAATTGAAGATTTAAATCGTCTCAAGGATGATGTGCTTTATGAAGAACTTCTTGAAAACGCTATTACTGTCGTTAGAAATAAATCAGAACTATTGCCATTGCGAAACCTTCAGACAAAAAAAATAGCCTATGTTCAGCTTGGTGATGATGATGGTTCTACATTTTATAATGAATTACAAAAGTATACCAAAGTGCATCATGTTAAAGCGGAAAAGCTTGATGAAATGATTACCAAACTTCAAAATTACAATACAGTAATCATTGGTTTTCATCGTGCTAATAAGCATGCTTGGGAAAAGTTTGAATTTACAGATAGAGAACTAGTTTGGTTATACGAAATTGCTCGAACTAATACTGTGGTCTTAGATGTTTTTACAAGACCTTATGCATTAATAGATTTAAAAACTGTTGAAAATATTGATGGTATTGTGATGAGTTATCAGAACAGTAATATTGCTCAACAAAAATCAGCTCAAGTTATTTTTGGAGCTATTCCAGTTAAAGGAACATTACCAGTATCTACAGGAGAATATTTCAAGGTTCACGATGGGATTTCATATAATGCTCTTAATTCTTTAAGCTATGGTTTGCCAGAACGTGTTGGCATGAGCTCAGAACTTTTAAAGCGTGTCGATTCTATTGCCAATTATGCAGTTAATAATAAAATGACTCCCGGAATTCAATTGTTAATTGCCAGAAAAGGTAAAGTCATTTATAATAAGAATTTTGGACATCACACCTACAGTAAAAAGCAAGCTGTAAAGTTTGAAGATATATATGATGTCGCTTCTCTTACAAAGATATTGGCAACATTACCATTAGTTATGGAACTTGAAGAAAAAGGAGCAGTGACTTTAGATACTAAGTTGTCTAAAATGCTGCCAGAATATACAACTTCAAATAAAAAGAATGTGACTATTAAGCAAATGTTATCACATTATGCGAGGTTAAAACCTTGGATTCCATTTTATGTGCATACTTTAGATTCGGTTACAAAAAAACCAGATCCAAAATACTATAGAAAAAAAGCAAGTCCGAAATTTAATATTAAAGTTGCTGAAAATTTATACCTAAGGAAAGACTATCCAGATTCTATTCAAAAAATTATTAAAGACAGTGACTTGTTGTCTAGATTACGCTATCGCTATAGTGATATGCCATATTATATTTTAAAAAAATATATTGAAAAATATTACAAGAAACCTTTAGATGAATTGGTTCAAGATCATTTTTACCAGTCTTTAGGCGCAAATCATACCACTTATAATCCGTCAATAAAGTTTAGTGATAAAAACATTATACCAACAGAAATTGATGATTATTATCGGTATCAAAAAGTACATGGCTATGTACATGATATGGGAGCAGCTATGCAAAATGGAGTAGGAGGTCATGCTGGTGTTTTTAGTAATGCCAATGATGTGGCTAAAATTATGCAGATGTATTTGCAAAAAGGCTATTATGGTGGAAAACGATACTTTAATATTGAAACCTTAGATAAGTTTAATACCTGTTACTATTGTGATGACAATAATAGACGTGGTATTGGTTTTGATAAACCACAATTAGGTGATGATGGACCAACATGTGGTTGTTTGTCTATGACAAGTTTTGGGCATTCCGGATTTACTGGAACTTATGCTTGGGCAGATCCTGAAGAAGAAATTGTATATATTTTCTTAGCAAATAGAACCTACCCAAAAGCAGGAAAAAACCTATTGCTTAGAGAGAATATCAGAACGAATATTCAAGAAGCTATTTACGAAGCAATTATAGATTAATAGAGACAAAAAACCTTTCAAAATGTTAAAGGTCTTCTAATTAAGCGCTATTAATCTTTATCTTTACAATCAGTCTAATTAAACAGTTCAGTTGTCGGTTTCTAGTATGAATTGCGACTACTAACTAAAACCATTTTCAATGAGAATAGGAATTGTATGTTATCCAACATTTGGAGGTAGTGGAGTTGTAGCTACAGAATTAGGATTAGAATTATCAAAACGCGGACATGAAATTCATTTCATTACTTATAGTCAGCCTGTACGATTAGAATTATTGAGTAATAATGTGCATTATCATGAAGTAAATGTTCCTGAGTATCCATTGTTTTTATACCAACCATATGAGTTAGCTTTGTCTAGTAAACTTGTAGATATGGTAAAGTTACATGATATTGAAATCTTACATGTACATTACGCTATTCCTCATGCATATGCAGCTTATATGGCTAAAAAGATGTTGCAAGAGGAAGGGATTTATATTCCAATTGTTACCACGCTTCATGGAACAGATATTACTTTAGTTGGAAGTCATCCATTTTATAAAACAGCAGTAACGTTTAGTATTAATAAATCTGATGCTGTAACCTCTGTGTCTCAAAGTTTGAAAGAGGATACCTTGCGTTTATTCGATATTAAAAATGATATTGATGTGGTTCCTAACTTTATAGATTTAAGCAAGCATGAAAATCATTTTACCGATTGCCAACGAGGCATGATGGCATCTGATGAAGAAAAAATCATTACACATATCAGTAATTTTAGAGAAGTAAAACAAATTCCAGATGTGATTAAGGTGTTTAATAATATTCAAAAGAAAATGCCTGCAAAATTGATGATGGTTGGCGAAGGTCCAGAACGAGAACCAGCTGAACAATTATGTGTTAAATTAGGAATAACTGATAAAGTGATTTTCTTCGGAAATAGTAATGAAATAGATAAAATACTTTGCTTCAGTGACCTGTTTTTATTACCATCAATTACAGAAAGTTTTGGGTTAGCGGCTTTAGAAGCAATGGCTTCTGGTGTGCCTGTAATTTCTAGCAATACAGGCGGAATTCCTGAAGTGAATACACATGGTTTTTCAGGATATCTAAGTTCAGTAAATGACATCGAAGACATGTCGAAAAATGCCATTCATATTTTAAGTGATAACAATCGTTTGGCACAATTTAAAATGAATGCCAAAGAAGCATCCAAGAAGTTTGGGATTCATGCTATTGTTCCGAAATATGAAAAAATCTACGAAGATACGTTGCGTAAATGTATGGTGTTGTAAATGTGTATTAATCAACTAAATTCTAGATATCGAATAAATTAACATTACATTTGTGCTTAACAAAAAGAGGTAACCTAAATAACAGTGTTTATCTCACAACTATTATTTATGTCATTTCAATCTTTAGGCTTATCTGATGCCTTGTTAAAAGCAATTAGCAAAAAAGGATATACTACTCCAAGTCCAATTCAAGAAAAAGCAATTCCTCCTGTGTTAGAAGGACGTGATGTTTTAGCATCTGCGCAAACAGGTACAGGTAAAACGGCAGGTTTTACACTGCCACTTCTGCATTATTTATCTGAAAACCCAAAAGCAAAATTCAGACCAATTCGTGCTTTAATTTTAACACCAACACGAGAGCTTGCTGCACAAGTTCACCAAAGTGTTAAAGACTATAGTGAGTTTTTAAATATCAGTAGTATGGTAATTTTTGGAGGCGTGAATCAAAAGCCTCAAGTTGCTAGATTACGTCAAGGTGTAGATGTTTTAATTGCAACTCCTGGCCGTTTATTAGATTTGCATAATCAAAATTTACTATCTATTAAACGTGTGGAAGTCTTTGTGCTTGATGAAGCAGATCGAATGCTAGATATGGGGTTTTTAAGAGATATAGAACGTGTCATGAAATTAATGCCTGAGAAACGTCAGAATTTGATGTTTTCGGCTACATTTTCTAAAGATATACGAAAGCTTGCTAATGGTATCTTAAATAATCCAATTCAAGTAGAAGCGACTCCAGAAAATACTACAGTAGAAGCGATTTCTCAAAAAGTTTATCGTGTCGCTAAAGGAAAGAAAACGGGTTTAATTATTAAACTTATTTCTGATGGAAATTGGAAACAAGTTTTAGTGTTTACAAGAACAAAACATGGTGCCAATAAGCTGTGTAAAAAAATGATAAGCTCTGGTATTACTGCTGCAGCAATTCATGGAAATAAAAGTCAAGGTGCAAGAACTAAAGCGTTAGCTGGATTTAAAAATGGTAGTGTAAAAGTGCTAGTTGCTACAGATATTGCCGCTCGTGGTTTAGATATTCCTCTTTTACCTCATGTTGTGAATTTTGAATTGCCTAATATTTCTGAAGATTATGTTCATCGTATTGGAAGAACAGGAAGAGCAGGAGCCAATGGTCAAGCACTTTCTTTAGTAAGTGCAGATGAAACGACATATTTACGTGATATTGAAAAGTTAATCGGACAGAAAATCGATGTAGAAATTGTAGAAGGTTTTGAACCTGATCCTAATGCATCAACAGTGCCAATTAAACCTGGACAAAATAGACAACAACGTAATTCTCGAAATTCTGGGTCTAAAAATTCTAGCGGAAATAGAAATAATAGAAACAAGAGTAATAACTCTAGACGACGTAACGATAGACGAAACTAAATGACGACTGGTTTAAAGCATAAGATTTTAGAAGTTTGCGATAAAAAAATTGCTCAAAAAGGTCACACTGTTGGTGTGTCGTTTTATGCTTTTTTCAAAAATAAAAACGATAATCCCGAATTGTTAATGGAAGCTGCGACCTGGTGGATTAAAACGCACAAATTAGACCATTTTGAAAAAGCAGTTAAGATTAAAAAACTAGTTGAATAATATATGTCACCTCGAGCGCAGTCGAGAGGTCTTTTTAATCAGAATAAATTTAATTAGGTCTTGACTACGCTCGACCAGACAGCAATATGACACAGCCGAACAACCCTTTACATGGCATAAAGTTAGAGCAAATTGTGACTGACTTACAAGCTCATTATGGTTGGGAATATATGGGTCACCAAATTAATATTCGTTGTTTTAATCAGGATCCTTCTGTGAAATCAAGTTTAAAGTTTTTAAGACGAACACCTTGGGCGAGAACTAAAGTTGAGGAGATGTACTTGAATTTTTTGAAAAACAATACATAACTACTCATTTTGTTCAGCAAGAAAATTTGCTAATTTTTTTCCTTTTTTTCTATCTAAATAGCGACGTAAAACTCCACCCTTCACATTGTTTACATCAAATTCAACGATAAAGGCATTTTCATCGATTTCGGCAACAATACGATACAGTTTTTTTATATCAATACGATTAATAATGGTATGAATAATATCAAAGTCTTCAAATTTACCTCTGCTACCAAACCCTTTTTTTCCTTTATAAATAGTCATGCCAGCTCCTAACTCTTTTAGGATAGCAGGTTTAATGATTTTATATTCATTTGACACGATGGTAACACCAATAAAATCTTCAAAACCTTCAATAATTAAATCTGTGACTTTGGCAGTTACGATGTATGTTAGAATTGAATAAAGCGCAATCTCAACAGATATTAGAAAGGCAGTAATCGAAAATAATACCACATTAAATATCAAAATTACTTTACCAATACTAATTCCGAAGCGGTCATTAAAAAAGACGCCTAAAATTTCAGAACCGTCAAGTACAGAACCATTTCTAATAGCGATTCCAATTCCTGATCCTAAAAACAAACCTCCAAAGATTGAAATGAGGAGTTTGTCGTCTGTTATAGTTTCAAAATTTTCAAAATGAATAAACAATGCTAAACCTAAAATGCTAACTATAGATTTTAAAATAATTCGTTTTGAAACCGTATAATAACCTAGAATTAAAAACGGAATACTAAAAACAATTAAGAGGTATGATAAGTTAATATCTACAAATGTTTTAATTAACAACGCAACTCCAGTCACTCCTCCATCTAGAAATCCGTTGGGTAATAAAAAAGCCTTTAAACCAATACTTGCTAATACGATGCCTAAAAATATTTGAGCATATTCTGAAAGTGATTTGTATATTTTAGTTCGTCTTGAAAGCATAAATTAATTATTGTATTTGTTTTAAACCTTCATATATAACAATACTTACAGCATTAGCAAGATTTAAACTTCTAATATAATCGCTGTACATTGGTATTTTATATAAATGTTCTTTTTGTTTTTGAATTAAATCTTTTGGTAAACCAACAGATTCTTTTCCGAATATAAGAAACAAATTATCTTCAAAAGGAATTTCCCAATGTAACTTATTAGCATGACTTGAAAAGAATGCAAATTTTTTATTCAGCTGTATTTTGAAAAATTCTTCAATAGATTCATAAATTGTGACATCTAAATGTTGCCAATAATCTAATCCAGCTCGTTTAAGTCTACTATCGCTAATTTCAAATCCAAAGGGTTTTACAAGGTGTAATTTTGAGCCTGAAGCTAAAGCCAATCGACCAATATTACCAGTGTTGTTTGGGATTTCTGGTTCAAATAAAACGATGTTAAGAGGCATTTTTTACTATTTTATTAATTTTAATATAAAAAAAACCTACTCATAACTGAATAGGTTTGTGTTATTTATTTTTGAAATTTATTCAATTTCTTTTCTCCCAATTTCGTTAATTTCTTCTGTATTAGGTTTTTTTGGGTCAGGACCGTAAGCATTTGGGCCGACGTCACCTTCAGTAGCAAGTAATATTAAAAGCCAAATACCACCTATAAAAGGAATAAGAGATACTAAGTAATACCAACCACTTTTTCCTGTATCATGTAGTCGTCTTACAGCAACAGCCAAACTAGGAATAATTACACCTAAAATATAAATAATATATAAGCCCATAAAAATTGGAGCTTCTAAAAAGCTTGATAAAAATCCTGATATCATAGCTACTGCTATAATAAAAATGAAGTTAAACAATACAAACATCCAATATTCTTGACGTCTTGCTCTTCCTGTGAAATTTGCGTAATTATCTCTTACGACTTTTAAATACCATTCCATAAATTTTGATTTGTTGGTTAGTGTTATTAATAAGTTACTAAGATAGATTTTAATATTTAATTGAATTAACGAAATCTTTAATTTTATGTATTGGGTTATTTAACAGATGCTTAATAAATGCACTACCAATAATAGCTCCTTTTGCAAATTGAGTCGCTTGTGTGAATGTTTCATTATTTGAAATACCAAAACCAACAATTTGTGGATTTTTAAGATTCATATCAGCAATTCGTTTAAAGTAGGCTGTTTGTTCGTTTCCAAAACCAGAACTGCTTCCTGTTACACTTGCACTACTAACCATATATATAAACCCTTCTGAAATAGAATCAATAAAATTAATACGTTCATTTGAGGTTTGAGGCGTTATTAAAAATACGTTTATTAAACCATATTTTTCAAAAGTAGCTTTGTATTGTTCATTGTAAACATCTACAGGTAAATCTGGAATTATGAGTCCGTCAATACCAATGTCCTGACATTTTTTACAAAATGCTTCAACACCATATTGAAGCATCGGATTAAAATAACCCATAATAATCAATGGAATAGAAACCGTGTTTCTGATGTCTTTTAATTGATTAAATAGAATTTCAGTCGTCATTCCATTTTTAAGCGCTTGTGTTGAACTTGCTTGTATGGTTGGTCCATCTGCTAAAGGATCACTAAATGGAAGTCCGATTTCTATCATATCTACACCACTTTTTTCAAGGTTTTGAATGATGGAAACTGAATCGTTTAAATTAGGATATCCTGCTGAAAAATATATGGATAGAAGTTTTTTGTCTTTTTTTAGTTTTTGGTTTATTCTGTTCATTATTTTTTTATTTCTAGTGAGATGCTGAAACAAGTTTTGCATGACGAAATTTAGTTCAGTTTTGCGTTAAGGATTGAAAGGTTTGTTTGAGCTCATCTTTGATAGCGAGCCTAGAAAGCCTGACCCTTGTGGTAACGCCATAATTTTACAATTTAAAATAATCGATATAATTCTGTAAATCTTTATCACCTCGTCCAGATAGGTTGATGACTACAATATCATCTGCATTGAATTTTTTCTGCTCCAAAATAGCTAAAGCATGTGAGCTTTCAATAGCTGGAATTATACCTTCTAACTGACTTAACTCCAATCCTGATTTCATGGCTTCATCATCTGTAATAGACAAGAATTCAGCACGACCAGATGTATACAAATGCGCATGCATTGGTCCGACACCAGGATAATCTAAACCAGCAGAAATAGAATAAGGCTCGGTAATTTGTCCGTCGTTAGTTTGCATCAACAATGTTTTGCTTCCATGAATAATCCCTTCACGACCTAAAACCGAAGTTGCAGCACTTTCACCAGAATGAATGCCTTTTCCAGCAGCTTCAACAGCAATGAGTTTTACGTCAGTATCGTCTAAATAATGATAAAAAGCACCAGCCGCATTGCTTCCACCACCAACACAAGCAACCACATAATCTGGTTTAGTTGTGCCTTCTTTCTCGTTGAGTTGCCATTGGATTTCTTCGGAAACGATGGCTTGAAAACGCGCTACCATATCTGGATAAGGATGAGGACCAACAACACTACCAATAATATAATGTGTGTTGACAGGATTATTAATCCAGTCACGAATGGCTTCATTTGTAGCATCTTTTAAAGTGCGACTACCTGAAAGCGCTGGTCTAACTTCAGCACCTAACATTTTCATGCGTGCCACATTAGGAGCTTGACGAGCAATATCAATTTCTCCCATATACACAATGCATTTTAATCCCATCAATGCGCAAACTGTTGCTGTAGCGACACCATGTTGTCCTGCTCCAGTTTCGGCAATAATTCTAGTTTTTCCTAAGCGTTGCGCCATTAGAATTTGACCGATTGTATTATTGATTTTATGTGCACCAGTATGATTTAAATCTTCCCGTTTAAGATAGATTTTTGTCTTGTATTTATTGCTTAATCGTTTGGCAAAATAGAGTGGAGAAGGACGACCAACATAATCTTTTAGTAATTGGTCAAACTCCTTTTTGAAAGAAGGCTCAGCCATTACCTTAAGATAGTTTTGTCGTAACTCTTCCACGTTAGGATAGAGCATTTCTGGAATATATGCGCCTCCAAATTCACCATAGTAGCCTTTGTCGTCAATGTTATACGTCATAGTTGTTTGCTATAAGTTGATCTTTAAATGCTTTTAATTTGTCTGTGTTTTTTAAGCCTAAGTTGGTTTCGAATTTACTATTTAAATCTAATGCGTGGCAAAAAATCGCTTCAGGCCTTTTTAGAAATGATAATAAATTATCTAATTCATGTGGTCCAATGCCACCACTTAAAAAAAATGGTTTTATTGAAGAGTATTTTTTTAAAACACTCCAATCAAAAGTGAAACCATTTCCTCCTGGTTGTTTCCCTTTTGTATCGAATAAATAGTAATCACAAACATCTTCGTAAGGTTCTAAACTATTAAAGTTGAAGGTGTTTTTTATAGAAAATACTTTTATTACTGTACAATTTGAATCTTGTAGTTGTTTACATAGTTCTGGAGATTCATTACCATGTAATTGTACACCTTGTAAATTGTGTTTGTTGACAATACCTGTGATGTAATCAAAAGTTGCATCGACGAATACTCCAATTTTTTTAATATTCTTAGGTAATTCTGGAATAACACTTTTAAAATAACGTGGCGAATTTTTGTAAAAAATGAAACCCATATAATCTGGATTTAATTTTGCAACATTTAAAATGTTGTTTTCATTTTTCATTCCGCAAATTTTCAGTTTCATGATTGTAAGTCTTTAATAAATTGAATTGCGCTTTCTCCAGGATTATCAGTTTTCATGAAATTCTCTCCAATTAAGAATCCTTTATAACCATAAGGTTGTAGTATTTTAATAGCTTCAATACTAGAAATACCACTTTCTGAAACTTTTACGAAATCGCTTGGAATCAATTCACTTAATTGCTTACTTGTGTCTAAACTAACTTCAAAAGTTTTGAGATTTCTATTGTTAACACCTAGCATATCAATACTAGGCATGATTGATTTATGAAGTTCTTTTTCGTTATGAATTTCAAGTAAAACCTCCAATTGTAATTGTTTTGCTAATTCTGAAAATTGTTTGATTTCAGCTTTTGTTAAAATTGCCGCAATTAATAATATGACATCAGCTCCATAAGCTTTGGCTTCTAGAATTTGATAGTCATCAATAATAAATTCTTTACGAAGTAAAGGTAAACTACAACTAGAACGAGCAGTTAGAAGGTCGTCTAAACTGCCTCCAAAATATTTTCCATCTGTTAGAACAGACATGCCGCAAACTTCTGCGTTTTCATAACCTCTCGCAACATCAAATACATTTAAATTGTGATTTATGACTTGTTTTGAAGGCGAACGCCGTTTGTGCTCAGCTATAATTCCTGTATGACTATGTCGCAACTTTTTAGCTAATGAAATAGTGTCACGTTCAAACAAAACAGATTGTTCCAATTGTTTAATTGGAATGAGTTGCTTTCGAAGATTAACCTCGATACGTTTGTCTGTAGTTATTTTATCTAAAATATTCATTTTTATGTTATTCGTCAGTTTGAGTGATTTCGATTTTTTATCGAAATTGTATCGAGAACTATCATTACTTATCGATATGATTTTTTAAATTTCGTTTAAGTGTTTTCAATCAAAATGTATTTTAATATCAAAAATCACTCTAAGTGACGTTAATATTATTTACTCAACTCTATTAATCGCTCTAAACTTGCTTTAGCTCTTCCGCTTCCTAGGCTATCTTGTGCTAAATGAAATCCTTCCTGATGAGAAATCCCTTTTACAGTCGCTATTGCTAATCCAGCATTGGCACAAACGACATTGTTTTGAGCATCTGTACCTTTACAATTGATAATGTTTTTAAAAATTTTGGCCGCAGCTTTTACAGTTGCTCCTCCAAAAATTTCTGATTGTTGTATTTGATTTAGGTTTAGATCAGATGGACTTAACATCGTTTCAGACCTATTAGAAATAATTTTAGTATTTCCAGTTAATGAAATTTCATCATAACCATCAAGCGCATGAACAATGCTATAATTTTTATCTGTATTTTGATATAAATACCCATATATACGTTGTAATTCTAGATTGAATACACCAACCATTTGGTTTTTTGGGAATGAAGGGTTAACCATTGGGCCAAGCATGTTGAAAAAAGTTTTAACTCCTAATTCTTTTCTAATAGGAGCTACGTTTTTCATAGCTGGATGAAATAATGGTGCATGTAAAACACAAATTCCGGCTTTATCGATTGAATATTTTAAGAAATCTGATTTGTTTGAAAAATGAATTCCTAAAGCTTCCATAACATTTGACGATCCTGAAGCAGATGACACACCGTAATTTCCATGTTTTGCTACTTTAACTCCAGCGCCTGCAGTAATAAAAGATGCTAATGTTGAAATATTGAAAGTGTCTTTTCCGTCACCACCTGTTCCGCATAAATCAATAGCATTAAAATCTGATAAATCTATAGGAATACAAAGTTCTAATAAAGCATCACGAAAGCCTTGTAATTCTTCTAATGTTATACTTCTCATCATGAAAATAGTTAAGAAAGATGCAATCTGACTTTGGTTGAATTTTCCATCAGATATATCAACCAATACTCGTTTGGCCTCTTCGCTTGAGATGGTTTCATGATTTATTAATCTGTTAAGTATTTGTTTCATATTTGTGTATTTCGTCAGTTCGAGTGATTTCTATTTTTATCGAAATTGTATCGAGAACTATTCATGACTTCTCGATACAATTTTTTTAAATTTCGTTTAGGTATTTTCAATCAAAATATATTTTAATTTAATAATCTCAAAACCACTCGAAGTGACGTTTTAACTCTTAATCCAGTTTTCTAAAATTTGTTTTCCATTTGGTGTCAAAACCGATTCTGGATGGTATTGCACACCTTTTACATCGTAAAATTTATGTCTTATTGACATTATTTGTCCGTTATTATCAACAGAAGTAGCTTCTAGTACTTCAGGTAAATTTGCATCTACAACCCATGAATGATAACGACCAACTTCGATTGATTTATCCATATTCTGGAATAATGTTTCATCATCAACAGTTATTTGAACTGGAGTTGCAACACCATGATAGACTTCATCTAGGTTTATAAGTGAGCCTCCAAAAACTTCACCAATAGCTTGTTGACCTAAACAAACACCTAAGATGCTTTTAGTAGGAGCATAGGCTTTAATGATGGCTTTTAAAAGACCAGCTTCATCTGGAATACCAGGTCCAGGAGAGAGTACGATTTTTTGAAACGCATCAACTTCCTCAAGCGTTAGTTTGTCATTTCGTTTTACAGTGACTTGACAATTTAAATCCTCTAAATAATGGACTAGATTGTAAGTAAAACTATCGTAGTTGTCTATTACTAATACTTTCATATTTCTGTCATTCCTGCTATGGCAAGAATTTTTTTTTAGTTATTTTAATTTATATTGGATTCCGTATCAAGTACGGAATGACAATTGTATCGCGATTTGCGTTAAGGATTGAGGCATTTGTTGGAGCTCCTCAAAGAGAGCGACTGCCGAAAGCCTGACCCTTGTGGTAACGCCATTCCTTTAAATGTCTTCAGCTATTTCAATCGCTTTTGTTAATGCACCTAATTTATTATAGACTTCTTGTAATTCATTTTCTGGATTGGATTTTGAAACCAAACCAGCTCCAGCTTGCCAATGCAGTTTATGATCTTTACTCATAAAAGTTCGTATCATTATAGCATGGTTATAATTGCCATCGAAATCCATAAAACCAATAGCTCCACCATAAAAAGCTCTACTTGTTTTTTCATATTTTTCGATTAATTGCATGGCTTTATGTTTTGGTGCACCACTTAGTGTTCCTGCAGGAAATGTGTCTGCAACTACTTGCATCGTAGGTGTGTTTTTATGAACTTTCCCAGTGACTTTACTAACGAGATGAATCACATGAGAGAAAAATTGAGCTTCTCTATAAGTTTCAACTTTCACTTCACTTCCATGTCGACTTAAATCGTTTCTTGCTAAATCAACAAGCATCACATGTTCTGCATTTTCTTTATCGTCTTGCGCTAGTTTTTTAGCTAAGATTTGATCTTCTTCATCATTTCCTGTTCTTTTAAACGTGCCAGCAATAGGATG
This sequence comes from Psychroserpens ponticola, assembly GCF_023556315.2. Classification (NCBI taxonomy): domain Bacteria; kingdom Pseudomonadati; phylum Bacteroidota; class Flavobacteriia; order Flavobacteriales; family Flavobacteriaceae; genus Psychroserpens; species Psychroserpens ponticola. The sequence goes on along the minus strand of NZ_CP116221.1, from coordinate 2,843,158 downwards.
AATTTCTGCTTGTTCATTATTAACTACAAGTTGTGCTTCGGGAGAACTTCCAAAGATTTTAAAATCGCCATAGTCGAAATAAAACAAATAAGGCGACGGATTAATACTTCGTAACGCGCGATACACATTAAATTCATCTCCTTTAAAACCTTGAGAAAACTTTTTTGAAAGGACCAATTGAAATACATCACCACGAGCGCAATGTTTTTTTGCTAATTCGACATGATTTTTATATTCTTTGTCTGTAAGGTTTGATGAGATATCAGAATCGGTTTTAAACGTATAAGACGCAAAGTTTTTTGAACTAATTAATTGTAAAATTTCATCAATATTGTTTTCAGTTTCGAAACAGTGCGCAAATATGTAAGCTTCATTTTTAAAATGATTGATAGCTATTATGTTTTGATATACAGCATAGTAAATGTCTGGGATTACTAGAGAGTTTGGTTTATTGCTAATTTCAATATCTTCGAAGTATTTTACAGCATCATAAGAAGTATATCCAAAAATACCGTTATTTATAAATTTGAAATCGTCTTCAGAATTTATCTTGAATCGTTTGGTGAACTTGTGAATTTCTTCAGTTACAGATACTGTTTTTGTGTAGTTTTTTTTTGAACTACCGTCAGGATATTGTTGTTCAATAGTGTCATCATTAACCTTTATAGAAGCAATTGGGTTAAAGCAGATATAAGAAAAACTATTATCGTTGGCATGATAGTCACTACTCTCTAATAAGATGCTATTAGGATATTTATCTCTTATTTTTAGATAAATACTAACAGGTGTGATGGTGTCTGCTAATATTTTTTTGTAATGCGTGTATAAACTAAATGTTTTCATTTTTATTCATTAAAAAAAGGCTTGTCGTGAATGACAAGCCTTTTTGATATATTATTTTAAATATACTATAGGTTTAGCTCACGAAGTTTGAGTTTCGAGAAATCCACCACCAAGTAATATTTAAATTTGTGTTCATTGTTATTATAAAGTTCAAATATAGAAATGAATTGTTACAATTCAAATTTATTCAATTAAAATAAAAAAAGATTCCCAAATTAATGGGAATCTAGGTTTCTAAATGTGCTATTAACCAACGTTTAATTTAAAACTTTAAAGTTACATTTAGATCAAAATCGTCATAAATTGCTTTGTCTTTTAAATTATCAAAGAAACTAGAAGACCCATATTTGATATTATATTTAGTTCTATCAATTTTAAAGCTAGCAGTTGCAGTATTGCCTTTTATCATCATTTGAAACGTTGCTGGTTTTGTAATTCCTTTAATCGTTAAGTCACCATATACTCTATATGTTCCATTTTTTCCATTAACTGAATTAATTTTGAACATCGCTTTCTTATGGTTATTTACACCAAAGAAATCATCAGATTTTAAATGACCTTCTAGTTTTTCTTTTCCGCTTCCAGCTTCTAAATCAGTAACAATAATTGATGTCATATCGATTGTGAATTGACCAGCAGTAAGATTTTCACCATCAAATATTAATGAACCTTCTAATAGATTTATTGTTCCTTCATGTGATCCAGTTACTTTGTGACCTTTCCAAGTAATACTACTATCTTTTACGTTTACGCTTTTTTCTGATGCTGTTGTGAAAGAAGCAATAGTCATTGCTAATATCACGATAAATCCTGTTTTTAAAATGTTGTTTTTCATTGTTTGTTTTGTTTGAGTTTTAATAATAATTCGTTTAATTTTTTTAATTCGGTTTGTGATAAATTTGAGGTAATGGTTTGTTCTGTTTTGTCTATTGTACTATCAAGTTTGTTTAAAATTTTTAAACCTTCAGAAGTGATATAGATTTCAATTTTTCTTCTATTTGATTTACACTGATTTCGTTTCACAAACCCTTTTAATATGAGTTTGTCAACCAGTCGTGTTGTATTGCTCATTTTGTTTATCATACGTTCTTGAATATCTTGAAGGTTGATTGGGTTCCCTTTTTGTCCTCGCAATATTCTCAACACATTAAATTGCTCTAAAGATAAATCGTAAGGTTTTAATTCATTTAATAAATCATTTTTCAACTTATTATGAGTCAAAAACATATTGATAACAATTTGTTTTTCAATAGATAAATCTGTGGTTGTTTGTAATCTGTGTTTTAATTCTTTCATATACAATTATTGTATATACAAATGTAATATTAATATTAAGTAGTTTGTCTAATATTTTGTTAAAGTTTAAGAATGAAGAAATAGGTTTAATAACTTTATCTTATGAAGTACACTTTGGTAATAGTTTTGCTAGTGTTTTTTTCTTGTAAAGAGGTTACAGAAAAAAAGGAAGTTGCAGATGTAATTGAGTCACCAGAGGTGGAATTGTCTCTTGAGGTATATGATTTTGAAGGGATTCAAAAGTATTTGAGTACTACTGATGATAAAACGTACATCATTAATTTCTGGGCTACATGGTGTGCGCCTTGCGTTAAAGAATTGCCTTATTTTGAAAAATTGAATAAGGAGTATGTCGAAGATGTTGAAGTTATATTGGTAAGCCTCGATTTTCCTAGTAAATATGAGACAAAGCTAAAGCCTTACATAAAAAGCAAGAATTTACAATCTAAAGTTATTGCACTAAATGATGTAGATTCAAACTCATGGATTCCTAAAGTAGATGAAAGTTGGACTGGAGCTATTCCTGCTACAGTTATTTTTAATAAAAATGAACGTAAATTTTACGAGAAGTCATTTAATTATGATGAATTAGAAACCGAAGTCAAACAATTCCTTAAATAAAATAAAATCATGAAAAACACACTTAAACCATTTTTTGCATTATTAACTATTGTAATTTTATCTTCATTTACATATTTAGGAGGAGGACATGGTTATCATATTGGTGATACTGCAACAGATTTTTCGCTTGAAAATATTGATGGAAAAACAGTATCATTATCTGACTATAAATCTTCAAAAGGATATATTGTTGTGTTTACATGTAATACTTGTCCTTTTTCTGTTGCTTATGAAGATCGTATAGAAGCATTAAATAAAAAATACGCAGATCAAGGTTATCCTGTGATAGCTATTATGCCAAATAATCCAGAAGTTAAACCTGGAGATAGTATGGAGGCCATGCAAGCTCGTGCAAAAGCAAAAGGCTTTACATTTCCATACTTAATGGATAAAGGTCAGAAAATTTATCCACAATATGGTGCAACAAAAACACCACATGTTTATATTCTTAAAAAGACTAAAAAAGGAAATGTTGTGAAATATATTGGAGCTATAGATGATAATCATCAAGATGCTAACGCTGTAAACAATAAGTATGTTGAAGATGCAGTTGATGCTTTACTTTCTGGAAATGAAATTAAAGAGAAGCAAACAAGAGCTATTGGTTGTAGTATCAAGGTGTAATCATAAAAAAACTTATAATTTTAACAGCCCAAAGTGTAACGCTTTGGGTTTTTTTTCGTCTTTATGATAAGGAAACGTTAAATTAGCATGGTTTTTGATATGTATTATTTTATAAAATTATTATGGCAGATTTAACACAACACGAGTGGATTTCAAAATTAGCAGCAGATAATAATGCTGTCGTTTTAGACGTTAGAACACCTGAAGAGGTAGCAGAAGGAATTATTCCTAATGCAAAACACATTGATATTTTTAAAGGTCAAGGATTTGTTGATGAAATTCAACAACTTGATAAAATCAAAACGTATTTTGTGTATTGTAAAGCTGGAGGTAGAAGTGGTCAAGCTTGTGCTGTTATGAATCAACTCGGATTTAAAAAAACATACAACCTATTAGGAGGCTTCAATGAGTGGCAAGGTGAAGTCTCTTCAATATAAATCAATCAAAAATGAAAAAAATCAGTATCGTTCTTAGCCTTATTTTTGCGCTATCACTTGCAAACTGTGAAAACGGGACACAATCAGAAATTAAGGTCATTTCTCCCGAAGAAATGCAAACCATTTTAGAATTAGATGATGTACAAATTGTTGACGTTCGCACTCCTGAAGAATATAAAGATGGGTTTATAGATAAATCACAAAATATCGACTTTCATTCACCTACTTTTGATGAAGATATTACAAAATTAGACAAGTCAAAACCTGTTATTTTGTACTGCAAATCAGGTGGTCGAAGTGCTAAATGTTCTAAAAAACTTAAAGAGGCAGGATTTATCAAAATATACGATTTAAATGGTGGAATTACCGAATGGAAATTTAATGGTCATGAATTAAAGACTTTGCAATAATTTCAACTTACATCATTAATTTTAACCGAACTTTTTGTTCGGTTTTTTTATGTCTAAAAATTGATATTTGTTAATCAAGACTTAATACTTACTATTAATCCCTTTGTTTTTTTTAATTTAGCTCTTTTCAATACCTAAATACTACTAATGAAAAATATATTAATTGCGTTTTGTAGTCTTATTTTGTTTTCTACCACTGCTAAAGGACAGGTGTTAGAGCCTGTAAAATGGAAGACTAATGTTGAGAAGATCTCAGATACTGAATATGATTTAATATCTACTGCAACTGTTGATAGTGGCTGGCATTTGTATGCTCAAAATGTGCCAGAAGATGGGCCAATTCCAACAACTTTCAATTATACATTATCGTCAGATTTTGAATTAAATGGTAAAACCTTAGAAGATGTAGGTCACACAGTTGATGATCCTATCTTTCAGATGAAAATTAAGTTTTTTGAAGATAAAGCAGAATTTAGACAACGAATAAAAGTTCTCAATCAAGAATTATCCATTGTTAAAGGAGAGGTTGAATTTATGGTTTGTGATGATTCAAAGTGTTTGCCTCCAGAATATATAGATTTAAATTTTGATTTGACTACCGCTAAAAAGGTTGAAGTTAGTGACTCAGCTCCTAGTCTTTTTCAAGGAGGAACTTCAGAAGACAAATCGCAAATATTAGAACCTGTAAAATGGACGTCATCTGTTGAGAAAATATCAGATTCAGAATTTATTTTAGTTTCGAAAGCAACGATTGATAAAGGCTGGAAGTTATACTCGCAATCAGTTCCTGAAGATGGTCCAATACCAACCGAATTTTTATATGATTTACCTGAAGGTATCGTATTAGTGGGTAAAACTTCAGAAGAAAAAGGGAAAGAAGTTAAAGATAAAGTCTTTAACATGAATATTAAATTTTTTAAATCCTCTGCAGAATTTAGACAACATATAAAATTAGATAATACTGATTATACTACAATAACTGGAGAAGTTGGCTTTATGGCTTGTGATGATGAAAAATGTTTAACACCAAGTTATGTAGACTTAAACTATGATTTGACTAACAGTGTTGAAGCAAAACAAGGAGTGACTTCATCTTCATCTGAAGATAAAGGAGAGTCTAGAGGTCTTTGGTCAATCTTCTTTGTCGCATTTTTATCTGGTTTTGTAGCTTTATTGACACCATGCGTGTTTCCTATGATACCAATGACTGTAAGTTTCTTTATTAAACAGAGTCAGTCAAAAGCGAAAGGGATTAGAAATGCCATTATTTATGGTTTGTCTATCATAATTATCTATGTATTATTAGGAACGCTAATCACTGCTATATTTGGAGCAGATGCCTTAAACGCATTGGCAACTAACGTTTGGTTTAATATTATATTCTTCTTGTTACTGGTTGTTTTTGCAATATCATTTTTAGGTGCTTTTGAAATTGTTTTACCAAATTCTTGGGCTAATAAGGCAGATCGACAGGCAGATAGAGGAGGACTTGTTGGAATCTTTTTTATGGCTTTAGCTCTAGCAATTGTGTCTTTTTCTTGTACAGGACCAATAGTAGGAACTATTTTGGTTGAAGCTGCGTCTAAAGGAGGTGTTGCACCTGTAATTGGTATGTTAGGTTTTTCAACAGCAATTGCTTTGCCATTTGCATTATTTGCTGCTTTTCCTGGTTGGTTAAATTCGTTGCCTAAATCTGGTGGTTGGCTAAATACAGTAAAAGTTGTTTTAGGATTTTTAGAATTAGCTCTTGCTTTCAAATTTTTGTCTCAAGCCGATTTAGTATTGCAACTGCATTTCCTAGAGCGTGAAGTTTTTATAGCTATTTGGATTGCTATTTTTGGTGCCTTGTCTTTATATTTACTTGGTAAGATTCAATTGCCTCATGATTCGCCATTAAAGCATATTTCTGTAGGACGTTTGCTTTTAGGGTTATTGACATTGTCATTTACAGTGTATATGATACCTGGACTTTGGGGAGCGCCTTTAAATTTAATAAGTGCGTTTCCTCCACCTTTAGATTATAGTGAATCGCCTTATGGTGTAGGTAATTCAAAAGGAGGAAGTAGTACAACAAGTCATACCGATTTGCCTGATGGTGCACATTTATTGGCACCACACGATATACTTGCTTTTAATGATTATGATAAGGGTTTAGCCTATGCTAAACAAGTTGGAAAGCCAATTATGATTGATTTTACAGGTTGGGCTTGTGTGAATTGTCGTAAGATGGAACAGAATGTTTGGGTGAAAGAAAAAGTACTTAACAAGCTAAAGAATGATGTGGTACTGATTTCATTATATGTTGATGATAAACGAAAACTATCTGAAGATGATGTTACAGATTCAAAATTAAAACCTGGGAAAAAACTAAGATATATTGGACAGAAATGGAGTGAATTACAAACAATAAGGTACAAAACAAATACACAACCTTTCTATGTTTTAATGGGTCATAACGAAGAAAACCTGATTGATCCAGTCGGTTATACTCCAAACGCAGAAGAATATCATGAATGGTTATCTGACGGCATTAGTAATTTTGAAAACTAATTATTTTTCAAAATAAACCTCTTCAAAAGGCACACGAAAGCGTGAACCATAAATGCCTTTGGCATCTCTAATGCCACAGCCAATAATCATATTGATTTCAGCACCACGAGGTAAATCTAAAATTTGTTTTACTCTTAGAGTGTCACTGCCTTCCATAGGACAAGTGTCATAGCCAATAGCAGCCATACTTATCATGAAATTTTGTGCTGCTAATCCAGCACTTTTATGAGCTACAATTCGCATATCACTTTGTCTGGTTTGCCTGTAAATTGGTCTGAACAAGCCAATAATTTGAAAAATCCAATACTTAATACACCCAAGAATGCCTAAGAAATCTAAATAGATCGTAGGAATTAGTTTCTTGTAATAATCTGTTCCTTGCTTTTTTCTTTTTGCCAATTTAGGATCTAAATTGGGTTTGTCAAACGCTTTATTTAGAAAATTGATATTCGCTTGAGCTCGTTTTTTCCATAAATCTTTTCTTGTGACAACGATTACTAATTGTTGAGCCGTTTTTGCCGCATTTTGGTTAAAACATGCTGTAGCTAATTTCTCTAAAATATCTTTAGATGTTACGTGATAAAATTCCCAAAGTTGTAAATTACTACTCGTAGGCGCTAAAGTTGCATTATATAAACATTGTTTTACTTTTTCAGAATTAATAGGTTCATCTTTGTAAATTCTAGTTGATCGTCTATATGCAATAGCTTCGGATACTGTTTTTTCCATAAATGAAAATTACGCAATTAATTGCTAAAATGAAGTACTTTTAATTGAATCATATTTCAGAAAAAAAATCTGTATTAAAACGTCGAATCTGAATTTTCTTACGTATATAATAGTATCTAATAATATTAAATGAGTTTCAAATTCAAGAAATCCTGGTTCAAATGGTTGCTTAAATTGTCATTAAGTGGAATCATTTTATTTTTACTATTCTGGTGTTCAGTGTATTTTGGGTTTTGGGGAAAGTTGCCTTCTAAAGATGATATTTCAAATATTAAACAAGCTGAAGCTAGCGTATTATTGGATGCTAATCAAGAGTTGTTAGGGAAATATTTCATTTTTGACAGACAAAGTGTACAGTTTAATGACCTTCCTAAGCATCTGGTGAATGCATTGTTAGCTACCGAAGATGTTAGGTTTTATGAACATAATGGGATTGATTATACAAGCTTATTACGTGTGTTTTTTAAAACTATTTTATTGCAAGATAATTCTTCAGGTGGTGGAAGTACCATTAGTCAGCAATTAGCAAAAAATATCTACGGAAGAGAGAATCATGGCTGGTTTACTATGCCAGTTATTAAAACTAAAGAGATGATTCTTGCAATACGTTTTGAGGATTTGTATTCAAAGGAAGATATCATTGCTATGTATTTGAACACAGTCCCATTTAGCGAAAATGTCTTCGGAATAGAAAGTGCTTCACAACGTTTTTTTAGTACGTCAACTAAAGATCTCAATCTATCACAATGCGCAACATTAATAGGAACCTTAAAAGCACCTCATAGTTATAATCCGAGATTATTTCCTGAACGAAGTCAGTTAAGACGTGATGTTGTTTTGCAACAAATGGAAAAATATGGCTACTTAGTAAATGATGTTAGGAAAGAAACAAGCGAGGCATCTTTAGTTGTAGTGTATAGGAAATTTAACCACTCTGAAGGTGCTGCAGCATATTTTAGAGAGAAAGTTAGAGTGGATGTAAAGATGATACTCGATAGTTTATCTCAACAGAATAGTGAAACGTATAATCTGTATAAAGATGGATTGAAAATTCATACCACTTTAGATCTCGATATGCAACGCTATGCTGAAAGTGCAATGCAGCAACATATGGCATCTTTGCAGTCGCAATTAGAAACTTCATATGGAAAGAAAGCGCCTTGGATTTCAAACACTGCTTTGATTGAAAAACGAATTAGGAGTTTACCATTATACAAGCGTTTGAAAAAACAAAAATGGAGCGATAAAGGCATCATAGATTCTTTAAGTACAAAAACAAAAATGAACTTGTTTTCTTGGGAAGGTGAGATCCTAAAAGACGCTTCAGTTATTGATAGTTTGCAACACATGATGAAGTTTTTAAACACGGGTTTTGTTGCTGTGAATCCTAATAATGGAGCTGTAAAAGCATATGTTGGAGGTATTGATTTTGAATGGTTTAAGTTTGATCATGTTTCAGCTTCAAAGCGTCAAATTGGCTCAACATTTAAACCTATTGTGTATACAGCTGCTATAGAAAAAGGAATGGATGCTTGTACGTATTATCCGATAAAAGAAATTACCTATACCAATCAAAAAGACTGGACACCAACTAATGGAGGTAAAGAAGAAGCAGATCGATATCTTAATTATTCATTTGAAAAAGCGTTAAGTGAATCTGTAAATACCATAGCTGTAAAAGTTCTTGAAGATGTTGGTATAGAGGCTGTTCTTGAGCAAGCCAAACGTATGGGAATACAATCAGATTTGCCTAAAGTACCATCTGTGGCTTTAGGAACTGGACAATTATCTATGTTAGAATTGGTAAGCGCATATACTAGTTTTGCTAATGAAGGTCATGTTTCAAAACCCTTTTATATTACCAAAATAGAAGATAAATCTGGGAACATTATTTACGAACAATCAAATCGTTACATAGGCACTGAAGCTTTTTCAGAAGACACAAGGCAAATCATGATTGAAATGATGAAATCTACAATTAATACAGGATCTGCAAAACGCATCAGAAGCACATATGGCTTAAATAATGATTTAGCTGGAAAAACAGGAACCACACAAAACAATAAAGACGGTTGGTTTGTAGGTTTGAGTCCAAATTTAGTCATGGCATCTTGGGTTGGTAATGACGATCATCGCATCGGTTTTAGTAATACGTCTATTGGTCAAGGTGCAAATTCAGCATTACCTATTGTAGCTTTATTTTTAAAGCAGATGAATGCTGATTCAAAATTTAATGCGATTACAAAAGCTAAGTTTGAAATTCCTTCAGAGGACGTTGCAGCAGCTCTAGATTGCGATCCTGAAAAGCGTGATGGATTTTTAAAGCGACTCTTTACTAAGGATAAGAAGGAACGTGAATTTGATTCTGAAGCAAAAGACAAAAAGAAACAAAGGAAAGGGATCTTTTCTTTTTTGAAGAAAAAGAAAAAAGATAATTAATAGAATGATTTTTTTTAATCTGTTTTAGTCATTTATGACGTTATTCTTCTTTTTTAAAAAAGACAAAAATATTAATTCAATTTGAAAGTATTTAATCCCTAATATAGCTTTTGTTGCTAACTTGATTTTGTGTCCAAATGATTTATGCGAATTCTTTAAAATTTTGCTTATAATTTGCATATTTCATAATTATTTATATATTTGGTAAACCAAACTGGTTAACCAATTTGATGAAAGCATTTTTATTCATAATTATTTCAACGTTTCTATTCGTGTTTTATTCTTGTTCTAAGAATGAGAATTCAATTACTAATGGAAAAATTATTGTTGATAAAAATGATGATGACACAGATGAAGAACCAATTGTTTATGCTGAAATTAATTTCTCAAATTGGAAAGTAACATTGCCAGTAGATGAAAATAATAATGGAGGTCCAGATGAATATCAACCTGATTTGTTAATTGATTTTGGATACCAAAACTTGGAATCTGTGAAACCTTATATGTATGATGATGTTTCAGATAGTTCGTTGGTGTTTTATACATTTCCTGATGTTTCAACTACAAATAGTTCATATTCAAGAACAGAATTAAGAGAGCTTATAAATCCTGATAATGCTCGAGAAAATTGGACACTTTTAGAAGGTGGTGAAATGGTTGGTAGGTTGAAAGTCGATTCTATTTCCGAAAATAATGGCTCTAGTGAAAACTATCATAAGGTTATTGTTATGCAAATTCACGGAATTATTTCTGAAGAAGATATGAATCTTCATGGATTTTCATCTAATAATGGACCGCCTCTAATTAAAATTTATTGGAAAGATGGTTTTGTTTGGTGTCACAAAAAATCACTAATTGATGAAAGTACTGATGGTGACGATTTATTAGAAACTTCAAATGAAACTTGGACAGATATTAAAGTGAATTTAGGTTACGTAGGCTTTGAAGCTTTTCACTTTAGAATTACTGCTAGCAATGCAAGAATTGAAGTGCAACTTAACGACGAGGACACTTTTGTTTATGAAGATGTGAGTTTAGATAAATGGCCTTACGAGAATTACTTTAAAGCTGGTAACTATTTAGGATCTACAGATGAAGATGCATTTTCTTATATAAAATATTACAATTTAAATATTACACATTAATTATTAATCTTTAAACACGCTTATTATGAAAACAAAATTACTTTTATTAGCCTTAGTATTTTCAATGGCTTTGTCTTTTGCACAACAGAGTGGAGAAGTCATTGTCACCGAAATTTACAACAGACCCTTAAAGCCAACTCAAGAAGCTCTTGATGCAGCTTTAATAGCTTACCCTGAAAATAGCAATGATAATACTACGCCAAACGAAGGACATACAGAATGGTTTGAAATTTATAATACAACAGCTTCTGCGGTAGATATGACAGGTTGGATTTTAGAAGATATTAACGGTAACCAGACAATTATGGGTGCTTTTAGTATTCCTGCGCATTCTTATGCGAGTTTATCAGGCTTTAAAGTTCCTGATGCACAAGGAGGACATGTTTTTGATTATCAATATGATTATAAAAAGCCTAGCTTCAATAATGAAAGTTCTTATTCTGATGCTGGTGATGATAATTGTCCTGATGGATTAATAATTTATAAAGCAGATGGGACTACAGTAGTAGATGAAGTGCATTATGATTACGGTTATGACAATTGGATAACTAATGGAGAAGCATGTAGTTATGCCAATGGAAACTCAATAACTGCTAGTACTGGATTTCCAGCTCAAGATCAAGGTTCAAGAAAATCGTTTCAATTAGATGCGAATTTTTTAACTGCTACCGATAATGACAATCCATTATATTGGGCATTTTCAACTAATGTTTATGATGACGTTAGTGCTAGTGATCAAATAGGAACTCCAGGTTCTGCAAATGATGCAAATCCAGCATTATCAGTAAATAGCTTTGCAGCTTCTAAATTCAAAGTTTATCCAAATCCTGCAAATGATTTTATTACTGTTGAATCAAATTCTGTAGAGATTACTTCTATTACAGTTTATGATATTTTAGGAAAGAATGTGCTTTCTCAAAATGAATTAACAAATAATCGTTTAGATATTTCTATATTGAATAATGGTGTTTATTTCTTAAAAATAAATGCTAACGGAAATAGTATTACTAAAAAAATTATTATAGAATAATTTGATTTTAGCAACTTCAAAAAGCCTTTTGTAATACTAAAAAGGCTTTTTGTATTTTTAGTAGACACTTAAATAAATCTTATATCATTTCAAATGAAAAAAATAATATATAGTCTTAGTCTTTTAATTTTGTTAATGGCTTGTGGTAATCAAGAAGTCGCAAGTGAAATTAAAGTGTCAAATATTGATGAATTAAATACAGCAATTAAAACCTGTCAAGCTGGAGATAATATTGTTTTATCAAATGGAATATGGAACGATGTTCAAATTAAATTTAGAGGTAAAGGAACTAAAGATAAACCGATCACTTTAAAAGCTGAAACTGAAGGGAAAGTTACTATTGAAGGTCAATCGTATTTGAAATTTGGTGGCGAATATTTAGTAGTTGAAGGCTTACATTTTAAAAACGGATATTCACCTTCAAGTGCTGTAATAGATTTTAAAATAAGCCATAAAGATACACTCGATGAAATCGCTAGTCATTGTAAAATTACCAATTGTGTTATCGAAGATTTCAACAAACCTAAGCGTGATAAAAGTGATTTATGGGTGCAATTTTGGGGAAGACATAATGAGTTAAGTAATTGCTATATCGCTGGGAAAACTAATAGAGGACCAACCGTAAGAGTAAGTATAGAAGGTATTGAGAGTATTAATAATTACCATCAAATTGTAAATAATCATTTTGGACCAAGGCCTGTAAAAGGTGGTCCAAGTGGAGAAACGATTCAGTTAGGAAACAGTTATACGTCTATGTCGCCAAGCCATACGATGGTTTCTAACAACTTATTTGAAGAATGCAACGGTGAAGTTGAAGTGATTTCTAGTAAAACAAACTTCAATGAGTTCAGAAATAATGTGTTTTATAAAAGTGAAGGTTCTTTAGTAACACGTCATGGTAATTATTGTACCATAGACGGAAATTACTTTATTGGTGATGGTGAAAATGAAAATTATGGTGGCATTAGAATCATTAATACAGGGCATTGGGTAACTAATAACTATTTCTATAACCTAAAAGGGAAAAGCTTCAGAAGCCCTTTAGCAGTTATGAATGGGATTCCAAAATCACCTTTAAACCGTTATAATCAAGTTACAGATGTTGTTGTGGCGTATAACACTTATGTAAATTGTAGTTCGCCTTGGCAATTTGGTGTGGGTACAAACATTGCACAAGCTGATGTGTTGCCTAAATCTGAAATCCGTTCAGCAAGAGCAATTAGGACTACAGTTGCTAATAATATTGTTTACAATGAAAAAGGGTTAGAAGCAATTGTTGTCGAAAACGACAAAGCAGATGGTGTTTTATTTAAAAATAATGTTGTGAATAATCAAGGTGTAGCGTTTGAAAATTTCAATAAAGGTATAGTGGAAGCATCTTTAGGTTTGAAGAAAATATCAGATAATATATCGCTTCCAACAGGTGTTTCAAATGAAATAGAAGCCTACAACGGTTACGGTTTTAACGACATTGAAAACGATTTATTTGGGAATTCTAGAAAAGATAATGCAAGTATTGGTGCAGCTTTTAGCGTAGATGTTTCTAATCCAAATATATTAGACAAATCTAAATATGGTACCACTTGGTTTTCTAATGAAATAAAAGACAAAAACCCAGTAACACATAATGCAGCTAATGCGGAAGAATTGCAAACTAAAATTGACGAAGCGAATAATGGAGATATAATTATTATCAATAGAGGAAAACATGTTTTATCAAAATCATTAGTCATTAATAAGAAAATCACCATTAAAACGATAGACAAATCTAAAGTCATACTCTATTTTACAGGAAAAGAAAATACTCCTGCGTTTCAATTACATCCTAAAGGTTTTCTTACACTTGACAATATCTATTTAAAAGGAAATGCTACAAATTATGCGTTTGCAAGTTTAATAGAGAACATGTCTAACCATTTTGGATTAACAGTTTTAAATTCTGAATTAAGTAACTTTAATTATGTTTTAAAAGCTTATAAAGAAACGTTTGCCGAACGGATTACTTTTGAAAATACGATTATTTCAAATTGTGAAAATGGTATAGAGTTATCTGAAGAAACGAACGATAAAGGCGATTATAATACAGAATATTTAACCATAAACAACTGTGATTTTAATAATGTAAAAGCAAATGTTATTGATTATTACAGAGGAGGATATGATGAGTCTACTATTGGAGGAAATCTTTTAGTAACCAATAGTGAGTTTACTAACTGCGGTGCAAAAGAGAAAAATAAAATTCTACTAAACCATAGAGGTATTGTAAATGTAAATATTGCTAATAACACATTTAAAAATAATGCCGTTGAATTTGTTTCCATTTTATGGGGAGCAAAAAATAATATAGAATCTGATAATAGTTTATCAAATTCAGGGCAAATAAAAACAGAAGAAAATTTAGTAATGAAACTGATGTATTAATGAAATATTTAAAGTTACTTTTATATGTTTCAGTTGGACTTGCATTTAACTTCAACCTATTTGCTCAAGACAAGACAATAAAAGTTAAAACTGAAAGAAATTCTGATAACAGCATAGATTTTTTATATGAAAAAAGCCTGCCAGGAAGTTACTATATTATTCTTGAACTCGATAATCTAGAAAATGCGAATAGACCTACTTTTAAAAAAGTGCTTAAGCAATCTTCAGGTCGTTTATTTACTTTAAGACCTTTAAATAAAGACAAAGGAATTAGATTCACTTATAAGTATAAATATACAATGGGTGAGCCAAATCCTGAAGTCGATAGCTTATTTCAATATGTGCTTCCTTTTAAAACAGGTTCAAAAGTTGGTGCAATAGTGAACAAAGACTTCTATGGCGAAAAATTTCTAGAAAGTGACAAAAACACAAGTTGGTATTCTTTAAAATTTTATAGTAAAACCTCAGACACTGTCTTATGTATGAGAAGAGGAACGATTATTAAAGTTAGAGATGAATTTGATAATAATAGTACTAAAGGTAAACGAGTCACAACAAAATCTAATTCCATCACAATAGAACATTTAGATGGCACAATAGCTAGTTATTTTGGGTTTTTAAAGGATGGTATTTTTGTTAATCTTGGCCAAGAAGTTTATCCTCATACTAAATTAGGCGCGATTAGTAATAATTATGATAACATGTATTCTTTTATATTTCGACAGTTTTATATTTCAGATAATGAGACGATATATAATGAACATAGAAAATTAAAAGATGCCGAAAAAGGTAAAAAATTTATAATGCCCTATTTTAAGACTTCAAATGGTTCCGTACAATTAGAGAATAAGAAAATATATACTTCTGAATTTAATGAAGAGATATTTTATAAAGAATTTTCTAAGAGAGAAAAGAAAAAGTATTTGAAAAGGTTAAAGAATTAATTAAGAGAGTAATATGAAAAAAATAATAGTTATTACAGTTACATTTCTAGCATTTATTGCTTGTAAGAATGATTCTAAAACGACTTCTGATATAATTTCAGAAACACCTATTAAAACGGAAGACCTTAAAAAACATCCAAGCGATGTGCTTCCATTTTTAGACGAATTCAGCATCCTTTGTGGAGATGGCACTAAAATGGAAAACTTAGTTAATTCGGAACACAAAGATTTTTTCTATGTTACAAATGATGGGAAAACAGATTGGGTTGTATATAAAACACCAAACTCTGGTATAACGTCTAGAACATCAAGTAATACAAGAACAGAAATGAGTCAAAAAAAACATTGGAAAACCATGGAAGGTGGCAAATTAACTGGAACACTTAAAGTGCAACATGTTTCTACTTCTGGTGATGCTAGAGTTGCTGCTTCATATGCTGTTGTAGTTGGACAAATTCATGGTACTGAAGGGCACGAAAACGAACCTTTAAAAATCTTTTATAAAAAATTTCCTGGACATAAGAATGGTTCGGTGTATTGGAATTACGAAATTAATACCGCTGGAGATGATAATTCTGGTAGATGGGATTATTCAACAGCAGTTTGGGGAAATGACATGTCTGTTATTGGCACCAGCCCAAATACATATCCTGAAGAACCTATAGATGGAATTGCTTTAGGTGAAGAATTCAGTTACGAAATAAACGTATATGAAGGTATAATGTATTTGACATTTACAAGAGAAGGTCATAACACTAAAACCTTTACCAAAAGTTTAATAAAATCAGAGTTTACTAAAGCACTGCCACAACAAATTAAAACGTTATATGCATCTATTGGTCGTGATGGTTTAGAGCGTGAAAGTGCTTATGCTGGTGAATTGCAAAATTTTAAACAAGGTGCATATAATCAGACGAATGGAAAAAATCCAGAAGACAATATGGTATGGAGTACTGGTTCAGAAACTTATGATGGTGATATAGCAAAACAATATGCAAATGGATGTTATGCTGAGGTATGGTTTAAAGAAGGCACCTTAGGCGAAGGAACAGCACCTATCAATTAAATTTAGAAGTATTGAAAAAAGTAATATTTGTTATAGGAGTTTCTGGTTGTGGAAAAAGCACTATCGGAAAACTATTAGCTCAAGAATTAGATATCCCTTTTTTTGATGGTGACGATTTTCATCCAGAGCATAATGTTACAAAAATGTCTAGCGGACAAGCCTTAAATGATGATGATAGACAAGGTTGGTTGGAGACTTTAAACGATTTGGCTAAAAAGCAACTAAAAGAAAATAGTTGTATTATCGTTTGTTCAGCTTTAAAGGAAACGTATCGAGATACATTAAGTCGTGATATTGAAAGTAAAGCTAAATGGGTGCATTTATCAGGATCTTTTGAGCAGATTTTTAAAAGAATGAATAGTAGATCAGATCATTTTATGCCTTCAGAATTACTGAAATCACAATTCGATATTTTAGAACATCCTAAAGACGCATTACAAATAGATATTAGCTTGACACCAGAAAACATTGTGAAAACTATAAAAAACAAATTAATGAATACCTCAGAATTTGGATTATTTGGTCTAGGAGTTATGGGAAAAAGCCTATGCAGAAATTTAGCCAATAACGGATTTAAAATTTCAATGTTTAATAGGCATGTTGATGGCGTTGAAGAGCATGTCGCTAAAAATTTTAAAGCTGAATATCCAGAATTGTCTGAAGCTTCTGATTTTGATGATATTTTTGCTTTTGTCAATTCTTTACAGCAACCAAGACGTATCATGTTAATGGTTAATGCTGGAAAAACAATTGATTATGTAATTGAAGATTTATTGCCTCATTTGTCTGAAAACGATATTATTATTGATGGCGGTAATTCAAACTATAAAAAAACGAAAGAACGTTACGATTATTTAAAGTCTAAAGGAATTCATTTTATAGGAACTGGTGTTTCTGGAGGAGAAGAAGGTGCTCTTAAAGGACCATCTATTATGCCAAGTGGAGATAAAGAAGCCTATGAGAAAGTAGCACCTTTTCTAGAAACTATTTCAGCTAAAGATAAAAATGGTTTGCCATGTTGTACATATGTTGGTACTGAAGGAAGTGGACAATTCATAAAAATGGTCCACAATGGTATCGAGTATGTAGAAATGCAATTATTGGCTGAAGTGTCTACCATTATAGAAGCTTTAGGACAAAAACCTGACGATATCGCAAATACGTTAGATGGTTGGAAAAACGCTGCAAGTAGTTATCTATTAGAAATAACTACTGCTATTTTTAGAAAGAAAGAAGGAGATGAATGGTTGGTGAAAAAGATTTTGGATAAAGCAGGAAATAAAGGTACAGGGAACTGGACAACGATCGCTTCGGCAGAACTTGGTGTACCTAGTACTTTGATTGCTTCTGCATTGTTTTCACGATATGTTTCTTTTTATAAAGATGAAAGAATTCAGCTAAATAAGAATTTTGAAAGTGTAAATTCTTCAGAATTAAATCTGACAACAAATGATGTTTTAGAAGCGTATCAATTCGCTAGAATTATAAATCATTATCAAGGTTTTAAATTAATTGCTGAGGCGTCTAATAAATATCAATGGAATTTAAATCTTAGTGAAATTGCTAGAATTTGGACAAACGGTTGTATTATAAGATCAACTTTAATGGAAGAATTGGTTGAAGTCTTTAAACACACAGATAATATACTAACCCATCCACAATTAATTGCTTACGTTAAACAATATATGCCAGCGTTAAAAAAGGTAGTGTCCCAAAGTATTCTTAATGACATTTCAACACCTGCTTTAGGAGAAGCTATACATTTTTTAATTGGAATTACAACAAAATACGCTTCAGCTAATGTTATCCAAGCGCAAAGAGATTTTTTTGGTGCGCATACATATCAAAGATTAGATGATGATTCTGGAAAGAGTTATCATACCAATTGGAATTAAAAATTAAGATTAACAACCAATAACTAACAACTAATATCATGGAAGCAGCTACGCCTAAAAAATCATTTTTTAAAAAAATCATTGCTATAATATTAGGGTTTGGTCCTGGAATTTTTGCTATTGGTTATACTATTGGTACAGGTAGTGTAACGTCAATGATTGTTGCTGGAAGTAAATTTAATATGCAATTATTATGGGTACTCTTCTTAAGTTGCCTCTTTTCTGGAATTCTAATGTTTGCTTATGGGAATTACGGATTAATAACTGGTGAAACAGCGCTCTACGGATTTAAAAAGCATTTAAAATTTGGTAAAATTTTAGCCATATTAATTATTGTAGGAATAACATTTGGGCAATGGAATTCTCTGATGGGAATTTTAGGAATTTCATCAAATATTATATTTGAGATTTTAGCAGTAAATTTTGATGGCTTAAGTGCACATAAATATGAAACCGTTTTAATAACTGCCATTGTTATTATTGTTACGTTTTACTTATTAATGCTGGTAGGTAAGTATACCTTCTTTGAAAAGATACTCGTCATATTTGTAACCTTAATGGGAATGTCATTTGTGTTGTCATTATGTTTTGTGCAGCCACTTCCTATGGATGTTGTAAAGGGGTTAATACCAACCATTCCAAATGTGCCTGGAGGAAAAATGTTAGTTGCAGCATTTGTAGGTACTACAATGGCATCTGCTACATTTTTATCAAGACCACTATTTGTAAAAGGAAAAGGATGGACTATTAAAAATTTAGATCAACAAAAGAAAGATTCTATTACTGCTGCGATCTTAATATTTGTTATTAGTGGTGTTATTATGGCAGTAGCTGCTGGAGCTTTGTATTATCAAGGTAAGGAGGTGACACAAGTTTTAGATATGGCAAATACCTTAGAGCCTGTTGCTGGTAAATGGGCAGTTACTATTTTCTTTTTTGGCGCATTAAGTGCAGGCTTGTCTTCTATTTTCCCTTGTTTATTGATAGCACCATTATTGGTAGCAGATTATCAATCAGGTGAATTAGATACTAATTCACGTCAATTCAGAATCATTACAGCTGTTGCTTGTTTAGTTGCTTTAATTGGTCCAGCGTTTGGCGCTAATCCTATTGAGATTCAAATTCTATCTCAAGTATTTAATGTGTTTGTTTTACCATTAGTGATTTTAGGAATCATCATTTTAGTGAATAGTAAAAAAGTAATGAAAGACTATAAAACGAGTCTCTTTGTTAATATTGGAATGTTTGCGTCACTTCTTTTTGCCTGTATCATTTCTTACAATGGAATATTGGCATTAATGGACTATTTTTAAAATTGATTTTTAATCAAAATAGCATAGATTAATGATAAATATGCACACATATTTTGGCAAACTACTAAAAATCATGTATATTGGTCAACCAATCTGGTCAACCAATTTTATTTATGAAAAACAAACGTTCCCTCGGCTTTGTCTCAATCATTATTTTATTAGTATTAACGGTGTCTTTTGCTGACGCTAATTCCAGAGTTTTAAAAGTTAAAAACGTAACAGAGTTTAACGATGCAGTAAAAAACGCAAACCCTGGTGATGTTATTACATTAGCTAATGGTGTTTGGAGTGACGCTGAACTCGTTTTTGAAGGTAAAGGAACTGCAGAAAATCCAATTAAACTTACTGTAGAAGATAAAGGAAAAGTAACTCTAGAAGGTAATTCTAATTTGCAATTAGCTGGAGAGCATTTAATTGTTGAAGGACTCGTTTTTAAAAATGGATTCACGCCAACTAACGCAGTAATCTCGTTCAGAAAAAATAGAGAGGAAATGGCTAATAATTGCCGTTTAACTGAATGTGTGATCGATAATTACAATAACCCAGAACGTCAAGTACAAGATTATTGGATTACCATTTACGGACAAAATAATCGTATTGATCACAATCACATTGCAGGCAAAAAGAATTTAGGGGTCACTATGATTGTTGGTTTAGATACTAAAGGAAGTAGAGCAAACAATCATAAAATAGATCACAACTATTTTGGTCCTCGTCCAACATATGGAAATAATGGAGGAGAAACTTTAAGAATTGGTACTAGCCATCACGCCTTGGAAAATTCAAATACTTTAGTAGAATCTAATTATTTTGATAGAACCAACGGAGAACACGAAATCATTTCTAATAAAGCCTGTCAAAACACATTTAAATACAATACATTTTTTGAGTGTACTGGAACATTAACCATGCGTCATGGAAATGAAACTTTAGTTGATGGTAATGTATTTATTGGGAATGGAAAACCAAGTACTGGAGGAGTTCGTATTATTAATGAAACACAAACGGTTATAAATAATTATCATGTTGGCTTAACGGGTTACCGTTTTAGAGGCGCATTTGTGATGATGAATGGTGTGCCAAATTCGCCACCAAATCGTTACGTTCCAGTAATCGATTCTAAATTAAATAGTAATACGTTTGTTAATTGCGATCATATTCAATTATGTGCTGGAAGTGATTCAGAAAGAAGCCAAGCGCCTAGAACTTCAGAAATTTCAGGAAACATTTTTTATAACGAAAACAAGAATGACACGTTTACTATTTATGATGATATAAGTGGAATCACTTTTAAAGACAATCTTCTAGGCGAACATGGAAAAACGACTATAAAAGAAGGTTTTGAAAATGCAGACATTACATTGGTGAAAAATGAACAAGGATTCTTAATTCCTACTTCAGATAAAATTAAAAATAAAGTAACTATTAGTCCAAAGATTGCAACTAAAGAAAATACTGGTATAACTTGGTATTCTAAAGCAGATACTAGTGTTGCATTAAATTCTGGTAAAACAATTAAAGTGGAAGCTGGTATTAATACCTTGTATAACATTGTGAAAACTTCGGAAGCTGGAGATATTATAGAGTTAGAAGACGATGGAACATATTTAATAACCAAAGCAGTAAAAATAAACCATCCTTTAACTTTCAAAACATCAGGAGCTAAAAAAGCAACGATTTTGTTTGAACGTATGATGGCTTTCGAGATTCAAAATGGAGGAAGCTTATCATTAGAGAATGTAAGTTTCGACGGAACAAAATCTCCAGATTATGCAGGTAATTCTGTGATTAGTACAAGTAAAAACTCAATGATTGATAACTATAAATTATTTATAGACAACTGTGAGTTTAAAGATATGGTCGTTAATCATTCGTTTGATGTGCTTCGAGTGTCAAAAGGCACATTTGCAGATACGATAAGTATTCAAAATTCAACATTCAAAAATATATCAGGACATATTACCGCATTAGATAAAGAAACGGATGATATTGGAGCTTATAATGTAGAATACTTGATAATGAAAAATAATACAGTTACCAATTTGCAAGGTGCTGCATTGCGTTTGTATAGAGGTGGAAAAGATGAAAGTACGTTCGGTCCATTTTTAGAAGTAGATCACAATGTATTTAATAATGTAGGTTTTGGCAAAAAGAACAAGTATAAAGCTGCAATGTCTTTATATGGTGTTCAGGTAAACGATATTCAAAATAACAATTTTAATAATACGAAAGGGCTAAACATGCATTTAGTTGTTGGTGAGCCAATTGTAAATGTCGTAAATAATAATTACTATAAATCTGATGAGATTATAGTAACAGGAGATCAAAAACATAACATTTCTAACCTTTATAATATTGAACCAACATTTAAAGAAGGAACATTTGAGTTGTCAGCTGATTCTTCTTTAAAAAATAAAGGAACAGATAATCAAGACATAGGAACTATTTCTAAAAACTAAATATGATAATTACTAAAAATTTCATACTTAAATTTGCTTTAGTCGCAATTGTATTCACTGCGTTTTCTTGTAAAAGAGAAAACGTAGCTGATACAAATAATAAAAGTGAAAGAGCAACTTCAGAAGCGCATCCTAAATTAATACTTACAGCTCAAGGCGTAAAAGAGATTAGAGAGCAATTAGGAAATATTCCAATTTTCGACAATACCTTAAAAGCAGTACAAGATGAGATAGATGCAGAAATTGCTTCAGGAATAGAAACACCAATTCCAGTTGATTATTCTGGTGGTTATACGCATGCAAGACACAAACGTAATTTTGTAGTTTTGCAAAAAGCAGGCGTTTTATATCAAATTTTAGAGGATGAAAAGTATGCTAAATACGTAAAAGACATGTTAATGCAATACGAGGAAATGTATAAAACATTACCACTTCATCCAAAAACAAGATCATATGCTAGAGGCAAATTATTTTGGCAATGTTTAAATGATTCAAACTGGTTAGTATATGTGAGTCAAGCATACGATTGCATCTATAATTATTTGTCTGAAGAAGAACGAAACAAACTAGAAACAAATTTATTCAGACCATTTGCAGATCATATCTCAATTGACAGTCCGCAATTTTACCAAAGAGTTCATAACCATAGTACTTGGGGAAATGCAGCTGTTGGTATGATAGGTTTGGTGATGAATGATCAGGAATTAATTGATCGTGCTTTATACGGAATTAAAGGAGTGGATTTAGACAAAACCGCTAAAGATGATGATGGTGGCTTTTTAAATAAAGATGGAAAGGCAGGTTTTTTAGCGAATATAGAAGAACCGTTTTCACCAGATGGTTATTATAATGAAGGACCTTATTATCAACGTTACGCGATGTATCCTTTTTTAATTTTTGCTGAAGGATTGCATAATGTTAGACCAGATGTAAAGATTTTTGAATACAAAGAAGGTGTGCTTCTAAAATCAATTAATGCATTATTAAACTTGTCTGATGCTGATGGCGATTTTTTTCCACTTAATGATGGTCAAAAAGGAATGTCCTATTACACAAGTGCCTTAGTCACTGCTGTAGATATTTCGTATCATTTTGGAGATCAGGATGCAGGTTTATTAAGTATAGCAAAAGAACAAGATCGTGTTTTATTAGATGATTCTGGTTTGGCTGTTGCACTAGGAATTAAAAATGGAAAAGAAATGCATTTTGAAAAAAAATCAATCAACTTATCCGATGGACCAAATGGAACACAGGGTGGAGTTGGTATTTTGAGAAATGAAAATTTAGAATTGGTCTTTAAGTATGCGGCTCAAGGATCTAGTCATGGACATTATGATAAGTTATCATATTCGTTATATGAAAAAGGTGAAGAAGTTATTCAAGATTATGGTTTAGCACGTTTTGTAAATATTGAACAAAAAGGTGGTGGAAATTATTTGAAAGAAAATAAAACGTGGGCAAAACAAACGATTGCTCATAATACAGTAACACAAAATGAAACGTCTCATTTTAACGGGAAATACGAAATAGGGAGTCAGCATCATTCAGTGCTTAATTATTTTTCTTCTGAAAATGAAGCTGTTCAAGTTGTAAGCGCAAAAGAAACAAATGCTTATCCAGGAACAGAGATGCTTCGTACTATGGCAATCATTAAAGATGAAGATTTCGAAAAGCCTTATATGTTAGATATTATGAAGATAATGTCTAACAAAGCCAATCAGTATGATTTTCCATATTACTTTTTCGGACAAGTTTTAAAAACTAATTTTGATTATCAAACTCCTAAAGTTCAAAAAGCTTTAGGAACAAAAAATGGTTACCAACATCTATTTGTTGAAGGTTCTGCAAAAGCTTCAAATGAAAACAGTAAGTTTTCTTGGTTACACAATCGTAAGTTTTATACCTTAACTTCTATAACTAATAATAAGGACGAATTATTCTTTACAAGAATTGGCGCAAACGATCCTGAATTTAATTTACGAAGAGATCCTGCATTATTATTAAGAAGAAAAAACACAAAAAACACACTTTTTGTTTCAACTATAGAATCTCATGGTAGTTATAGTCCAGTCACAGAATCTGCGTTTAATTCTAACAGTAATATACAAGGATTAAAAGTTATATTAGATACTGTAGATTATACAGCCATTTCAATTACAACTGTAAAAGGTAATACTAAACTATTTATTACAGCAAATACAAAGGCTTCAAAAGAAGTAATACATAACTTAAAAATAGACAATAAGAATTATGAATGGTCAGGTTCTTATTATTTCAAGTAGAATAATAAAAATTATAAAATTATGAAAAGATTTAGCGAAAAGTATATTGTTACAAAAGATATCGAATGGGAAGTACTTGGAGGAGGAGTATCAAGAAAATTCTTAGGTTATGATAACCAAATCATGATGGTAAGAGTAAAATTTGACAAAGGAGCATTAGGTACACCGCATCAACATTTTCATACACAAGCTACCTTTTGTGTTTCTGGTAAATTTGAATTTGAAATTGATGGAGAAAAGCAAATTGTAGAAGCAGGAGATGGTGTGTATGTCGAACCTAATTTATTGCATAGTGCAGTTTGTTTAGAAGAAGGAGAGTTAATTGATACATTTAGTCCAGTTAGAGAAGATTTCTTAACTGGTGATGGACCATCTTATTTTGGTGATAAAGAGTCGTAAAAAATCCTTTAGTTATAATCCATGAAGCTTTTGTGAAAAAAGCAAGAGATTCCTTAAACGAATATTTAGTGTTTGCTATTTTAACTTAAACGTGTTCTATTTTAACAAATAAAATTTACGAAAACGTTGGAATTAACAAAATTTTATATATATTTGGTAAACCAATCTGGTAAACCAATTATTTTTTATAACAAAAAAGGACAGGGTGGGCCTATCCTTTTAAAAAAAACTTCTATAAAAAGAAGTGAAAAAGTGTAATTACTTAGTAAGTAGATACATAAGCAAAGCTACAAAAAAACATATTAATTAGCTGTGTATTAAAACTTAAGTAATTGTTAATATTAATTAATTCAATTCAAAACAATTATTATGAATTTAAAAAACAAACTACCGCTATTAGTTGCATTACTATTTAGCGTAACAATGTTTGCCCAAGAAAGCTATCTGCTGAAAGGGACAGTTGTTTCTGAAGTAGATCAACAACCTATTCCAGGTGTTAATGTTCTAGTTCTAAATACAACAAGAGGTGCTTCTACAGATTTTGATGGAAACTTCGAAATTAATGTAGCTTCTGGTGAGGTGTTACAATTCTCTTATTTAGGTTATGTTACCTCAACAGTTATTGTTAGTGACCAACAAACGTTAAGTATTTCATTGGCTGAAGACGCAGCTCAATTAGATGAAGTTGTAGTTATCGGTTATGGTACTCAGAGAAAGAGTCATTTAACAGGAGCTATATCAAAGGTTAAAAATGAAGACCTTGATCAAATTGCTGTACCAAGAGTTGATGAAGCTTTAGTAGGTCAGGTGTCTGGTGTAACTATTGCTGCTACAGAAGGTGAAGCGGGTTCTGCTCCAACAATTCGAATTAGAGGAACTGGTTCAATTTCTGGAGATTCTTCACCAGCTATTGTTGTTGATGGTTTAGTTGTTGATAGTGACTTTTTAGGTAACTTAGATATGAATGAAGTTGAATCTTTTGAAGTGTTAAAAGATGCTGCTTCTGCTGCAATATATGGTTCTAGAGGAGCTAATGGTGTAATTTTAATAACTACAAAGCAAGGTAAAGCTGGTAAGACAAAGTTTACTTATAATGTCTTTACAGGTTTTAAAGAAGCAAGACAAAGTGATGATTACTATTTTACAGTAGCTGAAACTGCAAGAGCAGAAAAAGCAGCTACAGGAACTATATCTGATAGAACTAGAGTTAAGCAATTAATTGGTACAGATCGCGATTGGCAAGATGTTATTTTTGATGGTGGTATCATTGAGAGTCACTCTTTTGCAGCTAGAGGTGGTAATGAAAATACAAAATTTAGTTTGTCTTTAAATTATGTTCATGATGAGGGTGTTTTATTAACTGATGATTATAAGAAGTATTCACTAAGATTAAAAGTAAATTCTAAAATCAATGATAAATTCTCAATTGGAGCAAATTTAAGTCCATCTTATTCTAATAGAAGACGTTTTGATGGTTCTACTCACGATATTTTAAGACAAACACCTTGGTTGCCATTATATATTGATGCAAGTAATATTCAATATGTTAACCGTTTACGAGATGGTGGTAAATATGCAAATGTGAAAATTGGTGATTACGCTGAACAAAGAATGTTTGATGATTTTGACCTAGATACAATGTCACCAGTTGAATCTGGTGGAACAGATATTAGTAATACTTCAAATACAAATCCAGCGGCAAAAGTATTAGAGCGTGATCGTAACGATTATAAATTTAAACTAGCAGGTAGTGTTTTTGCAAAGTATAACATTACAGATAACTTTTCTTTTAGAACTACATTGTCTGGAGATTTCCAGAATACTAAAAGAGATCGCTGGCAAGGTGTTCTTTCAAGTAGAAACGGTGCCTCTGCAACACAATTAGATTTATCTACACAAAACAGAATTCACTTTGTAACAGATAATATATTTTCTTATGACAAGATTTTTGGAAAGCATGAAATTGGTGCTATAGTTGGTTTTTCTGCTGAAAAATGGGATACCAATTTTGAAAGCACATCTGGTGCTGGTTATGATTCGGATTTATTACAAACTATTACTGCTGCAGATCCAACAACTGTAACGAGTGTGTCTTATGAAATTCCAGAACGACTAATATCGTATTTAGCAAGGCTAAACTACTCTTATGATAATAAGTATTTAGCGTCTGTAAGTTTTAGACGTGATGGATTTTCTTCTTTTGGAGAAGATAGTAAGTATGGTAATTTTGCAGCGGCCTCTGTTGGTTGGATCGTTAGTAACGAAGACTTTTTAAATGAAAGCGAAGTTGTTAATATGTTAAAAATTAGAATGAGTTATGGTGTGTCTGGTAATCCATTTTTAAGATCAGGAGATCCTATTGTTGATGCTTTTCCATACTTACCTTTATTGCAATCTTCAACTGCAGTTGTTGATGGTGACGTTGAGCCTGGTTTTAACTCTATTAACTTTGCAAATCCTAATTTACAATGGGAACGATCAATAGAGATTAACCCAGGAATTGATTTTGGTTTATTCAATAATATTGTATCTGGTTCTGTAGAATACTATAAGAGAACAAGTGATCAACTTCTTATAGATAATCCAATTTCAGGTACAACTGGTTTAGACAGTCGTTTAGTTAATATTGGTGAAGTTGAAAATTCAGGATTTGAATTAGAATTAAGAACTAGAAATATTTCTAAAGAAAAATTCAAATGGTCAACTACTATGTTAGTGTCTAAAAACGAAAATAAATTAGTTAATTTCGCAGATTCTGATGGACAAATTCAAAATGTAGATAGTAAAAGAGCAGCAGAATGGATTAATCAAGTTGGAAATCCAATTTCTTCTTTCTATGGTTGGGTTGTTGATAGAGATATTCCTTTACAGTATATAAATAATCCATATCACCCAGTTGGAGGTGAAGCTCAAGATGTGTATGTGAAAGATTTAAATGGTGATGGTATAATTGATGATGATGATAAAACAATCTTAGGGGATCCTTATCCAGACATTGTTTGGAGTTTAACTAATGATTTTAAAGTTGGAGATTTCGATTTAAGCTTTATGTTTCAAGGAAGTCATGGTGCTGAAATCAGAAATATGGGAGATCAGTATATATTCAATCATTTTAATAGTGCTCAAGATTATACAGCAGATACACCAAATAAAGAATTCATTAAAGAAAAGATATTTACAGACGATATTATTCAAGATGCTTCGTATATAGCATTACGTAATGTAAACATAGGTTATACACTTCCTCAGAGTTTATTATCTAAAATATTTTTAACAAAAGCGAGAGTGTATGCAAGTGGAACAAACCTTCTTTATTTTACTGCAAGTGATTATACAGGGTTTAATCCAGAATCTATAAACGATACATCTCCAACGACGTATGGTTACCAAAGAGCTGGTTCACCTGTACAACAAACCATATCATTAGGGTTGAATTTAGAATTTTAATTAACACTTTAAAAAATGAAATATATTATGAAATCAATTAAAATTATAGTGTTACTATTAGTAATGGCTGCGACCTCAGCTTGCGGAGAAGATTATCTATCTCCAGAGTTAGAGTCATTAATTAACGCAAACACTTTTTATACTACGGAAGAGCAGTTGAATGGAGCTGTTATTAATATGTATGATGGTATTCAAGGAATTAATTCTACTGTATCTAATGATTATCATGGGATGCAACAAGAGTTTTATCTTACGGAGATGAGAAGTGATAATACCAGAACTAAAAGTTCAGAAGGTGAAGCTGCTCAATTTGAAAATTATTCAATTCAGCCTACAAATGGTATCGTTCAAGATTATTACAATAGTTTTTACAATGTTATATTTAGAGCAAATATTGTATTGCTTAACTTGAATGTAGCTTCTGATGAAAATAAAGCAAAAATTGAAGCTGAAGCAAAATTTGTTAGAGCTTATGCTTATTTTAACTTAGTAAGATTGTTTGGAGATATTCCGTTAGTAGATCAAGTATTAGATCCAAATGATTCTAGTTATTTAGATGTTGCATTTACACGAGTTAATACAGCTGATATTTATGCTTTTATTGAAGAAGATCTTGAAAATGCAGTTGCAGGTTTAGATAACACTTATAAAACGAGAGCGTCAAAAGCAGCAGCTCAAGCTTTATTAGCTAAAGTTTACTTGACACAAGGAACGAATTACTTAGAAGCACAAATTTTATGTGAAGAAATAATGAGTAGTGGTTTTATGTTACAGCCTAACTTTAAAGATGTCTTCTTTAATGAATTGAATAGTGAAATTATATTTGCTATTGGTTATTTTCCAGATAGTAATGATAGTCAAAACTTCTCTGCAGAATGGTTAAACGCTGTAGGTAGAACAAGTGGTGTGAATTATACAACTGTTGATTCTCGAAATGCACTAGATGAATTAGGTGGTGATAGAACATTATATTCTTATAGAGTAGATACAGGTCAACCAACACAATTTCAAGTCGTAAAATATCTACCAGATGGTGATGATGATTTAGGAATTGATCCAACATCAAGTGATCCAACTTCTGCAGGTAATGATTGGATTGTAATACGTTATGCTGATGTATTATTAATGCATGTAGAAGCAATTATGGCTGGAGGTTCTAGTACTAGTGTTCAAGGAGCATTAGACTCATTTGAAGAAGTGAGATTAAGAGCAGGTTTATCTGGTGATGATGATGATAACATTACTAAGCAAGAATTGTTAGATGAACGTCGAGTTGAGTTAGCATATGAAAACCAACGTTTATTTGATCTAATTCGTTTTGGAGAGGCTCAAAATGTATTGTCTGTTTTTTCAGCAGCTAATGGTTATAATTTTACTGCTACAGATCTTTTATTGCCAATACCACAAAGAGAAATTAACTTAAGTAATGGGCGTTTATCACAAAACCCAGGATATAACTAAAAAATGCATAATAAAATGAAGAAATTTTTAACAAAATCAATTTATAGAGCTAGCATGTTTATTGTGTTATTGGCTTTATCACAATCGTGCAGTGATCTGGATAAATATGAACCACTAGGTGCTAATTCTATTGCAGACGCAACACCTCCTTCAGCAGATTTTTCTTTCTCACAAGGTGTAGGGCAAAATGAAGAATGGAAAGATTATACGTTCGCAAACTTATCATCAAATGCAATTACGTATTTATGGGAGTTTGATGATAATACAACATCTAGTGATTCTGATGCTGAAAAAACCTATCCAGGTGAAGGTATGTACTCAGTAACACTAACCGCTACAGATGGTAATGGTGTTTCTAGTACTGTTACAAAAACTTTAGAGATCGTTGAGCCAGAAGTGCCAGACGTTTTAATCCCTGAAATACTTGAACCAGGTTTTGATAATGGTGATGCAGGTGATGATCCAGTTGAGATTGATAGTAGAGCTGTTTGGAGAAATTCTGATCTAGGTGGTGTGTTACAAATAACAGGATCAAGTGGTTATCATGATGGAAATTATGGAGGAAAATTACCTGAATCAGCCGATAGAATAGGGTATCAAGAAATAGGTGATTTTACACCAAATACAGATTATGTTTTATCGTTTAGATACCGTTTAAAAGATGATGTATCTGATATGTTCGGAGTACTAAATGTTTTAATGGTTAAGCCAACAACCGATCCAGCTGATGTAGCAGCTAATACAGTTGCTTCAGTTTCATTTTCAGAAGATGTTGTTGGAACAAGTGAATTAGCGACAGGTACGTTATCATTTAATTCTGGAACAAATACTACGTTAGCAATTTACTTCTTTAATGAGTTAGATGAAGCTTATATTGATACGTTTACACTTGCTGCTGACGATTAAATAAAAATTAATGAAGATTTATTATACATTCTTATTTGTGTTCTTTTTTGGATTGGCAGCTAACTGCCAATCCATGAGCACAACTTCTAACTCTGTAATTAAAAAGGAAAAAAAGAAGAAGAAGAAAAAAAGGAAAAAAAGTAAGTTGCCAGATATTGATTTGTCACATTGGAAGGTGACAACACCTTCTGGAGATGGTAAAAAACCTTACGAGGTTTCACCTCCTGAAATTATGGATTATGCTACAAATGAGAAGTTAATTCCATACATGTACAACGATTCGAGTCGAGGTGCGCTTGTATTTCATGCATATCCAAGTCAAGCTACAACTAGAAATACTAAATATTCTAGATCTGAGTTAAGAGAACAAATGATTCCAGGTGATAATAATACGAACTGGACATTCAAGCAAGGAGGCATTATGAAAGGCAAACTTGCAATTGATGAAGTTACTAGAGGTGAAGATGGAAAATATCATCGCGTTATTATTATGCAAATTCATGGCAGATTAACTAATGAACAAAGAGATTTAATAGGTCAAGATGATAACAATGCACCACCAATGTTGAAAATATATTGGGATAAAGGTAAGATTAGAATTAAAACTAAAGTTCTTAAAAACTTAAATGCTACTGAAACTGAAATGCTTCACGAAGATGCATGGGGAAATGATGAAGGGTTTAATTTTAAAGAAAAAGTAGATTTTAAAAAATTCACTCTTGAAGTTCAAGTTTCTGAAGGAAAAATGGTGATTATTTTAAATGATAACGAGTATAAAGTGTACGAAAATATCCATATGTCAAAATGGGGAATATTTGAAAATTATTTCAAAGCTGGCAATTATTTTCAATCACGAGATGAAGGTGCTTTCGCAAGAGTGAGATATTATAATTTAGAAGTAAAACATTAAGATTGATTATTTGAGTTTGTCGCTTATTGAATTCTACTAATCCTAAATGTAGATGAGTAGAATTCTTTAAGTATTGTTGAATTTTTTGTAGGAATAAACACTTGTTCCGTGTAATATTTTTATAAATTTATCAGACATTTTTAATTGAAAGTTAATGAGATTTTAAAATATGAAAATAGAAACACTTACAAAAGCAGATAATCAGAATGTTCAAAAGATTATCATTTCCAAAATAGGAGAACTTATAAATCATAAAAATCTTGAGCCTGGAGATAAATTACCTTCGGAGCGAATGTTGTCAGAAAAATTTGAAGTAACTAGAAGTGTTGTTCGAGAAGCAATTCAGAAATTAGAATTTTATGGACTCTTAAAATCAATTCCACAAAGCGGAACTTTTGTTGCCAATATTGGTGTCATTGCCATGAATGGAATGATTGAAGATATTTTGAGATTAGAAGATCCAGATTTTAAATCTTTAGTGGAAACTAGAATTTTATTAGAATTAAAAACAGTGCGTTTGGCTGCGATTAGAAGAACAGATGAGGATCTTGAAAAATTAAAAGTAGCCCTAGATGCTTATAATCAAAAAGTTTTAAAAGGTGAAGATGCAGTTCAAGAGGATTTACTTTTTCATTTGGCAATTGCTAAAGCAAGTGGAAATAGCACCATGAATGCGTTTATGCTTGTTATAACACCTGAAATCATTACAAATTTTGAAAAATATCACGTTTGTGATAAAGGACTCTCTCAAAGAGGAGTTAAAGAACACGAAGAGATATTCGATGCGATAAAAAGACAAAAACCACAATTAGCTAAGGCAAAAATGAAAGCACACTTTAGCGTGTTATACCAATATTGTTATAATGTTTAATTTAATAACAGACTAACCAAATATGAAAGTAAAAGGACTTAGATGGTGGATTATAGGCTTAGTTTGCCTCGCCACAGTTATCAATTATATTGATAGATCAGCATTAGGAATAATGTGGCCAGAAATGAGTAAAGATTTAGGCCTTACTGAAGAAGATTATGCTTGGGTTATAAATATATTTACAATCACATATGCAGCTGGTAAATTTATTTCAGGTAAAGTATATGATAAGGTTGGAACAAAAATAGGATTTGTATTGTCTATTTTCTTTTGGTCTTTAGCTAGTGTGTTACACTTCTTCGCTAGAGGAGCAGCTTCTTTAGGGATATTTAGAGGATTATTAGGTGTTGCTGAAGCTGGTAATTGGCCTGGAGCAGTAAAAAATAATGCAGAGTGGTTTCCTATTAAAGAAAGAGCTGTTGCACAAGGTATATTTAATGCTGGTGCTGCTATCGGTTCAATAATTGCTGCACCTACTGTTGCAGAATTATTTGGCGCTTATGGTTGGAAAGTAACATTTGTAATTATTGGTGTTTTAGGATTTATATGGATTATTCCTTGGTTAATAATGAACAAAAATAAACCGAAATTGCATCCATGGATTACTGATGAAGAGAAGAATCATATCGTCTCAGGTCGATTAGAATCTAGGCGAGATAATGATGATGATAAAAGTTTAAGTGTAATGGAGATCCTTTCTATGAAAGAATCTTGGGGAGTAATTGCTTCACGCTTTTTTATTGAACCAATTTGGTGGTTGTTTGTGTTTTGGATGCCAATTTACTTATATAAAGAATTTGGGTTTAATGTAAAAGAAATAGGCTATTATGCATGGTTTCCATATGTAGGAGCTGCAATTGGTAGTCTCGCTGGAGGTTGGTATGTGAAAAAATTAATGAATAACAATAGCTTAGATAAATCAAGAAAAAAAGTAATCACTATTGGAGCCGTAATAATTGTTTTTGCAATTGTCGGAGCGATATTATTTGCCGATACACCTGAGAAATTTGTGTCTTTTGTGTTTGTTGTATTATTTGGATTCCAATTTTCAATTAGTAACATTCAAACTATTCCAAGTGATCTATTGAATGGGAAATCCGTTGGAACACTAGCTGGATTAGGTGGAAGTATTGGAGCTGTTTCTGTAATTATTATGAACTGGTTGATACCGATAATAACTACTGAATCATACACACCAGCATTTATAATATTAGCTGTATTAGCTCCGTTAGCAGTATTGTCAATTAATCTATTGATAAAAGAGATTAAACCTATAGAAAACGAAATAAATTAAATAATAAAATATACTATTAAAAGATGAGTAAAAATAAAGGAAAAGTAGCTATAATAACAGGTGCTACAGGAGGTATTGGATTTGCAGTTGCTGAAAGATTAGGTCAAGATGGATATACTGTAGTTTTAAATGGTATCGATGATGAAGCGGGAGCTAAAAGAGTTAAAGAGCTTACAAATCAAGGTATTAGCGCTGAGTATTACGGCTTTGACGTTACAAAAGAAGATGACGTAACTTCTAACATCACTAAAATTGGTGAAAAATATGGTAAAATTGATGTGCTAGTTAACAATGCTGGTGGATTAGGAGGAAGATCTCGTTTTGAAGAAATGACAACTGATTTTTACAGATTTGTTATGGCGCTTAACTTAGATTCTGTGTTTTTTGCTTCAAGAGCAGCAATACCATTTCTGAAAAAAGGAGAACATCCTTCTATAATTAATTATACTTCAAATGCTGGATGGACTGCAGGTGGACCTGGAGCTGGTGTTTATGGAACATCTAAAGCTGGAGTTCATGCAATTACAAGAGCATTGGCAAAAGATTTAGCGGAATATGGTATTAGAGCAAATGCAGTTTCACCTGGAACCATTGATACACCATTTCATGCTCAAATTAAAGCAACAAAACCAGAAGTTTTTGCTTCATGGGCAAATAATATTATGTTAGGAAGATTAGGTCAACCTGAAGATGTAGCTGGTGTTATTTCTTTCTTAGCAAGTAAAGATGCTGCTTTTATAACTGCAGAAACGATCCAAATTGGTGGTGGACAAGCATTAGGTATTTAAGAATAAAGGATTAACATGTAGTTAATTCTTATATATTTGATTGGATAAGAAGTGGTTACGTTTTGTAGCCACTTTTTTTATGGAAAAAAGGGCACTTTTATTTAGAAGAATCTCTTACAATCAATTCTGCATCAAGAATAATTTTATTTAAGGTTTGTTTTTTTGTTGGGTTTTTGATTCGCTTCAAAAATGTTTCGGCAGCTAGTTTTCCAATTTGTGAACTATGTTGCTCTATACTTGAAATTGCAGGTGTCACTAATGACGTAAATGGTTCATTGCCAAATCCTACTAATCTAATGTCATCAGGCACTTTAACATTATTTTCGTTTAAAACCTGTAAGGCACCTAAGGCTGCATAATCACTAGCAATATAAATCGCATCTGGTCTGTTTTTGAGCTTTAACAATTCTGTCATTTTTAATCTGCCGTCTTTAAGTGTTAAGTCACTTTCAATAAGAAGATTTTCATCAATCGGAAGATTATTTTTTTTAATTGCATCAATGTAGCCTCTAATTCTGTTATTATAAATGCGTGTACGTCTATAACCACCTATATGTGCTATTCGTTTGCAACCTTTTGAAATGAGATGTTCAACAATCATATGACTACTATCATAATCATTTATACCAACATAATCTACATTTAAGTCGTTCTCACCACGATCAAATAGTATTAAAGGAATCCCATAGGATTTTATCTTTTCATAATAAGATAAGTCAACAGTTTTATTTGCCATTGAAGCAATTATTCCATCAACTTGGGTGAAAAGTAGAGTATCTATATTTTTGCATTCTTTCTCAAATGATTCATTAGTTTGCGTAATAATTATGTTATAGCCAGCCTTGTTTAATACCTCTTCCAAATGTTCAACTACAGAAGAGAAGAAATTGCTATTCGTTTTTGGTACAATAACACCTACTAAATTACTTTTTCCTTTTCGTAAAGCACTTGCTAAATGGTTAGGTTGGTAATTTAATTCTTTTGCAACTCGTTTTACAGCTTCTTTAGTTTTTACACTAATGCGTGAATCATCATGCATAGCTTTTGAAACTGCAGCAGGTGAAATATTTAGAACATTTGCAATGTCTTTTATGGTTGTTCTTTTTTTATTCACTTTGTTTTTATATATTTGCTTAAACGTTTAAGCAAATATATTGTTTTAACCATAGGAATCAAAACTATGTCTGTTTTGATTTATTTTTTAGGATTTGCTTAATCGTTTAACCAGGTAGAAAAATAAAATATTTTAAATATAATTTAGTATGAAAAAAGTAGTCACTTTTGGAGAAATAATGTTAAGATTAGCACCTCAAGGGTTTTTGAGATTTTCACAGGCTTCTTGCTTCGATGTTGTTTATGGCGGAGGAGAATCTAATGTCGCTGTGTCTTTAGCTAATTATGGAGTTCCTGTAGATTTTGTAACACGTTTACCCAAAAATGATATTGGTGAATGTGCCATGATGGAGATGCGCAAAAGAGGCGTTGGTGTTGATAAAATAATTCATGGTGGTGATCGATTAGGAATTTATTTTTTAGAAACTGGAGCCGTAAGTAGAGGAAGTAAAGTAGTATATGATCGTGCACATTCTGCAATTTCTGAAATTAAACCAGGAATGGTTGATTGGAAAGCCGCTTTTAAAGATGTTGCTTGGTTTCACTGGACAGGAATTACTCCTGCAATTTCACAAGGTGCTGCTGATGCTTGTCTAGAAGCTGTAAAAGCTGCAAGTGAATTAGGAATAACTATTTCTACAGATTTAAACTATCGTGCTAAACTATGGACGTTCTGCGATGATGCTCACAGAGAAAAAATAATGAGTGAATTAACGTCATATTGTGATGTTGTTTTAGGAAATGAAGAAGATGCCGAAAAGCATTTTGGTATTCATCCAGAAGGACTTGATGTTCATAAACATGGTCATGATGTTAAAGCAGAAGCATTTCTTTCTGTTTGTAAACAAATGATGGAGAAATTTCCAAAAGCTAAAAAAGTAATTACAACATTGAGAGGTTCTATTTCTGCTTCTCATAATACTTGGGCTGGCGTTTTGTACGATGGTAAAAAAATGTATGAAACACGTCAATACCAAATTACAGATATTGTTGATAGAGTTGGTGGTGGAGATTCATTTATGGGTGGATTAATCTATGGTTTATTAAAATATCCTGAAGATGACCAAAATGCATTGGATTTTGCTGTTGCAGCATCTTGTTTGAAACACACTATTAAAGGTGATGCAAACTTGGTAACAGTTTCAGAAGTAGAAAAATTAATGGGTGGTGACGCCTCAGGACGTGTAGCAAGATAATATTATGGCAAATTTTTCAAGATTAGAAGTAGCAGAAGTAATGAAACAAACAGGTTTAGTGCCTTTGTTTTATGATGGAGATTTAACAGCATGTAAAGAGGTTCTAGATGCATGCTATAAAGGAGGTGCAAGACTATTAGAATTTACTGCTAGAGGTGATTTTGCACATGAAGTTTTTGGAGAGCTCAATAAGTATGTCCTTAAAGAGTTACCTGGAATGATAATGGGAGTAGGCTCTGTTACTGATGCTGCGTCAGCTTCTAGATTTATGGCGCTTGGTGCTAACTTTATTGTTACACCTGTATTTAGAGAAGATATTGCAATTGTATGCAACAGAAGAAAAGTACTTTGGTCACCAGGTTGTGGATCGCTTACTGAAATTGCAAAAGCAGAAGAGTTTGGTTGTGAAATTGTAAAATTGTTTCCAGGCGGAATTTATGGGCCAGATTTCGTTAAAGCTATTAAAGGACCTCAACCATGGACTAGCATTATGCCAACAGGAGGTGTATCTCCAACTATGGAAAACTTAAAAGGATGGTTCAATGCTGGTGTTACTTGTGTTGGTATGGGCTCTAAACTCATTA
Organism: Psychroserpens ponticola; assembly: GCF_023556315.2. Taxonomy (NCBI): domain Bacteria; kingdom Pseudomonadati; phylum Bacteroidota; class Flavobacteriia; order Flavobacteriales; family Flavobacteriaceae; genus Psychroserpens; species Psychroserpens ponticola. Next base: position 2,805,685 of record NZ_CP116221.1, on the reverse strand, counting down.
AAAAAAATGCAAACGGAGAATTTAATTATAAAGAAATAGAAACAAATACAAAACTTGCTTTGAGTATAATAGAAGATGTAAGAAAATGAATCATCTAGAGTCAACTATAACATTAAAAGAAATTTCTCAAGTTTCAGGGTATTCTGTTTCCACAGTATCTAAGGCATTAAACAACAAGCCAGATATTAGTATAGATACTCGTAAGGTTATTCAAACTATTGCTGATGAATATAATTATGTTCCAAACAATTATGCTGTTGCACTTAGAAAGAAAAAAACAAAAACTATTTCTGTAATTGTTCCTCAAATTAATACGTCTTTTTATAGTTGTTTATTGTTTAATATTGAAAAACTAGCTTATACTTTTGGTTACAGAATTTTTATATTTCAATCTTTTGAGGAAACTTCAAAAGAAAAAGAATTTATGAGAAATAGTAACGATGGAAGTGTAGATGGACTTATCATAATTACAAAAAACAAACTTCTTAATAAATATTTTAAAGAAGAAAATAACCTTCCTGTTGAACATATCTGTGTTGACGAAAATTTATCTGAAGAGAGACTGAAAAAAGAATGTATTTCTAGTTTTAATACGTTGTTAAGACGTATAAACTAATTTTTATATATGTTAAGATGTTTAAGAAGGCTGTCATATTGATGATTATGAGTGCATTGGCTTTTGCATTGTTGAACGTTTTTGTTAAAAAACTTACTCACTTTAATGTCTATCAAATAGTTTTCTTCAGATCCATAGGATCATTGTTTTTTACGCTTCCTTTCTTAATGCATAAAAAAATCTCAATACTTGGTAATGAGAAATTTTTATTGCTTTCAAGAGGTTTTATAGGTTTTGTAGCTATGACCTTATTTTTTATGTCACTAAAACATTTGTCAATGGGAGCTTCTGTCTCAATTAGATATATATCACCAATTTTTGCAGCTTTATTTGCATTAATACTGCTCAAAGAAAGAGTAAAACATTTACAATGGTTTTGTTTTGCTATCGCTTTAAGTGGTGTTTTTATATTAAAAGGTTTTAATATTGAAGTTAATAGTTACGGAATCTTTTATGCCCTTTTATCAGCTGTCTTTACAGGATTGGTATTTATCATTATTAGAAAAATAGGAAATAAAGATCATCCAATAGTTGTTGTCAATTATTTTATGATTATTGCAGCTCTATTTGGAGGTGTTCTAGCAATTTCTAATTGGCAAAACCCTGTTGGTATAGAATGGGTTATATTATTGAGTTTAGGTGTTTTTGGATACTTCGGACAATATTATATGACAAAAGCTTTTCAGATTGGCGAAGTGAATCAAATTGCTCCTCTAAAATATATCGAAGTCATCTTTACAATGTTAATTGGCGTGATTTGGTTAGCAGAAACTTATACAATAATTGGATTGCTCGGAATTTCATTAATTCTTGGAGGACTGATTTTGAATTTTATGGTGAAGCGTCGAAGTAGTTTTGATAAGAATTCTAAAACTAAAATGAATTAATATAAAATATAGTCGAATCAATTAAGTCAAACTACAGTGCTATAATAAATGGAATTTCTTATACTAAAACTTTTCCTTTTTCTCCAACAGCATAAACACCCCAATCCGCTATAGATTGCACAACAGGTATCAATGTTTTTCCAAAATCTGTTAACGAGTATTCTACCTTTAAAGGAGGTTTAGATGTATATACTTTTCGAAAAATTAAACCATCTTCTTCCAAAGTTTTTAATTGTAAACTTAATGTACGTTCGGTAACCGATGGCATTTGTTTGCGCAGTTCGTTATATCGAAGTGTTTTTTCTCTAAGATGAAATAGAATAACTGTTTTCCATTTTCCGCCAATAAACCCCATTGTTAAACTTGCACAACAAGGATATTCTTTTCCATTTAACTTATACATAACCTCTTTTATTAAATTTCTTACAAAGATAGAGTACTATCATAAATTATACAACTATACTTTTTATAGTTTATTTAACATTGTCTTAAGTTTCATATTATGAGTGATATATGATTATTTTTTGCGTAAATTTCATACTATCCTTTTTGACCGTTCTTGTATAAAATGTATACTAAAATTACATTTGCACTATACTTTTGATAGTATGATTATTAATCAACTAAAAAAAACACATACAAATGAATTTAAATGAAATTTTAAACTGGAGATACACAACTAAGGAATATGATGCAACCAAAAAAATATCGGATACAGATATGGCTGAAATCAAAAACTTGTTAAGAATGAGTCCTTCTAGTGTAAACTTACAACCTTGGCACTTTATAGTTGCTGAAACTACAGAAGGTAAAACACGTGTAGCAAAAGGAACACAAGGTTTTTTTAGTTTTAACGAACCTAAAGTGAAAAATGCTTCAGCAGTGGTTTTATTTTGTGTTAAAACAGATGCTGATGATGCATATTATCAGCATATAGCAGATACAGAAGATAAAAGCGGAAGATTCCCTAATGAAGATATAAAAAACGGATTCTTAAGTGCTGTTAAAGTATTTGCTGGTATTCATAAATACGATTTAAAAGATCTACAACACTGGATGGAAAAGCAAGTATACCTTAATATTGGTAGCTTTTTATTAGGTGTTGCTAGTTTAGGAATCGATGCTACACCAATGGAAGGTATTGATGTAAAAGTTTTAGATGAAGAATTTGGATTAAGAGAAAAAGGATACACATCATTAGTTGCAGTGTCTTTAGGATATAGAGCAGATTCTGATTTCAATTCTACTGAAAAAACACCAAAATCTAGGTTAGCAGAAAGCGAAATTTTCACTGTAATATAATTTCAAAAACGTTTAATTCAGATGAATGCAATAGGATACAAAGAGAATTTACCAATTGACAACATAAATTCTTTACAAGACATAGAATTAGAAACGCCAAAAGCAATAGGAAGGGATATTTTGGTTGAAATTAAAGCTATTTCTGTAAATCCAGCAGATTATAAAGTGCGCTCAGGAATGCCTGTTGAAGGAGACGATTGGAAAGTAATTGGTTGGGATGCTACCGGAATTGTAAAGGAAGTTGGCGAAGACGTTACTTTATTCAATGTAGGAGATGAAGTTTGGTATGCAGGAGATTTTACACGTCAAGGGAGTTACGCACAATTTCAAATTGTAGACGAACGTATTGTTGGTAAAAAACCACAAAGTTTATCTTTTCCTGAAGCTGCTGCGTTACCATTAACAACGCTTACAGCATACGAAATGTTGTTTGATAGATTGCAAGTTTCTAAAGACGATGCCAATAAATCTATTTTAGTAATTGGAGCTGCTGGTGGTGTTGGATCTATATTGATTCAATTGGCTAAAAAGCTGACAAAATTAAACATTATTGGTACTGCTTCTCGCGAAGAAACCAAGTCTTGGTTAAAAGAATTAGGTGCAGATACAGTAATCAATCACAGAAATAAACTAAGTGAAGAGTTTGAAAAATACAATTTGCCTGCACCAGAATATGTAGTGAGTTTAAACGCTACAGAACATCATGTATATGAGATTGTAAAACTGATTAAACCTCAAGGTAAATTTGGATTTATTGACGATCCAAAATCGTTAAATGTGATGCCTTTTAAAGGAAAAGCGGTGTCGACGCATATTGAATTAATGTTCACGCGTTCGATGTTCCAAACAGAGGATATGATTGAGCAACACAATATCTTGAACAAAGCTTCAGAATTAATAGATAACGGAACCATTAAAACAACCTTAGGCGAAAATTTCGGAACTATAAATGCTGAAAACCTTAGAAAAGCACACGCGTTTTTAGAAACAGGAAAAGCAAAAGGTAAAATAGTCTTAGAAGGATTTTAATCAAAACAATAAAATTTTAAAATGAAAAATATTTTAATCGCATTAGCATTAGTAGCAGGTGTTTTTGCAAATGCACAGACGCCAACAACAGACGATATTAAGTCTGTAAACGAAGTAGTAACTCAAGACAAAGTAGAATGGGGCTGGTTAAATCCGTTACGAGGCGATAAAAGTCCAGCAGCTGGAAAACTGTGGGGAGATCGTACAAAAAACGAACCAGCAGGTTTCTTAGTGAAATTCAAAAAAGGATTTTCTTCGCCACCACACATTCATAATATTACATATCGTGGTATAGTTATTAAAGGATTATTACATAATGATGACGAAAGTGCCGAAAAACAATGGTTACCAGCAGGTTCTTACTGGCAACAACCAGCAGGAGAGGCTCATATTACAGCTGCTGATGATAATGAAAATATGGCTTTTTTAGATATTCAAGAAGGTCCATATTTAGTAAAACCAACTTCGGAAGCTTTTGATAATGGTGAGCGTCCAATTAACGTAGATAAAACCAATATGGTGTGGCTAAATGCTAACAATATCGAATGGATTTCTAAAAAGACTAATGTTGAAACTGCTTTTTTATGGGGAAGCCATGAAGACAATGAATTGCGTGCAACACTTTTAAAACTTCCAGCTGGTTTCAGTGGGGAAATCAAAAATTTGAGCCCGAATTTTAGAGCAGTAGTTATTTCTGGAGGATTAACGCATCAGTTTGCTAAAAAAGAAGGTAAAAAGGAATTAAATGCGCCATCTTATTTTGGTGCTGAGGAAAACGCAACTTCAATTATTTCAGCAGAAAAAGAAACTGTTCTTTATATTAGAAGTAACGGAGAATTTGAAGTAAAATAATCATGAAAAACTTAAGTTTCATAATTCTAGTATTCGTTTCAGTGATAACTGTAAACTCACAAAATACATTGACTGAAACGGAAACTTTTGCAACCACAGATCAAGCAGTTGGCAACATTACGTTTTCTAATACTGGCGATTTAGTGTACAGTCATCATCCCTTTTTTGCACCAAATAATCGCGTGATGATTATGAATGCAAAAACCAAAGAAAGCAAACCGTTTCCTAATAAAGCATGGAATACACCAAGAGATACTGACGATAATTATTTAAGTAATGTCTTAGGAATTCGCAACGACGAAAACGGAATTATTTGGATGATTGATATGGCACAACGTAATAACGTAACGCCAAAAATTGTTGGTTGGAATACTAAAACCGACCAATTAGAACGTATTTATTACTTACCAAAATCGTCAGTTCCAAAAATAGCACAACCTAACGATATGGTAGTCGATACCAAACATGGTTATTTTATTATAGCAGATGAAGGTATTGGTAATGGAGGCGATGGAAGTAAAGCTGCGTTCATTATTGTAGACATGAAAACCGGTAAAACACGTCGTATTTTAGAAGGTACGCGAACTACAAAACCAGAAAACGCACCAACCGTTATTAAAGGCAAACATTTAGCTGTTAACGGGAAGAATTTATTGGTTGGGAACGACGGAATTACAGCAGATAAAGATTTTGAATATATCTATTATGGACCGTTAAACGGAACAAAAATCTACAGAATTAAAACGCTTGATTTAGTTAACGAAGCATTTACAGATGAAGATTTAGATAGCAAAATTGAAACCTATTCAGATAAACCTAACAATGGCGGCATGTCTATAGATGTAGATGGAAACATTTATTTAACTGCTTTAGAAACCAATAGTGTGGCTGTAGTATTAGCAACAGATAGAAGTGTTAAAACTATGACAGCAGATAAAAACATGGCTTGGCCAGATGGTGTAAGCTATAATCATGTAGATGGTTATATGTATGTTTCAGCAGCACAGGTAAATAAAGGCGCTGTTTTTAACAACGGAAAAGATCAGTCTACAAAACCTTTTTACATTTTCAGGTTTAAACCACTTGTTGAAGGCGTTTCTTTTAGATAAAACCTAGTAAAATACTTCATGAAATCGCTACGATGAATACTTAGCAATGAATGTCATTCACTAAAATTGTAGGCAATTGTTTAGAAAAGCTTTTCAATTTATTGGTAATAACATATTGAAGGTTTTACCTTTGCAAACAACAAGAAAAAATATCCATGCAAGAACCCTTATTTGAAATACAAGAAAAGAAGACAGACAAAGAGCTTTATAACTATCAACAAGGTGCCATAAATAAAATATTTGAAAAGTTTGATAATGAAAGAGAGGATTTCCACTTGTTATATCAATTACCTACTGGTGGCGGAAAGACAGTAATTTTCTCTGAAATCGTTAGACAATACCTTAAAAACCACTCAAAGAAGGTATTGGTAATGACACACCGTGTAGAGCTCTGTAATCAGACTTCTAAAATGCTCACCAGTTTTGGAGTGGTCAATAAAGTAGTCAATAGCAAAGCTAATTTAGATGACCATGAACGTTATAGTTGTTATGTAGCAATGGTAGAAACCCTAAATAATAGACTTAACGACGGTATATTGGATATCTCGGATGTGGGATTGGTTATTGTAGATGAGGCCCATTATAATTCCTTTACAAAACTGTTTAAATTTTTTGAAAACTCTTTTATTCTTGGGGTTACTGCTACACCCTTAAGTTCTAATAAGGAGTTGCCCATGAATAGAAATTATGAAGAGCTAATTCCAGGGGAGTCTATAGAGAATTTAATTGAAAACGACTTTCTTGCTAGAGCTGAAACCTACCAGTATGATATGGGGCTGACGTCTTTGGAGGTTGGTTCTAATGGAGATTATACGGTTAAATCTTCTTCAGATCTGTATACGAGTCCGTCTATGTTAAATAAATTACTAGAAGCTTATACGACACATTCCAAAGAAAAAAAAACATTGATATTCAACAATGGTATAGAAACCTCTATCCAGGTATACTATACCTTTAAAAATGCAGGATTGCCCATTATGCATTTGGATAACACCGCGACAAAAAAACAACGACAATATATTTTAAAATGGTTTCATGAAACTCCAGACGCGATACTAACATCTGTAAGTATTTTGACGACTGGTTTTGATGAACCCACTATAGATACCATTATCCTAAACAGGGCTACAAAGTCCTTGACTTTATATTACCAAATGATTGGTAGAGGGTCTCGGGTGTTGAATAACAAATCTAAATTTACCGTTATAGATCTTGGTAATAATATCTATCGTTTTGGTCCTTGGGGTGCAGATCTAGACTGGGAGGCTATTTTTAAATCCCCTAATTTTTACATAGACCGTATTAAGGACGATGAAGCTATTGAAGGTACTTTTAAACATGAGTTGGCTGAGGACGTTCGGTCAGAATTCTCAAAATCTAAAGACACTTACTTAGACATTAAAACTTTATATAAGGAAGCTACCTTTTCCGGAAAATCCTCTAAAGTGGTATTGGAAAAATCCATTGAACAACATGCCTTTATCTGTATCGAAAACAGTGAAGATGTGTATGATGCTCTAGCGTTGGCAAAATTACTTAAAGAAGACATTGATAATAGAATCCAAGTTTATAGTAAATGTATAAGTAAAAGCACTCATAATTTTATAAGTTGGCTAAAACTGGATTATCAAAAAAAGCTTAATGCCTATCTTCGTGAACATTTTGATGCTGTTTTTGAACAAATTCATGGGCATCCTCCGGAAGATTAACCGAGTCTTATAAACTAGAAATTTAAACCTATTTTAGAAGACGTTTCATTTCGATAAAAATAGGTTGATTAATAGTTAAATCCCTTATTATTAATTAATAGCTGGAAGAAGCCACGACATATTGTGGCTTCTTCTATTTTAAATATTCAGTAACTTTATAAAAAAAGATTAGCATGCCAAGAACTATCATCGAAAATGTTGTGATTGCACAATACAAAAATCAAACATTTTTCGAGTTTTGCAAATACACAACCATTCGTTTTTTTGAAATCGTATATTTCCAAGAAGGATCAGGAACCATAAAAATCAATGGAAAAACCGTAAAATATGCTGCAAATAGCATCTTTGTATTTATTCCAGATGATATTTATATCTTAAATCCAGAAACTGCAACGTCTACAGTTGCTATAAAGTTTTTAAAGAGTTTTTTTAGAAATAATAATTCTCAAAATGTAAATCTTCCAGTAAATGATTGGTTTCGTAAAATAGAAGAAATCTTAAACAGTGAAAGTCACGAGCTTCGTGAAATGCAGTTTGAAACTGACGCAGACAGATCACATTTAGTGGCTTTAGTAAATATGACTGCTACAGAATATCTAAATAAGCAATCCTTCGATATCTTCATCATTCAAAATTCATTGTCTGTTATTTTGCATCTCATTGCTCGAAATATTCAATTTATAAATACTTCAGATTCTATAAAAGAAGTGAAATCGTCTAAAATTCAGCAAATCATCAATTATATTCATTCTAATATTTATAACTCTGAATTGTTATCTACTAAAAGTTTAGCTGAAGAATTTCATATGGCAGATAACTACATTAGTGAGTATTTTAAAAAGCATACCGAAGTATCGTTAAAAAAGTACATCATTAACTATAAATTAAAACTTGTAGAAACGCGTTTAAAATATACCGATTTTCAATATTCTGAAATTGCAGCAGAACTCGGTTTTACAGATTCTAGCCATTTAAACAAAACATTTCAAAGTTATAAAGGCACTAGTTTAAGTGCTTTTAGAGCAAGTTTAGTATAATTTTATAAAGAAACCTTTTTTTTTACTAATACCACTTTGTTTTCTACCAATTAAAACCTTGGTGTCTATTTTAAATTTGTAGTGTAATTAATACACACAAAAAAACAATTTAAAATACGACATCATGAACTACAAGAACTTTCAAACATTTACAGCAGAACAAAAAGGAGCAATATTAACCGTAGACATCAACTTTGGACCAGTAAACGTACAAGGACAAGAAATGCTAGCCGATTTAAGCAGTTTGTGCTTACGATTAGAACGCGATAGAAGTGTAAAAGTAGTGGTTTTTGAATCTTCAAATCCAGGATATTGGGTTTGCCATTATGATACCGATTTATTAAAAGACTTATCTACAGAAGCAGTACCTCGAAACGAAATTCAATTATTAGACTTACAAGCTGTTTTAGAAAGATTAAGCAACGTGCCGCAAGCAACGATAGCAAAAATTGAAGGTTTTGCAAGAGGTGGTGGACATGAAATGGCATTGGCATTAGATATGCGTTTTGCAGCAAGAGGAAAAGCAAAATTTATGCAAATGGAAGTAGCTATGGGAATTTTACCATGTGGAGGTGGCGCATCTCGTATGGCTAGACAAGCAGGATTAGGTAAAGCTCTAGAAATTATTTTAGGAGCAAAAGACTGGGATGCAGATGAAGCTGAAACATTCGGAACCATAAACAAAGCCTTAGATGCAGATGAAATAGGTACTTATGTAGATGCTTTAGCAGAACGTATTTCAAAATTTCCAGCAGATTCTATTGCTGCTTGTAAGCGTGCAGTTTATGCATCTATAGACATACCAATTAAAGAAGCTTTAAAAGAAGAAGCGTATCAATTATTCCAAGCTACAAGTAAAACACCAGCAGTAAAACGTTTCCAATATGCAGATGATAATGGTGCACAATTTGACCATGAAAACCAAAATAATTGGGAACAAATGGTGATGGATATTCAAGTAGTAAATTAAAAACAAATAAATTATGAAAACAATGACAAATACAAATGCACTCCAACAAGCTCGTGCACTCACACAACCATCTCGTGAAGCTTCGCTAAAACGTGATCTTTCTGTTTCACAATTTTGGAAAAATAACCGAAATTTAATTGAAGACGCATGGGCAGAATGGGAAATTGAAAAGAAAGAAGATTTACTAGTTCCAGATGAAACTTTACTTGATCCACGTTTGCGACAAGCGATTAACGACGCATGGGAAAAACCAGAAAAAGAAAATGCTGTAGCAGATTTATGGGAAGAAATTATTCCTGGAGTGTTCACGGCACAGTTTTTTGACCTTGAACGCTTAGCGGAATTTCGTAAGTATTTAGAAGCTACAGTACATTCTGGAATTCCTATACGTGCACCTTATGGTATACAATTGAATCGATATGGAATGATGCTTGATTCAAGATCAGAAGGACACCTTGCTGCACCTAATTTTCATGTATTTTACAATGAAATTATGGATCGTTATATGCGTCCGATTGCTCGTTTATTACTTGGTACTTATGGCTATGATAACCAAACATTTGGTTTTTCTATTCAGTACAACCCAGAAAAGGACAAAGATTTGCATGCACACACAGATGCTTCAGCAGCGACCTTAAATATAAATATTAACTTACCTGATGAAGAATTTACAGGTTCTGAAGTTGATTTCCATGACCAAACCACAGGCAAAGTTGTGCAAACTATTTTTGAACCAGGAAAAGCAATACTTCACAGAGGTAATGTGCCACACGCTACACATCCAATTACCAGTGGAGAACGCAGTAATTTAGTAGTGTGGCTATATGGAGACCGTATGCAAATACCAAGAGGTGGTACAAATAGCTATGGTAATGTTAATAATAAAGAATTTAAAGATATCTCAGCAGAAAATATTACTGCTCGTAAGCGTTGGAGTATGCCAGATGGTCCTAAAGATACCATTGCACCATTTTAAACTAATTAATAATTTTAGAATAAATTGAAATAAGAGCAAAACGTCAGTTCGAGTGATTTTCATAAAGAAAATAGTATCGAGAACATGTTAAGAAATACTTTTCGATACAATCCCGAAAAAGTTGGGATCACTCGAAGTGACACTACTAATAATACTAAATACAACAAAAATGAAAACCATATTAATAACTGGAAGCACAGACGGCATAGGAAAATTAACCGCTTTAAAACTAGCCAAAGAAGGCAATACAGTCTTTATTCACGGTAGAAGTGAAGTAAAAGTAAACAATGTTATTGCTGAAATTAAACAGGCTTCAAGTAATGAGAATATAAAAGGGTTTGTAGCTGATTTTTCAGATTTAAACGCTGTAAAACGATTTGCTGAGCACATAAAAAATGAAGTACCTAGGTTAGATATTTTAATCAATAATGCAGGGATTTTCAAAACACCTTCAAATAAAACAAAAGATGGCTTAGATATTCGAATGACTGTAAATTATTTGGCACCTTTTGTTTTGACTGAAAACATTTTACCAGTTTTAGAAAAAGGTAGCAATCCAAGAGTTGTGAATTTAAGTTCGGCAGCACAATCTACGGTTAGAAAAGGTGTGTTAACTGGAGATGCTACGGTAAACGCAAGTGAAAGTTATGCGCAAAGTAAATTAGCATTAACGATGTGGAGTTTCAATTTTGCTAAACAACATCCAAATATTACAACTATTGCTGTAAATCCAGGGTCTTTATTAAACACAAAAATGGCTAAAGAAGCATATGGGCAACATTGGTCACCAGCTGAAAAAGGTGTAAATATTTTATGCGATTTAGCAACTTTTGATACGTATAAAGACGCTACAGGACAATATTTTGATAACGATAAAGGAGAAACAATAGGTCATTTTGCTTCAGCACATCCAGATGCTTATGATGGAATTAAAATATCGAATTTATTAGAATTAACTATAGAATTAGTAAATCAGTAATTTATTTTCATCATCATTTAAAAGTTAAATAAGTCTTCAATTTTTATTGAGGGCTTTTTTTATAGTCTTCATAAAGTTAATGCGGTTAAAATCATGTTGTTAAAATTGTGTTTATTTGTTTAACAACATTTTAACTTCGATTAGTTCGGTTTGTTCCGAACTAGAATGTATATTTGTGTAGGATTTTAGTTTAGCTGTGTTTAGACTTGTGAAATTGATAGTAAATAATAAACGTCATGGATAATATTTGTAAAGAAAAAATGCGATTAGTTGAAAAATTAGGTGTGCATTTAGAAAATAGAGAAAAGTTAGCGCCAGTTGCAGCTCGTATAATGGCTTATATAATTCTAACAGGAAAAAAAGGAACCACTTTTGAAGAAATGGTAACTATTCTTTGTGCTAGTAAAAGTACAATTTCAACGCATCTTAATCATTTACAAGATTTAAATAAAATTGAATATTTCACTAAAACAGGTGATCGTAAAAAGTATTTTATAATCAATAAAGATTCAGTGATTCTTCATATTGATAATATTATTCATGAATGGCAGGAAGTTAGAGAACTTCATATAGAAATTAAAAACTATAAAGACGCTATTAACAAAGAAAAAATTGAAAATAAGGATGAGAAATTTGATTTAAATTTTCACAACGATTACATAAAATTTATTGATGGAGCTACAGCTTCAATAGAAGAACTAAGAATAAAACTAACAGATAACCATTTCGATATTTAAAATTAATAAAGATGAAAATAAATAAATTATATTCCATTATAGCACTAAGTGTATTCTTAGTTATTGTAAGTTGTGGAAACAGCGAACAAAAACAAACCATTGCTGAAGCTCCACCAGCACCTTTCCCAATAACTAAAATTCAAAGCAAAACGGTTACTGGTTATACTGAATATCCAGTAACTATAGAAGGAATAGTCAATAGTGATGTCAGAGCTAAAACATCTGGATATGTTGAAAAAGTATATGTTGACGAAGGACAAAAAGTAAGTAAAGGTCAACTATTATTTAAATTAGAAACTCAATCTTTAAGTCAAGATGCAGATGCAGCAAAAGCACTTGTAAATGTTGCACAAGTAGAAGTTAATAAGTTGATACCATTAGTTGAAAAAAATATTATTAGTGCAGTTCAACTAGAAACAGCAAAAGCAAATTTAGAACAAGCTAAAGCGAATTATAGTGGTGTGACAGCAAATATCGGTTATGCAACAATTAAAAGTCCTATAGATGGTTACGTTGGCTCAATTAATTTTAGAGAAGGCGCTTTAATCAGTCCAAGTGATGTAACTCCACTTACGACAGTAAGCGAGATTAGTCAGGTGTATGCTTTTTTCAGTTTTAATGAAGCACAATATATTGATCACTTGCAAAGATCTGAAGGAAAAACTAAAGCAGAGCGTATCAAAAATTCGCCAGATTTAAGTTTAGTTTTGGCTAATGGTAAATTGTATTCTGAAAAAGGGCGAATTCAAACAAGTACTGGTCAAATAAACCAAAGTACTGGAACTATTAAAATTAGAGCTGCTTTTGATAATCCAAATGAAATATTAACTAATGGAAATAGTGGTAAAATAAGATTTCCTATAGAATATAAAGACGCAATAGTTGTACCTCAATCTGCAACCTTTGAGCAACAAGGTAATATCATGTTATTTAAACTTGGTGAGAACAACAAAGTTGAAACTTCAATAGTAAAAGTAAAAGGTACTGTAGATAATCTCTACGTTATTGAATCTGGATTAAATCCTAACGATAAAATTATAGTATCTGGAATTGGAAAACTTAGAAACGGAATGGCAATTTCACCTCAAGACACCTCTTTTGATGACGCTATAAAACCTGTAGCCACTTTATTCAGAAACTAGATAAACTAACAAAATTTTAATCATGTTAAAAACATTTATTGAAAGACCAGTGCTTTCGACAGTAATCTCTATTATCATAGTTTTGCTAGGTGTTATCAGTATAAGTAGCTTACCTATAGAGGAATATCCAGATATTGCACCACCAACAATTAAGGTGACAGCAAATTATACTGGAGCAAATGCAGAGACCGTTTTAGAAAGTGTAATCATTCCTATTGAGGAACAAATTAATGGTGTCGAAGGAATGACATACATCACTTCTACAGCATCAAACAATGGTACAGCAGAAATCACAGTATATTTTGATCAAGAAATTGATGCAGATATTGCTGCTGTAAATGTGCAAAACCGTGTCGCTAGAGCAAACCCATTATTACCTCAAGAGGTGATTCAAACTGGTGTAACAACACAAAAGCAAGAAACTAGTGCGCTAATGTTTATATCTATGTATTCTGATAGCGAAGATTACGATGCTACGTTTATTCAGAATTACTTAAAAATTAACGTTATTCCTGCAATGCAACGTATTAGTGGTGTTGGAGATGTTAGTGTATTCTCACAACAAGATTATGCGATGCGTATCTGGTTAAATCCTGAAAAATTAGCAGCTTATAATTTAATTCCTTCAGATATTTCGGCAGCTTTAGCGGAGCAAAATTTAGAAGCAGCAGCTGGATCTTTAGGTGAAAATAACGGAGAATCCTTTTCATATACCTTAACTTATAGTGGTCGTTTTAAAGACGAAGCACAATACAGTGACATTGTTATTAAAGCCTTAGGAAACGGAGAATTTTTACGTTTGAAAGATGTTTCTACGATTGAATTAGATGCACAATCCTATTCCTCTAATGCAATGAGTTTAGGTCATCCAGCTGTATTTATGGGAATCTTTCAAACCAAAGGTTCTAATGCTCAGGAAATTATTGAAAACATCAAAACCACATTAGCGTCTGTAGAAAAAGAACTTCCTGACGGATTAAACATTTTTGTACCTTATGATACGAGTTTGTTTTTAAATGCCTCTATCGACAAAGTAATTACAACTTTATTGGAAGCTTTTCTACTTGTATTCTTAGTGGTATTTCTATTCTTACAAGATTTTAGATCTACATTAATACCTGCAATTGCTGTGCCTGTATCCATTATTGGAACTTTCTTTTTTCTGAATGTTTTTGGTTATTCAATTAACCTCTTAACACTATTTGCATTAGTATTAGCTATTGGTATTGTAGTAGATGATGCTATTGTTGTTGTGGAAGCGGTTCATGCTAAAATGGATGATGGCGAAAAGAATCCTAAAAAAGCAACATTAACAGCCATGAATGAAATTTCTGGAGCTATTATTTCAATTACGTTGGTAATGGCTGCTGTGTTTATTCCTGTAACATTCGTAACTGGTCCAACTGGTGTATTTTATGAACAATTTGGTGTCACGTTAATTATTGCGATTCTTATTTCTGCAGTAAATGCCTTGACTTTAAGTCCAGCATTATGTGCTCTACTTTTAAAAGAGCATAAAGAGGATGAAGAGCTAAAAGGAAAGAGCCCATTGAAGCGTTTCTATATCGTATTCAATCGTGGATTTAATGCTACTGTAGAGCGTTACGGGAAATCACTTCAGTTTTTATACAAAAGAAAATTTGTATCGGTTGTTTTGTTATTGATTGCTATTGTCGGTATTTACTGGGCTTCAACAACAACACCAACAGGTTTTGTGCCTAATGAAGATCGAGGAATTATTTTCGCTAATATCGAATTACCACCTGGAGCATCTTTAGATAGAACAGATGCTGTAGCAAGAAAACTTTACGATAAAGTTGAAGGGATGGAAGGTATTGTTGGCGTTAACTTTATCAAAGGCCGAAGCTTAATTAGTGGTGCTGGTAGTAACTTTGGTTTTGGAATCATAAAGCTTGAAGATTGGAGTGAGCGTGAAGATCCTTCTGTTTCTGCACAAGCCATAACAGGAAAATTATTTGGTATCGCAGCGACTATTCCTGAGGCTAATATTATTTTCTTTTCACCTCCTAGTATTCGAGGATTTGGTAATTCATCTGGATTTGAGATTAACTTGTTAGATAAATTTGGAGGCGAGTTTACCGATTTAGATCAGGCAAATAAGGATTTCTCAATGGCTTTAATGAGTCACCCAGAAATTAAGTATGCAACCTCTGCTTTTAACACTAATTATCCGCAATATGAAATGGAAGTTAATGTGCCTTTAGCGAAAGAAAAAGGCGTTTCGATAAGCAGTATTTTTTCAACATTACAAGGGTATATAGGAGGTGTTTATGCTTCTGATTTTTCTAGATTCGGAAAACAGTTTAGAGTTTATATACAAGCTTTACCTGAAGATAGAGCTGATGAAAATGCACTAAATAGCATGTATGTAAGAACTGAAACAGGAGAAATGACTCCAATCACGCAGTTTGTGAATTTAAAACGTGTGTATGGTCCACAATCTGTAACGCGTTTCAACTTATTTAATTCAACATCAATAACTGGAGCAACAAATGACGGATTTAGTACTGGTGATGCAATTAGAGTTATTGAAGAGGAAGTTGCAAAATTACCTAGTAACTATACAGTAGCATATTCTGGTTTAACTCGTGAAGAGGTGAATGCAGGAAACCAAACGACATTTATATTTATATTAAGTATTCTGTTTGTATACTTCCTATTAAGTGCACAGTATGAGAGTTATTTATTACCATTTGCAGTCGTATTATCATTACCATTTGGTGTGTTTGGAGCGTATATAAGTACAAAATTCTTAGGCTTAGAAAATAACATTTATTTCCAAATTGCCTTAATAATGCTTATTGGTTTACTCGCTAAAAATGCCATTCTTATTGTAGAATTTGCATTGCAAAGACGGAAAAATGGTGAAAGTATTGTTGACGCAGCAATCCATGGAGCGAAAGCACGTTTACGTCCGATTTTAATGACATCATTCGCCTTTATTTTAGGATTAATGCCTTTAGTATTAGCAAAAGGCGTAGGATCTGAAGGTAACAATTCCATTGGAACAGGTGCAGCAGGAGGAATGCTTATTGGTACGCTTTTAGGAGTATTCGTAATACCAATCCTATTTATATTATTTCAGTGGTTACAAGAAAAAGTTTCTAGTAAACCAACAGTACAAACTATTGAAAAATAAGAAGATGAAATCAATTATAAAACATAGAAATTTTAGCAAAGGTGTATTGATGTTGGTTGTTGCATTAACACTTCAAAGTTGTTTTGTAGCAAAAGATTATGCTCGACCAGATTTAGAAACTGAAACAGAAGCACTTTACAGAACAGATAATTTACCAACAGATAGCGTTTCTATCGCAGATGTATCTTGGAAAAATTTATTTTCAGATCAGTATCTTCAACAGTATATAGAAGAAGGTCTGCAAAATAATATGGACGTTCGTATCGCAATTCAGCAAATGATAGCTGCTGAAGCTTATGCAAAACAAGGTAAAGCAGGTTTCATGCCAACATTAAGTGTAGGTCCTAATTATACGCGTCAAGAATTTTCAAAAAATAGTCAGTTCGGTGCTTTATTTAGTGGAGGTTTAGATACTTACGATGTTACTGCAAATTTATCTTGGGAAGCAGATATTTGGAGAAAAATAAGAAGTAATAAAAGAGCAACTCAAGCGGCTTATTTGCAAAGTGTGGCTGGGCATCAGGCTGTGAAAACACAGTTGATCTCTAGTATTGCAAATACCTATTACAATTTGTTAGCTTTAGATGCGCAGTTAGAAGTCACCAAACAAACTATCATTACTAGAGAAAATAGTGTGACGACAATTAAAGCACTAAAAGATGCAGGACAAGTAACACAGGTCGCTGTAGATCAAAATATTGCACAATATAATAGTGCGAAAGCTTTACAAGTAGATATTGAAACTGCCATTTTTAAAACTGAAAACACACTAAGTATCCTACTAGGTAAATCGCCTCAAAATTTTGAAAGAACTACGTTAGACGTTCAGAAAATAGATCAAGAAATAAAACTTGGTGTTCCTGCAACACTACTTAGTAATCGACCAGATGTTATGGCTGCTGAGTATGGTTTGATTCAATCTTTTGAATTGACAAATGTTGCTAACAGTAATTTTTATCCGTCGTTGACATTAACGGCTTCTGGAGGTTTACAAAGTTTACAACTAGACGACTTGTTTAATACCAATTCTCTATTTGCTAATTTAGTTGGAGGCTTAACACAACCACTTTTAAATCAGCGAAAGCTTAAAACTCAAAAAGAAGTCGCATTAGCAAATCAAGAAAGGTCTTTATTAAATTTCAAGAAAACGTTATTAGTTGCTGGAGGCGAGGTGTCTAATGCCTTATTTTCTTATGAAGCTGAAACTAGAAAATACGGGTTCAGAAAAAATGAAGTAGAAGCTTTAAGAACTGCTGAAGCAAATTCCGAAGAACTCCTAAAAAGTGGTTATGCTAACTATTTAGATTTATTAACAGCAAGAGAAAGTGTATTAAATGCAGAACTTAATATTATAAATAGCCAATTACAACAATTAGTGTCTATAGTAGATTTATATGAAGCACTTGGTGGTGGATGGAGATAAAATAGTTTGATATGATTACTAAAGCAGAATTGTTAAAGTGTTCTATTGCAAAGTTTACTCAATGTGGAAGTAAACATGTGACTTTAGATGATTTAGCAAGTACGCTTGGGATTTCAAAAAAGACAATTTATACGTTTTTTAATAACAAGGAAGATTTAGTTGCATCTAGTCTTGAAAGTTTATTAAATGAGTATAGAGAAGAAATAAATAGGTTGGTTAATAGCAATGGTAAAGACCCTATTTTGTGTGTCATATTAATTTACCAGAGAGGGTTTGAATATTTAAAATATTTTGAGCCCTCTTTTCTTTATAGTTTACAAAAATACTATCCTAAAGCGAGTCGATTATATGATGATTTTACAGAAGAATTAGCTAACACGATTGTTTATAGTTTATTGAAACAAGCTCAAAATGAAGGTAATATTAAACAAGACGTTAATTTAAACTTAGTTGTTAAAATATATTTTTTTAGAATTGATAACCTAGTTTTTAAGAAGAATAACCTATTCGAAATCTACTCGAAAGAAGAACTATTTAAACATTTAGTTATCTTTAACTTAAATGGAATAATTACAGTCAACTACACTAATTCTTATTTTGATGGAGTATTATCTTAAAAAATCAACAATAAATGGATAACCTAATTACATTTTCAATTACTGTGTTTACAGCCTTTTTTGCTATCACTAATCCTATATCAAATATGACTGTATTTTTATCATTAACGCAAGGTGCTGATGAAAAAACTAAAAAAGACATTAATAAAAGAGCAAATTTTATTGCTTTCATCATTGTAACCGTTTTTGTGCTTTTAGGTAAGTATATATTTGAATTGTTTAATATTAGCATTCCTGCATTTAAAATTACAGGAGGTATTTTAATCTTTTTTATTGGTTTTGATATGCTGCAATCAAAAACATCGAATGTTAAAAGCTTAAATGATGTTCATGTTGATGAGAATATTGCAGTTTCACCATTAGCGATTCCAATTTTAGCGGGTCCAGGAACCATTGTTACTGCAATGAATTTTGTGTCTAATGTTGAAACCATACATATCATTTTAGTAATTCTTATTTTTGGATCAATGAGTTTACTAACCTATTTAACTTTTAGAGCAAGTGATTTAATTGTTAAAGTCGTTGGTAATAATGTGATTTCAGTAATTGGAAAAATTATGGGATTAATTATAGCTATTATTGGTACAGGTATGATAATTCAAGGCATTAAAATTTCATTTAATCTTATTTCATAAGCATCAGATAAAAATTACAGTTAGCATAAAATGAAAAAAATTCTAATTCTATTTTCACATCCTAAATTTGAAAAGTCTAGAGTAAACTTGACTTTAATTAACCATATTAAAGACAAAGCAAATGTGACTATTCACGATTTATACGAGCAATATCCAGATTTTCATATTGATGTTACTGCTGAAAAAGAATTACTAAATCAACATGATATCATCATTTGGCATCATCCATTGTATTGGTATAGTTGTCCGCCTTTAATGAAGCAGTGGATTGATATGGTGTTAGAATTTAATTGGGCTTATGGTCCAGAAGGTACAGCTTTGCAGAATAAAACTTGTTTAAATGTAATAACAACAGGAGGTTCTAAAGAAGTCTATTGTTCAGAAGGTTATAACAGTTTTACAATAAGACAATTTTTAAGACCATTTGAACAAACAGCAATTTTATGTGGCATGGATTACTTTCCTCCTTTCGCAGTTATGGGAACACACAACCTAAATGATGAAGCATTAAATGATTATAAAATTAACTACGGAAAGCTAATCGATGTATTGCAAACAGGTTTGACCATTAATGATTTTGAAACTAAATCGTTTTTGAATGATATTCCGCAACTTGAAACCTCTTAAACTATGACTGGAAGCATACTTTTTGAAGCCATAGTGTTTTTAGCTGGAGCCATTATTTGTGTTTCTATTGCCAAGCGATTAGGATTGAGTTCTGTGATTGGCTATTTGCTGGCTGGAGTTTTGATTGGCCCTTATGTTTTAGGTTTTATAGGAGAAGAAGGTGAAGATATTTTACATTTTGCAGAATTTGGAGTTGTAATGATGTTGTTTTTAATCGGATTAGAAATTGAACCAAAAAACTTCTGGAACATGCGAAAAACCATAGTTGGCATGGGAGGAATTCAAGTAGGAGGAACGATATTACTTTCCTACATTTTGTTTGCTGCATTAGGTTTTGATTGGAAAGTTGCATTGGTGATTTCTATGGCTGTTGCATTATCATCTACAGCAATCGCAATGCAAACCATTAAAGAAAAAGGTTTGATGAACACCACCTTTGGAGCCTCTTCATTTTCCATTTTATTGTTTCAAGATATTATTGTGATTTTCATGTTGGGTTTTATTCCGCTGTTAGCTAATTCTGAAACTAATGCGTCTACTGAAAATCATGGTGAGCATACTAATTTATTAGAAAGTCTTCCAATGGGTTTTCAAACCTTAGCTATTATTTTATCAGTTGTTTTAATCATTGTGGCAGGACGTTACTTAATAGTGCCAATGCTTAGAAAGGTAGCAAAAACTGGTGTTAGAGAATTACTAATTGCAGCTGCTTTGTTAATTGTATTCGGAATTTCTTTTTTGATGGAATATGTAGGAATCAGTCCAGCCTTAGGTGCTTTTTTAGGAGGAGTAGTCCTCTCAAATAGTGAATTTAAACATGAACTGGAAAGTACTTTAGAACCATTTAAAAACCTGCTTTTAGGATTGTTTTTTATGGCAGTTGGCGCTTCTATTAACTTTATCGTTATATCTAAAAGTCCGTTAACGATTGGAGGATTATTGATTGCTATTATTGTTTTAAAAGCACTCGTCTTGTTTGTTACTGGATATGTTTTTAAATTAAAATTAGACCAGAAGTTACTACTTACGTTCAGTTTAGCACAAATTGGTGAATTTGCTTTTGTGTTGCTCTCATTTGCATTCGGACTTAATATTCTAAATCAAGAACAAATGGATATGATGCTTGTAATTACAGCTTTATCTATGTCGTTAACACCAATTATAGGAATGTTTAATGAGCGCGTAGTTCTTCCTAAAATTGGAACCAAAGAATCTATACAACGTCCAATGGATCATATCGCAAAATCTCAAAAAATAATACTTGTTGGTTTTGGTCACTTTGGAAGTACGATTGGTCGTTTTTTACGTTCACATGGTGTTGAAGCAACCATTTTAGATCATGATTCTAATCGTGTCGATTTCCTTAGGAAAATGGGTTTTGAAGTCTATTATGGTGATGCCACTCGTTTAGATTTATTAGAATCTGCAGGAATTTCAGAAGCTAAAATAATTATTTGTGCGACTAATAAAATTGGCGTTTCAAAAGCAATTAGTAAAATAGTAAAAGAAAAATATCCTCATGTAGAGCTTATGATTCGTACAAAAAACAGATACGACGCTTATGAGTTATTAAATCTTGGGCATGAAAACATCTATAGAGAATCATTAGATACATCATTGGTTTTAGCTAGAGATGTATTGAGTAAAATGGGCTTCAGAAAATATACGTTAAATAGACAAATTCAAAATTTTAAAAAGTATGATGAAGATAGTTTAAGACGTTTAGCTTCTGAGCCTAATCGCGATGATAATTATATATTTAAAGCAAAGCGTGAACTAGAACAACAAGAAAAATTCTTAGATGAAGATTTTAAACGTGGTATTGTAGACTTTGATAAGCATTGGGATAGTGATCACTTGAGAAAAGCTTTAGAAAACTCAAACAGCAAAAAGTAATGTCTAAAGATATTCCGCATATAGTATTTGATTCTAAGAAACCAGATAATAATGGAATAGAAATATTAACGATTGAAAGTCTCGCTGTACGTAAAAATGATGCAGATCATAATCCTGAAAAAGCGCATCAAGTTGCTTTCAATATGATTGTATTTTATACAGCAGGTGAGAGTAAACACTTGGTGGATTTTGTCTGGCATCCAGTGAAAAAAAATACTATAATCCATATTTCTAAAGGTCAAATTAATGGATTTCAATTTACACCAGAATTAAAGGGGTTTATCATATTATTCACTGAAGCATATTTGAAAAAACAATTGAATACATTGCCTAAAAATGAAATCGATAGGTTATTCAACGCACAATTATTTTCACCTATTATTCAAGTACCTGAAGATTCAAATGTAGAGAAATATATAAGGTTATTTTATGAAGAATATTCTAATTCAAAAGAAAATTACAATCAAGATAAAACTTATGATGCCTTACATACCATTATCTTTTCAAAGTTAGAACGATTAAAGCAATATCAAACGTTTCATTTGAAGCGTTCAGAAAAATTAAACACATTTATATGTTTCAAGTCGTTACTTGAAGCCAACTTTAGTAAAAGTAGAAATGCAGGTTTTTATGCTGAAAAATTAAACATTGATTAGTTATTTTTATAATATATATTTTGGAGAGTCTAATACTAACTTTACTAAGACGGCTTTTGAAAAATTACCATTGCCAACTTTAGGTGCTGAGGAAGAAAAGTTGATGATAGATTTTTGTTATGTAATTATAGATTTGATAAAAGGTTTTAACGAAATAAAGCACAAATTTCAAAAATTTATTTGCGAGAAATTTCAATTTACTAAACTATCTAATAAGCTGAAAAATTGGCATGAATTAGAGTTTGGAGATTTTATAAATGAGTTAAATAAAGGTATTAAGAATTTAAATAAGGAACGAGTAAAAGGTAGTTTAAAAGAGATAGAGCCATTAACAAAAAAAGATGAGTTTGAGTGGTTAGACCTCTTTGAAGAAAACAAGAAGAAAGCACAAGGCTTACAAAGCCAAATTAACCAAACAGATAAAGAAATTGATGCTATGGTGTATGAGTTATATGGTTTAACTGATGATGAAATAAAAATTGTAGAAAACAGTTAGGCTTAAATTAAAAATATATCCTAGTTTTAGTCAAGAAATTTAATAAGTTGACTAAATGTTGACTAATAAAAACCTCAACAAATTGATAAACAACAAGTTGAGGTCTTAGAAAGTGGAGTCGGAGAGAATCGAACTCTCGTCCAAACAAGCTATTAAAGAGCTTTCTACACGTGTAGTCTTTCATTAGATTTTAGATTATAAGCTGGCAAAAGACAGCCCACTTATAACTTAGCTTCTTAATCTCGAAAGTGCATCAAAGCGCTACACGATCTAAGTTAATATTTTCGATGC
The DNA here is from genome assembly GCF_023556315.2 of Psychroserpens ponticola. Classification (NCBI taxonomy): domain Bacteria; kingdom Pseudomonadati; phylum Bacteroidota; class Flavobacteriia; order Flavobacteriales; family Flavobacteriaceae; genus Psychroserpens; species Psychroserpens ponticola. Next base: position 2,782,539 of record NZ_CP116221.1, on the reverse strand, counting down.
CTCTAATAAGAACGCCATTAACCAAGGCTTTCTGGAGACATTTAGCATTCCTACCTAGTAGGACGTGGCTTAATCTTACTATAATTCAGATTATGCAGCTAAAGCGTAGTTATTCTCGCCGATTAAAAAGTTGATCTAGCCTTTTACGTGTTTCAAAATCATTACACGACGTGCTTACCGTTTAATGAGTCTCGCTGTCAAAACCAGTCGACCCCTTTTTAGTAATTTTATTTTGGCGTTCCCTTTTAGGTCAGGCTCTCACTACTCGCTCTCTGCGAGGAGCTCAAACAAACCGTTCCATCCTTAACGCATGTTCAACTTCGCATTAAGCTTAGGAGAACAAAAAAGCAAAGTTATCAAAAAGTTTGTATAACCCTACTTTTACTACTATTTTAGTGCAAATTTTATACCAATATGTTTTCCTGGCAGATATGTCAGTCGTAATATTTAAAACTCAATAACCATATGAAATTCGGAATCATCAAAGAACGCAAAAGTCCACCAGACAGACGCGTGGTATTTTCACCAGAAAAATTAGCGGAAGCTAAAGCACAATTTCCTCAAGCCGAATTTGTAGTCGAGTCTTCAGATATTCGTGTGTTTTCCGATGATGCGTATCGAAAATATGGTTTTGAAATCACTAACGATGTTTCAGATTGTGACGTATTAATTGGTGTCAAAGAAGTGCCTCTGGAACATTTAATTCCGAATAAAAAATATTTCTATTTTTCGCACACTATAAAAAAACAACCATACAACAGGAAACTCTTAGTCGATATGCTTAATAAGAATATCGAAATGTATGACCACGAAACCATAGTTAAAAAAAGTAATTCACGACTCATAGGTTTTGGTCGTTATGCTGGATTGGTTGGTGCTTATAACGGATTTAGAGCTTTAGGTTTAAGAGACAAATTGTTTCAACTGCCAAAAGTAGAAACCCTTGCAGATTTGAATGAAGTTAAAGCTGAATTAGATAAAATTACACTTCCAAATATTAAAATTTTGCTCACAGGAACAGGTAAAGTCGCAATGGGAGCAAAAGAAATTCTTGACCATTTAAAAATTAAACAAGTTAGTGATGCTTTGTATTTAACATCGCAGTTTACTGAACCAGTTTATGTCATGGCTGATGTTATGGAGTATGCAAAACGATCAGATGGTAAAGTAGGAGATAAATGGGAGTTTTATAAAGACCCTTCAGGCTACCAAAGCAATTTTATGCCATATGCAAAAGAAACCGATTACTTTATTGCAGGACATTTTTATGGTAATAATGCACCTTTTCTATTTACAAGGGAAGATGCTAAACAACCAGATTTTAGAATCAATTTAGTGGCTGATATTTCTTGTGATATCGATGGTCCTGTAGCAAGCACAATTCGTCCTTCAACAATTGCTGATCCGTTTTATGGCTATGATCCGCATTCAGAAACTGAAGTCGCTTTTGATGCTGATGAAGCCATAACAATGATGGCTGTAGATAACTTACCATGTGAGTTGCCAAAAGATGCTAGCGAAGGTTTTGGAGACATGTTTTTAGAACATGTTATTCCTGCATTTTTTAATGATGATAAAAGTGGTATTTTAAAACGGGCTAGAATTACTACCGAAGATGGTAAATTGACAGAGCGTTTCAAATATCTACAGGATTATGTGGATGTAGGATAAAATCACATTAAACTGTTTTATATGTATAAGTCAATTTGAGCCAAGTTTTTGCTTGACTAATTTTTCTTACTTTTAACACGCAACCTTTTTCAAAAGGTTACATCTATGATATATAATCAACAATATAAGTCTATGAAATTATTTAAAAGTTTGTTTTTAGTTGTATTAGCTCTAATCGTTTGGACCTGCTCTGAAGATGATAACTGGAATACAGACAAACCACCAGTGCAGCAAATACCCGAATCAAATTTTTCTGAAAATTTTGGAAACCCTTACAGCGCACGTTTTATTGGTAAGGTCATTAACGAAGATAATGCTCCTGTTTCAGGTGTGACAATCTCAGTTGGTGGTGTTTTTACAATGACAGATTCTAATGGTATTTTCGCTATAGAAGAAGCTTCAGTGTTCGAAAAATTCGCCTACATAAAGGCTACAAAAAACGGGTTTATCGATGGTTCAAGAGCTTTAGTGCCTTCAAGTGGTATTAATCAAGTAACCATTATGTTGTTAAGTTTAAATACAACGGCTACAATTAATTCAGGAGAAACAAGTACTGTAAATTTACCTAATGGTGCTCAAGTAACATTTGATGGAGAGTTTACCAATCTACAAGGTGTTAGTTATAATGGAGCTGTAAAAGTGGTTTTAAAACATTTAAGTCCTGATAACAGCAATATGGAGTTTCAAATGCCTGGAATGTTGTTTGCCGAAAACGCAGATGGAAGTCCAAGAGTGCTAGAAACGTATGGCATGATAGCTGTAGAATTGCTTAGTGCTTCAAATGTTGAGTTACAGATAGCAGATGGAAGCACTGCGGAAATATCTGTTCCTGTACCTTTAAATGTAAATACAACACCTTCAACTATTCCGTTGTGGTCTTTTGATAATGAAAATGGCTATTGGAAAGAAGAAGGCCAAGCAACGCTTCAAGGAAATAAATATGTTGGAAATGTGTCTCATTTTTCATTTTGGAATTGGGATTTTCAATATCCAGCAGTGACACTTTGTATTACACTAACAGATACAAATGGTAATCCATTGCCTTATGCAGCACTTGATTTATATTCTCCTGCTTTAGCTTCTACAGGTTCTTATGGTTATACAAATATTGATGGTGTTGAATGTGGATTAGTTCCTGCAGATGATGAGTTAACATTGGTTGTTCCTGATTATGGATGTGTTTCAAGTAGTTATACAACAACTATTGGTCCTTTTAGTTCAGATCAGAGTATTACAATTCAAGTGCCAGATGGTGATGCATTGATTACTAATTTTACTGGTGTATTTAACGACTGTTTAGGTAACCCAATTACAAACGGTTATATGCAATTGTTTTATAACGATTCAACACAGACAATTCCGATAGATAATGGAATGTTAGATTTAAATATTGCTTATTGTAGTGATAATACAGCATATTCGGCTTTAGTCGTCGATTTATTAAATGGACAAACAACAGATGTTAATACAGGTGATTTTACAGTTCCAACTACAGATTTAGGAACGCAAATGTCTTGTGTAGATTTAACAGATACTGATAACGATGGTATTTTGGATATCGATGAAGATATTGATGGAGATGGTAATCTAGAAAACGATGATACAGATGGAGATGGTACTCCTGATTATTTAGATACAGATGATGATGGAGATGGTATTGATACAGCTGATGAAGATTATGATAATGATGGAAATCCAACAAATGAAGATACAGATGAAGATGGTGTTCCAGATTATTTAGATAATCAAGATGTTTACTTGCCACCAAGTTCGGTATATCCTAGTAATTGTGATTTTGCAAATTTAGAATATGATTTAGAATCTTACTTTACAAATGGATCTACTGGTTTTCAGTTTCCAAATATGACCTTTAATTTCTATGAGTCGCTAACTGATGCAGAAAGTGATGTTAATCCAATTTCAAATCCTACACTATATATTAACTCAGGTAGTTTAGAAATGCTATTCGTTAGAGGAACTAATACTATCTCTGGACAATTTAATATTGCTGAAGTGTATTTGTGGTTACATAATCTGACTGATTCTGATGATGATGGTTTAACCGATTGTCAAGAGCTTACAGGAATTAATGTAAATGATATTAATGTATCAAGTTGTGAACCTAATGGAAATATTACAGATCCAAATGATCCAGATACTGATGATGATGGTTATGACGATTGTGAAGAAGCAACTTATGGTTCAGATCCAAATGATCCAGCCAGTATTCCTTTAGATTCTGATGGAGATTCTGTTCAAGATAGCCAAGAAGCTATTGATGGTACAGATCCAAATAACGTGTGTGATTATAATCCTGATTTTTTCAATTATAACAATGTCACAAACGCCTGGTATAATGCTAATTGTGATGGTGATATTTCTGTTAATGAATGTGATCCAGCCCCTTTAGATCAATGTGATTTTAGTTTAGATTGTAATTTTTCAACACCTACAAACGAATGGAATGCATTAGATTGTGATGGTGATACCGTTTCTAATGGAGATGAAATGACTAACGGAACAGATCCTAGTGATCCTACTGATAATTAAAACTTATTGGAATATATGAAAAAAAAGGAAGGCACATGCTTTCCTTTTTTTTATAAGATAATAGCTTTAGATTGGATAGTATTCTGCGATTTTTGAATTTTCTTTACTAAGATCTAAATAAAAATAGTGTGTTTTATCTTTTTTGTCATATTCACCATTGTTATCTATATCTTCGATGCTTTTCAAATACAGTGTATTAGCTTCTAAAATAACTTTCCAAGTCTCTAATTCTTGTCGGTTAGGCGATAGTTTTCTGAAGTTTGTTCCATTTAAATTACTAATGTATAATGATCTTAAATCATTGTAATCCAATTCACCATCTGAATTTGTGTCCTTATCTATAACATGATAAATAAAATAACCTTTGCCGATTTTGTTATAAATATCACGCAAAAAAAGCATCGAACGAATCTTCATTGTTTTATCAGTTAACGATTTTAAACCCGTTGAATCTAGATGTTCAAATTTCACATTAGAAAGATTGCCACTAATTTTATTTTTAGAGACATTAGAAACAGCGTGTCCACTTAAACGATAGTTTTCTGATTTAAAATATTCTGATCTGCTATTTTCCATGTCGTAGTTGCCAATCGGATGAATTAAATAGGAAGTACTATCAATATGAATGGGTAAATCTGCAACTTCAAAAGTTTTGATGTCTTTTCTTTTTTCAGAGGTGTTTTCAGTGTTTTCAATAACTTTTCTGTGGTCACGTTTTGTACAAGCAAAAAATGAAATGATGATCATAAAGAGTGGGAAATAATATTTCATAATGAATTAAATTTTAGAGTTAGAAAATGCTTTCAGCATATAATATGTCATTGCTAAAAACGAGGCAAATGTTAAAGTGAATACCCATGCTTCAAAATGAGGTTCAAATATGAGTTGAAATATATCTGAAAAAAGACTTAACGGATTATTCAAAATTTCCCAAGAGTTATAACGTAAAAATCGTCCGAGATAAATTCCGAAGGCAGTCAAACCAAATATTAATAGCATCATTGGGAATACAAATTTAGGTTTTATATGCAATTTCAATAGTTTTTCCATATCTGAAAGTGAAAGCATAAATAATATCAATCCGTTAAAAGCAAAGGATATAATTACTAAAACATCTAACCACAATAAATGTTGTGGAGAATTATTTATATGTAATAAATCTGTGATGATATATGGTGCGTTTGGCAGGAAAAGTAACCAAACGCCAAAAGAAATAGTAAACTTGATTTTGTGTAGTTTAGATTTACTTATTAAAGTGGTTGTAATTGCAAATGGAATGATTGCTAGAAATAAATTCCATACTAAAAACAGCAAATAAAAAGAGTGATGAAATTTTATTCTAATCATCAAAATAATAATACTAAATGCCATTGAAATAGTTAATATAGATAGTATTTTAAATCGGTTGAGAATAAGTGTTTTTAAGAGTTCCATAATGTGGTTTTTAAATCAATAATTAAAATGCTAATTGTGCCTAATGTATAGGCAATAAGATCTGTGAAGTGAAAGGTGCTTCCGAGTATAATCGTCGCTAGTTTATGTTGCCTGAGATGTAAATAATCTAGGAGGTTATATAATTGTCCAAACTCAATTACAAAAGCAAAAAATAATACTCCAATTGCTAAGTAGAATGGATTGACTTTAATAAAGGTTCTAATGCCACAATACAATAAAATGACTGCCAAAAAATCTCCGAAAGTATGTCTTATAAAACCTTCAGTTAAAAATGTTGCGATACAAATTTCTATAGCAAGTAACATTAGACTTGTTGTAAAAAGGGGTTTGTTAAATTTGACGGTCATTTTATTTCTATTTTTTTGCCTAAAAATTTTGGTTCTACATTAAATAATATATCTATAGAGGCTTTTGCTCGAGCAAAATATTCTCTAAATCTTGTTTTCGAACGATGGTGATTGTAACTGTCTTTGGCATTAAAACCAACGGCATTAATATCAAAATTCTTGGCAATGTAAATCGCACGTTCATTATGAAATTGTTGTGATATAATTGTGATGGCATCTTGCCCGAAAATTTCTTTAGCACGTACAATTGAATCTAAAGTTCTAAAACCAGCATAATCTAAAAATATCTTGTTCTCTGGAATGCCTTTAGCAATTAAGTCGGTTTTAAATGTTGTAGGTTCGTCATAGGTTTTTCTTCCATTATCACCACTAATTAAAATGAATTCAATTTTACCTGCTTTATAAAGTTTTACGGCAGCATCAAGTCTGTGCTTATAATAAGAATTAATATGTCCATTTGCTGTATATTTTCCAGCCCCTAAAATAAGTCCGACTTTATTTTTTGGAATGCTTTCTGTAGTATTATAAATGAGGTTTCTTGCTTGAAAACTCACCATGAAATTGGTGAAACTGATTCCGATTAGAATACAAATAAAAAGAAGTATAAAGATTTTAAGCTTTTTCATGAGTTTAAGGTTAATACGTTAAGGTGTTCTTTAGTGAAAATAGCATGTCTTAAGTCGTTTATATTTACATTTAGTATTTGTTTGTAATCATAATGATGAAAAGGGTTTGCCTGTTTTCCTATGGCATATGATTTGTAATAGTAATTGTAATAATCAGGTAAAATAGCAATCCCTAAAAAGACAGCGCCATAGAGATACAAACTGCGTTTTCCATTGCCATAGCAAAGGCATTGAAGTGCTATTTCATCTTCTACCTTTGTACCATATCCAGTTAAAGTATGGTAAGCATCGTGACGTTCAACTTTAGGAATGAGTTCAAAACCATTTTCATCTAGAAATTCACCCAAATGCCTGCCAAAAGTGTGAGTTGGGAAAGAGAGTAGTTGTTCACGCGAAATTCCCCAGGCTTTGTGATGCTTAAATAGTTTGGTATACACATTTTGAGAATGTTCAAATAGCCATTCAATACATTGTTTTCTAATTCGTTTCATGTTTTTGATTGTTCTTCATTTGCGAACCAAACCCAAGATTGATTCGATGTTATAAAAGCGGATACAAAAAAGGCAACAAAATAGATGTCTAAATCGTTAATAATAATTCCGATTAAACAGCATATAAAAGCAATAATAGCATAGTAAGGATAGTAGGTTTTAAATATTTGTAGGTTATTATAATCTTCTTTTTTAGTGATCCAGTATATCGGACAAATACTACCCAGAATTACGATTGCTACAACTAAAAATATTGGAATGAAGGATAAGAGTATTAGTAAAACCAGATCAGTATCAAATCCTTCTTTTGAACAAATGATGGTCCAAAAAATAATCAAAGCTAGCATCGAAGATTTTGCAAGATTAAGTGGTACATTCATTATCCTATAAATTTTGTTCCACTTCAGTTATACTGTAATCTTTAAGTGATTTTTCTTGCCAATCTTTGCGTTTAATGTGTTTTAAATAGTTGTTGTATTTCCAGTCTATTTTCCTGTTGAATTTTGCGTCTAATTCTACCTCCAAACTGTGATGTTTGAGCAGAATAGCATTGGCATCGGACAAGTTTATTAAATATTGAAGGTCATATGAATTGGCATTATCTAAATTGTATTTTGTTATGGTTGTATCCCAATTTATTGCACTAAATAAAATCAAAATAGCAAATACAATTTGTGTGTTTAATCTAAAAAGAAATACCATATTTTTTATGGTCATCACCTTAATGAAGGTCGTAATGAGCCCAACAAGCGTTAGAAAAATGTAAATATGAACACCTATGCGTTTGTAAGTAAGTCCAAACGATGTAATATAAGTTTGGTTTTTAATCGCTATTAATGCAATTAAAACCACGTTTAGAAGAATCCATAAATAAGTTAGGTTTTTAAGCGTTTTGTTTTCAGAATAAAAATTGAGGTCACCTCTAAAAAAGTGAAGAATGATTACTATGGCTATGATAATTGAAGCAATGAGTGTATTAATGCCATTATGAACTTGAGTTGACATATCAGAAGCTTTAATCGTTTCAACAGACATTAATGAAGCAATGTCTGTAACAATAAACAGAATAATTAAAAGATTTAAAAGTCCTAGTAATGTCGTGCCCAATTGCTTCTCCTTTTTCAATTTTTCTATTGAAAATGTTTTACTTTTATAAAGGTTGTTTTTTGTGTTTAGGTCATTTGAAGTTGCAGGTTCAACTTGAATTGGATTGACAATATTACTTATCAAGTAGTAACCTAAGACTGTAAATAATAGCCATTGAAAGTTGATGAAGTTAAAATTGATTTGTTCAACCAAATCATTAAACATTGGATTACCATTTTTATAGAGTAAAACAAAAACGATAATAAATAGAGTAGGAATGCCGATAAGTTTTGCAATATGAAGAAAATCAACCTCTTTTTTCGGGCTTGTGTTTTCAATATTTTTTTTAGCATTTACTCTTCTGAAAAATAGTCCTGTAATAGACGTAAATACACCATTAAGCCAGTTGATGTATATTGATGTTTTGCTTTGTGAAATTTTACCAATAAGAGTAAAAAAGGCCACACAATTAGCAAAGATTGACAAACTTGAATCTTGAATGAATACAAAAACAGAAGTAGTGACGTAAACAAGGCAATATAAGAGAATCTTAGTATCCTTAAATTGTTTTAGATTATTAAAAGCCAATACTATAATAGTGATGATTGAGAATATCAAAAGATTAATACCTATGGATTGTTCAAAAAAGAGAAAACTAGATAAAATGGACGCGATAATGATTAAGGTTTGTTTCATGTTATGAGTTTAAAGTACTTTGTATTTCAAAGTAAACGTATAAAAAAAAGGATTTATTGTTTATTAATTAATTTTTCTAAGGCTTCAATATGTTTTTTAAATTCTGCTTTACCCAACTTTGTTGTTGAGTAGCGTGTGTTTGGTTTTCTTCCAATAAATTGTTTTTCAACAGCAATGTATTCCGCTTTTTCTAGCGCTTTTGTATGACTGGCTAAGTTACCATCTGTGGCGCCTAACAATTCTTTTAGTGTATTAAAATCGGCATATTCATTAACCATGAGCACAGACATAATTCCTAATCGGATTCTATGATCAAAGACTTTGTTTATGTTGTTAATGATGCTCAAATCTCTTATGTATAGTTTAAACGTTAAAAGTATAAAGTTTCTTCAAATTTTAATTTAAGATGACAACTATTTTAGATCATATTTATAATGCATCCATGCACCATAAATGATATGCATGATACCAAAACCGAATACCCAAAACCAAAATCCGAAACTTGGCATTATAGCACATATTAGCCCAAGGATAATTTCTGTGATTCCTAAATATCGTATGTCGCCTAAACTATATTTTGACGCATTAATCAGTGCTAAACCATAAAAAATAAGCATCAAGGCAGCTGTATGTCCATAACGTTCTTGATTTAAAATAATGAGGATGTAAATTCCACCAGCAACTAAAGGAATTAAAAAATTGAACAACAAGCGTTTTGATGAATTGTCCCATATTTTTTCATTATTCTTTTTTGCTTTTTTTGTGGTCAAATAAATGCCAGTAATAGCACTCAAAAATGCAACGCCTAATAAAATGGCAAAACATATTCTAAAAATGTCACCATCTAAAATGAGGTAACCTCTTGTGGAATTAGATACAAGATAAAAGGCTACAGCAGCACCAATAAGTGCGTATATTCCAGCTAAAATTCCAGATAATCCACTAAGCGAAATAAATCGTGATGATTTAGTCATCATGGTTTTAATCTCATTGAGATCTTCTAAATAATTTTTTGATTCCATGCTAAAGTACTTTGAACTACAAAGTAAATAAATTAAATTGAATATTGCATAATAAATAATTGTTAATTTTGGAAATAATCAAATCAGTGATACTGTGAAACCAGCTGAAGCCTACATATTAAAACAGCCAGAACCATTCAAGTCTATATTAATGCACTTGCAAATTCTTATTGAACACACCTTTCCCGATGCCGAATTAAAATACAAATGGCGAATTCCGTGTTATTATTTCGAGTCTCGACCAATATGTTATCTTAATCAAAGTAAAGATTATGTCGATGTTGGTTTTTGGCATTCAGCGCATCTAACAAAGTATACTGAGCATATGGTTTCAGAAAACAGAAAGGTTGTAAAATCGTTGCGTTATAAAAGCTTAGAAGATATCAATGACGAATTATTTATTCTCATACTGAAAGAAGTTGAGAAGCATAAAAACAAGTCGTTTTTGAAATAATTTTAGAGGTCTTTCGTCACGATTAAAATATCAAACACTTTTCCTTTGAAAGACTTTTTAAGCTTCTTTTCAACGTCATAAAAGTGAGAATCAAAAAAGTCTAGAGCTGAGATGCTGATATCAGATTTAATAGTATCATTACCATTTATAGATACTTGAGATTCCATAATACGTAACAGTTTAGATGCAATGGTTTGACGCTGAAAATCCTTATGCACAAATATATTTTCGAGATAGTAACCTTGTTTTAAGTAAGAAAATCCTACGATTTGATTATCAACTTCGGCAACTAAAAAATAGAATTTTTTAATACGATCTTGCCACTTTTTTGTGTCATCAGCACCAGAAGACCAAGCTTCAATTTGTTCTTCAGAATAATCTTTAGAATTAACCGCTCTAATTGTGTCTCTATAAATGGCTGTGATTTCTGGTAAATCTTCTTGAGTAGCTTCTCTAAAATCAATATCTTTTATCATGATTTATAAGCTGTTTACTGTTTTTCTAATGGCAACTAAATTGCTTAAGAGGTGTTCTAAATTATCTAAATGCAACATATTTGCACCATCACTTTTTGCATTTTCAGGATCAAAATGTGTTTCAATAAATAATCCGTCTACGTTGTTTACAATTCCAGCTCTTGCAATTGTTTCAATCATTTCTGGACGTCCTCCTGTAACACCAATACTTTGATTAGGTTGTTGTAGAGAATGTGTCACATCTAAAACAGTTGGTGCATATTGTCTCATGGTTGGAATTCCTCTAAAATCGACAATCATGTCTTGATAGCCAAACATCGTGCCTCGATCTGTAATCCAAGCCTTATCGTTACCAGAGTCTTTTACTTTTTGAACCGCATGTTTCATAGCTTCAGGGCTCATAAATTGACCTTTCTTCAAGTTGACAACTTTACCTGTTTTAGCTGCAGCTACCACTAAATCGGTTTGACGAACTAGAAATGCTGGTATTTGTAAAACATCAACATATTGTGCAGCTAATGCAGCATCAGAAACTTCATGAATATCTGTAACTGTTGGAACATCAAATGTTTCAGATACTTTTTTGAGAATCTTTAATGCTTTTTCATTTCCAATTCCTGTAAAACTATCAATACGACTACGATTTGCTTTTTTAAAACTTCCTTTAAAAACATAAGGAATTTTTAAATGATCTGTAATGCCTAAGACTTTTTCAGCAATTCTTAATGCCATATCTTCACTTTCAATAGCGCAAGGACCACAAAGTAAAAAGAAGTTATTTGAATCGGTATGTTTTAGTTTCGGAACGTCTTGAAGATTCATTGAATTTAAATTTCAAATTAAAGCGCAAAGTTACGAAAATATAACGCGTAATCTATCTAATTAAATTCTGGAATTTCAGACTTATACATTTAAAACGAACGTTTCATGCTATTGCGAATCATCCATAAAGCCATCACAAAATTTGCAGCGACAAATAGTCCTCCATAAATAATGAATTGCTTTATGCTAAAAGATAGGTTTACAATATTAAATACGTCTGATAAATATGCTAAAATTAGGTAAGACGATAGACAAACAAATGTAATTCCTAAAGAGAAATTAAGTTGTTTACTAGGCTTAATAAGTTGCCATATAAACGGAATGCCAAATAGAAGAATTGGATAGGCAGTTACACCAGAATTTTTGTTTAAATCGGTGAACAAGTATACGATTACCGCAATAAAATAAAGGTAAGGTATGAATTTTGAATATTTATTAATCAGTTTCATCTGCTAAATATGTTTTGTTATCAGATGTAAATTGCCTGAAAAATGGCTGGTGGAAGTGGCTATTTACTATTAATCATATATGTAACGAAAGATACAAACAGAAAGTATATTTTGATACAACTATAACATTTACTTAACATTGTTAGTTTTTGTAGGGCTTATGTATTTATGGCATTGAAATATAAATGGATTAATTTTTCATTATTGAAAATTCACTTAGTTCACAATCGTCGCAAGACCAAACCTGAATCAAGTATATGTAATTTGCATTATCAATAATATTAGCGTTTGTTTGGATTACACTTGATGTAGTAAATTGGCTAAATGTTCCAGAAGAAGTATCTGTACCATCAATTCTGTAGATTGGTAATAGAGTAGCTTCAGTGAATGTGTATTTGTTAACTCGATAGAGTCCAGCATAAATTGTATTACTTACAGAATTACTACCTGAAGTATTATTATCCTTCAATAGTGCTGTAATACCTGTCAAGACAGTGCCATCAGGGAATTGAACTCCTTTACGTAATCGAGTGTAACCTGTATTTACGTCGCTAATAGGAAATTCAAATCTATTGAATGTTATTGTTTGTGGAATAGTTTCTGAGATTACTTTGCCTGTAGCGTCAACTTTAAGAGAACCATTGTTGTTTCCGGCATATTGAGGTAGATAAAGGTCTCCATTATTTATTTCTAAAACACTACCAGATACTCCATTTTCAGTAATTCTTAGTTTATCATCTGTAGAATCATAACTTAAAGCAAATTCAGAAGTGTTTCCATGTTTTAGAATAAGATTGTTAGCTGTTTCAGATTCTTTTGAAAAATTAGCATTTTCTGTATGTAAAGCATAAGGTACAGCCATGAATTCTGTTGTTCCCATATCTGTGTATCCCGATCCAGTATTAATGACTACGTTTAAATAATGGTCATACTGTTCCCATTCGATATCAGTAAATACATCAGTTGTGATTCCTTGTCCTATATTTAAAATAACAAGTCCGTTATTATCTGTTGTAGAAGTGTGTGTTTCTTTATAAACTGCAATTTGATTTGCAGTTGCGAGTATGCTAAATTCAATATCAATACTTGTGTTTGTTAAGACATTTCCTGTAGCATCTTTTATTAATGCCTTATAGTTTATTTTATTTGTTTGGGCATGTAAATTGGTAAGGGAGAATAAAGTTATCAGTAATATTAATTTAAATTTCATGTATTTGAATTTTAGAGTGTATAACAAATTTAGTATAAAAAATTAATATTCAGCAGGATAAGGAATAGCTTGAGCTATTTTCAAGATGAGATCGAATAAGAATCAATTATCAATTTACATGCACAACTTGTTATAATAAAGCGTATCTTTGCACGCTTAAAATAAGGCATCATTATGGCTAATATCAAAAACATCGCAATTATTGCACACGTCGATCATGGGAAAACTACTTTGGTTGATAAAATCATGTATCACTGTCAACTATTTAGAGAAAACCAGAATACTGGTGATTTAATTCTTGATAATAACGATCTTGAACGTGAAAGAGGAATTACAATTACGTCTAAAAACGTTTCTGTAATATACAAAGACACAAAAATTAATATTATTGATACACCTGGTCACGCCGATTTTGGTGGAGAAGTAGAACGTGTATTAAACATGGCTGATGGTGTTTTACTATTAGTAGATGCATTTGAAGGTCCAATGCCACAAACACGTTTTGTATTACAAAAGGCGATTGATTTAGGTTTAAAACCTTGTGTAGTTATTAATAAGGTAGATAAAGAGAATTGTACACCTGACGAAGTACATGAAAAGGTATTTGACCTAATGTTTGAATTAGGAGCAGAAGAATGGCAATTAGATTTCCCTACAGTTTATGGTTCTGCAAAGAACAACTGGATGAGTGACGATTGGCAAAATGAAACTAAAAACATTGAGCCACTTTTAGATATGGTGATCGAGCATATTCCTGCTCCAACTATTGAAGAAGGAACAACTCAGATGTTAATTACATCACTTGATTTCTCATCATTTACAGGTCGTATTGCGATTGGACGTTTAACTCGTGGTGAGTTAAAAGCTGGTCAGAATATCTCATTGGTAAAACGAGATAAAAGTATTGTTAAATCAAAAATTAAAGAGCTTCATGTTTTTGAAGGCCTTGGACGTTTAAAAGTGGATAGTGTACAAACAGGAGATATCTGTGCAATTGTAGGATTAGAAGGATTTGAAATTGGTGATACTGTTGCCGATTGGGAAACTCCTGAAGGTTTAAAAACAATTAACATTGATGAGCCAACAATGAGTATGTTGTTTACAATCAACGATTCGCCTTTCTTCGGAAAAGATGGGAAATATGTAACATCTCGTCATATTAAAGATCGTTTAGCTAAAGAGCTAGAAAAAAACTTAGCACTTAAAGTTGAGGATACTGATAGTGCAGATAAATTTATGGTATTTGGTCGTGGTGTATTACACTTGTCAGTTTTAATAGAGACAATGCGTCGTGAAGGTTATGAATTACAAATCGGACAGCCACAAGTTATCATTAAAGAAATTGATGGTGTTAAATGTGAGCCTATTGAAGAAATGACTATTGATTTACCTGAAACGGTTTCTGGTAAAGCGATTGAAATGGTAACAATGCGTAAAGGGGAAATGTTAAGTATGGTTGCTAAAGGCGAACGTATGGTTTGTGAATTTTTGGTGCCTTCTAGAGGTATTATTGGTCTACGTAACCAATTATTAACAGCTACTGCTGGTGAAGCAATTATGGCTCACCGTTTTAAAGAATACCAACCGCTTAGAGGTGGAATTCCAGAACGTCAAAACGGTTCTTTAGTATCTATGGAAAAAGGTCAAGCTATTCCTTACTCTATTGATAAATTACAAGATAGAGGTAAATTTTTCGTAGATCCAGGAGAAGATATTTATGAAGGTCAGGTGATAGGAGAAAATTCTCGTGGTGATGATATGGCTGTTAATATAACAAAAACCAAAAAAATGAGTAATGTTCGTTCTTCTGGTGCTGATGATAAAGCTAAAATTGTTCCTGCAATAAAATTCTCTTTAGAAGAAGCTTTAGAATACATCCAAAAAGATGAATATGTTGAAGTAACTCCAAACTTCTTAAGATTGCGTAAAATTTACTTAACAGAAGTAGATCGTAAACGTAATAAGAATATATAAGATATAATACATCATGAAAAAGAGGAATTTAATATTTTAAATTCCTCTTTTTTTATGTAACATTTTATTTAGTCGTCGGTTCTTAAATCTGTTGTGTATATTTACAAAAAAATTAAAGATGTATTTTCTGTATTTTGATCCAGGTTTAGGAGCTATGATTATTCAGGCTATTGTTGCTGCAGTTGCTGGAGTAATTTTATTTTCTAAGAACCTAATGTATAAGATTAAACTTTTTTTAGGAATTTCTAAACCAGTGGACGATGAATTGTTTGACGATATTAATGTTGAAGACACAGATATAGAAAATAAAAAAACAAGTGACGACTAACACTAGACATTCTTCTTCATTTCGTGATCCTTCAGGATATATTTTTATTGATGAAGGCATTCTTAAACGTTCTATTTCTCCTATTTATTTTAAGCAATATGAAGCTTTAAAAAAGGCTAAAATATTTGAAAATTTAAGTAAAGCTGGTGTGCTAATTCCACATACTGAACTTTCGGTTTCGGATAAGGAAATTGTTATTCAACCAGAACAGATCCCATTTATTACATATCCTTATGAATGGAGTTTTAATCAATATAAAGAAGCAGCTTTACTTACTCTTAAGCTTCAGAAATACTGCTTAGAACACGGTTTTTCGCTTAAGGATGCTACAGCATTTAACATCACATTTCATAAAGGGAAAGCAGTTTTTGTAGATACATTGTCTTTTGATTTTTATGAAGAAAATACACCTTGGAGAGCCTATAAACAATTCATTACTCATTTTTTAGGACCTTTGGTTTTAGCACATTTTCATGGTGCCCAATCTTTAAAATTGATGAGTAATTTTATTGATGGTATTCCTGTCAATATGTTGTCGTCAATGCTTCCTTTTAAGACTAAATTGAATCCTTTTTTATATTCTAATATTCATTTGTTAGCAAAGTTTGAAGACAAGCATAATGAAGATTATAAAGGAGAAACAAAGCAATCTAAGTTGTCAAAAAAAGCACAACTTAATATTATAACCTCTCTTTACGATTACATTAAGAAGCTATCATTAAAAGAGCATAGTGAATGGGGAAATTATTACGATAAAACAAACTATTCAGATGCAGCTTTTATTGAAAAAGCGAATATAATTAATAATTGGGTTACTAATCTTAATGCAAAATCAATCATTGATGTTGGCGGAAATGATGGTACGTTTGTGAGACAAATTAACCATAATTTTGAATTGGCCTTAGTTTGTGATATCGATAATAATGCGGTTGATTTTAATCACAAAACGCTTAAGTCTAAGAAAGAAAGTAATATGCTTCCTTTTGTGTTAGATGCTCTCAATCCTTCACCAGCTGTTGGTTTTGAGAATAAAGAGCGTCAATCTTTTATTGAAAGAATTACAAAATATGCTCCTGATGTAACATTGGCATTAGCTGTAATTCATCACATGACCTTATCAGGTAATGTGCCTTTTGAAATGTCTGCTCATTTTTTTGCTTCATTTTCTGAACACTTAATTATTGAATTCCCAAAGCGAGAAGATTCATGGGTACAACGTTTATTGAATACAAAAGGTGAATTTAAAGCACATTTCGATTTTTATACTATTGCTAACTTTGAGAGTTGTTATTTAAATCACTTCGAACTTATAGAAAAGAAACCAATTGAAAATTCTCATCGTGTAATGTTTCTTTTAAGACGCAAATCTAATGAGAGAAAAGATTAACCGGTTCATAAATAGTACTAAAGATTTTCCAGTTATTTCTGCTTTAGCAGCAGGTTTTTTCCCTTTAATACATTACTATAGTTTTAACTTAACGCTTGCTGATTCTCAGATTCAACTTGTATTTCTAGTGTCATTTTTTTTGATACTTCCTGTTATTATGATGTTGTTTTTTAGAATAATTTTAAAGCAAACAAAAATCAACTTCTACATTATTCCAGTTTTAAATTATATGCTGTTCGGAATTTTTATAAGCATCGTTTTGTTAGGCCTAAAGTTTAAATACATAGTTGCAATTGCTGTTGTTACATTTCTATTAGGTGTTTTTGGCTATAAGTTTCTGAAGAAAATAATAGTATTTCAATATCTATTGGGTCTTTTATCTTTATGCTTTTTAGTGCCTAAGCTTGTCGGTTATTTTAATTATTCAAATACTTGGTTAGAGCAAGATGATAATATTATGTTAGCTGAATTTAAACAGAAGCCAAATATCTATTTTATTCAAGTTGATGGATATGCTAATTTTTCAGCCTTAAAAGAACAACCATATAGTTTTGATAACAGCGATTTTGAAACCTTTTTAGGAACGAATGGTTTTAAGTTTTATGATGATTTTAGAAGTAATTATTATTCTACATTAAGTTCTAATGCTTCCATGTTTGCGATGAAGCATCATTATTATTTTAAACCTAATGATGTGTTTGCTGAATTGCATAATGCACGTAAAGTTGTTGTTAGTGATAATCCAGTATTATCTATATTAAAACATAACAATTATAAAACGTTTCTCATTTGTGAAAGCTCTTACTTTCTGACAAATCGACCGAAGCTATCCTACGATTTTACTAATATTGAAAATAATCAATTGTCATTTTTTGGTCATAAAACGAATAAAGATAAAAAGGATATTAGAACCGATTTAAAAACCGCAATTTTAGAAAACAAGGATACGAATAACTTCTTTTTTATTCAAAAGATGTCACCACAGCATATTAGATATCATCAACTGCCTTCAGATAAAATGGAAGAGGAGCGTAATGATTATCTTGAACGTCTTAATGTTGCCAATAATTGGTTAACCGAAATGATAGATTTCATAACAAAAACAGATGATAATGCACTTATTGTTATTCATGCTGATCATGGTGGATATGTAGGTTTTAATTCAATGGCTGAATTAGTTATAAAGCAAACAGATAAAGCCTTGGTTAATTCTATTTATTCTTCAATTTTGGCTATAAAATGGCCTGAGAACAAAGCTCCTGTTTTTGATGAGAATATCAAATCTTCGGTAAATATTTTTAGAATTCTGGTGTCGTATTTATCTAAAAATACTGATTATTTAAACCATCTTCAACCTGATAAAAGCTATATTGTAATAGATAAAGGTGCTCCTTTTGGAGTGTATGAATATTTAAATGATAAAGGTGAATTGGTGTTTAATAAGTTTGAATAATTTATGAGTATAAGCCTCTTTAGTAAACTTCGATCAACTTTTTTTTCTATCATGAATAGTAAAAAAGAGTATCCTATAGTTACGCTAATTGCTGCTGGATTATATCCATTACTTTATTATTATGATCAGAATTATGCCTTAATAAATTCAAAAACGCAATTGCTTTTTTTTGTATGTGTCTATATCATATTACCAATAACATCATATTATGTTTTTAGTTTTTTGTTTGCAAATATTAAATTCTTAAAGAGCAGTAAGTCATATCTTTTACCTGTTTTAAATTTAGCATGTTTTTTTACTTTAATAGTGATCACTAGTTATGGATTTGATACAATTAAAATGATAATAGCACTAGTACTAGGATTTATTTTAGGTCTCTTTTTAGTGAAACATCTAAAAAAAGTAGTGGTGTTTCAACTCGTTTTAATTGGATTGGTTTTTCCTAAGTTGATTCCCGATGTATATAGAGATGTTATGTATTCTAAAGAATGGATGCAACAACCCGATGCGATTGAAGATGTTGTTTTTAAGAAGCGACCTAATGTATATATTATTCAACCTGATGGTTATACGAATTTTTCTGAGCTAACCAATGATATATATAGATTTGATAATAGTAAGTTCCAAAATTTTTTAACGCAAAAGGGATTCACGTTTTATGATGATTTTAGAAGTAATTACTCTTCTACATTAAGTTCTAACAGCTCAATGTTTGGAATGAAACATCATTTTTATGGGAATAGAACTTTAGGTATAAATCCGTCGCATAATTCTCGAAATGAAATTGTTGGTGGTAATCCGGCTTTAGATATTTTTAAAAGGAATAACTATAAATCCTTTTTAATGCTCCAGATTCCTTATATTTTAGCTAATAGACCTAAAATTGATTTCGATTATTGTAACTTGTCATTTGATGAAATGTCCTATATATCAAGAGGTTTTCAAATTAATAAACCACTAATAGAAGATACCAAAAGGGCTGTTTTAGAGCATAAAAAAAGTTCTAATTTTTTCTTTATTGAATCGATGTTGCCTAGCCATATAATTAATAATGATGGATATTCTAATAATAGCATAGAGCTAGAGAGAGAACATTACCTTGAAAGGTTAACAAGTGCTAATGTTTGGTTAACTCAATTGATTAACTTCATTACTAAACAGGATAAAAATGCGCTTATTATAATTGCAGCCGATCATGGTGGATATGTTGGTTTAAAGTCGATGAAAGAAAATCAGGTTAAACAAACTGATAAAGCTATTGTCAATTCTATGTTTTCATCTGCTCTAGCTATAAAATGGCCTGAAAATGAAGTTCCAGATTATACCAATGAGCTAAAATCTTCAGTAAATCTTTTTAGAGTTTTATTTTCGTATCTAGGAGAAAATGAATCTTTTTTAAATCATTTACAAGATGATAGTAGTTATTTGATTATAAGAGAAGGGGCTCCATTAGGTGTTTATCAGTCTTTAGATGAAAAAGGAGAACTAATTTTTAATAAATTAGACTGATTTTATGATTTTAAAGATGATTAATAAATTAAGAAAATCGTTTTATTTATTTATAAATAGTGATAAGGAATTTCTTATAATCACTATAATTTCTACTGGATTGTACCCTTTGCTTTACTATTTGAATACTCATTTTTATATCGTAAGCTCTATTGAATATTTACTTTTTTTTGTTGGATTTTTCATGATTGTACCAAGTGTTTGTTTGTTAATTGGTCATGTTGTAAAACGTCAGTCTTGGCTTCCAGATTCATTTAAACAATTTTTGTTTCCAATAATTAATTGCACTCTTTTTGCTTTGTTTATTTTGGTGAATGCAATTGGTTTCAAGAAAAAAATACTATTACTTGGTCTTATTGTTTCTGTTATCATTGCGATATTTATAAGAAAGCATTTTAAAAAGGTTATTGTAGTACAATTTATATTGGCATTTTTATCATTTGGTGCACTGTTGTCAAAGTCAATTGGCTTAATAACGATCTCTTATAAATGGTTAGAGCAACCCGATGACATTGCGTCTGCGGTCTTTAATAAAAACCCGAATATTTATATTATTCAACCTGATGGTTATGCAAGTTTTAACGAGATTAGCAAAGGGAACTATGATTATGATAATTCAGCTTTTAATTCATTTTTAATACATCAAGGTTTTAGTTTGTATGGCGATTTTAGGAGTAATTATGAATCAACATTGTACTCTAATGCTTCATTGTTTGCAATGAAACATCACTTTTACAATGCCAAAACGAGCCAAAAGAATGAAGTCTACGGTTTTGGGAAAGTGATTGTTGAAAAAAACCCTGTTTTATCAATTTTTAAAAATAATAATTATAAAACTCATTTGCTTCTTCAAGAGCCTTATTTTGTTTTGGGGAAATCAAATTTGGCTTATGATTATAGTAATATTCAACCTGAAGAAGTGTCCTATTTTTCAGATGGTTTTGATATGAATAAGAGTATTAAATCTGATCTAAAGTTACTCTTGAATAACAATACAAAAAATAATAATTTCTTTTTTATAGAGAAAATTATGCCTTGGCATGTGAATAATAATAAATCGAGTTCTAAGGGAAAGGACGAGGAACGTAATTTATACCTGCAACGTTTAGAAAATGCTAATGTGTGGTTGACAGATGTAGTAACTTTAATTAATGACAAAGATCCAAATGGCTTAATTGTGATTGTAGCAGATCATGGTGGTTATGTTGGTTTTGATTATCAATTGCAATCTAAAACTAAGACTCAAGATAGAGATTTGTTATATGCTATTTTCGGTTCTGCTTTAGCTATAAAATGGCCTGAAAATAAAGTGCCAGATTATACCAATGAGTTAGCATCTTCAGTAAATCTTTTTAGAGTTTTATTTTCCTATTTAAGCGATGATAAATCTTATTTAAGTCATTTGCAAGATGATAGTAGTTATTTAATTATTGAACAGGAAACACCTGGTGTATTCAAGTCTATAGATGATAAAGGAACTATTGTTTTTGAAAAAGTGGAATAACATTTCTAACTAATCAATTAAACTTTCAAAAAAGCAGAAACAAAACACTAATGAAATACCTTGACAAACTTTTACGAAATTGGAGAATTAAAGAAGCAAATCAGTTTGTTAGACCTAATGATAAAATATTAGATATAGGATGTTTTGATGGTTATCTATTTGAGGTGTTAAAGCAAAAAAACATACAGCCTAGTATTGGTTTAGATCCATTGTTAGAAGAGACGAAATCTAAAGGTGAGCACCTTCTGGTATCTGGCAGTTTCCCTAATGATGTTCCAACAAATACTTCTTTTGATTGCATTGTTATGCTTGCCGTTTTAGAACACATTCCTAGAGAACAACAACAATTGCTTAATTCAGAATTTTTCGAGTTTTTGAATCCTTTAGGTCGAATTATTATTACTGTGCCTTCACCATTTGTAGATCAGATATTATGGGTTTTGAAAAAATTAAATTTGGTTGATGGGATGTCGTTAGATGAACACTACGGATTTAAAACTAGCGAAGTATTTTCATTATTTGATAAGAAAAAGTATAGCTTGTTAAAACATAAACGGTTTCAACTGGGACTCAATAATTTATTCGTTTTTGAAAAAATTGCATGATATTATTCAGCTTGACGCTTTAAACTTAGAATACTAAAAAACAGGCTAAATAAAATAATTTGGATGCCAAGCAATATTGTAAATACTGCAGGAATTACGATTCTTAAAGTACTTGATGTGTTTTGCAACGATCCAAAACTTACAGATTCCCAAAAAAACAATCCTTTTATACTTAAAATTACACCAATTAAAAGTAAAGCTGCACCAGAAATTAATCCTTTTTCTAAATTCAAATATTTAAACAAATTGTTATATCTACTACTCTTCGGAAGTAATCCGTTTTCAACGGCATAAATCTTGGTTAATGCATAAAACACAAAAAATTGAAATCCGATTAATGTCAAACTCGAAGTATACAAAAGGGTGTGTACATCAAAGGTGATGTTTTCAAAAATAATTGGTTTTATAATAAGAAATATTGATGTTATTATCCCAACAATAAGCATAATTAGACTTGGATAAAGAAACAGCCACTTTGGACTATAAAGCAGCAAAAATCTTAAATGCCTCCAACCGTCATTCCAGGTGTTTAAATGCGGAGGTCTTGTTCTTCCGTCTTTAGATAATTTTGTTGGAACTTCAGTAATAGATAAATCATTCAATTTTGCCTTGACAATCATTTCTGATGCGAATTCCATTCCAGTCGTTTTCAAACCTAATTTTGAATACGCTGCTTTAGAAAACCCTCTTAATCCACAGTGAAAATCGCCAATTTTGATTTTAAAAAATAAGCGTCCAACAAAGGAAAGCACTGGATTGCCTAGATATTTATGTAAAAATGGCATCGCATTTTTTTCAATTCCACCTTTAAACCGATTACCCATTACCAATTCATTACCATTTCTAAGCTCTTTTAAAAAAGGCATAAGATGGCTAAAATCATAACTGTCATCGGCATCAGCCATAATGATGTAGGTGCCAAATGCAGCTTCAATACCTCCACGTAATGCGTGTCCATAACCCTTTGATGCTACATTCACAATTCTGGCATTTAGATTGTTAGCAATAAGTTGAGAGCCATCAGTACTGCCATTATCAGCAATTATGATTTCTCCTTTAACGTTATTTGAATCTAAAAACTGTTGTGCTTTAGTGATGCAAATAGCTAACGTTTCTGCTTCATTTAAACATGGCATTACAATAGAAAGCTCAATCTTTGATTCCATGTCTTATAATTTTGAATAGTAGAAGTAATGTTAAAAAGATAAAGGTATAATTATAAAATGTATATCTCATTATTGAATGACTAGCAATAGCTATTAAAACAGCATTAGATAAACTCAAAGCTGTGCAGATAAATAAAAGCGCATACCATTTATGAAATTTAGAGCACATTTTAATTAGGCTAAAAATGAAAGCTATAATTATTATGACTAGTAAAAAAATAGAGTAAAAGCTATGAGTTATATTGGCTAGATATAACTGAAACCACGACTTGAAATTATGCTTTATTAATGCTAAAGTAATACCTTTATTGGCTTTTTCTGCATTATAAAATGATCTTGCAATTGCTGGATTTGGCTTATTTATATCAATTGGATCCTTCTCTAAAAAATAATTTTGAGCTGTGATAAAGGTCGTGTGATTACAAATTTCTGGAATATGATCATGAAAAAAAGTATAGTAATCTTTGTATGATGAATTTGGTTGTGATGATAATAGTAACTTTTTTCTTTTCAATTCGTTGTAGCTTTCCACAAAAATAGCTCTATAATCTTCATTAGGAATATATTGCGCATCTTCAATATTAGATACGTAATATGCTGCAGATGACATATTAACAAAGCCAAATGGAGTTGTCATAAAAATACCGTCTTTCAACTTATGGTAGGTCATTTCACCTAAAACGACCAATATTGGCATCAGAACTAATATTAATAATTTTGATACTATATTTATTTTGAATAGATGATTTCTGTGTT
Source organism: Psychroserpens ponticola (assembly GCF_023556315.2). Lineage (NCBI taxonomy): Bacteria > Pseudomonadati > Bacteroidota > Flavobacteriia > Flavobacteriales > Flavobacteriaceae > Psychroserpens > Psychroserpens ponticola. The sequence goes on along the minus strand of NZ_CP116221.1, from coordinate 2,758,502 downwards.
TAGCGATGTAAACAGCAGAGAAAATTAATCCTGTAAAGATAAATTGACCTCTCGTAAATACAAGCGCCAAAAAACACAAAACGATGTATTTGAGTACTCTAGAATTGTTATTAAATAAAAATTCCAAGTTTAAAGTGACAAATATGAGATATAACGAATAACTAATGCCTTCAGGGCAAACATTATTAACGACATTTAAAGGTTCAAATAATGGAAAAAATAATAAACCCAAAACAATACATTTTATAAGAAGATTTGGCTTTAGTAATGCTACGAATGTCTTGAAAAAAAAGTGAATACTTACCAAACAAAAAATAGATTGAAAGATTTTTACAGCAATGTCAAAGTAATCTGCAAAAACAAATAAAAATGTCTTTACAAAAATTACATAGCCTAAGTGTCTATATGGAATTGCTTTTGCATAACCATATGTATCTGGAGAATATATTGCCTCTTGATATATTAGGTAAAAGAAAATAACGCTATATAGGACTAATAATAGTCTATTCTCTTTAAATAGTTGTTTTAGATTCAAAAGCTAATTTTTGAGTGACCCAAATATAAATAATTGAATCTAAAACAAACTTTAACATATAAAAATATTGTAATTTGTACGTTTTAAAAGTGGCCGTTTTTCTAAATATACAATTCTAGCTTTGTACAAATATTCAGTAAAAGTATATCATTCAGATTTTAAAAAACAATGGGATGAATTTGTAACACATTCTAAAAATGCTACATTTTTGTTTCAAAGAGATTTTATGGACTATCATAAGGATAGATTTAAAGATTACTCTTTAATGGTCTATGATGGTGAACAATTACTAGCAATATTTCCAGCTAATATTTCTAATGATATTGTTTATTCGCATCAAGGATTAACTTATGGTGGATTGTTTTTTGATGAACGTCTAACTTCGACGCAAATACAAGAGATTTTTGAATTGGTATTAGCCTTTTTTAAAACTAAAAATATTCAATCGGTAATTGTAAAATCATTGCCAGAATTTTATCAGTTTCATTCCTCGCGAGTCATTGATGATTTGTATAAACAGGATCATTCTTCAATTGTTAAAGAGAATATTATTTTAGCTATTGATTATAATCAAGATTTTAAAATTGCAAAAAGCAAAATCAAACGATTTAAGAAGTTGCAAAGAAACCAATTAACAATTAAAGAAGGTAAATTAGAAATTAACGCATTTTGGAATACAATTCTACTGAAACGATTAGCCGAAAAACACAATTCAAAGCCTGTCCATAATTTGCTTGAAATTCAATATTTACATAGTAAATTTGAAGACGAGATAACACAATATAATATCTATCGTGAGGAAGAGATTTTAGCAGGTATTACAATTTTTAAAAAAGGAAACATTGTAAAATCCCAATATGGAATGGCTTCTATTGAAGGGGAAAAATTAAATGCTCTAGATATGCTTTTTGTATCTTTAATTATTAAATTTAAAGAGGAAGGTATGCAATATTTTACGATGGGTTCGGTTAATGATAATTCTGAATTAGGTTATAGTAAAGGCATGCTGAAACAGAAAGAGGAGTTAGGTTGCCGTAAATACACTCAAAACATTTGGAAAATAGAGTTGAATGATTAAATTTCTTGATTTACATAAAATAAATGCCAGGTTTGAAAATGAATTTTCGTCTAAATTCAAGTCTTTTTTAGATTCGGGATATTACATTCTTGGAAATGAAGTCAACACTTTTGAAACGAACTTCTCTAAGTATTGTGGTACAAAACATTGTATTGGAGTTGCCAATGGATTAGATGCGCTGACTTTAATTTTTAAAGCCTACTTAGAGCTAGGAAAATTGCAGCCAAACGATGAGATTATTGTGCCTGCAAATACCTATATAGCGACTATTTTATCTGTATTAAATGCAGGATTAACACCTGTTTTAGTTGAACCTGATGCAGCAACTTTTAATATTTCACCTTCAGAAATTGAAAAGTATATGACTGCAAAAGTAAAAGGCATTCTTGCGGTTCATCTTTATGGTCAATTAGCAAATATGGATGCTATTAATTCTATTGCAAAAAAGCATAACCTTCTTGTTATTGAAGACGCTGCACAAGCTCATGGAGCAATTTTAGATTCTGAAAACAAAAAAGCAGGAAATTTATCTGATGCTGCTGGTTTTAGTTTTTATCCTTCAAAAAATCTTGGTGCTCTAGGTGATGCAGGAGCAGTCACTACTAATGATACAGCATTAGCAAATAAGATTAGAGTAATACGTAATTATGGGAGTTCAAAAAAATATGAAAATGAAACTTTGGGCATCAATAGTCGTTTGGATGAATTACAAGCTGGCTTTTTAAATTTAAAGCTTAAACATCTTGATGAAGATAATAGTAGGCGACGCGATATTGCGAAGCACTATTTAGGTCATATTCGAAACAATAACATTCAACTTCCTAACTATAATAACTCAGGAAATCATGTGTTTCATGTGTTTGTGGTTCGTGTGAAGAATCGCTCTAAATTTATTGCGCATCTGGAGAATAATAAAATTGGATATTTAATTCATTATCCAATTCCGCCTCATAAGCAAAAAGCGTTAATGTCTTTTAATGCATTATATTTGCCTGTAACAGAGTCTATTCATGATTCTGTTGTTAGCATGCCAATTAGTCCAGTAATGACTAATGAAGAGGTTCAAACTGTTGTTAATGCCCTAAACCATTATTAATTGAAGAAACTTATTAAGTACATTAATACCAATGTGCTGTTCAAAGTAGCACATCTTAATACGGTTACTATTGTCACTAAAATAATTGCTGGAATTTTAACTTCTAAAGCTATAGCTATATTCATAGGAGTAGAAGGAATGGCACTTATTGGTAATTTGAGAAATTTTTTAAGTGGCATACAATCCTTTGCAATTCTTGGTTTTTATAACGGTTTTGTTAAAACAGTAGGTAAATGTAAAGATGATGCCTTAGAACTTAGTAAAACAATTTCTACGACTTATTACTTAGGTTTCTTTTCAACTATTTTAATGTCTTTTCTGTGTTATTATAATGCAGAGTTTATAAACGATTTTCTGTTTTCTGAAAATTTTAATTACGCTTATGTGATACAAATACTTGCATTAGCGCTTCCATTTTATGCATTGAATATGTTCTGTTTTGGAATAATGAACGGGTTTTCGAATTATAAAATGTTATTGATAATTAATATTATTGGTCATATTCTCGGTTTGTCAGTCACTTTATATTTAATCTATATTGAGCATATCGATGGTGCTTTAATAGCAGCAGTAATTACACCTTCATTATTGTTTTTAATAACGCTAGTTGGTATTGTAAATCGTAGAAATTTAATGTCTCAAATTAAAATATCACATGTGAGTTTAAGTGTGTTAAAGACCTATGCTCCATATGCAACAATGGCTTTGGTGACAGCTATTGCATTGCCATTTACATCTATTATGATCCGAAATTTTATAATTGACGAACTGGGTATAAAACAAGCTGGATATTGGGAAGCTATGAATCGTATTTCAGATTATTATCTCATGTTTGTAACTTCTATAATGACACTTTATATCATTCCGAGATTTAGTGAAATTGATAATAAGATAGAATTTAGAAAAGAGGTTTTTGGGTTCTATAAATCTGTTATGCCTATATTCGGCTTAGGACTTTTAGTGATCTATTTATTAAGACCATTTGTTGTGAGTTTAGTATTCTCTGAAGAGTTTCAGCCTGTAGAGAACTTATTTTTGTGGCAGTTATTAGGCGATTTTGTAAAGGTGTTGTCAATTGTAATTGCATATCAGTTTTTAGCAAAAAAGATGTTTATGCAGTTTATAGTTATAGAAGTTTTCTTAGTTATTATACTGTATTTAACAAGCATTTATATGATTGACATTTATGGAGTTGAAGGTGCAGTAATGGGTCACTTTATTAGTTATTTATTGCATTTTCTAATTGTACTTTTAGTATTTAGTAATTCGCTTTTTGGAGTTGTAGATGATGAACACAAATGATATCAATAATTAGCTTATTTTTATAAGGTATTTCGTTTATAATGAGACAGAAAATAAAACACTTTCTTAGTAGTAATCAACTTTTAAAAATAGCATCTTTAAATTCTGTTTCTGTCTTTATAAGAGTTATATCTGGACTTATTACGTCTAAATTAATAGCGATATTTATTGGTCCAGATGGCTTAGCATTTATTGGTAATTTTAGGGATTTTATAAAATCTGGCCAAGCATTTACAACACTCGGAATTAATAATGGAGTTGTCAAATATGTAGCTGAATTAAAGAATAATAGTCGCGAACTAAGTCAGATGCTTTCAACTGCATTTTATCTCATTCTATTTTCAGTTACCTTTTTTTCTATTGGAGTATACTTCACTTCAGAATCTATTAATGATTTTATTTTTACAGCTCAAAAAGACTATGTTAATATTATAAAGTTGATAGCTATTAGTCTTCCCTTTTATGCCTTTAAAACTTTCATTTTTTCAATTTTGAATGGGCTTTCTAAATTTAAAAAAATACTCATCATAAATATTATTGCACAAATTTTAGGCACCATTGCTAATGTTTTTCTTATCTGGGAATTTAAATTAGAAGGTGCTTTAATTTCCATTTTATTAATAGAGATTATTTTATTCGTTATTCTGCTGTTAAGTGCGTTTGGAGTTTTTAATTACTTGAAGTTGATTTCATTTAAAAAAATCAGTTTTATTAGTTTTAAAAGTCTTGGCGCTTTTTCAATTATGGCATTGCTTTCTGCTACTTTGTTGCCTCTAGTAACTGTATATGTTAGAAACTATATTATTCTTGAAATTGGTGATATTTATGCTGGTTTTTGGGTTGCAATGCAAAGGATTTCTAATTATTACTTGATGTTTGTTACGACTTTAATCACACTTTATATTTTACCTAGATTTTCTCAGATTAATACGCAAAGAGCCTTCAGAGCTGAAGTTTTTAGTTTTTATAAAACAATCATTCCTATTTTTGGTTTGGGACTCATTATAATATTCTTTTTAAGAAGTTTTATTGTTAAATTAATTTTTTCTGATGAATTTGAACCTGTTACAGAGTTATTCTTTTGGCAGATTTTGGGTGATTTTATAAAAGTACTTTCTTTAGTGATTTCTTATCAGTTTTTGGCAAAAAAAATGTTATGGCACTATATTATTATTGAGTTATTAGCAATTATTGTAATGTATATATCAAGCATTTGTCTTATTGATTATTATGGATTAATTGGAGTTGTTAAAGCACATTTTCTGTCTTATTTAATTCATTTTATAATTTTGCTTTTTGTTTTTAGAAAGGCTTTATTTGGTATATTGCCCAATAATACTACAGATGATGATTAAACATTATGCGACTAAAATTATTTTAAAGGTTAGAAAACTAGGTTATAAATGTTTTAATACAAACAAAAATATTAGTGGTAAATACACAGCAATTCAACCTGTAGTTTTTAGAGGTAAAGGGAGTGTTGTTTTTGGAAAGCATGTTAAGTTTGGGATTGTTAACTCTCCTATGTTTTATAATACATATGCTTATATTGAAGCACGACAACCAGATTCTAAAATTGTATTTGGTAATAATGTTAGTGTTAATAATAACTTTTCGATTACTTCTGAAAAGTCAATTATCATTAAAGACGATGTTTTAATTGGGTATAATTGTCATATTTCTGATAGTAATTTCCATGATTTAAATCCTGGAAATAGATTAAATACAGATTTAAACCCTAAAGAAGTTAGCATTGGTAAAAATGTATTTATTGGTAACAATGTTACTATTTTAAAGGGTGTTGTATTAGGAGAAAATTTAGTCGTTGCAGCTGGTTCTGTTGTGACAAAGAGCTTTTCTAAGAATTTAATTATTGGAGGTGTGCCTGCGAAAATTATTAGTGAGCTGCCCTAAAGACTCCAAGTCTTTACATATAAATTTGCAATCTTTTTATAATCGTGTTCTTTCTCAATAAATGCTCTAGCATTTTTAGAAATTTCTATAATTTTATGTGGATTTAAAATCAACCATTCTAATTTTTTTACAATAGAGTCAACATCCGGAAGCGCATTTATAGCAACAGTGTCTTCTTTCAAATTATAATTGTCTAACCATTCTTGTTCAGCTCCTGTAAAAACAACTTTTCCTTTTGCCATCGCTTCTAAGGCATTATAACCTTGATCGTATGCATATACTTGGTCTAATAATATATGACAGTCATCGTAATATTTTATATACTCCTCATAAGGAATATTATAGGTGGTTGTGATTTCAACTTTATTTGCATATTTCTGTTCAATAATTTTTAAAGCTTCATCAAAGAACTTATTTCCTTTCTTTAACATTGAATGTTTATTTACACCATGAAAAATTTTTAATTTACTTGAAAACTTTAATGGTTTGTATTCAATTAACTCAATGTTTATTGGATTGGGTATCAAGCCTAAGTATTTTTTATGTCCTCTTAACGGAATGTGGTAATCAACATCTGTAGCAATAACTCCATTACAATGATTGTAAATGAAATGATGTAAATCTTTAAATCCTGAGTTTAAATATTTAAAATCAAATAAATAGTTTCTTTTTAGAGAAGGGTTTTCAAAATATGGAGTTAGAATGCTATATTTTAGTTTGTTTTTTATTAAATAATTAATGTTTAAATGATCAGAACCCGTAGATAGTACAAATAATGTGTCGCTTTGTTTTATTAATTTTTTAATAAAGCGTTTTTCGAAAGAAGCTTCAATTAAAAGTGGAGATTCATTGATAAGTTGTACAATGTCAAAATGCTCAAGTTTCTTTAATTGGAATTTCGCTTTAAAGTATATCTCAATAGACCCTAAATCTAAAGACGTAAATTTATAGATGCCAATTTTTATTTTTTTTAAAAAGCCTTTTTGAAACGAATGATTAATGTATATGTCAACAGGATAATTCTTAAAATCATCCTTGTTTCCCATGATAGTAACTTCATGGCCTAATTGGTGTAACCCTTCTTTTAAAGAATTGTGTAGTCGACTATATTCACCAACTAATAATATTTTCATTTGTTAAAAGTGTTTTTTGTATGATTTTTAATCATTGTAAATATTAATCCAATTAGCTAAATTTTTTATAAATGGATGTTATCTTTGAAGCAAAGATACTAATTGTTGAAATCAAAAAATATAAAGATATGCATTGTGGCTTCATCTCTAGGAAAAGGTGGAGCAGAACGTTCCTCTGCATTACTCTCTGAAATGCTTTTTGATCTAGGTTATGAAATTTTTATTGTAACAGTTTTAGATGATATTGAGTATTCTTACAAAGGTCAATTATTTAATCTCGGAGTGCTTAAGAAGCAAAATAATACTTTTTTAGGTAGACTTGGTAGACTCAAAAAAATAAAAAGTTTTTTAAAAACAAATAATATAGATATTATCATAGATAATAGGACCAGAGTTCAAACTTATCGAGAAATTATTTTAACCAAAATTATTTATTCGGTTACAACAATTTATGTAATTCACAATTTTAATACTTCGAAGACTTTTACTAGTTATAATTGGATTAACAAATGGCTTTATAAAAATGAGTATATGACAGCTGTATCAAAAGCTGCAGCAGAGAAATTTAAAAATAAGTATGCGCTCAAACAGATTAGTACGATTTATAATGGGTTTGATTTTGAGAACATTAAATTATTGGCAAATGAAGAAATTAAAACAGATTTACCAGAAAAATTTATTATCTTTTTTGGTAGAATTGATGATTATCATAAGAATTTGAAATTGTTAATCGAAGGATTTAAATTATCAAACCTTAGTAGTAAAAAGTTTAAACTCTTAATTTTAGGTGATGGTCCTGATTTAGAAATGATAAAGGCTTATACAGAAGCACTTAAAATTAAAAAACATGTTGTTTTTAAAGGTTTTATTTCAAATCCATATCCTTATGTAAAAAGAGCAAGGTTTATGGTTTTAACAAGTCGATTTGAAGGTTTTCCAATGGTTATACCTGAAAGCTTATCTTTAGGGATTCCTGTTGTTTCTGTAAATTGTGAATCTGGACCAAAAGAAGTGATAATTAATGGATATAATGGGCTTTTAGTAGAGAATTATAACCCTCAAGAACTTGCAAATGCATTTAGTAGCCTTGTTTTGAATGATGATTTATATAATAATTGTTCTAAAAATGCTGCAAAAAGTGTTGAGAAATTTTCAATTGAAGCCATTTCTAGATTCTGGGAAAAATTGCTAAATAAAATTATAAATAATATCTAATGAATATTGAAATAATAAACTTATCTAAAATACGAGATGAACGAGGTACACTTTCTGTAATAGAAAAAGACATTCTCCCTTATGAAATGAAACGTGTTTATTATTTGTATGATGTCCCAAGTGATGCGTATCGAGGAGGACATGCTCATATTGATCAATTGGAGTTTTTAGTTGCTTTAAGTGGAAGTTTTGAAGTGATTTTAGATGATGGAAAATCAAAATCTACGATCCTGCTTAATAAACCGAATAAAGGACTGTTAATACCAACTGGTATTTGGCGTGAATTAGAAAATTTTTCGTCTGGAGCTGTATGTTTAGTGATCGCTTCAGGAGAATTTGATGAAAATGATTATATAAGAGATTATGGTAAATTCAAATTATCGAAACAGTCTTAAATTAAGACCTAATTGTCTTAGGGAATTTCTAGATTTTAATATTGGTCTAATTGCAGAAGCTGGTAAACTAAATATAAATTTCTGTAAAGACGTTAAATTGTCTAAGTTAATCTGCTTGTAAATATTTTTTGCTTCTAATATATTATGTTCTAATTTATATTGAATTGCTAAGGAATAACGATTTAAATCTAAATATTTTTTTAAGCCATTATTTAGGCTTTCTTCTTTTTGAAACATATTAAAATCTAAATGATTTCTAGACGATAATTTTAAATCTGTTATTTTGTTTTCAGAGCTTAAATTATGAATAGCACTTACTTTATTGCTAAATGCTATAGAAAATTTTAATCCAATTCTAATCCATAAATCGGTATCTTCTCCAGAGTTGTAAATGATATTAAAGTTACCAATCTTTTCGAAAATATTTTTTGGTACCATAACTGCAGAAGTCCATGCAATGCTATTAATTAAACTTGAATCAAAATAATCGTTTACGATGCCTTTCCAGAGGCGATCATTTGGAATGTTTTTAAATTTCGAAGGGATAAGAATACTTCCGTCTTTCTTATCATAAGCCTTACAATACATGCCACAATTTGGAAATTCCTCGTGCAAATCTTTGAGGTCTTTCAAGTGATGTTCAAACCAAACATCATCAGCATCTAAAAAGACAATTAAATCGGCATTGGCTTTTGAAATGCCATAATTTCTAGCATTTGAAACTCCTTGATTTTTAATGCTAAATATGTGTAAACGTTCATCATTAACAGCGTTTACTTGATCTAAACTACCATCTGTTGAACCGTCATTAACGACAATCACTTCAAAACCTGAAACGCTTTGCGACCAGACACTATTTAATGTGTCAATAATGTGCTTTTCCTTATTGTATAAAGGAATAATTATGGAAAAATAGGGTTTCATTATGGGTTTAAATCTTTATAACATAAATAGCATATTCTATATAATTGTAAAGCTGTCATTGAAGGATGACTACTCAATAAATTGTTTTTCAATGGTGTTTTTAATAGTTTGTAAATCATTGAAAAGAACACATGCAACCTATAACGTTTTAACTTTATGAAAAAGTGGAGTAAATCATTTTGATGACTTCCAATTTTGTTTGATTGATATAATGTTAGCAACGTTTCAGCAGCTTTTTTCTTTTTATTTAAATAAGTTTCACTGGTTTCTATTCCTAAGTGATACACTTCATTGTCAAGATGAATGACTTTAATGTTTTTCATCTTTAATAACGCTCCAAAATAATTATCAAAGCCATATCCTTTTTGCTCAATTTGAGAATTTATAATTGAAAACACTGGTTTTTTAATCATAAAATTGGCAGAAATAATAACCTTATAAGGTTTTTTGTTTCGCTCTTGAGCACTAATTTGTTCATGTGTTTTTCCATAGGTCCAACGTAACATGTATTTTGAGTCGGGAACGTTTTTATGGTAAGCAAAACCACCATAAATGGCTTCATAATCAGATTCAATATAGTTTAGGTAATTCCTAATAAATAAATCAGATTTTGGCATTACATCTGCATCTAAAAACAAAAGCCAATCATAATTTGCTTGTTTTGATAAGTATTGTCTGGCATTAGTTCTGCCTAAATTATCTTTACTTTTTATATGACTTGTGCATTCTAATTTTGAAATCGTATCATTTTCATTAGTAACATCTGTTGTAGATGCATCATCTAAGCATATAATTTCAAAAGGCACATTACACAATTGTAACTGTGTATGAATATGAGTCACAAGTGCAACGATATTATAATTGTAAACGGGAATCAATACAGATATCATGACTGCTAAAATAAGAATTAAAAGCGTTAAATTGCAGTACTCAAAAAAGACAAACATGGATAGTTCTAAATCAAAAGACATTTCAGAACTTATATATAACAAGATAATCGAAAATAAAGACGAATTAAAAGTGACTTATGACGCTTCTAAAAATCAAATTGGTTTTTTTTATATCGATGATTTGCTTCCAGAAGATCTTGCTAAACAATGCTTTGATGTATTTCCTGATACTTCAGAAATGCGATGCTTAAAAAGCATACGAGAATATAAATACGTTTCTGCTCAAATGGACAAGCATAATGAACTTTTAGAGCAGGTACTTTATGCGTTTCAAGATCCAAAAATTGTAAGCCTAATAGGTGAAATTTGTAGTATTGATAGCTTATATGCAGATGATTCTTTATATGCTGGCGGATTATCACAAATGGCTCATCATAATTTTTTGAATCCGCATTTAGATAATTCACATGATGCCGAACGTGAACGTTGGAGAATATTAAATTTACTGTATTACGTTACTCCAGATTGGGATTCTAAAAATGGAGGTCATTTAGAGATTTGGCCAAATGGTCCAAAAAATGAACCTGTAGTTATTGAAAGTAAATTCAATAGGTTAGCAGTAATGGCAACACATGATACGTCTTGGCATTCTGTTAATCAAGTTTTAGTAGATAGAAGTAGATGCTGCATTTCAAATTACTATTTTAGTGATGCACCTTTAAAAGAAACGGATACGTTTCATGTGACAAAATTTAGAGGACGTCCTGAAGATACTTTTACTAATATTATTTTAGACTTAGATGCGAGCCTTAGAATGCTTGTTCGGAAAGTGTTTAAAAAAGGAATTCGTAAAAATCCGCATTTTTATAAAAAGAAGAATTAGTAAACGGTTTTAATGTATGACGTTTTTGAAATGGTATAGTAATTGTAATTCAAGGATATGAAGCAGTTTTTAATCCATATTGTTTGTCTATGTATGTATATCGTGTCTTATGGACAAGAAGAATTTCATGTGTTTCCAAAAGATCACAATGAAACTCCAGGAACACAAAACGGAACAGGGACGATTAATAATCCTTGGGACTTACAAACTGCACTTAGTCAAAAGCCTGATATAGTGAATTCTGGTGATACAATTTGGTTGCATCAAGGTATTTATAACGGCAGATTTATTAGTACGCTTCAAAGTCTTAAAAGCAATACATTTATCACTGTTTCTGGTTTTAAAAAGGAAAAAATTATTTTAAATGGAAATGTAAATTCTTCAAACAAAAATGTACTTGAAGTCAAAGGAAAACAAGTCATTTTTAAAAATTTTGAAATCACATGTTTAGGATATTTCTCCAGAAATGCTAAAGATGAAGATTTTGAAGTCATTACAGGATTAGAGCATTCTTCTGGTGAAGATTGTCAATTTATTAATCTTAAAATACATAATAATCCTGGCCTTGGAGTTGGCTCATGGAAGCAAACTGGAGGAAGTTTATTTGATGGCTGTGTCATTTCTAATAATGGATACATTGCAAGAGACGGCAGAGGTATAAGCGAAGGCATGTATACTCAAAATATTAGTAGTAAAACTCGTATTATACAGAATTGCATCATTTTTAATAACTATTATAAAGGTGTTGAAGTTTGGTCTGCAAATAAAAAAGCTAAATATGAATATGTTAAAAACTATGAGATAAAAAACAATGTTATATTCAATAATGGCAATCCTGCGCAACAGTTTAAAGATAATCTTATCATTGCTTCAGGTGATTTGAATGGAATAAATATTGCCAAAAATGTAAAGGTAGAATCAAATTTTTTCTACCATAATTCAGATATTAAAAATGGTCAGATTGGAGGAGATGCAGCTTCGCTAACGATTGGTTTTAATAAAAACGCTCCTGTTGAAAATGTAACAATAACAGGCAATGTTATTATAGGTAGAAATAACGCTTTGCGAATACTTCATGCTAAATCATTAACATTTGAAAACAATAGAATATATTCAGGATATGTGACTCTTAATGCTTCAGTGTTAGAACATATTAATCATTGGAATTTCAAAAACAACATCTATTTTACCAAAAAAAGCGCCAGTTTCAGAGTTGCAGGAGATAAAGATTATAATTTAGAAAGATGGCAATCAAACTTTGGTATTGATCAAAGTAGTATATGGCAGCACATCAAGGAATTTGATATGCCATCGGTTGTTAATGTTACTAAATACCAGCATAGAGATTTAACTTATAAAGTGGTTTTATTTCAGAAAGATGGTCTGGATGTTCTCGTTGATTTTTCAAAACCCGCTTTAAAAGAAGGCTTGAGTTATCGTATTTATGATGTTGAAAATTCAAACGTGATACTGCAAACAGGAACATTGTCTGAAGATCGAAAAATCACATTTCCAATGCAATTATCGGCATTTGAAAAACCGTTGCATAATACTACAGCACAAAAAACGCCTTCCAACTTTGGTGTTTTTGTAATCGAATTTAATGCGCAAAGAAGCACTCCAGTTTCAGATGAAAAAGATAACATCTTTAAGCGCTTTTTTAAATGGTTGGGTTTTTAGTTTTTACGCTGTACAACTTCAAATACCTTGTTTTCATCACACTTTAATGTTTTACTTGGATACTTTAAAAGTAAAGCATAATCATGTGTTGCCATTAAAATCGTATTCCCATTATTATTGATGTCTCTTAAGACTTCCATCACTTCAATGCTGGTTTGAGGATCTAGATTTCCAGTAGGTTCATCAGCTAATATAAGTTCTGGTTCGTTCAATAAGGCTCTCGCTATGGCGATACGTTGCTGTTCTCCTCCAGATAATTCATGAGGAAACTTAAACCCTTTGGTTTTCATAGCTACTTTATCTAAAACAGCATCAATGCGTTCAGAAATTTTGGTTTTATCTTTCCAACCAGTTGCTTTAAGTACAAATTCTAAGTTGCTATTAATCGTACGATCTGGTAATAGTTTGAAATCCTGAAATACAATACCCAATTTTCGTCTTAAAAACGGAATGTCATTTTCTTTTAAGGTTCTTAAATCATAATCTACAATATGACCTTCACCTTCAGTTAGTTGTAAGTCGCCATAAAGTGTTTTCATAAAACTACTTTTACCACTGCCAGTTTTCCCAATGAGATACACAAAATCACCTTTGTTCATTTCAATATTAACATCAGACAATACCATGTTATCACCTTGATAAATTGAAGCATTTTTGAGTTGTAAAATAGTTTCAGACATATAGAAAGATTAAGACGTGTGTTCTAAAATGTAAATGTATTATAAAAATAAACCAAATTCCAATTTTAAAAAATCAATTCTTTAAATCAAACACAAGTTTATTTGTATCCCATATGAAACGTTGAATGTAACATATTCTTGTTTTTATAGTCCTTTTAATAAGTCTGTGTATAATTATAGCACGATTATTGCGTTATAGATTTTAGATAAATTATTTTTGGCATCAATTAAAAATCGAACCTAATGACTTTCAGAAAATTAAGTGTTTTACTTACTTTTTTGTGGTGTAGTTTATACCTACAAGCACAACAATCTGCTACCTATACTAGTGATTTGGTAGATTATCAAAAAGCACTCACACTTTATAATAATAAGCAATATCAAGCTGCTCAATCTTTGTTTGAAGCAATAAAGAATGAAGCTCCAAATGAAACTTTAGAGTCAGATTGTGCTTATTATATAGCGAATTGTGCTGTACGTTTAAATCAGAAAAATGCAGATGATTTAATTCAAGATTTTGTTGATACTTATCCAACGAGTACGAAACGGAATACAGCATTTTTAGATGTTGGTGATTATTATTTTTCAAATGGGAAATATTCCTACGCGAGAAAGTGGTATGATAAAGTTGATGAAAATAGTATAGCGCGTTCAGATCGTAATAAATTCAATTTTAATTATGGTTATGCTTTATATTCTACTGGAAATGAAACTGGAGCTAATAAGTATCTAAACCGTGTTATTAATTCTGAAGAATATGGTTCACAAGCTAAATATTATATTGGGTTTATGGCTTATGAAGGTGATGATTATGATACGGCTAACGCGTATTTTGATCAGGTAAGTGATGAAGAGAAATACAAAGAGAAATTGTCATATTATCAAGCCGATTTAAACTTTAAACTTGGTAAGTTCGAAATAGCAATTGAATTAGCGACTGATCAGTTAGACACTAGTAGTCCACAAGAAAAATCACAATTGTCAAAAATTATTGGCGAAAGTCATTTTAACTTACAACAATATCCTGAAGCCATTCCATATTTAAAAGGCTATAAAGGAAAACGAGGACGATGGAATAATACCGATTATTACCAATTGGGTTATGCGTATTACCAACAAAATGATTTTGAAAATGCCATTTCAGAATTCAATAAAATTATTGATGGTAACAATACTGTTGCTCAAAATGCCTATTATCATTTAGGTGAAAGTTATATCAACTTAAATAAAAAGCAAGAAGCATTAAATGCCTTTAGAAATGCATCTCAAATGGATTTTGATATACAAATTCAGGAAGATGCTTGGTTGAACTATGCTAAAATTAGTTACGAAATCGGAAATCCATACCAATCCGTTCCACAGGTTTTATCGGGTTATTTAGAAACCTATCCTGACACGAGTTATAAAGAAGAAATTGAAACACTATTAATAGACTCTTATATTACCTCAAAAAATTATAAGGAAGCGATTAAACTTTTAAAAAACAAAAAGAGTTTTGAAAATAGAGTTGCTTATCAAAAAGTGGCCTTTTACAGAGGAATAGAAGTCTATAATGAAGGCGATTATAACGAAGCTAAAGCCTTATTTGACATATCAATAAATGAAGCTAAAACGCCTGTTTTTACCACAAGAGCTACATTTTGGAAAGCAGAAACCGATTACCACCTTAGTAATTTTGATGAGGCATTAATAGGGTTTAAACAATTCATGCAAGAAAGCGAAGTTTCTCAAGTTGGTGAATTTAATAACATCGACTATAATATCGCCTACACGTATTTTAAACTTAAAAACTACGATCAGGCAACAGTAAGCTTTCAGAAATTTATTGATAATCATAAAGATGATACATTAAGACTCAACGATGCGTATTTAAGACTTGGTGATGGTCATTTTGTGTCAAGTAATTATAGCAAAGCGATTGTAGCCTATGATAAAGCCATACAGTTGAATGAAATTGAATCAGATTATGCAATGTTTCAAAAGACCATGAGTTATGGATATATAGGCGAAAGTTCAAAAAAGATTAATGGTTTAGATGCCTTTATAAAAGAATACTCAAAATCGTCTTTGCGTGATGATGCCATGTATGAACTCGCAAATTCCTATGTGAAATCAAATGAGATTGATAAAGCGATGTCTATGTATGATCGACTAAAGGCAGAATATTCTAATAGTGTTTTTATTCCTAAAGCTTTATTGCGTCAAGGTTTGTCATTTTACAATACTAACGATAATGAACGCGCATTAACCAAGTTTAAAAAAGTTGCTAACCAATTTCCAACTACAGATGAAGCCAATCAAGCTGTCGAAACAGCTCGTTTGATTTATATCGATCTTGGTCGTGTTGATGAATATGCAGCTTGGGTAAGAACTTTAGATTTTGTTGATGTTTCTGATGCCGAATTAGATAATACAGCTTATTTAGCAGCCGAAAAACAATATTTAGAGAATAATACAGATGCAGCTATTCGTCAGTTTAATAAGTATTTGAATGAATTTCCAAATGGAATTCATGCATTGAAATCACATTTTTATATCGCAGAATTATATTCAAAAAAGGAATTGCCTGAAAATGCACGTTCACATTATGAGTATGTGATTGAAAAGCAAAAAGGCGAATTTACAGAGCAAGCTATTGTGAAATTATCAGAAATTCATCTAAATGATTCCAATTGGAATACAGCAATTCCTCTATTAAAACGTTTAGAAACTGAAGCAGATTATCCTCAGAATATAACCTATGCGCAATCTAATTTGATGAATGCCTATTATCAAATAAAAGATTATAGTGAAGCTGTGAATTATGCAGAAAAAACACTTCAGAATTCTAAATTAGATAATAAAGTGAAAAGTGATGCTCAAATAATTATAGCGCGTTCTGCAATGAAAACTGGAGATGAAGACAAAGCGAAAATAGCTTATGCTAAAGTTGAAACGATAGCAAATGGAGTTCTTGCTGCTGAAGCATTATACTACAATGCTTACTTTAAAAGTAAAGAACAAAAGCATGAAGCGTCTAATACTGTCGTTCAGAAATTAGCTAAAGATTACAGCAGTTATAAATATTATAGCGCAAAAGGATTAGTGCTTATGGCTAAAAACTTTTATGCTTTGGAAGATGCATTTCAAGCGACTTATATTTTGGAAAGTGTCATCACCAACTTTGCCGAGTTTGATGATGTGGTTTCAGAAGCGCAAACCGAATTGAATACAATTAAAACAGAAGAAGCAAAAACAAATGCTTCAGTAGTAGAAACTGAACAAAACTAAACGTATGACTTTCAGATTTAAACATATAATTTTAATTATTCTAAGCTTTAATGTTGTCGTGTCTTTTGCACAAGATCAGAAAAATGATTCTATCGATGCTGGAACTGTAAACGTAGTTAAGCCCTATACACCAAAAATTTCAGACGCCTTTAAAATCAAAGAAACGCCCAGTTTAAACGATTCTACAACAGCTAAGAAAAAAGACATTAAATACAATATTTTTTCTATTCCTGTGGCTTCAACATTTACACCTGCAAAAGGAAAAGCCGCAACAGTAGACAAAGAAAAAGCAGTAAAGCTATACGATAACTATGCATCTTTAGGTGTTGGCACATACACGACTATTTTAGGTGAAGTGTATTTAAATCACGCTTTAAGTAATACCGAACGTGTTGGTGGTTATTTTAGTCATCATTCTTCAGCTGGTGATATTGAAGGTGTTAATTTTGATAACAACTTTTCTGAAACTGGACTCAATGCTCATTACAGTCAGAAGCTTAGCGATTATTCTTGGAAAGTTAATGGTGGATTTCAATTACAAAGTTATAATTGGTATGGATTGCCAGATCAAGATATTAATACGTTTGATGTTGATCATTCATTTTATACCGCAAATTTTGGTGGTCAAATCAGTTTTGAAGATGAAATCATCAAAAATGGGAGCGTTTTGTATAGACGCTTTGGAGATAATCAAGATTCAGGTGAAAATCGGTTTATCCTAAAGTCTGAATTTGATGTTCCAATAAGTGACGAATTGATTACTTCAGAGGTAACAATAGATTATATTGGAGGTTCCTTTAAGAGAAATTATTATGCAGATGAAGACTTAAATTATGGTAATTTTAATTTGGGAATAGCGCCAAGTTACCAATTGAAACAAGATGATTTAACTGTAAATTTGGGTGTTAATTTAGTATATCTTAACGATCGCGAAGCTAGTGAAAGCAAATTGTTTGTCTACCCAAATATTACAGCAAGTTATCGATTAGTCGATGAATTAATGATTGCTTATGGTGGAATAGAAGGCGGTTTAATTCAAAATTCATATTACGATTTTGCACAAGAAAATCCGTTTGTGTCACCTACTTTAATTGTAGCGCCTACAGATCAAATTTATAATGTATCTATAGGATTGAGAGGAAAGCTATCTAATAGTTTAAGTTATAATATTAACGGACATTATTTAGCGGATAATAATCGCGCTTTATTTAAAACAAATCCTGTAATAGGAACTGCTAGTGAGAACTATCAATTGGGAAATTCGATGGGTGTTGTTTATGATGATGTCGATACATTCTCGTTGGCTGGAGAGTTGAATGTGGATGTCAATCGAAACTTTAATTTAACCATGAAGGCTGAATATTTTGCTTATAATACAGATGATCAAGCCGAAGCATGGAATTTACCAGACATTGAAGCGTCCTTGTTTCTAGATTATCAAATTGATGCGCATTGGTTTGCTGGAGCTAATCTGTTTTTTGTAGGTGAACGTAAAGACCTATTTGCAATCGAGCAGAGTTTCTTGCCTGTTGATGCACCACAAACGATCACATTAGATAGTTTCTTTGATGTAAATGCACATGTTGGTTATAAAATTAATGACCAATTATCTGCCTTTGCAAAAGCAAATAATATTGGAAATCAAGAGTATCAACGTTGGTTAAATTATCCTGTTCAAGGGATTCAATTTTTAGTTGGAGCGACGTATCAGTTTGATTTTTGATACTAGTGTCATCCTGAACTTGATTCAGGATCTCATCAAAAAGCTAAATATTAAAAAAGCATTCGTTCTTATGGAATTGAATGCTTTTTGTATTTTTACTACGCTGTCTGGTCGAGCGCAGTCGAGACCTGATTTTTGTGCTTAAAACTAATATCCAATGAAAAAACTAACCATCCTTCTCCTTTTAATCATTTGTGCTTCTTGTTCCAAAGAAAAAATACAAGTAGATTCAATCATCAGTAATGCGAATGTATATACTGTAAATAATGATTTCGGCAAAGCTGAAGCCTTTGCTGTTAAAGATGGGAAGTTTTTAGAAATAGGAACATCAAGTGACATTCAATCTAAATACACTTCAGAAAATCTAATTGACGTTCAAGGTAAAACCATTGTGCCTGGATTTATTGATGCACATTGCCACTTTTTAGGACTAGGTCTAGACCAACTAGATGTCGATTTGGTTGGAACCAAAAGTTTTGAAGAGGTAATGAAACGCGTATTAGATTTTCAAAATGGAAAAGAACTGGACTATATTGTAGGTAGAGGTTGGGATCAAAATGATTGGGAAGATAAATTTTTTCCAAATAAAAAGTTGCTGGACAAACTATTTCCTGAAACTCCTGTTGCATTAATACGTATTGATGGTCACGCTACTTTATGTAATCAAGCTGCTTTAGATCTTGGAGGCATCACTATTAATACTAAAGTTGATGGAGGAGAAGTCGTCATGGAGAATGGAGAACTAACAGGTGTTTTAGTGGATAATGCCGTAGATTTGGTTTGGAATCATTGGCCAGGTTCAGGATATACAAGAAAAGATATCGTAGAAGCTTTATTAGTTGCTCAAGACATGTGTTTTGATTTAGGTTTAACAACTGTTGATGATGCAGGACTAGACCAAAATACTATAGAACTCATTGATAGTTTACAAAACACGGGTGATTTAAAAATGCGAGTGTATGCAATGGTGTCTGGAACGGAAGACAATGTCGATTATTACTTAAATAAAGGCATTATTAAAACCGATAGATTAAACGTGCGTTCATTTAAGTTTTATGCCGATGGTGCTTTAGGTTCTAGAGGTGCAATGCTTAGAGAACCATACAGCGATAAGCCAAATCATTTAGGATTATTAGTAACTGATTTAGAAACTTTTAATAAAAACGCAGAGCGAATTGCGAATTCAGAGTACCAAATGAATACACATGCCATTGGTGATTCTGCTAATCATGCAGTGTTGCAAATCTATAATAAAGTGTTAGTTGGAAAAGAAAATAGACGATGGAGAGTTGAACATGCTCAAGTGGTTTCGCAAGAAGATTTCGACTTATACAAAAATGTAATGCCATCCATTCAACCAACACATGCCACAAGTGATATGTATTGGGCTGAAGATCGTTTAGGAAGCGAACGCGTTAAAGGTGCTTATGCTTACAAACAATTATTAAATGCCTACGGAAAAGTCGCTTTAGGAACCGATTTTCCAGTAGAACGAGTGAGTCCGTTTTTAACGTTTTATGCTGCAGTAGCTCGTCAAGATTTAGAGCAATATCCTGAAAGTGGATTTCAAAAAGAAAATGGTTTAACCAGAGAAGAAACCTTAAAAGGAATGACCATTTGGGCAGCCTATTCTAATTTTGAGGAAGATGAAAAGGGAAGTATTGAAGTTGGTAAATTTGCCGATTTTATCATTTTAGATCAAGATATTATGACAGTTGACCAAAAAGAAATTCCGAATATTAAAGTAAAACAGACGTTTGTTGGAGGAGAAGCTCAATAGAAGTTAGTTGTCATTACGCACTTGATTCAGAATTTAGTGAGGATCCTAAATCAAGTTCAGGATGACTATCTATATCGAAATCTTCGCCAAATAATCAAAATGCTCACCATCCATAACTTTCTCACATTTTAATTCCACGCTTTCACAAGCGAGTTGCAAACGTTCAAAATCTAGGTATAACCATTTCATTGGTATTTCTTCTTCATCTTTATAACTTAAGAAATAATCTAATTCGCCGTAATAACCTGCGTTTGTGTCAATCCAAAGTCCACCATCCTCATCTTCATACATGTACTGAATATCTGAAGAATCAATTAAAATTTGTCCATTAGGATTCAATATTGACTTCAAATGTTTTAAATAAGTAGAAATTTGAGATAACTCTTGAAATATTCCGGTACCATTCATTAATAATAGAATCGTATCGAAAGATTCAGTTTCATCTAAAAGTGCTTTCAGTTCAATATGTTTAACACCTCTACTTTTGGCGACTTCAACTGCACCTTCAGAAATATCTATAGCTTTTACATTAAAACCATTCTCTTGAAGGTGTAAACTATGACTACCAGAGCCACAACCAACATCTAAAATGTTTCCTTTAGCTAATCGTAAGGCTTTTTGCTCAAGTTTGGGCATCTCAGTAAAATCCCGAAACAAATAGGGAAGAGGAAGTTTATCTTCACCTGAGATATTCGTTGAAGTGATGAGGTCTTCGGTATAATTATTGTTGTGATAATCGCGTAAAGCGTTTCCGAATAAATCTTTCATTTCATTGTTATTCTGCACAAGATGCAGAATCTATTTAATTAATAGTATTGCCTTGAATGGCAAGTTCAGTATTTTTGTAGTATGCAAGACCTAATAAATAATCTTCCAAAGCTCGCCAAAGATAAACATAAGGAAAATAAAACCTTCTTTACAAAGCTTAAAAAAAAGCCACCAAAGCAATTAGATTATATTATGCAGGATTTGCATGAAGCTGAATTTGAGCGTACAGATTGTTTAGATTGTGCTAATTGTTGTAAAACTACAGGGCCTTTATTTACTCCAAAGGATGTTGAACGTGTTTCGAAACACTTCAAAATGAAGCAACAACAATTTATTAATACTTATCTAAAATTAGACGAAGAAAACGATTATGTATTGCAATCAGTTCCTTGTACTTTTTTAGGTGCAGATAATTATTGTTCTATATATGAGGTGAGACCTAAAGCATGTCGGGAATTTCCTCATACTGATCGAAAAAAGTTTCAGCAAATATCAAATTTAACATTAAAAAATGTAGCTATTTGTCCTGCAGCTTTTAACATCGTTGAAGCCATGAGGCAGCGCATTAAAATGTAATTTTTAACCTATGAAAAAGCATATACTCATTTGTTTATTTGTTTTCGGATCTCTTTTAGTATGCCAATCTCAAGAATGGATGACCTCTTTAGAAGCCGCTAAAAGCCTTGCTTATGTACAAGATAAATTGCTTTTTGTAGTCTGGGAAGATGTGACATTTCAAGAGTATCCTGTTTTAATGAAAAATGAACAAGGTGTTGCAGTAATAGATGATTTATTCAGTAACGAATCCATTAATGAAGTGATTTGGGAGCATTTCGTACCTGTAATAATAGGTGAACAACATTATGAAGAATTGTTCAATCAAATAAAAGGAAAACGCAGTCAGCTTTACATTGATAAATTTAATGATGACACCATAAAAATCATGGATGTTAATGGAAATATTATTAATGCAGAGATTGCAAATTATGGATATTTAGACATCGCAAAATTTATTACTAAATATGCAATTAATACATCATTCTTAAAAGCAGAAATAACCAATTATAGAGCGCAAAAAGAGTTTAATACAGCCTATCGTTTGGCATCAAAATATGTCGATTTTTCTGTTCTTGTTAATGGAAATGTAAGACCAGAAATAGTAAAACTTTCAAATTTTTATTTAAAAGAAGCTGAAAGTTATGTTACAAAAGATACTTCAGGATTACTAAAGCAAAAAATTGAGCTTCAAAAACTGAAGCAGCCTTTGGTTTTGGGTAAGGCAAAAAAAGTGTTGAGACAATTAAAAAGAATAGATGTTTCGGAATTAGATTCTAGTAATGAATCCTTAATTGCCTTTTTGTATTTTACATCTTATATACTGTTGAAAGATGAAAACAACGCAAGTGTATGGAGAAGTAAAGTTTCTTTAGTAAATTTGAAGAAAGCCAATTTAATTGTCAAGAATAACTTCTAAACCATTTGGAAACACTATTTAACTATTTCGAGAACATTACTTCGCAGCATAGAAGTTTAATTTTGGTTGGCGGATTAACTCTATTTTGGTTGCTAGAAGGTGCATTGCCTCTATTCAAATTTAAATATAAGAAATGGAAACATGCAGTGCCTAATATTTTTTTTACGTTAACAACTATTGTAATAAATTTTAGCTTGGCTTTTTTGTTAGTTGAAACTTCAGATTGGGTACAGGAAAACCAATTTGGAATTATTAATTGGATTCCAAACCTACCATTGTGGGCTTATATATTACTTGGTGTTTTACTTTTAGATTTTATTGGCGCATATCTAGCTCACTATGTCGAGCATAAAGTAAAACCACTTTGGATGGTGCATTTGGTACATCATACAGATCATCACGTAGATACGACAACTGCTAATAGGCATCATCCACTTGAAAGTGTCATTAGATTTGTATTTACACTAGCAGGTGTGTTTATTATTGGTACTCCAATAGCTATTGTGTTTATATATCAATCATTATCTCTCATAGCAACACAGTTTAGTCATGCTAACATTAAGTTGCCAAATAAAGTTGATAAAATATTGAGTTATATTCTTGTATCTCCAAACATGCATAAAGTACATCATCATTATATGTTACCATATACAGATAGTAATTATGGTAATATCTTTTCAATTTGGGATCGCCTATTCGGAACCTTTATGAAACTCGATCCTAAACTAATAGTTTATGGAGTTGATACGTTTCCTGATGAAAAAGCTAACGGAAAGATTGGAATGCTCCTAAAACAACCGTTTCATAAATACAGAAAACCTACTAGTCTAAATGCCTCAAAATAGTGTAAAATGGAATATTGTATTCGATTAAGTGCTCATTTTTAAGGTTTTACGAACTGTGATTTTTATTTGTTTTTTTTAAATATTGTGTAGTTCATCCCTTTTTTTTCTCTTTTTTTTTCATTCATCGACTCTTTTTAGGTATTCAACCAAATTCTTGTAGTTAGAGTTCATCTACTATTACATTTGAATATAATTACATGCTTCCCTCATTAATGTAAATTCCCTCATTAAAATATTAAATATTAGTTTTTTTAGTTAACCTTTAAATGACCCCAATCATGAACAAGATTACTACAATTGGTACGCCAATTCACGGCCTTATTGGTCTCGTATTATTTGCATTGTTTTTTAGTAGTAACCTCTCTGCACAAGAGACTTATACTACGATTAGAAAGAATGTTAACCCTTTAGCGTTTAATTTAAATCACGACTTATCTAGTACTCAAGATTCGTTGCTTTTAGAGAACAAATTTCTATTTAAGAGAGTTCGTTTTATTAGTGATAAAGCCGAAAAAGTATTTGATTTTAAACCAGCAGTTAAGAGTGCAAAAGTTCCTTTAGATGAATTACCTCTAGGAAAGTACACAGTCATGTTTTATCAAGCTGATAAAATCATTGTATTTCAAATTGAAAGAATCCTACCGTTCGATCCTTTACGTGGTATTGAATCTGAAGTTGTAGCTCTAAATGAACCTGAATTCTTAACAGATGATGTTAATGAGGTTACTCTAAATGATTCTGAATTGTTGTCAGATGAATTTGATGGCGTAGATTTAGAATATGACACAACTAATCTGAACATTGCGACTAATGGCAAAGATTTAGAATACGAAGCTGAAGAAATGTATTATAAGAAATCATATAACCTTTCTGATGCTGATAGAGATCATGTACAAACTAGAGCTGAGTATAGAAGAAATAATTTAAGACCAAATGGTAAGCCTTACGATGATTAATTGTAAGAAAATATCCATACTTCGGTTTTATTGACCGTTCATAGGTTTTTTTGTGTCTAAATGCAAAAGTGTCCTAGTTTTAATGTTCGGGGATTATAATTAAGCTATTAGTTCATTAATGTTGACGTTAACAGCGTTTGAATATGAGAACAGTTTATGTTATAATCTTTTTTGTTTTAATGACTTCTATTTTTAGCGAACTTCAAGCTCAAAATGATTTTGCCATTCTTGAAAAAAATGTCAACATTAGAGCAAAGAACTTGACTCAAAAATTAAATATCACAAAAGACACTCTCTTGCTTAAAAGCAATACTTTAATCAATAAAGTGTATGCTGTCAATATGAATTATAAAAGAGAAGTTAACCTTACTGTTAGAGAGAAATCTGTAAAAATTCCTCTAAAAAAACTAAGTAAAGGAAAACACGTTTTTGTTGCTGTTCAATCTCCTGTTAGAATTGTATTTGTAGTTAAAATACTTAGAGATAATTCGGTTTTATTAGCTTTAGAAGAAGATAAAATGCTGTCTAAAAACGAGTGATTTTATTGAATTATTTATAAATTAAATACTCACTTCTCATTGTTTTAAATTCAGCAAGCCCTTTAGCCCAAGAGGCTTTAATGTCTTTTTCTGAAACTCCACTTTCTATTTGATCTTGCAATTGTTTTGTTCCTGCTAACTTGATAAAATAGTCATTAAAAAATTCTTGTTTCCCTATTGAATTGCTATAAGCCTTAATAAGGTAGTCTAAATGTATTTTGCCTAATGGTTTGCTATCTCTAAGATCTTCGCCATAGCAAACTTCTCCTTTATGTTTTGGATATTTAGCGCCTTCGTTTGGTTGAGGAACAAATTTAAATGTGTAATCGTCTTTATCTAAAAACGGGCTGCCATACACTTGAAACTGACCAGAAGTACCGCGACCAGCACTTACATTTGTACCTTCAAAAAAACATAAACTTGGATACAAGTTTATAGCCACATCTGTAGGTAAATTAGGTGATGGTTTTATAGGTAAACTGTATGTTTTCTCATGAGTGTAATTTTTAATAGGAATAACAGTCAGTTCGCATTTAATTTCGTTTTCTAACCAACCTTCTCCATTTATCATTTGTGCATATTCTCCAATGGTCATTCCATGAACCACAGGAATTGGATGCATGCCTACAAAACTTTTATTCGACATTTCTAAAATTGGTCCATCAATATAATGACCATTTGGATTAGGCCTATCAAAGACTATAACAGGAATATTAGCTTCTGCACAAGCTTCCATCAAATAATGTAAACTTGAGATATAAGTGTAAAAACGAGCACCAACATCTTGAATATCAAACACAATTATATCAAGATCTTTTAATTGCGCTTTCGATGGTTTTTTATTTTTTCCGTAGATAGAAACAATAGGTAATTTGGTCTTTGAATCAATATCATCTTTTACAGTTTCACCAGCATCAGCTTTGCCACGAAAGCCATGTTCTGTTGCAAATACTTGCTTAATGTCCAAATTTAAGGCCACTAAAGAATCTACCAGGTGTGTGTAATTGTAATCGTTTGGAGCTTTTTGAGATGAGGCACTCTCTTTAAAAATCACACTTGTCTGATTAGCAACAATTCCAACACGTTTTCCTTTTAATATTGGAAGATATGCTTCAGTACTATTGGCGCCAACAATAATTTTGTTTTCGGTTTTTGTTGAGTTCTCATCCTGAACTTGACTCAGAATCTCACTATTCTGGGCAGAATCATCCTTGATTTTTGAACCACAAGAAATCAATACCAAAACAAATAATAAAACAGTATTTTTGAACATCTTAAAATGCATTTTTAAATTTTGAATTACGAGTTTTTTATAGCTAAACGCATTATTGGTAGTAAAGCGTATAAAAGTAGTGTTTCGGCTCCAATAATAAAAATTGGAATCACTGCAATTGCTATTGGTATTATTGTAATGCTGATTGCTATTGCTACAGGAATTGGGCTACAGAAAAAAGTGCGTGAAAAGGTGATTGCTTTTAATGGTCATTTGACCATCAATAACTACGATAGTAATACCTCAAACGAATCTGAATTTCCAGTTTCAACAACACAAAATTTTTATCCAAATTTTAATACAGTTGAAGGGGTTAAGCATATTCAAGCTGTTGCAACCAAATTTGGAGTTATTAGAACAGAAAGCGATTTTGAAGGCACTGTTTTAAAAGGTGTTGGTAAAGACTATGATTGGTCGTATCTCGAAGATTTTTTAGTTGAAGGCAGTTTGCCAGACTATTCAAAGGAGTTACATAATGACGTGCTTATTTCTAGTTATTTGGCTAATCGACTTAATTTCAAGGTTGGAGATTCGTTTCAAATGGTGTTCGGAAAAGAAAGCATGGATGAAATGCCTTTTATTAGGCAGTTTGAAATCGTTGGTGTGTTTAATTCTGGTTTTCAAGATATTGATAAAACCTACATGCTTGGAGATATTAGACATGTACAACGCTTAAACAAGTGGGAAAAGAATCAAATAGGAAACTTCGAAGTGTTTATTGAAGATTATAGTCAGCTTAAAGAAATGGATACTTCAATTAGAGCTGCAACGCCTTCAAACATGAACACACAAACTATTGAAGAGAAATATTATACCACTTTTGAATGGATAAAAATTTTCGATAATAATACCTATGGAATTATTACAATTATGATTATCGTAGCGGGAATTAACATGATTACAGCACTTTTAGTTTTAATTCTAGAGCGGACTCAAATGATTGGAATTCTAAAAGCTTTAGGGAGTTCTAATTGGAGCATCAGAAAAGTATTTTTATATAACGCTACCTATTTGATTTGCTTAGGTTTATTTTGGGGAAATGTTATTGGTTTGGCGTTATTATTCATTCAAAAACAGCTTAGTATTCTCAAATTTCCAGATCCTGAGCAGTATTATGTATCTATTATTCCAGTACATATTAGCTTAGATTATATAATCTTATTAAATATAGGAACTTTTGTAGCCTGTTTTTTAATGCTCATGATTCCGTCTATAATCATTACAAAAATTTCTCCAGTTAAAGCTATTCGATTTGAATGATTTGGGCGTTTCCCTCTTTCGCTAAAAAAGCTTCAAAGGGTCGCGCTCTCGCAAGTCGCTCTTTAAAAAAAGGAACTCCAACAATTGCTCCATCGCTAACGCAGATTCAACTAAATAACCAACATCCAAACTCTAAAGTGGATTAAAAAGCACTTTTAACTTTCAGCTTTCCACTTTTAACTTAAATTTGCATCGCAAAACAATAGTTATGGATTACGCAGAAAACATATTAGGAACGATTGGTAATACACCTTTAGTTAAATTAAATAAGCTCACAGCCGAATTGCCTTGTTTGGTATTGTCAAAATACGAAACGTTTAATCCAGGAAATTCGGTTAAAGATCGTATGGCTTTAACAATGATTGAAGATGCAGAAGCTGATGGTCGTTTAAAACCAGGAGGAACCATTATTGAAGGAACTTCAGGAAATACAGGCATGGGATTGGCACTTGCTGCTATAGTAAAAGGTTACAAATGTATTTTTGTAATGGCAGACAAACAGAGTAAAGAAAAAGTTGATATCATGAGAGCTGTTGGAGCAGAAGTAATTGTGTGTCCTACAGATGTTGAACCAGATGATCCTAGAAGTTATTATTCTGTATCTAAAAGACTAGGAGAGGAAACACCTAATGCTTGGTATGTGAATCAATATGACAATCCGAGTAATGCAAAAGCACATTATCAAAGTACAGGTCCAGAAATTTGGAAACAAACCGATGGTAAAATAACACACTTCATTGTTGGTGTTGGAACTGGTGGAACCATTTCTGGTGTTGGTAAATATTTAAAAGAGCAAAATCCAGATGTAAAGGTTTGGGGAATTGATACCTACGGAAGTGTATTTAAAAAATATCATGAAACTGGTGTTTTTGATGAAAAGGAAATCTATCCTTATGTGACTGAAGGTATTGGAGAAGATATTCTTCCCGAAAATGTAGATTTTTCTATCATTGACGGATTTACGAAAGTAACCGATAAAGATGCTGCTGTGTATACGCAAAGACTCGCAAAAGAAGAAGGTATGTTTTTAGGTAATTCTGCAGGAGCAGCAATTAAAGGAGTATTACAACTTAAAGAACACTTTAAAAAGGATGATGTTGTAGTTGTTTTATTTCATGACCATGGAAGTCGTTATGTAGGCAAGATGTTTAATGATGATTGGATGAAGAAAATGGGATATATTGATTAATTGATATCATTTAGATCTTTTATAAATACAAAAAGCCTTGAAAAGTATTCAAGGCTTTTTTGGTTTCAATAGCCTCTATTCATATAATACAATTTGATTTTCTTATTTTAGTGAAATACTTTATAGCTTCATGCAATTTAAAAAACACAAAGCATCTAAAGCTTTTGAACATCTTATAGCATATTTCTGGACCGTTAAATCTTCAGAATATGATTTAGATAATCCGTCGTATAAATTCGTTCCAGATGCTTATGTAGATTGGGTGTTTCATTTAGAGTCGCCATGGCAATGTGATTTTCCAGATGTCGAAAATCAATCTAAAACAGGACAGTTTCATGTATTTGGTCAAATAAAAAAACATATCAATTTAACTCTTCCTGATGGAGATTTAAATGTTTTTGCTATCAAGTTTCACCCATGGGTCGCTAAACAAATTTGGAATGTTGATATGCATCACCTCACTAATGGCTGTTTAAATTTAACTGATCTTGATCTTCCTGAAATGCATGTGTTACAAGAACGTATCTATTTAGCTAATACGATTGAAGAAAGGATTAAAATTATTGAAACCTATCTTTTGCCATATGCGAATTTTAGTGATACTAAAAGTTTAAAACATACATTTTCTAGCTTAACTGTTGAAGCCAATCAACTGAAAACACTTAATTTAGGTATTGGTCTTAGGCGTCTTGAACAACGTTTTAAAAATGAAATTGGAATTTCACCTAAACTGTTTTTAAGAACTTGTCGTATCAATGCTGTAATTGAAAAAATGAAAGAAAACACAAATCAATCATTAACTCAATTAGCTTTAGAATACAATTACTTCGATCAGTCTCATTTTATAAAAGATTTCAAACAATTTACTGGATGTAATCCATCACAGTTTTTAAAATCCATCAATCCAGATGGAGATATTCTAAATCTTCGTGTCAAGTTGTGAGTTAAAAGTTTCGCTTTTTTACTATTTCTAAATAGGAGTAACTATTATTTTGCGATTATATTAATAATCATAATTTATGAAATTGCTAAACGTTTCAAAA
This sequence comes from Psychroserpens ponticola, assembly GCF_023556315.2. NCBI lineage: Bacteria > Pseudomonadati > Bacteroidota > Flavobacteriia > Flavobacteriales > Flavobacteriaceae > Psychroserpens > Psychroserpens ponticola. The sequence goes on along the minus strand of NZ_CP116221.1, from coordinate 2,728,657 downwards.
TGCTTATGCATTTTATTTGTATCCTTTTTGTCTTTCCAATCTATTGCTCAAACCTGGCAAACACTTAACGCAAATACCTTTGGTTGGCGTTTTGAAGATATGCAGTTTGTTGATACCGAAATTGGTTGGGTTGTAGATGGTGGTGGACAAATTTTAAAGACTACCAATGGAGGTGTAAATTGGACACAACAATATTATAATTCGGATAGATATTTTAGAAGTGTTGAGTTTTATAACGAGCAAATAGGTTTTGCTGGTACACTTGCAAATGGAAACCCAACAGCAACACTTTTAAAAACGATTGATGGAGGAATAACTTGGACAAATATTTCGAGTAACTTACCAGTAGATGTTCCAGGTATTTGCGGTATGCACATGGTTAATGAAAACACTATTTTTATAACAGGTGTTTTTTATGGTTCAGCATATATAATGAAATCTACAGACCAAGGTGATACTTGGATTTATACTAATATGGGGAACTTGTGTAATGCCTTAGTTGATATACATTTTAAAGATGAAAATATTGGATATGCTGCTGGACAAAGTGCTCAAGGCACAGGCTTAAGAGGAATTATTGTTAGAACAGTTGATGGTGGACAAACATGGAACACTGTAACTTTAGGAGAAGATTCTAATGAACGCATATGGAAAATTCAAGAATTAAATGATTCTGTAATGTATGGCTCAGTTGAAGCTCATACAGATATTCTAGAATATTATAAATCTATTGATGGAGGACTAACTTGGCAACTTAATTCGATACCATCAGCTGGAATTATAGGAACTATTCAAGGCATTGGTTTCTTAAATGAAGATATAGGTTGGGTTGGTGGCTTTGGTGAGTTATTTTATGAAACTTTAGATGGAGGGCAAACTTGGGAATACAAACCAACAACAGGTACAAGTTTTAATCGATTCCAACGTGTAAACGATACATTAATGTATACCTCTGGAACTAATGTTTACAAATATTCGGACCCTTTGCTTTTAAGTATTGAAGACTTTGAAATTACGAAACCTAAAGGCCATTCTATTTCTATAAAAGATTCAAATATTATTAAAGATAATGCTGTTATTAAATTACAATTAATCAATAACACTTATTGTGAGCTTAGTATTTATAATACAATTGGGCAAAGATTAAAAACCTTAACTCAAGGAAAACGAAATGTTGGTGATTATGAAATTCCTTTTAATGTTAACTCCTTAGTAAAAGGACAGTACTTTGTTGTGCTTTATACGTATCATGGTTATGAATCTATCAAGATAGTTGTCGACTAATTTAAATCTAAAAATCAATATCTAAATTTTCCTTAAAACTTGTCACTCTTATCTATTTTATTACTTTTATATAATGAGAGAAAATTTTCTACATTATATATGGAAATTCCAAAAATTTGATATACTTCATCTTAAAACAATACAAGGTGAATCAATATCATTAGTTTCTGTAGGAATACATAACCATGATTCTGGTCCAGATTTTTTTAATGCTCAACTTAAAATTGGTGAGCAACTTTGGGCAGGAAATGTAGAAATTCATATAAAATCTAGTGATTGGTTTGCACATCATCATGAACAAGATAAAGCTTATGATAATGTTATTTTGCATGTTGTATATGAACATGATTCAGAGGTGTATAGAAAAGATAATTCTATCATTCCAACATTAGAGCTAAAACATTATATCCATAAAGGAGTATTGCAGAATTATAAAAAACTATTTTCAAATACATCGAAATGGATTAATTGTGAAAATGATTTTGCTAAAACTGAAGATTTTATATTAGACCATTGGCTAGAACGTTTATATATTGAACGTTTAGAGCGAAAATCAAAAACAATTGAAGCGTTGCTTGAGGCTTCTAATAATAATTGGGAAGCCGTTTTGTTTAAAATGCTGACAAAATATTTCGGATTGAAAGTTAATGGTGACGCCTTTTTTAGTTTAGCTAATTCTTTAGATTTTTCAATAGTTCGTAAAATACAATCTAATCAACTTTTATTAGAGGCTTTATTGTTTGGTCAAGCAGGATTATTAGAGAAAACGATTGAAGATACCTATTATCAAAATCTAAAAAGTGAATACTACTTTTTAAAACAAAAATTTCAGTTGTCTAACGAATATGTATTGCCTTTGCAGTTTTTTAGGCTTCGTCCATCTAATTTTCCAACCATACGTTTATCTCAATTAGCACGTTTATATCATAAACAGCAACGTTTGTTTTCTAAACTTTTGGTAAGTGAAACTTTAGAGGATTTTTATAAACTTTTTGAAGTAACTGCATCTCCATATTGGAATTCACATTATACGTTTCAAAAAGAATCTAAAACAAATCCTAAAATAGTTACTAAAGCTTTTGTGAACTTGCTATTGATTAATACGATAATTCCTCTTAAATTTAGTTATGCGAAACAAAATGGAAAAGCTGTTAATGAACAACTTATACAACTAATTAGAGCTATAGATTCTGAAAATAATTCAATCATAAAAAGCTTTAATAAGCTAAAGAAAATATCAAAATCGGCTTTAGATTCCCAAGCTTTAGTACAATTAAAAACCGAATATTGTAATAAACACCAATGTCTTAAATGTGCTATTGGAAATTCGCTTTTAGCCTGAATTTGAACTAAAATTCAATTTGTATAGCCTTAGAAAGATACTTGTAAATTGATTAAATAGGAAACAAAAATTAGCTTAAACACAGGTTTTTTAAACAAATAAATTTTTGATGTTTTAAACTAAAGACTAAATTGCAATACAAATGAGCATCAACAAAAATTAAATCAATGAAATTTTTCTACCAAATGCTTTACTACTTTCAAAAACGAGGGTATTACGTTTGTCAACGTATAGCAGATCGTTTAGGAATTAGAGCAAAAGTTGTACGTACTTCATTTATGTATTTAACTTTTGTGACTTTAGGATTTGGCTTTGCCTTATATCTGTTTTTTGCCTTTTGGATAAGAATAAAAGATATCGTTTATACAAAACGCTCTTCCGTATTTGATTTGTAATTTATGAATCCAGTAATTAAATTTTTTAGAACCAAGATTTACACAGCAGTATTTTTATTGTCGTTGCTTTTGGCTATTGGTGTTATTGGATTCAAAGTTATGTCTAATTATTCTTGGGTCGATTCCATTTATATGACGGTTATAACTATAACTACTGTAGGTTTTGGTGAAGTGCAGCCATTAGATGATAATGCTAAAATATTTACCATTTTTTTAATTTTAGCGAGTGTCATAATCTTGGGTTATGCCATTACTGTGATAACCGAGTATATATTAAGCAAAAATGATTTAGAAGAAATAAAACAAAAGGAAATGCAAAAGAAAATAGATAGCCTTAAAAACCATATTATAATATGTGGTTTTGGTAGAAACGGAAAGCAGGCAGCACGAAAGTTAACTGCTTACAATAAGCCTTTTGTAATTATTGAAAAGGATAAAGAAGTAATTGAAAAACATGAAGAAGATGAACTTCCTTTTATTTTTGGAAACGCTAATGAAGATGACACGTTAATAGAAGCAGGTGTTGATCGAGCTAGTACTTTAATTTCTGCATTACCTAACGATGCCGATAATTTGTTTGTTGTACTTTCTGCAAGACAAATTAATAAAAGTATGAATATCATTAGTAGAGCATCTCAAGAAACATCTTATAAAAAGTTAAAATTGGCAGGAGCTAACAATGTGATTTTACCAGATAGAATTGGAGGTGATCATATGGCGTCTTTAGTTGTAGTTCCAGATTTAGTTGAGTTTATAGATAATTTGGGTATCGTAGGAGAACGTAATATTAATATAGAAGAAGTTGTAGTTGAAAAACTATACAATACAGGTGAAGTTAAGACGATTAAAGATTTAGACCTCAGAAGAAAAACAGGTTGCACTGTTATTGGTTTTAAAAATGGAAAAGGCGAATACCTAGTTAATCCCGAAGCAGATACTAAGTTAATATCTGGTTCTAAAATTATTGTTTTAGGTCGTCATGAGCAGATTCAAAGACTAAATTCTTTATACGATATTAAATAGAATACAATTCATTTTAACAACGGATACTTTATAAAATCATTTTTTTTTAGCATCTTGTAAACATTATTATAACTAACTAATTTAAATAATTCTCAATATGAAGAAATTTCTTCTTTCATTTTTTACACTCGTATTACCAATTTTAACCTTTGCTCAAGAAGCTCAAGAAAAAGGGATTGATCAAAAAATTGATGAGGCTTTTGGTAATGCTACTGGATGGTTTGTTAGCTTTATTTTTTATCAAATAGATTTTGGTGGTGGTGTTAAGGTGTTTTGGGTTTTATTTCCATTAATTATTGGAGCGCTATATTTTACCTTTTATTTTAAGGGTATTAATTTTAGAGGTTTTTGGACTTCAATAAATATAGTAAGAGGGAAGTATGACGATTTAGAAGAAAGAGAAAACCATAAAGTCGAAGCGGCTAAATCTGCATTTACTGATGAAGATGATAATCCAGATACGATACGAGTCGAAGGACATGAAGGTGAGGTGACTCATTTTCAAGCATTAACAGCTGCTTTGTCTGCAACTGTTGGTCTAGGAAATATCGCTGGTGTGGCAATTGCTGTATCTATTGGTGGAGCTGGTGCGACATTTTGGATGATTGTGGCAGGATTTCTTGGAATGGCATCTAAGTTCGTCGAATGTACTCTTGGTGTAAAATATAGAGATATTGCTGAAGATGGTACCGTTTATGGTGGACCAATGTATTATTTAACTAAAGGTCTTAAGTCAAAAGGACTTGGTGGATTAGGAAAAATTCTTGCTGTATTATTTGCCATTTTTGTTATTGGTGGCTCTTTTGGAGGTGGAAACATGTTTCAAGTTAATCAAGCGTTTCAATTAGTTCAAAGTATTACTGGTGGAACTGAATCTGCATTATATGGTAACGGTTGGGTATTTGGATTAATAATGGCTGTATGTGTTGGAATTGTTATCATTGGTGGAATTAAAAAAATCGCTAAAGTTACTGATAAAATAGTGCCATTTATGGTCGTAATATATGTAGCTGCTTCTTTATTTGTAATCATTGCTAAATTTGATTTAATAGGTAGTGCATTTGCCGCAATATGGAATGGAGCATTTAGTCCAGAAGGTATTGCAGGTGGAATTATTGGTGTTTTAGTTCAAGGATTTAGAAGAGCAGCATTCTCTAATGAAGCTGGTGTTGGATCTGCATCTATTGCACATTCAGCTGTAAAAACTAAGTATGCAGCTAGTGAAGGTATGGTTGCCTTATTAGAACCATTTATTGATACTGTTGTGGTTTGTACTATGACAGCCTTAGTGTTAATTATTACAGGATTTGTTGATCCTTTAAATCCTCCAGCAAATGATGCACAAGCAATTTTATTAACCTCTAGTGCATTTGAATCTACCATTTCATGGTTCCCTTATGTGCTTACCATTGCTGTCGTTTTATTTGCATTTAGTACAATGATTTCTTGGTCCTATTATGGGTTTCAAGGTTGGGCTTATTTATTCGGAAGAACTAAAAAAATGGAATACGTTTATAAATTATTGTTTTGTGTATTTGTAATCATTGGCGCTGCCGCAAGTTTAGATTCAGTTATTGGATTTTCAGATGCTATGATTTTTGCCATGATGGTTCCAAATATGATTGGATTGGTAATCTTAGCGCCTAAAGTACGAGATGAATTAAATAAATATATGAAAGCTATAAAAGAGCGTTCTGAATAAAATTTAAATATGAAAAATATAAAATCCCACTTCACGTTTACAAAACAGCAACGTAGTGGGATTTTTGTGTTATTACTACTCATTCTTATTTTACAAAGTATATACTTTTTTGTTGATTTTTCTTCGGAAGAATTTCAAGTAAATGATAATGAATTGGCTGAGTTTCGTGCTGAGGTCGATTCACTTAAATTACTGAAACTTGAAGAGAATAAACCGAAAATATATCCTTTTAATCCAAATTTTATAACCGATTATAAAGGCTATACACTCGGAATGAGTAGTGAAGAAATTGACAAACTGCATGCCTTTAGAAAACAAAATAAATGGGTGAATTCTGTGAAAGATTTTCAAAAGGTCACTAAAGTTTCAGATTCATTATTAGCAGAAATTTCACCATATTTTAAATTTCCAGATTGGATAGCAAATCCTAAACCAAAAAACCAATATTCATATTCAAATAATAATAAGCCAAAAACATTTGAACAAAAACTGAATTTAAACACTGCAACAGCAGAACAACTTAAAAGAGTAAATGGCATTGGTGAAAAATTATCAGAACGTATTGTCACTTATAGAACGAAACTTGGTGGACAATTTATTGCAGATGTGCAACTTCAAGATGTGTATGGCTTATCTTCAGAAGTGATAGCGCGAGCCTTAAACGAATTTACAGTTAAAGAAGCAAAACCTATTACAAAGTTTAATTTGAATAAAGTTACAGTAGAAGAATTGGTCACTATTCAGCATATTGATTATGAAATTGCTCATTTTATTATTCAAGAACGTACACTTAGAGATGGCTTTAAATCTTTAGACGAACTCACAAAAGTAAAAGACTTTCCTGTCAAAAAAATTGAGATAATTAAGTTATATTTGACACTCTAATTTAGATATAAAATTACCGTATGGATAGTAGATATTTCACTGAAGAACATGAGTTGTTCAGACAGAGTTTAAAAGATTTTTTACAAAAAGAAGTGGTTCCTCACATTGAAAAATGGGAAAAAACAGGACACATAGAACGTTTTATTTGGGAGAAATTTGGCGAAATGGGATTCTTCGGAATTGCCTATCCTGAAGAATATGGTGGAATGAATTTGGATTTATTCTACACCGTAATTCTACTTGAAGAACTTCAAAAAGTAAATTCAGGAGGATTTGCTGCTGCAATTTGGGCACATACATACCTCGCAATGACACATGTGAATAAAGAAGGAGATCACGCGATTAAAGAAAAATATCTAACTGCTAGTATTACTGGAGAAAAAATAGGTTGCCTTTGTATTACTGAACCTTTTGGAGGAAGTGATGTTGCAGGTATGAGAACAACTGCTGTGAAAAAAGAGGATACGTATGTGATAAATGGATCAAAAACATTCATTACTAACGGTGTTTATAGTGATTACTTAGTTGTTGCAGCTAAAACAAATCCAGAACTTGGGAATAAAGGAATTAGTATCTTTATTATGGATAGAGATACACCTGGTATTTCTGCTACAAAATTAGATAAATTAGGCTGGAGAGCTTCAGATACTGGAGAAATTGCTTTTGATAATGTCGTGATTCCTGCGTCTAATTTAATGGGAGAGGAAGGTAAAGGCTTTCCATATATCATGCAACATTTTGCATTAGAGCGTTTAATTATGGGAATTAATGCACACGCAAGAGCTGAGTTTGCATTAGAATATACATTGAAGTATATGAGTGAACGCGAAGCCTTTGGAAGAACAATTGATAAATTTCAAGCATTGCGCCATAAAATAGCAGATCGATATACTGAAATGGAAATCTGTAAAGAGTTTAACTATTCAGTTGCTCGTCGATTAGATCAAGGTGAATATGTCGTGAAAGAAGCGACAATGTCTAAACTTCAGTGTACAAAAATGTCTGATGAAGTCATGTACGATTGCCTGCAATTTTTAGGCGGTTATGGTTATATGGAAGAATATCCTTTAGCAAGATTACTTCGCGATAGTAGACTTGGACCAATTGGAGGAGGAACATCTGAAATCTTAAGAGAGATTATCGCTAAAATGGTAATAGATAAGAAAGATTATAAACCAGCAACATAATTTAAAATCAACTTAAATGAGAATTCAACTAACAAAACAATTTGTTTTATTCAGTTTCTGTGTATTCAGTATGGTTTCATTTTCTCAAACCGAATTAAAAAATAAGATTGTTGATTTTACTACCTTAATGCCAATTGAGAGTGCTAGTATTTACATAAAAAACACAACTATTGGAACCGTAAGTAATCAAGATGGAAAATTTGTATTACAAGTCTCAAATGAATTATTGTCAGATACACTTATAATTTCGTCAATAGGTTATAAAAGTTTTAAAATACCTGTAAACGAATTTGATAATACCGAAGATGTTTATCTTGAAGAAGATATAGCAGCATTAGATGAAATTATTCTTATTGCTGAAAATCGTCCAAAAACCGGAAACGACATAGTATTAAAAGCGATTGAAAGATTATCTGAAAATCTTCCAGATTCAGCTTACATTCAAAAAGGCTTTCTAAGACATAAAGAACGTAATGCTAAAGAGTTTAAGTGGCTTATTGAAAGTGCGATTACTGTATATGATTCTGGTTATTCTGTGTCTTCAAAAGATCATTTAAAAGTTAATGTAGATCAGGTTCGTAAAAGTTATGACCTTCGTGATGTAGATAGTATTTTTTCATATTATTCCTATTTAAAACGTTATGAAAACAATAGAAAACTAAAGGCTAAAAACTTGAGAAGAGATACGATTAAAACGTCATCTTTGGTTAAAGCAATTAAATGGAATGATACGAGAGTTAACGGACTTGAAAACTTATTCAAAGGAAAGCTGAATTTAGTAAGAAACTCTAAAGCAGCCAAAGCACTTCTAGGTGAGAATATGCTAGAAAAACATCAGTTTAAATTGGATACTGTTTTAGTAGATAATGATCGAAGACTCTATAAAATACAAATATCAGAGAGTAAAGATTTTGTGGATTTAGAAACTGAAGGGATTTTTAATGGCGGTTATAATGCTAAGGGTTGGATTTATATTTATTGGGATAACTATGCCATTAAAAAAATAGAATACGAGCTTGTAGCAGCTTCAGATGCTCAAAAAATCAGAAGCAAAACCCTTTTCGGAACTCAGCTTAACCATAAATTAATTATGACATATATGGAATACAACGATAAAATGTATCCTAATTATATCTATTATGAAACGCCTAAACTAGTTAACGTTGGTTTAAAAACAAATGAAAAGTTAACTGAAGAAGAAAAGGCAAAGTATTATAACGAAGAACGTTTTTATTATACCATTCAAGAAATTTTATTTTCAGACATTATAGAAGACGATCAAATTATTGCAGAAGCTTTAAAAGGGGATTGGGATGCAGATATCTTTTCGCCAAAGCCTTATAATCAAACCTTCTGGAAAAACTATAATATTTTACTAGAGAGTGAAGAAGACGAACAGCTTATTAAAGACTTAAGTAAACGTGCATCTTTATTTAAACAGTAATCTCGTTGAAATTGCGATTTATTAAAAATTAAGATTTTTATTTTGATATCTTAAATTCCTTCCTATATTTGCAGCCTTAAAAAATCTAAAAGAGAGGAGGTTAAGACACTATGTTAAGAATACCAGTTAAAGAAGGAGAAAATATAGATAGAGCGTTAAAACGTTACAAGCGTAAGTTTGTAAAGACAACGGTTAAGAATCAGTTACAAGAACGTAAACAATTCACAAAACCTTCAGTTCAACGAAGAGAACAAATACAAAAAGCACAGTATGTTCAAGGTCTAAGAGATCAAGAAACAGTATAATTGTGTTTCCCTTATATTAAATCCCATTAGAAATAATGGGATTTTTTTGTTTATGACAAGATTGTAATTAAAACTTTGTATTTTAGATTTAATTCTAAAGATTTTAAATGGCATTGCAATCATTTTCAGATTATTTATTACTTGAAAAAAACTATTCTCAGTTAACACTCAAGGCCTATTTAAATGATATTCAAGTTTTTTCTGATTTTGTTTTATCTGAATATGATTCTAAATCAATTACAAATGCTAATTATCAACAAATAAGAAGTTGGATAATTCTATTAGTAGATGAAGGGATTTCAAACCGAAGTATTAATAGGAAGGTGTCCTCATTAAATACCTATTATAAATTCCTTTTGAAAATTGAAGAAATCGAAGTTAATCCGCTTACCAAACACAAAGCTCTAAAAACAAGTAAAAAAATTCAAGTCCCTTTTTCTGAAGAAGAAATTAAAACAGTTCTGCAAGAATTAAATTTTGAAACAGATTTTGAAGGTTTAAGAAATAGATTAATTATTGAATTATTTTATGCTACAGGTATAAGGCGAATAGAACTTGTTCAATTAAAACTAAATGATGTTGATTTAGCTAATAAAACGTTAAAAGTGTTAGGTAAAAGAAATAAGGAGCGATTTATTCCGTTACTACCATCGGTCGTAGATACTTTTAATTCTTATATGATAACGAGGAAAGAACTCGTGGTTCTAAAAGATGATTCCTTTTTGTTTTTAACTAAAAAAGGGGTTAAAATTTATGAAACACTTGTGTACAGAATTATAAATGATTACTTTAGTAAAGCATCTACAAAGGTAAAACGGAGTCCGCACATATTGAGGCACTCATTTGCAACTCATTTATTAAATCAAGGTGCAAATCTAAATGCTGTTAAAGAACTGTTAGGTCATTCAAGTTTAGCAGCAACACAAATCTATACGCATAATAGTATAGCAGAATTAAAAAATGTGTATGCAAAGACACATCCTAGAAGTAAAAAATAATAATATCTAACCAATAAAAGATAGAATATGAAGGTAAATACACAATCCGTGAATTTTAACGCAGATCAAAAACTAATTGACTTTATTCAAAAACGAATGGATAAGTTAGATATGTTTTATGATAAGGTTATTGATTCTGATGTCTATTTAAAAGTAGAAAACACAAGTGATAAAGAAAATAAAATATTTGAAGCTAGAGTAAATGTGCCAGGAGATAGCTTCGTTGTAAAGAAGCAGTGTAAATCATTTGAAGAGGGTACAGATATGGCAGTTTCGTCATTAGAAAGGCAATTAAAAAAGCGAAAAGAAAAATTAAGAGCACATATATGATAAAATTTTTCAAAAAATGTTTTGAATAAATAAATAAATCTTTACATTTGCAGTCCGTTAGAAATAGCGGGCTTTTTTTATAGCCAAAAAGTTATTTAAAAGCCGATGTAGCTCAGCTGGCTAGAGCAGCTGATTTGTAATCAGCAGGTCGTGGGTTCGAGTCCCTCCATCGGCTCTAAAAAGTCTAAAATAGCAGCGGTTAATTTTAGCAAAAGTTCTTTAAAATTGGGGAGATACTCAAGCGGCCAACGAGGGCAGACTGTAAATCTGCTGACTACGTCTTCGCAGGTTCGAATCCTGCTCTCCCCACAAATATTGAAACCTTCAACTTGTAAGATAGTTGTAAATAATGCGAGAGTAGCTCAGTTGGTAGAGCGTCAGCCTTCCAAGCTGAATGTCGCCGGTTCGAACCCGGTCTCTCGCTCTAAGTCAAACTAGATTTAGCTTGGCTTTATCTTGAGTGAGCGTTTTTGGTTTGATGTAATGTCAATCAACACAACCTTAAAGCCGGTGTAGCTCAGGGGTAGAGCGTTTCCTTGGTAAGGAAGAGGTCACGAGTTCAAATCTCGTCATTGGCTCTTTTTTTTGTATAGAATTAAATTGAACACTAATATAAATTAAGATTAAATAAATTAAACATGGCAAAGGCAACTTTCGATCGTTCAAAACCACACCTTAACATTGGTACTATTGGACACGTAGATCACGGTAAAACAACTTTAACTGCTGCTATTACTAAAGTATTAGCTGATGCAGGTTTATCAAATGCATTATCATTTGATCAAATTGATAATGCTCCAGAGGAGAAAGAAAGAGGTATTACAATTAATACATCACACGTTGAATATGCAACAGCAAATCGTCATTACGCTCACGTTGACTGTCCAGGTCACGCCGATTACGTAAAGAACATGGTTACTGGTGCTGCTCAAATGGATGGTGCAATATTAGTTGTAGCTGCTACAGATGGTCCAATGCCTCAAACTCGTGAGCATATCCTTTTAGGACGTCAAGTAGGTATTCCTCGTATCGTTGTATTCATGAATAAAGTGGATATGGTTGATGATGATGAGTTATTAGAATTAGTAGAAATGGAAATTAGAGATTTGTTATCATTCTATGAGTATGATGGTGATAATGGCCCTGTAATTGCTGGTTCAGCTTTAGGAGCACTAAACGGTGAGCAAAAATGGGTTGATACAGTAATGGAATTAATGGAAGCTGTTGATGCTTGGATAGAAGAGCCAGTGCGTGATATGGATAAGCCATTCTTAATGCCAATAGAAGATGTATTCTCTATTACTGGTCGTGGAACTGTTGCTACAGGTCGTATCGAAACAGGAGTTGCTAATACAGGTGATCCAGTTGAGATTATTGGTATGGGTGCAGAGAAATTAAACTCTACTATTACTGGTATTGAAATGTTCCGTCAAATCCTTGATAGAGGAGAGGCTGGAGATAATGCTGGTATTTTATTAAGAGGTATTGAGAAATCTCAAATATCTAGAGGTATGGTAATTACTAAACCTGGTTCAGTGACACCACACTCTAAATTTAAAGCTGAGGTTTATATTTTGAAAAAAGAAGAAGGTGGACGTCACACTCCATTTCATAATAACTATCGTCCACAGTTTTACGTGCGTACAACTGATGTAACTGGTAACATTGCACTTCCTGATGGAGTTGAAATGGTAATGCCTGGAGATAACCTTACTATTACTGTTGAGTTAATTCAACCAATTGCAATGAACGTAGGTTTACGTTTCGCAATTCGTGAGGGAGGTAGAACAGTTGGTGCAGGACAGGTTACTGAGATTTTAGACTAAAATATTTATCATAATAAATATGAGTTAAGGTGTTCGTCAAAGGCGAACGCCTTGATTTATATTTACGGGTTTAGCTCAGTTGGTAGAGCACTGGTCTCCAAAACCAGGTGTCGGGAGTTCGAGTCTCTCAACCCGTGCAAATAGAAAATCAAATGGCAGGAATAATAAATTATATTAAAGAATCTTTTGAAGAATTAAAAAACAATGTGACTTGGACACCTTGGTCTGAAGCGCAAAGTTTAACTATTTTAGTTGCTGTGTTTTCAATAATTTTTTCATTAGCTATTTGGGGAGTTGATACTGTTTTCAGTAAAGTTATCAAGGCTTATTTTGAGTTGATATAACTAAACTAACTATAAAAGCAAAGAATAATGTCTGAGACAAGTGTAAATAAAAAATGGTACGTAGTTAGAGCTGTAAGTGGTCAAGAGAATAAGATTAAGGCTTATATAGAAAATGAAATTTCTAGATTAGGTTTAGAAGATTTTGTTGATCAAGTTTTAGTGCCTACTGAAAAAGTAATTCAAATCCGTAATGGAAAAAAAATAAACAAGGAAAAAGTTTACTTTCCAGGTTATATAATGATTCAGGCAAATTTAAGTGGAGAAATTCCTCATATCATTAAATCTATAACTAACGTTATTGGGTTTTTGGGAGAAACTAAAGGAGGAGATCCTGTTCCATTAAGACAGTCCGAAGTTAATAGAATGTTAGGTAAAGTTGATGAATTAACTGTAGATGCTGACGTAAATGTTGCAATTCCTTTTACTAGAGGGGAAACTGTTAAAGTTATAGATGGTCCATTCAATGGATTTGATGGTACTATCGAAAAGATAAATGAAGAAAAGCGTAAACTTGAAGTGATGGTTAAAATTTTCGGAAGAAAAACACCATTAGAATTAAGTTATATGCAAGTTGAAAAAGTATAATAATTGTTACAATATAGATAGCATGTCTTTTAGCTTCCAAAATGAAAGAGGTGCAAAACTAAAATAAGTAAAATGGCAAAAGAATTAGGTAAAGTAGTTAAATTACAAGTTCGGGGAGGTGCAGCGAATCCGTCGCCACCGGTTGGACCCGCTTTAGGTGCTGCTGGAGTTAATATCATGGAATTTTGTAAGCAATTCAACGCTAGAACTCAGGACAAACCTGGTAAAGTTCTTCCAGTTGTTATTTCTGTTTATAAAGATAAGTCTTTTGATTTCGTGATCAAAACACCTCCTGCGGCAGTGCAATTATTAGAAGCGGCCAAAGTAAAAAAAGGATCTGGAGAACCGAACAGAAAGAAAGTAGCAAAAGTTACTTGGGATCAAGTTAAAGCAATCGCAGAAGATAAGATGGTAGATTTAAATGCCTTTAAAATCGAATCTGCTATGAAAATGGTTGCTGGTACTGCAAGATCAATGGGAATCACAGTTAAAGGTGGTGAAGCACCTAACTAAAAATTTTTGAAATGGCAAGAATAACAAAAAATAGAAAAGAATCTGAATCTAAAGTAGATAAGAATAAATTATATTCTATCGAAGAAGCTTCGGCATTATTAAAGGAAATCACTTATACAAAATTTGATGCTTCAGTTGATTTAGCAATTAGATTAGGTGTAGATCCTCGTAAAGCAAACCAAATGGTGAGAGGTGTCGTATCTCTTCCACATGGAACAGGTAAAGACATGAAAGTTTTAGCATTAGTAACTCCTGATAAAGAGGAAGAAGCTAAAGCTGCTGGAGCTGACTATGTAGGACTTGATGAATACCTGGAAAAAATTAAAGGTGGTTGGACAGATGTTGACGTTATCGTTACTATGCCAGCTATCATGGGTAAATTAGGTCCTTTAGGTAGAGTATTAGGTCCAAGAGGTTTAATGCCAAATCCAAAAACAGGAACAGTTACTATGGATGTTGCTAAAGCAGTGGCTGAAGTAAAAGCTGGTAAAATAGATTTTAAAGTTGATAAAACAGGAATTGTACACGCTCCTATAGGTAAAGCATCTTTTAGTGCTGATAAATTACAGGACAATGCAATGGAATTGTTAACCACTTTAAATAAGTTGAAACCTACCTCGTCGAAAGGTGTATACATGAAGAGTATCTTTATGTCTAGTACAATGAGTCCGAGTATTGCAATTGATGTTAAATTCGCATAAGTAGTTAAATCTTTATTATTATGACAAGAGAAGAAAAATCACAAGTAATTGAAGAGTTAACTGCTCAATTAGCAGATAATGCAAATATATATCTAGCTGATATATCAGGATTAAATGCAGGTAACACTTCAGATCTACGTCGTGCTTGTTTTAAAGCAAACGTACAATTAAGCGTAGTAAAAAACACATTATTAACTAAAGCTATGGAAGCTTCTGAAAGAGATTTTGGAGAACTTCCAACAGTTTTAAAAGGTAATACCTCAGTAATGTACTCTGAAACTGGAAACGCTCCAGCCAAAGTAATTAAAAATTTCCGTAAAAAATCTGAAAAGCCTTTGCTTAAAGGAGCTTTTATTGAAGAAGCAGTTTACCTTGGAGATGATCAATTAGACATGTTAGTAGATATCAAGTCTAAAGAAGAATTGATTGGAGAGATTGTTGGATTATTACAATCACCAGCTAAAAATGTTATTTCAGCACTTAAATCAGGTGGTGGAACAATCGCAGGTATTATTAAAACATTATCCGAAAAAGAAGGATAATCAACTAAGTACGCACTTAAACAAATTATATTTTATTAAAATTATTAAAAACGGTAGAAAATGGCAGATTTAAAAGATTTCGCAGAACAATTAGTTAATTTAACAGTAAAAGAAGTTAATGAATTAGCTACAATATTAAAAGACGAATATGGTATCGAACCAGCAGCAGCAGCAGTAGCAGTAGCAGCAGGTGGAGGAGCAGGTGCAGAAGCAGCTGAAGAAAAATCAGAATTCGACGTAATCCTTAAAGCAGCAGGTGGTTCTAAATTAGCTGTTGTGAAATTAGTTAAAGAATTAACTGGTTTAGGATTAAAAGAAGCTAAAGGTTTAGTTGATGATGCACCAAGTGCAATCAAAGAAGGTGTTGCTAAAGACGAAGCTGAAGCTCTAAAATCTCAATTAGAAGAAGCAGGAGCAGAGGTTGAGCTTAAGTAAGCTTAACAAACCTACAAATTATGGTTTAGGTCTTTCGAAATAATCGAAATGACCTAAACCCTTTTGTGTATATAAAATGTACATAAGAAAATAAATTATTTTTTAATCAAAATCTCGTTCATCGATGTTAGCAAATACAGCTGAAAGATTAAATTTCTCTTCCATAATTAACAGAACTGATTATCCAGATTTCTTGGATATTCAAATTAAATCCTTTCAGGATTTTTTCCAGTTAGAGACAAAATCAGAACAAAGAGGAAATGAAGGACTATATAATACCTTCATGGAAAACTTTCCTATTACAGATACACGTAACCAATTCGTATTAGAATTTTTGGATTATTTCATTGATCCACCAAGATATTCAATTGAAGAATGTATCGAAAGAGGACTGACATACAGTGTGCCTTTAAAAGCACGTTTAAAATTGTATTGTACAGATCCTGAGCATGAAGACTTTGAAACAATTGTTCAAGATGTATATCTTGGAACAATTCCTTATATGACACCTAGTGGAACATTCTGTATCAATGGTGCAGAACGTGTAGTTGTATCTCAATTACATAGATCTCCAGGTGTATTCTTTAGTCAGTCTTTCCATGCCAATGGTACAAAATTATATTCTGCAAGAGTAATTCCTTTTAAAGGATCTTGGATAGAATTTGCTACAGATATTAACCAGGTAATGTATGCTTACATTGATAGAAAGAAAAAATTACCTGTTACAACATTATTCAGAGCTATCGGCTTTGAACGTGATAAAGACATTTTAGAGATTTTTGATCTTGCTGAAGAAGTTAAAGTATCAAAATCTGGTCTTAAAAAAGTTGTTGGTCGTAAACTGGCTGCTCGTGTTTTAAATACATGGCATGAAGATTTCGTTGATGAAGATACTGGAGAAGTTGTTTCTATTGAACGTAACGAAATAGTCTTAGATCGTGACACAATTATTGATAAAGATAATATTGAAGAAATCCTTGAAGCTGGTGTCAAAACTATTCTTTTACATAAAGAAAGTGCACAACAAGGAGATTATGCAATTATTCATAATACATTACAGAAAGATCCAACAAACTCTGAAAAAGAAGCTGTTGAGCATATCTATCGTCAATTGCGTAATGCTGAGCCGCCAGATGAGGAAACTGCACGTGGTATTATAGATAAATTATTCTTCTCTGACCAACGTTACTCTTTAGGTGAAGTAGGTCGTTATAGAATGAACAAGAAATTACAGTTAGATATCGGAATGGATAAGCAAGTGCTTACCAAAGAAGATATCATTACAATCATCAAATATTTAATCGAATTAATCAATTCTAAGGCAGAGATTGATGATATTGATCACTTATCTAACCGTCGTGTACGTACAGTAGGTGAGCAATTATCGTCTCAATTTGGTGTTGGTTTAGCACGTATGGCTCGTACCATTCGTGAAAGAATGAATGTTCGTGACAATGAAGTGTTTACACCGATTGATTTAATTAATGCGAAGACCTTATCTTCTGTTATTAATTCATTCTTCGGAACAAATCAGCTATCTCAGTTTATGGATCAAACGAATCCACTTGCAGAGATTACACATAAACGTCGTCTATCAGCTTTAGGACCTGGAGGTTTATCTAGAGAAAGAGCAGGGTTTGAGGTTCGTGATGTTCACTATACACACTACGGAAGACTTTGTCCAATTGAAACTCCTGAGGGACCAAACATTGGATTAATTTCATCTTTATCTGTTTATGCTAAAGTTAATTCAATGGGATTCATTGAAACACCTTATAGAAAATCAGAAAATGGTGTTGTAGATATTAAGAATGTACCAACATATTTAAGTGCGGAAGAAGAAGAAGATATGTTAATCGCGCAAGCGAATATTCGTGTTGATGATAATGGAAAAATTTTAGAAGATAAAATTATTGCACGTCAGGAAGGAGATTTTCCAGTTATTGATCCAACAAATGTGAATTATACTGATGTTGCACCAAACCAAATTGCTTCTATTTCGGCGTCATTGATTCCGTTCTTAGAACATGATGATGCCAACCGTGCATTGATGGGATCTAACATGATGCGTCAAGCTGTACCTTTATTACGTCCGCAAGCACCAATCGTTGGAACTGGTCTTGAACGTCAGGTAGCTCAAGATTCTAGAGTTTTAATTAATGCTGAAGGAGATGGAACTATTGAGTACGTTGATGCAAATGAAATTACTATAAAATATGAGCGTTCTGAAGAAGCTGCCATGGTAAGTTTTGATAGTGATACCAAAACATATCCTTTAGTGAAATTCAGAAAAACCAACCAAGGAACTTCAATTAACTTAAAGCCAATCGTTGAGAAAGGAGATAAAGTTAAAAAAGGACAAGTTCTTTGTCAAGGTTATGCTACTGAAAATGGAGAATTAGCATTAGGTCGTAACATGAAAGTGGCATTTATGCCATGGAAAGGTTACAACTTTGAGGATGCCATCGTAATTTCAGAAAAAGTAGTACGTGATGATATATTTACATCAATTCATATTGATGAATATTCATTAGAAGTTAGAGATACCAAATTAGGTAACGAAGAATTAACTAATGATATTCCTAATGTTTCTGAAGAGGCTACTAAAGACCTTGATGAAAATGGTATGATTAGAATTGGTGCAGAGATTAAGCCAGGTGATATCCTTATTGGTAAGATTACACCAAAAGGGGAATCTGATCCTACACCAGAAGAAAAATTATTACGTGCCATCTTTGGTGATAAAGCAGGTGATGTAAAAGACGCGTCTTTAAAAGCATCTCCATCATTACATGGTGTTGTTATTGAGAAAAAATTATTCTCAAGAGCTATTAAAGATAAGCGTAAGAGAGCAAAAGATAAAGAAGATATTGAAGCATTAGAAAATATCTATTACAAGAAGTTTGATGATTTACAAGCTGTTTTAGTTGAAAAATTATTCGCTCTTGTTAATGGTAAAACTGCTCAAGGTATCTATAATGACTTAGGTGAAGAAATCATTCCTAAAGGAAAGAAATATACACTTAAGATGTTAAACTCAGTTGATGATTATTCACATTTAACTTCAGGAGTTTGGACTACAGACACTCATTTAAATTCATTAGTTGCAGATTTAGTTCACAACTATAAGATTAAAGAAAATGATCTTCAAGGATCATTACGTCGTGAGAAGTTTACCATTTCTGTAGGTGATGAGTTACCAGCAGGTATTATCAAATTGGCTAAGGTTTATGTTGCTAAGAAACGTAAATTAAAAGTTGGAGATAAAATGGCAGGACGTCATGGTAACAAAGGTATTGTTGCTCGTATCGTTCGTCAAGAAGATATGCCATTCTTAGAAGATGGAACTCCTGTTGATATCGTATTAAACCCGTTAGGTGTACCATCTCGTATGAACATCGGACAGATTTATGAAACTGTTCTTGGTTGGGCTGGACAAAAATTAGGTCGTACATATGCGACTCCAATTTTTGATGGTGCAACACTAGATCAGATTAACGGATTTACAGATGAAGCTGGTGTGCCAAGATTTGGTCATACATATTTATATGATGGTGGAACTGGAGATCGTTTTGATCAACCTGCAACAGTTGGTGTCATTTATATGATTAAACTAGGTCATATGATTGATGATAAGATGCACGCACGTTCAATAGGTCCTTACTCATTAATTACGCAACAACCTTTAGGTGGTAAAGCACAATTTGGTGGTCAGCGTTTTGGTGAGATGGAAGTTTGGGCACTTGAGGCTTATGGAGCTTCAAGTACATTACGTGAAATCTTAACAGTAAAATCAGATGATGTTATAGGTAGAGCTAAAACTTACGAAGCTATCGTAAAAGGTGAGCCAATGCCAGAACCAGGATTACCTGAATCTTTCAATGTACTTATGCATGAATTGAAAGGATTAGGATTAGATATTAGATTAGAAGAATAAAAATAGTTGACAGCCTTCAGTATTTTGTTTACTGAAGGTTGAAAACTCAAGACTATAAAGTAATTATGGCAAGAAGACATGATAAGAATGTAATACAGAGATTTAGTAAAATCTCTATTGGTCTAGCATCTCCAGAATCTGTTTTGGCAGCGTCTCGTGGTGAAGTTTTAAAACCAGAAACTATTAATTATCGAACACATAAACCTGAACGTGATGGTTTATTCTGTGAGCGTATTTTTGGTCCTGTGAAGGATTTTGAATGTGCTTGTGGTAAATATAAAAGAATACGCTATAAAGGAATCGTTTGTGATCGTTGTGGTGTTGAAGTAACTGAAAAGAAAGTACGTCGTGATAGAGTAGGACACATCAACCTTGTTGTGCCTGTAGCTCATATCTGGTATTTCCGTTCGTTGCCAAATAAAATTGGATACTTACTTGGGTTACCATCAAAGCGTTTAGATATGATTATCTATTATGAGCGTTATGTTGTTATTCAAGCAGGTGAAGCTATGAATGCTGAAGGAGAACCATTACAAAAAATGGATTTCTTAACTGAGGAAGAGTACCTAAATATTATGGAGACTCTACCTAAAGAAAATCAGTATTTAGATGATACAGATCCAAATAAATTTATTGCTAAAATGGGAGCGGAATGCTTAATTGACCTTTTAGCAAGAATTGATTTAGATGACTTATCATTTGAGTTACGTCATAAAGCAAATACAGAAACCTCTAAACAACGTAAAACTGAAGCCTTAAAACGTTTACAAGTTGTTGAAGCATTTAGAGATTCAAATTTAAATAGAGAGAATAGACCTGAGTGGATGATTATGAAGGCTATTCCAATCATTCCACCAGAATTAAGACCATTAGTGCCTTTAGATGGTGGACGTTTTGCAACGTCTGATTTAAATGATTTATATCGTCGTGTTATTATTCGTAACAACCGTTTAAAACGTTTAGTTGAAATTAAAGCTCCAGAAGTAATTCTTCGTAATGAAAAACGTATGTTACAAGAATCTGTAGATTCATTGTTTGATAACACACGTAAAGCTTCTGCAGTAAAAACGGATTCTAATAGACCTTTAAAATCATTATCTGACTCATTAAAAGGTAAGCAAGGACGTTTCCGTCAAAACTTACTTGGTAAACGTGTTGACTATTCTGCACGTTCTGTAATTGTTGTTGGACCAGAATTAAAATTATTTGAATGTGGATTGCCGAAAGGTATGGCAGCAGAACTTTACAAACCTTTTATCATTAGAAAATTGATTGAAAGAGGAATTGTAAAAACTGTAAAATCTGCAAAGAAAATTATAGATAGAAAAGAGCCTGTTGTTTGGGATATCTTAGAGAATGTTCTTAAAGGACATCCTGTATTACTAAACCGTGCTCCTACACTACACAGACTTGGTATTCAAGCTTTCCAACCAAAATTAATTGAAGGGAAAGCAATTCAGTTACACCCATTAGTGTGTACTGCATTTAATGCCGATTTTGATGGTGACCAGATGGCGGTTCATTTACCACTTGGACCTGAAGCTATTTTAGAGTGTCAATTATTAATGTTGGCATCTCATAATATCTTAAATCCAGCAAATGGTGCTCCAGTAACTGTTCCTTCTCAGGATATGGTACTTGGTCTTTACTATATGACCAAGCTCAGAAAATCAACTAAAGACGTAAAAGTTTTAGGTGAAGGCTTATCATTCTACTCTCCAGAAGAAGTAACAATTGCTTACAATGAGAAAAAAGTAGAATTAAATGCAGGTATTAAAGTAAGAACTCAAGATTTTAATGAAGAAGGAGAGTTAACTACTCAAATTATTGAAACTACTGTTGGTCGTGTGCTTTTTAACGAAAAAGTTCCAGCTGCTGCAGGTTACATTAATGAGGTATTGACTAAGAAATCTTTAAGAGATATTATTCATGGTATTCTAAAAAAGACAAGTGTACCAGTAACAGCTGCCTTCTTAGATGAAATTAAAACTCAAGGATATAAATTTGCCTTTCAAGGTGGTCTGTCGTTCAGTTTAGGGGATATTATTATTCCACCTGAAAAACAAGGTATGATTGACAAAGCTAATGGTTTAGTTGATGGTATTATGGGCAACTATAATATGGGATTAATAACAAATAACGAACGTTATAATCAAGTTATTGATATCTGGACATCTACAAATGCTGAATTAACAGAGTTGTCTATGAAGCGTATTCGAGAAGATCAACAAGGGTTTAACTCGGTGTTTATGATGCTTGATTCTGGAGCTCGTGGATCTAAAGAACAGATTCGTCAGTTGACAGGTATGCGTGGATTAATGGCGAAACCTAAGAAATCTACTGCAGGTGGAGGATCGATTATTGAAAACCCAATTCTTGCTAACTTTAAAGAAGGTCTTTCAATTTTAGATTACTTTATCTCTACTCACGGTGCACGTAAAGGTCTTGCCGATACAGCACTTAAAACTGCAGATGCTGGTTATTTAACGCGTCGTTTAGTTGATGTGTCTCAAGATGTTATTATCTACACTGAAGATTGTGGTACATTAAGAGGTATTGAAGTCAATCCGTTAAAGAAAAACGAAGAAATAATTGAAACGCTTGAAGCTAGAATAGTTGGTCGTACATCTTTAAATGATGTTTTTGACCCAATTACCGAAGAGCTATTAGTTGAAGCAGGTGGTCATATCCATGATGATATTGCTAAACGTATTCAAGCGTCTGCTTTAGATTCTGTTGAAGTACGTTCAGCATTAACTTGTGAAGCTAAGAAAGGTATTTGTTCAAAATGTTATGGTCGTAATTTAGCGACAGGTAAAATGGTTCAACGTGGAGAAGCTGTTGGTGTCGTTGCGGCACAATCAATTGGTGAACCAGGAACACAGCTTACTTTACGTACATTCCACGTTGGTGGTGTTGCAGGTAACATTTCCGAAGAAAACAAATTAACTGTTAAGTTTGATGGTGTTGCAGAAATTGAAGACCTAAAAACGGTTAAGACTAAGGATAATGAAGGTAAAGATGTTAACGTAGTTATCTCTCGTACTTCAGAATTAAAATTAGTTGATACTAAAACTGGTATCACACTTAGTACGAATAATATTCCTTATGGATCATTCATCTATGTTAAACCAGGTGATAAAGTGAAAGCAGGAGATATTATTTGTCAGTGGGATCCATATAATGGTGTGATTATTTCAGAATTTGCTGGTAAAGTGAGATTTGAAAACATTGAGCAAGGTATCACTTATCAAGTAGAAATTGATGAGCAAACTGGTTTCCAAGAGAAAGTAATTTCTGAATCTAGAAACAAGAAATTAATTCCTACGCTTCTTATTGAGGATGCTAAAGGAGAAACGATACGTTCATACAATTTACCTGTTGGAGCTCACCTTATGATTGATGATGGTGAAAAAGTTAAAGTTGGTAAAATTTTAGTTAAGATTCCTCGTAAATCTGCTAAAGCAGGTGATATTACAGGTGGTTTACCTCGTGTAACTGAATTATTTGAAGCACGTAACCCTTCTAATCCTGCTGTTGTTAGTGAGATTGATGGTGTTGTATCTTTCGGAAAAATCAAAAGAGGTAATCGTGAAATTATCATTGAGTCTAAATTAGGTGAGATTAAGAAATACTTAGTTAAATTATCTAATCAAATTCTTGTGCAAGAAAATGATTATGTAAAAGCTTGTATGCCATTATCTGATGGTTCAATTACTCCTAATGATATTTTGAATATCAAAGGCCCTTCAGCTGTGCAACAATACTTAGTAAACGAAGTACAAGAAGTATATCGTTTACAAGGTGTAAAGATTAATGACAAGCACTTTGAAGTTGTTGTAAGACAAATGATGCGTAAAGTTAGAATTATTGATTCTGGTGATACGATTTTCTTAGAAGATCAATTAGCTCATAAAGCAGATTTTATTGAAGAAAACGATAAGATTTTTGGAATGAAAGTTGTCGAAGAAGCTGGAGATTCTGAAACTTTAAAGGCAGGACAGATTTTAACAGCTAGAGAGTTAAGAGATGAGAATTCAATACTACGTAGAGAAGATAAAGCGTTGGCAACTGCAAGAGATGCAAAACCTGCTACAGCTACACCTATTTTACAAGGTATTACAAGAGCATCTTTACAGACGAAATCATTTATATCTGCAGCATCGTTCCAAG
This sequence comes from Psychroserpens ponticola, assembly GCF_023556315.2. Taxonomy (NCBI): domain Bacteria; kingdom Pseudomonadati; phylum Bacteroidota; class Flavobacteriia; order Flavobacteriales; family Flavobacteriaceae; genus Psychroserpens; species Psychroserpens ponticola. The sequence goes on along the minus strand of NZ_CP116221.1, from coordinate 2,704,706 downwards.
AAACAACTAAGGTTCTTAACGAAGCAGCTGTAAATGCTAAAGTTGACGATCTTGAAGGATTGAAAGAAAATGTAATTGTTGGTCATAGAATTCCAGCAGGAACAGGTGTTAGAAAATTTGATAACATCATTGTAGGTTCTAAAGAAGAATTCAATGAAATGATGAAAGCAAAAGAAGAGATGAACTACAACTAACAGTTGTCATTCTTGCGAAGGCAAGAATCTCTATATAATAAAAGCCTTCACGCATTCATATGTATGAAGGCTTTTTTATTAAATATATTAATAATTAGTTTTCCGATTTATCGGAAACATAAACAAGTTTATAATGGCAGACGATAAAAAACAAAAAAAACCAGGAATCAATATAGAATTAGATGAAAAAATTGCAGAAGGAACGTATTCTAATCTAGCAATTATAAATCATTCAGTTTCAGAGTTTGTAGTTGACTTTGTGAGCATAATGCCTGGAACTCCAAAGAGTAAAGTTAAATCCAGGATTATTTTAACGCCTCAACATGCAAAACGTTTATTGAAGGCATTAGGAGATAACGTAAATAGATTTGAGAAAGCTCATGGAGAAATCAAAGATTATGAGCAACCTCCAATTCCATTGAATTTTGGACCAACAGGTCAGGCATAAATTTTCTATTTGAAATCAGAATTTGAGACTGTATTTTGCAGGTGCTCAAAATATTTTTTTTGAGCAACCTCCAATTCCATTGAATTTTGGACCAACAGGTCAAGCATAAATTTTCTATTTGAAATCAGAATTTGAGACTGTATTTTGCAGGTGCTCAAAATATTTTTTTTGAGCAACCTCCAATTCCATTGAATTTTGGACCAACAGGTCAGGCATAAATTTTCTATTTGAAATCAGAATTTGAGACTGTATTTCGCAGTTGCTCAAAATATTTTTTTTGAGCAACCTCCAATTCCATTGAATTTTGGGTAAACAGGTTAGGATAAAAAAATAAATATCCCTTTGAGTTATTAATTCAAAGGGATATTTATTATTCTAAGCAACTTCTTTTTGATTACTATGAAATTTTAAAGCGCCAGAAGGACATTTCTTTACTTGTTGAATAATTTTATCTGTAGATTCTCCATCTAGGTCTATCCAAGGGATTATATGTTGACGAAATACATTTGAAAGTTCTTTTGCACAACGCTCAGCATTAATGCATTCACACGGATTGTAGGTAACAGTAATATCATTATTACTGAAAACATTAGGTATCGTTTTCATAAGTAGATCAATTTTGGGGTTTAATCTTATTTCAATGTATGCACTATAACGTTTTAGTTTAAATTTATTCGACAAATTGTATTATAATAACGTTGAAATACATGATTCTATTTTTATTATCGATGAACGGTAAGTATTTTGCTATGAAAAGTTGATAAACATGGAATTTACTTTGTGATTATAAATTCGCATCTTCTGTTAATCGAATGTTCTTCTTCTGAACACTCATTACCACAATCTACAAGCAGTTGTGTTTCGCCATATCCTACAGCTTTCATTCTAGATTGATTAATTCCTTTTGAGATGATATATTGCATAGCAGAGTTAGCACGATTATTTGAAAGTTTTAAATTATAGTCATTAGAACTTCTTGTATCAGTGTGAGCTCCTAGTTCAACTTCCATTCTAGGATATTTTTTCATAAGCTCAATCAATACATTTAACGTTGATGCAGCTTGTGGTTCAATATTCCATTTATCTAATTCAAAATAGATGTTTTCAAGTTGAATGTATACATAACCATCTTTCTCGTAAACGATCTCTTCAGCATCATCATAGGATTCTAATTCTAGTTCTATATTTAATTCTATTTTACCTGAATCATCTGTGTCAAAATCTACAGCTTTCGGAATGTACAATGGCTTAAATCCCTCTATTTTATAGGTTTTAAATGGTTTTATGTGAAACTTATACCTACCATCTTTATCTACTTTAACAGAGTCAATAGCATTATTGTTTTCATCAAATATAGTAATTGATGTATTTGGTAAAATCTCTTGACTATGCAAATCTTTCACAGTACCTTCTAATACAACACTTCTGTTTTTATCTCTTCTTAAAAACGAATATAGATTATCTCTACCACTTCTATTAGAGGATAAAAATCCTGTGTTTTCTTCTGAATTTACAACAAATGAGAAATCATCTTTGCCAGTATTTATAGTGTTTCCTAAGTTAAGAGGCGTATTCCAATTTTCATCGTTTTTATTAAATTCACACATAAAAACATCTAATCCACCAAGACCTTGTAAACCATCTGAAGCATAATAGAGTGTCGTATCTTTACTAATAAAAGGAAACTGTTCTCTATGACGTGTATTAATTTTTGAACCTAAGTTTATTGGTTCGCTATAAGTACTATCTGATGAAATATCTACATAATAGATGTCAAATGATCCTTGACCACCTTTCATATCACTAGAAAAATATAATTTGTCGTTATTAGTATTGAGAGCAGGATGCATAACAGAATATAGATTACTTGAAAATGGAAGTTCTTCTATGTTATTCCATTCTCCATCTACTTTTGTCGCTTTATAAAGTTTGACAGTTGCAATCTTGATATCATCGATTTCAGTTCGTTTATTGTTAGTTCTAGAAAAATACAATGTATTACCATCAGAGCTTAAAACGGCATTGCTTTCATGTGTATTCGTATTGATATTAGCTGGTAATTCTTCTATGTTTTCAAGATTGCCCTCTTCTGTGAAATTAGCAATATAAATATCTAAGTAAGATTCTTCATTCCATTTATATTTACGCGACGCGTTTTTTCTTAATGAAGAAAAACTCACTTTTTCATCATAATAGTTTATTGCGAAATCACCTGGTATATTTCCTGATTTGATAAGTTGCACATCATATAAAAATGGTATTGCATGTTCTAGATTTTCAATATATAAAGGTGTATCAGTTTTATGAGAAGTATAGATACTCATAATGGAGTCGGCAACTTCAATATTATCGATACCATAGAGTGCATGAGCATATTTAAAGTAATAACTATTTGATATTTCCTTATAAGGGTTTTGGAATACTTTTAAATAATTTTCAGCAGCTTTGTCCATCATGCCATTGTAGTAATAACAATCTGCTAAATTGAGTGTAATTGAATCATTAGTTTCTGTTAATTCTTCATACAATTCTGATGCTTGAATATATGCTTTTGACGCAAAAAGTTTGTGAGCTTTATTTGTTTTAGAACTTTGACAATGAGTTACTAAAGCATAAAAACAAAAAACGATACTAAAAATACTTTTAAGTGGCATAATAAATTGAATTAAAAGAATCTAGGTGATTTGTCGTAACCAGCTCCAATTTTAGATAAATCAAACAAAAGAATTACTTCATGAGTTCCAGAGTTAAATTTTCCTAAATTAGAAACTGTATAATCGTATGCATAACCTACTCTTAAGTTTGGTAATATTTTAAAATTTGCTAGTGCACTAATACCACTTTCGAATCGATAACCTACTCCAATTTCAAAATTATTATTGATTAGTACGTTTGAAGTTAAGTCTAAAGTAAGTGGAGTTCCACTTACTGATTTTGCCATAAAAGCAGGTTTTAATAATAAGTTTTCATTTATATTAAATACATATCCACCTGTGAAAAATAGGTGTAATTCTTCGACTCCTTCAGTTACAATTCCACTACTTTCTTCTAAATGTTTTGATTTTAAAAGATTTGGAGCAGATAAACCAAAGTAGTGATTGTCTGAAAAATAATAAATACCAGCACCAACATTAGGAAATGTTCTACTTATATTTTCAGCAAAAGCAGGATCTGGAAGAGGATCAGAATAAACGAATCCATTAAAGTTCGTTGAGAAAAATGATAAACCAGCTTTAATACCAAGCGATAATTTTGACGTTTCACTCAAACTTAGTACATAAGCATAATCTATAAATAAGTTGGTATCTGAAACAACGTCACCAATTTCATCGTGTACAATAGAAAGTCCTCCTTCCATATTGTCTGCTATTGTAGAATGAGCAAAAAATGATCCGGTAACTGGAGACCCAACGGCTCCAACCCATTGCGATCTGTAAATTAGACCAAGGTTAATATTCTCCTCATCAGCAGTTGCGTAAGCAGGGTTAATAACATTCATATTATACATATATTGCGTGAATTGAGCATCTTGTTGTGCATTCGCAATAGTTGTGATAATAAAAATCATCAATAAAAACCTTATGTTGTTTTTTAACTTCATTTATCTATTTAGATATAATCTTCCTTGTAAATCTTTTCGAATATTGTCATTGAATTCTAAAATAAAGAAGTAAACGCCTGTTGGAACAATATTATCTCCATATACTTTTCCACTATGCGATTCTCCATTCCATTTAGGAGTGTTTTTATTTCCTGTATAGAGAACATTGCCATATCGATTGTAAATTGTTAATTTGAAATTAGGATATAAGGTGTTTAGATTCTTTATATCAAACGTATCATTTATGCTGTCTCCATTTGGTGAAAATCCATCAGGAATAATTAGTTTCTCAATGCAAGTAGTTAAGCTAACAGTTACTGCAAGCCTAGTAATACTTTCACAACCATCAATAGAAATTACAGAAGCATAGTAAGTTGTACCATTTTCTAAAATGGTTTCTGGAGTATATGTATTGCCACCTATTTGCGAATCGTACCAATAGGTAGAAATAATGTTTGTATTGGTTATATTACTTGATAAAGAGGCGATAGTTGGATGATCTTCAATGCAAAAAGTATTTCCTTCATTAATAAGTATTGGATCTAAACTTTCAAAAACAGTAAAGTTTATTGTAGTTAAATTTGAAAGATCTCCACTACAATTGGTTATATTATCAATTAGACTGTCGACAGACAATTCATTTGAACCTTCATTTATAAATAAATCTGAATTAATTTGAAAAGCACTGTCACCATTAATAAATGTGATAGCTACCGTTTGATTAAAGGTGTTAGCACCAGTAATGTTATAAGATAAATTATAATCTCCGTCTGTTAGATTAGTTGCATTATTTAAATTAACTGTAACATTTTCTCCTTGACAAACATCAGCTACATTGATCATCAAACCACTTAGGTCTGGTGGATTATTAAAAGAAATCGTGACTTGTGAAGTGTCAGTTTGCATACATTCAGTAAGATCAACTGTATATGTGTAAACTCCTGCAGAATCAATACTTGGATCAAAAATTTCAGAACCACTACTTAAAGCAGGCGACCATGTACCACCAGTTTGAGGCGTTCCATTTAGGCTATCAAAAAGGTTATAGGTATTAGTAACGTTAGTACAAATGTTTAACAGACTATCATCACCAGCGTCAGGAATCGGAATAATTGTTACTAAAACTGTAGCAGAACCATCAACGCATACTAAATTCGCACTAGCAACAGTATATGTGTAAATACCTGGAGAATCAATACTAGGGTCAAAAATACCAGAAGCACTGTTAAGAGCAGGCGACCAAGTACCACCAGTTTGAGGCGTACCATTTAGGTTTTCAAAAAGATTATAGGTATTAGTATCGTTATTACAAATATCCAAAACGCCATCTGTACCAGCATCAGGAGGAGGAATCATTGTCACTATAACTGAAGCAGTAGCGTCATCACAAAATGGATTAGAAATTGTATAAGTATAAGTTCCTTGCAGATCAATATTAGGATCAAAAATACCAGAGCCACTACTTAAAGCAGGCGACCATGTACCACCAGTTTGAGGCGTTCCACCTAGATTATCAAAAAGATTAAAGGTATTAGTATCGTTATCACAAATATCCAAAATGCCATCTGTACCAGCATTAGGTCCTGGAATAGTAGTAATTGCAACTGAAGCAGAAGCATCCGAACATAAAGGGTTTGTACTAACAATAGTATAAGTATAAGTTCCAGGTGGATCAATACTAGGATCAAACATACCAGTACCACTACTTAAAGCAGGCGACCAAATACCTCCAGTTTGAGGTGTTCCACCTAGACTATCAAAAAGGTTGTAGATATTGATATCGTTATCACAAATACCTAATACACCATCTGTACCAGCGTCGGGAGACGAAAAGATTGTCACTGTAACTGTAGCAGAAGCGTCACCACAAAATGGATGAGAAATTGTATAGGTGTATGTTCCTTGCGAATCAATACTAGGATCAAAAATACCAGAGCCACTACTTAAAGCAGGCGACCATGTACCACCAGTTTGAGGTGTTCCACCTAGATTATTAAAAAGGTCATAAGTATTAGTGTCGTTATCACAAATATCCAAAACGCCATCTGTACCAGCATCAGGAGTTGGAATGATTGTAACAGTTACTGTAGCAGAAACATCTTCACAAGTAGGATTTGTACTAGCAACCGTGTAGGTATATGTTCCTTGCGAATCAATACTAGGATCAAAAATACCAGAGCCACTACTTAAAGCAGGCGACCATGTACCACCAGTTTGAGGTGTTCCACCTAGGCTATCAAAAAGGTTGTAGGTATTAGTATCATCTTCACAAATGTCTAAAACGCCATTCTGTCCAGCATCAGGAGGAGGAATCATTGTCACTATAACAGAAGCTGACGCATTACCACAAATAGGGTTTGTACTAATAACCGTGTAGGTATATGTTCCTTGCGAATCAATACTAGGATCAAAAATACCAGAGCCACTACTTAAAGCAGGCGACCAAGTACCAGCAGTTTGAGGTGTTCCACCTAGATTATTAAAAAGGTCATAAGTATTAGTATCGTTATCACAAATATCCAAAACGCCATCTGTACCAGCATCAGGAGTTGGAATGATTGTAACAGTTACTGTAGCAGAAACATCCTCACAAATAGGATTTGTACTAGCAACCGTGTAGGTATATGTTCCTTGCGGATCAATACTAGGATCAAAAATACCAGAGCCACTACTTAAAGCAGGCGACCATGTACCACCAGTTTGAGGTGTTCCACCTAGACTATCAAAAAGGTTGTAGGTATTAGTATCATCTTCACAAATATCTAAAACGCCATTCTGTCCAGCATCAGGAGGTGGAATCATTGTCACTATAACAGAAGCTGACGCATTACCACAAATAGGGTTTGTACTAATAACCGTGTAGGTGTATGTTCCTTGCGAATCAATACTAGGATCAAAAATACCAGAGCCACTACTTAAAGCAGGCGACCAAGTACCACCAGTTTGAGGTGTTCCACCTAGATTATCAAAAAGGTCATAAGTATTAGTGTCGTTATCACAAATATCCAAAACGCCATCTGTACCAGCATCAGGAGTTGGAATGATTGTAACAGTTACTGTAGCAGAAACATCTTCACAAGTAGGATTTGTACTAGCAACCGTGTAGGTATATGTTCCTTGCGAATCAATACTAGGATCAAAAATACCAGAGCCACTACTTAAAGCAGGCGACCATGTACCACCAGTTTGAGGTGTTCCACCTAGGCTATCAAAAAGGTTGTAGGTATTAGTATCATCTTCACAAATGTCTAAAACGCCATTCTGTCCAGCATCAGGAGGAGGAATCATTGTCACTATAACAGAAGCTGACGCATTACCACAAATAGGGTTTGTACTAATAACCGTGTAGGTATATGTTCCTTGCGAATCAATACTAGGATCAAAAATACCAGAGCCACTACTTAAAGCAGGCGACCAAGTACCAGCAGTTTGAGGTGTTCCACCTAGATTATTAAAAAGGTCATAAGTATTAGTATCGTTATCACAAATATCCAAAACGCCATCTGTACCAGCATCAGGAGTTGGAATGATTGTAACAGTTACTGTAGCAGAAACATCCTCACAAATAGGATTTGTACTAGCAACCGTGTAGGTATATGTTCCTTGCGGATCAATACTAGGATCAAAAATACCAGAGCCACTACTTAAAGCAGGCGACCATGTACCACCAGTTTGAGGTGTTCCACCTAGACTATCAAAAAGGTTGTAGGTATTAGTATCATCTTCACAAATATCTAAAACGCCATTCTGTCCAGCATCAGGAGGTGGAATCATTGTCACTATAACAGAAGCTGACGCATTACCACAAATAGGGTTTGTACTAATAACCGTGTAGGTGTATGTTCCTTGCGAATCAATACTAGGATCAAAAATACCAGAGCCACTACTTAAAGCAGGCGACCAAGTACCACCAGTTTGAGGTGTTCCACCTAGATTATCAAAAAGGTCATAAGTATTAGTGTCGTTATCACAAATATCCAAAACGCCATCTGTACCAGCATCAGGAGTTGGAATGATTGTAACAGTTACTGTAGCAGAAACATCTTCACAAGTAGGATTTGTACTAGCAACCGTGTAGGTATATGTTCCTTGCGAATCAATACTAGGATCAAAAATACCAGAGCCACTACTTAAAGCAGGCGACCATGTACCACCAGTTTGAGGTGTTCCACCTAGGCTATCAAAAAGGTTGTAGGTATTAGTATCATCTTCACAAATGTCTAAAACGCCATTCTGTCCAGCATCAGGAGGAGGAATCATTGTCACTATAACAGAAGCTGACGCATTACCACAAATAGGGTTTGTACTAATAACCGTGTAGGTATATGTTCCTTGCGAATCAATACTAGGATCAAAAATACCAGAGCCACTACTTAAAGCAGGCGACCAAGTACCACCAGTTTGAGGTGTTCCACCTAGATTATTAAAAAGGTCATAAGTATTAGTGTCGTTATCACAAATATCCAAAACGCCATCTGTACCAGCATCAGGAGGAGGTATGATTGTAACAGTTACTGTAGCAGAAACATCCTCACAAAGAGGATTCGTACTAGCAACCGTGTAGGTATATGTTCCTTGCGGATCAATACTAGGATCAAAAATACCAGAGCCACTACTTAAAGCAGGCGACCATGTACCACCAGTTTGAGGTGTTCCACCTAGACTATCAAAAAGGTTGTAGGTATTAGTATCATCTTCACAAATGTCTAAAACGCCATTCTGTCCAGCATCAGGAGGTGGAATCATTGTCACTATAACAGAAGCTGACGCATCCTCACACGTAGGATTTGTACTAATAACCGTGTAGGTATATGTTCCTTGCGAATCAATACTAGGATCAAAAATACCAGAGCCACTACTTAAAGCAGGCGACCAAGTACCACCAGTTTGAGGTGTTCCACCTAGATTATTAAAAAGGTCATAAGTATTAGTGTCGTTATCACAAATATCCAAAACGCCATCTGTACCAGCATCAGGAGGAGGTATGATTGTAACAGTTACTGTAGCAGAAACATCCTCACAAAGAGGATTCGTACTAGCAACCGTGTAGGTATATGTTCCTTGCGGATCAATACTAGGATTAAAAATACCAGAGCCACTACTTAAAGCAGGCGACCATGTACCACCAGTTTGAGGTGTTCCACCTAGGCTATCAAAAAGGTTGTAGGTATTAGTATCATCTTCACAAATGTCTAAAACGCCATTCTGTCCAGCATCAGGAGGTGGAATCATTGTCACTATAACAGAAGCTGACGCATCCTCACACGTAGGATTTGTACTAATAACCGTGTAGGTATATGTTCCTTGCGAATCAATACTAGGATCAAAAATACCAGAGCCACTACTTAAAGCAGGCGACCAAGTACCACCAGTTTGAGGTGTTCCACCTAGATTATCAAAAAGGTCATAAGTATTAGTGTCGTTATCACAAATATCCAAAACGCCATCTGTACCAGCATCAGGAGGAGGTATGATTGTAACAGTTACTGTGGCAGAAACATCCTCGCAAAGAGGATTTGTACTAGCAACCGTGTAGGTATATGTTCCTTGCGAATCAATACTAGGATCAAAAATACCAGAGCCACTACTTAAAGCAGGCGACCATGTACCACCAGTTTGAGGTGTTCCACCTAGGCTATCAAAAAGGTTGTAGGTATTAGTATCATCTTCACAAATATCTAAAACGCCATTCTGTCCAGCATCAGGAGGTGGAATCATTGTCACTATAACAGAAGCTGACGCATCCTCACACGTAGGATTTGTACTAATAACCGTATAGGTGTATGTTCCTTGCGGATCAATACTAGGATCAAAAACACCAGAGCCACTACTTAAAGCTGGAGACCAAGTACCATCAGTTTGAGGTGTTCCACCTAGATTATTAAAAAGGTCATAGGTATTAGTATCGTTATCACAAATATCCAAAACACCATCTGTTCCAGCATCTGGAGGAGGTATCATTGTAACAGTAACAGAAGCCGTAGCATCATCACAAAATGGATTAGAAATAGTATAAGTATATGTTCCTTGCGGATCAACACTAGGATCAAAAATACCAGAGCCACTACTTAAAGCAGGCGACCATGTACCACCAGTTTGAGGCGTTCCATTCAGACTATCAAAAAGATTGTAGGTATTAGTATCGTTAGTACAAATTTCTATAACACCATCAGAGCCAGCAATATCTTGAAAAATAAATTCAACTGTAACTTCTAACCTAGAGTCACTTTCACATGGAGAATCAACAGTAGTCGCATAATAACTATTCCCATCAATTAAAGTCGTATTTAGATCTAAGGGAGAAGCAGATGATTGAGATAAATACCAATTATTATTACCACTGGCTATTAAATCATTTACAGTAGGTAAATTACTATTTGAGTCTAAGCAAAAACGTTGAGTACTATTACCTTCAGGAACAGGTATTACACCAACTATAACAAGAACTGCTCTCCTAGAGGTGCGACAATTTGTTGCTGGGTTTTCTTGGTCTGCATAATAAGTTGTTTCATCAGTTAATACGGTATTACTATTAAGAGGAGAGCCTCCAATAGATGAAAGGTACCATTGAATATTATTACCTGTAAGATTTAAATCAGCGAGTGTAGCATCCTCAGGTTGATCTACACATACGCCTTGAAAATTTAGACCCATAGGTGGACCTAATATACTAACAGTAACAATTTGCCTAGAACCACAATCACCAGTAGTATTATCTGCATAATAATTTTCACCATCAACTAGTGAATCAGAAAGATCTAAAGGAGTTGTAGAAGTAAGTGTGTCAAACCAAGCTATGCCAGCACCATTATCTGTAGCATCGAGGTCAGATATTAAAAGAGAATCTAAATCACAAAATGATTGAGAGTTATTTAATACAGTAGGACATTGTGAAAAACTGTTTGTTGTAACTATCAAAAAAAATGAGAAAATAATGAATATTTTTAATTTGGGACTTTTCATTAAAATCAAGTTTTCGAGACTAAAGTTATATTATACAAATAAAATATAGATTAACTGTATTAAAAATTAGTTTAACTGCATAAAGATATAAAAATTTATTATAATATATAGAAGTAAATTATTAATAAATATTAGTGTTATTATCTTTGTTAAATACTATAGTTTCATTTTTTTTAACTATTCATTTGATATTAAAGTATGGTCAGAATTTTCATCAAAAATAAATAATGGAACAGATTTGTTTTCCAGGACATTATTATTTAATTCATAGTTAAAAGAAAAACCTAAAAAAGAAGTACTAATAGTATTGGTAAAAGCTTCTGAATTATGTTTATATAGGCGTTTGAATGTATCATAGTATATTGCAAAACTAAGTGCAACGGTATTGTCTATATCTTTGTTTAACTCAAAGTTGTATTGTTTAGGAAATAAAAGGTGTAAGATTTTAAATCGTTTTGATGTAATTTTTTCTTTTGAGGGAATGTTTTTGGAGTCTAAAACTACAAGTTGAGTATCTGAAGTTGATATTTTTTTTAATAAAATATTAGTGCTATTTAAAAAAACACCTACATCAGAACTTTCAATAATTACAAAGTTTTTCTTTGAAGTGCTTAATACGTTTGTTAAATCTTCTGATTTAAAACTACCTTTTCTATTAATTTTAATAAAATCTACATTTGGCAATGTGGTTTCTATAGTGTTTTTGTTTTTTGAATTTTCATTATCATAAAGACATATGTAGTGACCTTCTTCTTTTTTTATATAATCTAAAACACGATTTCTCATATCTTCATTTGAAGGTAGACCTTTTAGAAATATTTTTCTCAGACCATCTTGTTCGTTGTAAGCTATTGAAAATAAATCAATACTAGTCATGTTAAGTGTAGTATTTTTATTGTCAAAAGGGTGAAAATATGTCTTAGTAAGCGATGTGTTTAATGAATCGTTTGCATTGGGTTTCGTTTTTATGATACTTAATTTGTTTTGAGGATATTCTTTGTTAATTGAATCTATTGCAAGTATCAAACCTTTGTAGTATTTAGCTTTTTCATCATTTAATTCTGAACCAGAAAAGGTAAAGTTATCATCCCATAATACAGCTAAATTTGAATTGCTCTTGGGCGTTTTTTCTACTTCTCTGTCTTCATTTTTATTGTTTTCGACAACTTTTATCGCCTCATCAACATTATTGTTCGTTATAACAGTTTTTGTGTTGGTTAGAGTGTTTTTATCTAATTCTAATTCTCGAGTTTTAATTATAGCACCTGTTCGTAACATTGGGGTGATTTCAGGGTTTAATTGTTCTAATTCAGCTATTGATAAATTAAAACGTTTAGATAACCCATATTTTGTATCACCTTTAATTACAGTATAAGTTTTAGTATCTGTTACTTTTTTTTCGATTACTATGTCGTTTTTAGTTTCTTGTAATGCTAATACTTGTCCGATACTTAGAAAATTATTTAAGCTATTTTTATTTAATGCTTTCAACGTTTCTAATGTCATACCGTATTTTTGAGAAATTCCCCATAATGTCTCACCTTTTTTAACTCTATGAAATCTATCATTTACTGAAGAGTTTTCAACGAATTGATTATTAGGGTTTTTAGTAGGAATATCAATAGTTTCACCCGCAATCAGCATTCTTACAATGCTAGGATTGGCTTTTTCAAGTTGGTCAATTGAAACGTTGTATTTTTTTGATAATCCATATTTAGTTTCCCCTTTGGAAACAAAATGTGTTTTAGCTGCTGAATTTTGTTCAGTAGGCAGTGGTTTAGCATTGTCAGGAATTAATAGTGTTTCACCTACTTTTATTAATGCTCTAGATCCAGGGTTCAATTTAAAAATTGATTCCATCGTTACTTGATAACGCAATGATAATCGATAAACGTTATCACCTTTACTAACAATATGCTCAATAGGTTTTGTTTGAGCACATATAACATTAAAAAAGAAAGTAATTATTACTATTAATTGGACGTTAGTCTTTTTGGAAATCAATTCAGTGTAACAATTAAATATTATGCATAAATATATAGATTAACTCTTTGAAATTTAGAGATGAATTTCTGACTTATTAATAGTTTATCAACATTGATTGTTATTTGATTTACCCTTAATAAATTGGACGATGATTTTAAAACTCCGAAGTTAAATGAAATATAATATTTGGATACTTTTGTTGTGTCATCTGTAAAGAAAAAGATGAATCTGCTAAAAACACAAGTTGCCCTCTTTTGTCTTTTGCTAAGAAACGCTGTTTTACTCTCTTGAATTCTTTAAATTCTTCACTTTTTTTGTCTTTAGGTTCAACCCAACAAGCTTTGTGTACATTTAAATTTTCGTAAGTACATTTTGCACCATATTCATGTTCAAGACGATATTGTATCACCTCATACTGAAGTGCGCCAACAGTGCCAATTACTTTTCTTCCGTTGAGTTCTAAGGTGAATAATTGAGCTACACCTTCGTCCATAAGTTGATCAATACCTTTATTTAGTTGTTTTGATTTTAATGGATCTGCATTATTGATATATCTAAAGTGTTCTGGAGAGAAACTTGGTATGCCTTTATAGTTGAGTATTTCACCTTCAGTTAAAGTGTCTCCGATTTTAAAGTTCCCAGTATCTTGTAATCCAACAATATCTCCTGGATAAGAAATATCTACAATTTCTTTCTTTTCAGCAAAAAAGGCATTCGGACTAGAAAATTTTAATTTTTTATTATGTCTTACATGGAGGTAAGGTGCATTTCTTTTAAATTCACCAGAAACAATCTTTATGAAGGCTAATCGGTTTCTGTGGTTTGGATCCATATTTGCATGAATCTTAAATACAAAGCCAGAGAATTTATCTTCATCAGGTTTTACCAATCGTTCTTCACTATATTTTGGTCTAGGTTTAGGTGCTATTTCTACAAAACAATCTAAAAGCTCACGAACTCCAAAGTTATTAAGAGCAGAACCAAAAAATACAGGTTGTATTTCACTATTTAAATACTTGTCCTTATCGAATTGAGGATAAATGCCTGCTACGAGTTCTATTTCTTCTCTAAGAGTCTGAGCAGCATTGTCTCCAATAAGTTGATCTAATTCTGAAGATGCTAAGTCATCTATTTCGATAGTTTCTTCAATGTCTTTACGACTATCTCCACTAAATAAATTGACATTTTTCTCCCAAATATTATAAATCCCTTTAAAATCGTAACCCATACCAATAGGGAAGCTAAGCGGTACAACTTTTAATCCTAACTTTTGTTCAATTTCATCTAATAGATCAAAAGCGTCTTTACCTTCACGATCCATCTTGTTAATGAATACAATCATCGGTATGTTTCGCATTCGACAGACTTCAACAAGTTTTTCAGTTTGTTCCTCTACGCCTTTTGCAACATCAATAACAACAATTACACTGTCAACTGCAGTTAGCGTTCTAAAGGTGTCTTCTGCAAAATCTTTATGACCAGGAGTATCAAGAATGTTAATTTTAATGCCATCATATTCAAATGCTAAAACAGAAGTGGCCACAGATATACCTCTTTGACGCTCTATTTCCATAAAGTCACTAGTAGCACCTTTTTTTATTTTATTACTCTTAACAGCTCCAGCTTCTTGAATGGCACCTCCAAAAAGTAATAGTTTTTCTGTTAAAGTTGTTTTACCTGCATCTGGATGGGAAATAATACCAAAAGTCCGACGTCTATTGATTTCTTTTAAAAAACTCATATTCATTTATAGTAGGTGCAAATATAATTTTATCATAGTTATTATTGAAGTGATTTTGATATAAAAATGAGTGACGTCATTAAAACTTATGTGTCTTATAATTAATACAGGTTAAAATGTTGGGTTTTGGATGAATAAAACGGTGTTGTTTTTGTGAAGCAATTATTTCAAAAACCTTTTGATTTAAGGGAAATTACCTTAAATTTGTTTTTAATCGATTAAAATAATCACTTAATCGATTAAATAAATGTTAATCTTTGGAGTATTTTTTTGCAAAATTGTTACATTTGAAACCAGATTAATAGCACTTATGTTGAACCTACAACTAAACAGTAAGCCTGTCTTATGCATAAATATGTATGGGATGAGGTTTTTTTTGTTTTTATGTAGATCATTTAAGATGTTATATAAAATTTAAGAATAAATAATTATATAAGATTTTATGTATATTTCTACTCGATTCTCGTTTGTTAATAAGCTAATCTTTTTTAGTAGCTTATTAATATTATTTTCATTTCAAAATTCTTTTTCACAAAGCATCACAGCAAATAATGATGATTTTAGTAGTACACCGTTTAATCCAGTAACTGGAGGAACAACCATAAGTGTGTTCTTAGATAATGGATTTACGCAAGATCTTGCTGATGGTGTAGATGCTACAGACGCTAATATAGACGCTAATATTTCTATTAGTGTTGATGGTGGATTAACAGGGGTTACAATTAATTCTGATGGAACAATTAATATTCCTTCAGACAGCACCCCAGGAAATTATACTGTTCAGTATACAATCTGTTTAGATATTAATAATGCTATTTGTGATGATGCAAATGTCTTGATTGTTATAGGGAATTGTTTGGATTTTCCAACTAATGATTGTGATGGTGATGGAGTTGTAAATTCTTCAGATATATGCGAAGGCTTTGATGATTTTGCTGATGTAGATGATGATGGTGCGCCTGATGGATGTGATGATGATGACGATAATGATGGACTTTTAGATTCGGTAGAATGTAATGCTACAAATGCATTAACAAATGGTGATTTTGATTCAAACCTTGTTACAGGTTGGACAGAATCAGGAGATTCAGACTGGTTTAGATCAGGTGTTGGAGGAGGAATTGCAAGATTTACTGCTGATAATTCTGATTCTACATTTGAACAAACTGTAACTGTATATCAAAATGTAATCACTGCTTTTACATTTCAAGATGCAGCAGATGCAACTAGTGCAATTGATGCGACTTTAGAAATTTCAATTGACGGAAATGTCGTTTATAGCAAGACTGCTACTGAAATCCAAGCTGATAATGGTGGTGTAAATGTGTTTGCAACGCAGTCGTTATTCTTTGTTTCGACTACTGGAACCGCAAATATTAGTATTAGAGCGTTTTCTTCAGGTATAGGAGTCTCTGACGATTTTAGATTAGATAATGTGTTTGTGGAGCTCTGCCAAGATACAGATGGTGGAGGTACTCCAGATTTTCTAGATTATGATAGTGATAATGATGGTTGTCCAGATGCACTTGAAGGTGATGGAGGATTCACTTTAACAGATTTAGATGCTGAAAATAGCTTAGGAGATAGTGTTGATGCTAATGGTATACCGCAAGTTGGAGCTTCTAGTGGCCAACAAAATGACATTAGTGCGCTTAATCCTACTATTACTTCTGGAGAATGTGATGATGATGGAGATGGTGTGAGTAATACAAATGATCAATGCCCTGGCTTTGATGATACTCAAAATAATGATGGTGATTTATATGTTGATGGCTGTGATGATGATGATGATAATGATGGAATACTCGATGTTGTTGAACAAGGAATTACGACTAATAGCCAGCCCATTTGCGGAGGACAAACTACATTAGATTTTAGTAATCCTCCAACAGAAGAAGTTGGAGATGGTTTGCTCGGAACAGTAATTCAAAATGAGGTGTTTAGATTTTCAAATGTTGCTCCAGGAATTGATGCTATAGTTACCATAAATGAAGTTTATAATTGTTTTGTACTTGTGATTGATGAAAATTCTTCAGATCCAACATTCTTTAAACCTGAAACAATTGTTGGTAATGTGCCTGCAGGTCAACAACCTTTTGTTGAATATCAATTTGATTTTGTGCAATCAGGATCAACGATACCATTTATTATACCTGAATTGTTTATTAATTTTAATGATCTTGACGGAAATGCAGATTTAATCGAACAAAATTGGGTAGAGTATCCAACAAGTTATACATTAGATAATCCTAGTGAAATTACAATCACTGATGAAAGCCCTTGGCTAGTTGGTACTTCTAGTAATCTTAATTTTTCAGGTACATCAAATGCTAATCCTGCATCAAACTTTTCAACGAGATACTTGAATACTTCTAGTCAAACAATTAGACTAGGTGTAAGCATAATTACTCCTAATAATCCTGTAACTAGAAGACATAGTGTCGAATTTAATTGTGTTAATAATTTTAGTGATCCTATTACATATTTATTTGATATTGATAAAGATGGAATTCCTAATCACTTAGATACAGATAGTGATAATGATGGTTGTTATGACGTTGTTGAATCTGGTGGTGTAGATGATAATAATGATGGAGTGCTTGACGGAACAGGACTTGATGGTAATGGATTAGTAGTAGGAGGTGTTGGTGGCTACGATGGTGCTAATGGAACCGAAATTATTAGCGATGTCGTAACTAGTATTGTAATTACTCCTAGTCCAGATCCAGCAACTGTTTGTGAATTAGAGGATCTTGTATTTACAGCTACAACAACTGGAATTCGTGTAACTGATTTTGGTTTAATAGGAAGTACAAGCGATGATACGACTATTGCTATTCCTGCTGTAGATTTTAGTTATCAATGGTATTTAGGTGCAACAGCGCTAACTGATGGAGCTCAGTATTCTGGTTCCCAAACTGCAATATTAACAATTAATAATATTCCTGCTAATTTTGATACCAATACTTATCGATTAGAAGTAACAACAGTAAACAACAAGTGTCCACAAGAGGAAAGTATTTCTATAACTGTAAATACAGTAACATCAGCAACCGTTTCAGCTACAGATGCAAGTGTCTGTTCAGGAGAAGATGGAGAGTTTGTGATTACAGGCGATGCAGGTGATACAGTAACCTATAGTATTGATGGAGGAGCATCAGTAACAGCAACGATTCCAGCAGATGGCACCTTAGAGATTTCAGTTACAGGAATCACATCCGATACAGACATAGATGTTAGTAATGTCGCCAACACAGATTGTGATACCGATTTAACAGGTGTTAGTGCAACAATCACAGTTGGTACAGCACCAACATTAGCAACAGTCTCAGCTACAGATGCAAGTGTATGTTCAGGAGAAGATGGAGAGTTTGTGATTACAGGCGATGCAGGTGATACAGTAACCTATAGTATTGATGGAGGAGCATCAGTAACAGCAACGATTCCAGCAGATGGCACCTTAGAGATTTCAGTTATAGGAATCACATCAGATACAGACATAGATGTTAGTAATGTCGCCAACACAGATTGTGATACCGATTTAACAGGTGTTAGCGCAACGATCACAGTTGGTACAGCACCAACATCAGCAACAGTCTCAGCTACAGATGCAAGTGTCTGTTCAGGAGAAGATGGAGAGTTTGTGATTGCTGGCGATGCAGGTGATACAGTAACCTATAGTATTGATGGAGGAGCATCAGTAACAGCAACGATTCCAGCAGATGGAACCTTAGAGATAGCAGTTATAGGAATCACATCAGATACAGACATAGATGTTAGTAATGTCGCCAACACAGATTGTGATACTGATTTAACAGGTGTAAGTGCAACGATCACAGTTGGTACAGCACCAACATCAGCAACAGTCTCAGCTACAGATGCAAGTGTCTGTTCAGGAGAAGATGGAGAGTTTGTGATTACAGGCGATGCAGGTGATACAGTAACCTATAGTATTGATGGAGGAGCATCAGTAACAGCAACGATTCCAGTAGATGGCACCTTAGAGATAGCAGTCATAGGAATCACATCAGATACAGACATAGATGTTAGTAATGTTGCCAACACAGATTGTGATACTGATTTAACAGGTGTAAGTGCAACGATCACAGTTGGTACAGCACCAACATTAGCAACAGTCTCAGCTACAGATGCAAGTGTATGTTCAGGAGAAGATGGAGAGTTTGTGATTACAGGCGATGCAGGTGATACAGTAACCTATAGTATTGATGGAGGAGCATCAGTAACAGCAACGATTCCAGCAGATGGCACCTTAGAGATTTCAGTTACAGGAATCACATCAGATACAGACATAGATGTTAGTAATGTCGCCAACACAGATTGTGATACTGATTTAACAGGTGTAAGTGCAACGATCACAGTTGGTACAGCACCAACATCAGCAACAGTCTCAGCTACAGATGCAAGTGTCTGTTCAGGAGAAGATGGAGAGTTTGTGATTACAGGCGATGCAGGTGATACAGTAACCTATAGTATTGATGGAGGAGCATCAGTAACAGCAACGATTCCAGTAGATGGCACCTTAGAGATAGCAGTCATAGGAATCACATCAGATACAGACATAGATGTTAGTAATGTTGCCAACACAGATTGTGATACTGATTTAACAGGTGTAAGTGCAACGATCACAGTTGGTACAGCACCAACATCAGCAACAGTCTCAGCTACAGATGCAAGTGTATGTTCAGGAGAAGATGGAGAGTTTGTGATTACAGGCGATGCAGGTGATACAGTAACCTATAGTATTGATGGAGGAGCATCAGTAACAGCAACGATTCCAGCAGATGGCACCTTAGAGATTTCAGTCACAGGAATCACATCAGATACAGACATAGATGTTAGTAATGTTGCCAACACAGATTGTGATACCGATTTAACAGGTGTTAGTGCAACGATCACAGTTGGTACAGCACCAACATTAGCAACAGTCTCAGCTACAGATGCAAGTGTATGTTCAGGAGAAGATGGAGAGTTTGTGATTACAGGCGATGCAGGTGATACAGTAACCTATAGTATTGATGGAGGAGCATCAGTAACAGCAACGATTCCAGCAGATGGAACCTTAGAGATAGCAGTTATAGGAATCACTTCAGATACAGACATAGATGTTAGTAATGTCGCCAACACAGATTGTGATACTGATTTAACAGGTGTAAGTGCAACGATCACAGTTGGTACAGCACCAACATCAGCAACCGTTTCAGCTACAGATGCAAGTGTCTGTTCAGGAGAAGATGGAGAGTTTGTGATTACAGGCGATGCAGGTGATACAGTAACCTATAGTATTGATGGAGGAGCATCAGTAACAGCAACGATTCCAGCAGATGGCACCTTAGAGATTTCAGTTACAGGAATCACATCCGATACAGACATAGATGTTAGTAATGTCGCCAACACAGATTGTGATACCGATTTAACAGGTGTTAGTGCAACAATCACAGTTGGTACAGCACCAACATTAGCAACAGTCTCAGCTACAGATGCAAGTGTATGTTCAGGAGAAGATGGAGAGTTTGTGATTACAGGCGATGCAGGTGATACAGTAACCTATAGTATTGATGGAGGAGCATCAGTAACAGCAACGATTCCAGCAGATGGCACCTTAGAGATTTCAGTTATAGGAATCACATCAGATACAGACATAGATGTTAGTAATGTCGCCAACACAGATTGTGATACCGATTTAACAGGTGTTAGCGCAACGATCACAGTTGGTACAGCACCAACATCAGCAACAGTCTCAGCTACAGATGCAAGTGTCTGTTCAGGAGAAGATGGAGAGTTTGTGATTGCTGGCGATGCAGGTGATACAGTAACCTATAGTATTGATGGAGGAGCATCAGTAACAGCAACGATTCCAGCAGATGGAACCTTAGAGATAGCAGTTATAGGAATCACATCAGATACAGACATAGATGTTAGTAATGTCGCCAACACAGATTGTGATACTGATTTAACAGGTGTAAGTGCAACGATCACAGTTGGTACAGCACCAACATCAGCAACAGTCTCAGCTACAGATGCAAGTGTCTGTTCAGGAGAAGATGGAGAGTTTGTGATTACAGGCGATGCAGGTGATACAGTAACCTATAGTATTGATGGAGGAGCATCAGTAACAGCAACGATTCCAGCAGATGGCACCTTAGAGATTTCAGTCACAGGAATCACATCAGATACAGACATAGATGTTAGTAATGTCGCCAACACAGATTGTGATACCGATTTAACAGGTGTTAGTGCAACAATCACAGTTGGTACAGCACCAACATTAGCAACAGTCTCAGCTACAGATGCAAGTGTCTGTTCAGGAGAAGATGGAGAGTTTGTGATTACAGGCGATGCAGGTGATACAGTAACCTATAGTATTGATGGAGGAGCATCAGTAACAGCAACGATTCCAGCAGATGGCACCTTAGAGATAGCAGTCATAGGAATCACATCAGATACAGACATAGATGTTAGTAATGTTGCCAACACAGATTGTGATACTGATTTAACAGGTGTAAGTGCAACGATCACAGTTGGTACAGCACCAACATCAGCAACAGTCTCAGCTACAGATGCAAGTGTATGTTCAGGAGAAGATGGAGAGTTTGTGATTACAGGCGATGCAGGTGATACAGTAACCTATAGTATTGATGGAGGAGCATCAGTAACAGCAACGATTCCAGCAGATGGCACCTTAGAGATTTCAGTTACAGGAATCACATCAGATACAGACATAGATGTTAGTAATGTCGCCAACACAGATTGTGATACCGATTTAACAGGTGTAAGTGCAACAATCACAGTTGGTACAGCACCAACATTAGCAACAGTCACAGCTACAGATGCAAGTGTCTGTTCAGGAGAAGATGGAGAGTTTGTGATTACAGGCGATGCAGGTGATACAGTAACCTATAGTATTGATGGAGGAGCATCAGTAACAGCAACGATTCCAGCAGATGGCACCTTAGAGATTTCAGTCATAGGAATCACATCAGATACAGACATAGATGTTAGTAATGTCGCCAACACAGATTGTGATACCGATTTAACAGGTGTTAGTGCAACAATCACAGTTGGTACAGCACCAACATTAGCAACAGTCTCAGCTACAGATGCAAGTGTCTGTTCAGGAGAAGATGGAGAGTTTGTGATTGCAGGCGATGCAGGTGATACAGTAACCTATAGTATTGATGGAGGAGCATCAGTAACAGCAACGATTCCAGCAGATGGCACCTTAGAGATTTCAGTCATAGGAATCACATCAGATACAGACATAGATGTTAGTAATGTCGCCAACACAGATTGTGATACCGATTTAACAGGTGTTAGTGCAACAATCACAGTTGGTACAGCACCAACATCAGCAACAGTCTCAGCTACAGACGCAAGTGTCTGTTCAGGAGAAGATGGAGAGTTTGTGATTACAGGCGATGCAGGTGATACAGTAACCTATAGTATTGATGGAGGAGCATCAGTAACAGCAACGATTCCAGCAGATGGCACCTTAGAGATTTCAGTCATAGGAATCACATCAGATACAGACATAGATGTTAGTAATGTCGCCAACACAGATTGTGATACCGATTTAACAGGTGTTAGTGCAACGATCACAGTAAATACAGTAACCTCAGCAACCGTTTCAGCTACAGATGGAAGTGTCTGTTCAGGAGAAGATGGAGAGTTTGTGATTACAGGCGATGCAGGTGATACAGTAACCTATAGTATTGATGGAGGAGCATCAGTAACAGCAACGATTCCAGCAGATGGCACCTTAGAGATTTCAGTCATAGGAATCACATCAGATACAGACATAGATGTTAGTAATGTCGCCAACACAGATTGTGATACTGATTTAACAGGTGTTAGTGCAACGATCACAGTTGATGCTTTGCCTGATGCTGGAATGGATGGTAACATTGAAATTTGTGTTAATGACGATTTAACTGAAACAGAAATTTTAGCTGAACTAGGAGGTACGCCAGATAGTGGTGGAGTTTGGACTGATGATATGAATAATATTGTGGTTTTTCCAATTACTGTAGCAGGATTATATACTTACACAGTTACTGGAAATGGTGCATGTGCTTCGGTGTCAGAGACAGCAACAGTAACAGTTACTGAATGTCCTTTACCATTACTAGATGTAGCTAAAATAGCTGAAATTAATGATAATGGAGATAATATTATTGGAGTAGGTGATGAAATTATCTATACAATTACAGTAACTAATACTGGAAATTTGATATTAAATAATGTGATGATTGTAAGTGATGATTTAACAGATTTGTTAGGTAATCCACTTATTCTTGATTCCCAGCCAACTTTTCAAGGCCCTATTTCAAGTATGGGAAGTATAGAAGGTGTTTTATTAGTTGGAGAGTTTGCAATATATACAGCAAGTTACACCATTACACAAAGTGATGTAGATGCTGGTGGAGTTTCAAATAGTGCTGTAGCTGAAGGAGCAAGTCCAGATGGTACGATTGTAGATGATATAAGTGATGATCCAAATGATACTGAAGATGTTGATCTAGATAGTGACGGAAATCCAGATGATCCAACAGACACAATTACAGATTCTGATTTTGATTTAACAGTATTTAAAGAAGTTGATACGCTAGAGCCATTAATAGGTGATAATGTAACATTCACGATTACAGTTGCTAATGAAGGCTTAGTTACAGCAACAGGAGTTGTCGTTGAAGATGTTTTGCCAAGTGGCTATACTTTTGTAAGCGCAATTGCAACAGCGCCAACAACTTATTCTGATATGAGTGGAGCGTGGACTGTAGGTCAATTAAATCCTGGTCAATTACATATTCTTGAAATTACAGTTGAAGTACTTGGTTTTGGAGATTATTTGAACACCGCCTTAATTTCAGATTTTGTTGGTGGAACTGATATGAATATAGGTAATAATGAATCTTCTGCTTCAGTTGATCCAATATGTTTAACAATTTACAATGAATTCTCTCCAAATGGAGATGGTGTAAATGATACATTTATGATTGATTGTATAGAAACCTTCCCTAATAACACATTAGAAATTTATAACCGTTGGGGAAATATCGTGTATTCTAAAAAAGGATATAGAAACGATTGGAATGGAACTTCCAATGGTAGAATTGTTATTAACGAATCTAATCAATTGCCTGATGGTACGTATTATTATGTTATCGACTTAGGTGATGGTTCTGAACCAAGAGTTGGATGGTTATACATTAATAGATAAAAATTAGGCAAGATTAAAAACAATATTAAAATGATAAAAAAATCATCATTAGTGAAAGGGTTAATATTGTTAGTGTTTTGTGCACTAACGATTAATACTAGTTTTGCGCAGCAAGACCCTCAGTATACACAGTATATGTATAACACGATGAGTGTTAATCCTGCATATGCTGGACAACGAGAAGTGTTAAGTGTAACTGGGTTATATCGAACACAATGGGTTGGTATAGAAGGAGCACCAAAAACACAAACTTTAGGCATTCATACACCACTTAGAAATGATAAGATTGGTTTAGGATTATCCATAGTTAATGATGCTTTAGGTCCTGCAAACGAAACTTATATTGATGCTAACTTTTCGTATTCAATTCAGCTTAACGAATCGTTGACTAAGTTATCTTTTGGAGTAAAAGCTGGAGCACATTTATTAGATACAGATTGGAGTAAAGGACGCTTTCAAAATCAAAGTGATGCCGCTTTTCAAGAAAATATAAGTTTGTTTTCGCCAACAATTGGAGCTGGTTTATATCTGCATAACAGAAAATGGTATGTAGGTTTATCTGTGCCTAACTTTTTAATTACAAAGCATTATGATGATTATCAAGAATCTGTTGCCAAAGAACGAATGCATTATTATTTAATAGCAGGCTATGTTTTTGATTTAAGTGAAAACACACAATTTAAACCAGCAGCTTTATTAAAAGGAGTTTCTGGAGCACCTTTAATAGCAGATGTGTCTGCCAATTTTTTATTCAATAAGAAATTCACATTAGGTCTTGCTTGGCGTTTTGATGATTCTGTTAGTGGTCTCGCTGGTTTCCAGGTTACTGATGGTTTATATATTGGTTACGCTTATGATGCAACCACGACAAATTTGAATAACTATAATAGTGGTTCACATGAAATCATGTTGCGTTTTGAAATACAAAAATTAGGTAGAATATTATCACCTAGATTCTTCTAAAAAAATGATTATGAAAACAAAAAGAATACTATCTATATTCGCATTTAGCCTTATTGTTGCAATAGGTTATGCGCAAAAAGGAAAAGTAAGACAAGCTAAAAAAGAATACGATAATTTAGCTTACGTAAAAACTAGTGAGATTTTACTAGAGGTTGCAAATAATGGTTTCAAATCTGTTGATTTACTTCAGAAACTTGCTAATTCATTCTATTTCAATAATCAAATGAAAGAAGCTGCACAATGGTATGGCGAGTTGATGGCAATGAATGATGACATGGAAGATCCTGAATATTACTTCAGATATGCTCAAGCTCTTAAATCTGTTGAAAACTATACCGAATCAGATAAATGGATGAAAAAATTTCACGAAGCAAATCGAAGCGATCTTAGAGGAAGAGCGTTTGCTTCCACTGTAGATTATTTGTCTAAAATTGATGAAGTAAGTCGTGAATTTGAAGTTAATAATATGGATTTCAATACTGAAGTTTCAGATTTTGGAACAACGCAATATCAAAATCAATTAGTATTTGCTTCCGCTAGAGGTGGTGGAAAAAAATACAAATGGAATGAACAGCCATTCCTTGATTTATTCCATGCAGAAAAACAAGCTGATGGTACTTATTCTAATGTTGAAGCATTCAATGAAAACGTAAATAGTAAATTTCACGAATCAACGGTATCGTTTACTCCAGATGATCAAGTGATGTATTTTACTAGAAATAATTATTACAATAAAAAGTATAAGAATAGTGAAGATGGTACAAATAGATTAAAAATATTTAAAGCAACTTTAGAAGATGATGAGTGGACAAACATTCAATCTGTTCATTTCAATGGAGATGAATATAGTGTTGCGCATCCAACCGTAAATCTTAAAGGAACTAAAATGTACTTTGCTTCAGATATGACTGGAACTTTAGGTAAATCTGATATTTTTGAAGTGGATATTAATCCGGATGGTACGTTAGGCGAGCCTGTTAATTTAGGCGCTTCTATAAATACTGAAGGTCATGAAACGTTTCCGTTTGTAAATTCTGAAGGTGATTTATTCTTTTCTTCTAACGGATTTGCTGGTTTAGGTGGATTAGATGTTTTTGTAATTAGAGAATTTGAAAAACGAAGAGAATTAAGTCAACAATTAATTTTAGAAAATGTAGGTCGTCCAATTAATAGTCCGATGGATGACTTTGCTTACTATGAAAATGTAGCGACAAAAGAAGGTTTTTTCACCTCTAATAGAGAAGGAGGGAAAGGCGATGATGATATTTATAGTTTTACAATACCAGATTGCGAACAAGTGGTTGAAGGTATTGTAAGAGATCAAGAAACTGATGCGTTTATCGTAGGTGCAAAAGTAACCTTGTTAGATGCTGAAGGAGAGGAGTTAAATTCTCAAATCGTAGGCACTGATGGCGCTTATAAATTTGAAAAGCTAGAGTGCGAAAAGGAATATTTAATCAGAATTGAAGCGGATGATTATGAAACTGTTGAAGAACGATTTACAACGCCTAAGAAAAGACAAGATCTGGTTATTAACCCTAAGTTAGAGAAAGATGTTAAAAGCATTGAAGAAGGAACCGATTTAGCACAAACGCTTGGTATTCCAATTATTTATTTTGATTATAATAAGTCAAATATTCGTTACGATGCTGAAGTCGAATTGCAAAAAGTATTGGCAGTGATGAATCAGTATCCAGACATGATTGTTGATGTTAAAAGTCATACAGACTGTAGAGGTAAAGCAGATTATAACGAAAGATTATCTGAAAACAGAGCACAATCTACCCGTAATTATCTAATTTCTAAAGGAATTGATGCCTCAAGATTAACTGCTAAAGGATATGGTGAATCTCAATTAATAAACGATTGTGGTTGTGAACCAACAAACAATTCAGATTGTACCGAAGAACAACACCAATTAAATAGACGTAGTGAGTTTATTATTGTGAAGATGTAATCTCAACTATTAAATAAAAGTTAAAAGCTGTCTTTTTTAAGGCAGCTTTTTTGTTTCTAGCAGATTATTAGAAATTTAGTTGTTATTTTTGTTAGCTATGAAATGAGCTAAAACAATTAGTTATATAGACTAATCTGTTTATTAGCGAATTACATCTGACCCAATAAAAAAATAAAAATTGCCAGATGAAAGAAGAACACGTAATTCTTGTCAACGAAAAGGATGAGCAAATTGGCACAATGCCTAAAATGGAAGCGCATGAAAAGGCGGTTTTACATCGTGCCTTTTCAGTTTTTGTTTTTAATGACGCTAATGAATTAATGCTGCAACAACGTGCTAAGCATAAATATCATTCCCCTTTGCTTTG
The DNA here is from genome assembly GCF_023556315.2 of Psychroserpens ponticola. NCBI lineage: Bacteria > Pseudomonadati > Bacteroidota > Flavobacteriia > Flavobacteriales > Flavobacteriaceae > Psychroserpens > Psychroserpens ponticola. The sequence goes on along the minus strand of NZ_CP116221.1, from coordinate 2,677,248 downwards.
GACAAATACTTGTTGTAGTCATCAACGTGTTGGTGAAACAAATCTTGAAGCAGGTAAGCGTCGTTTACAAGAAGAAATGGGATTCATAACTGAGTTGAAAGAAACAATTTCTTTTGTTTATAAAGCGCCATTTGATAATGGTCTAACAGAACATGAATTTGATCATGTTATGATTGGTGCATTTAATGATGAACCAAAGATTAATCCAAAAGAAGTTGAAAACTGGAAATGGATGTCATTAGAAGCTATCAAGGTTGATATAGAATTGCATCCTGAATTATACACAGAATGGTTTAAAATCATTTTCGATAAATTTTATGAACACATAAACATCGCTAGCTAATGAGAGTAACTGTAAGTAGAAAAGCTCATTTTAATGCTGCACATCGTTTGTATCGTAAAGACTGGAGTTTTGAAAAAAATGATGACATCTTCGGAAAATGTAATAATCCAAACTTTCATGGTCATAACTATGAACTTATTGTTAGTGTTACAGGTGAAATCGACAAGGAAACGGGTTATGTTATCGATATAAAGGTTCTAAAGGAAATCATTAAATCTGAAGTTGAAGATGCTTTAGATCATAAAAATTTAAATATTGAAGTCTCAGAATTTAAAGACCTAAATCCTACTGCAGAAAATATTGTCGTAGTGATTTACAATAAAATTAAGCCAAAACTAAATTCAGATTTTGATTTAGAAATCACGCTTTTTGAAACACCTCGTAATTTTGTAACATACTCAGGGAAATGAAACACAAATTATATCCAATCAAATTCAGACCTATTTTAAAAGAAAAAATTTGGGGAGGCGAAAAGCTTAATAACATACTGAATAAAGATTCTAACCTAACTAACATAGGAGAGAGTTGGGAAATTAGTGATGTAGAAGGAGACACATCTATTGTTACAAATGGCCATCTAAAAGGTCAGACTCTTAAAGATCTTTTAGAAACTTATAAAGCTGAATTGCTTGGTGAAAAAAATTATCAAACTTTCGGAAATAAATTTCCGTTATTGATTAAATTCATTGATGCTAAAGAAGATTTATCCATTCAATTACATCCTAATGATGAATTGGCAGCAAAGCGTCACAATTCCTTTGGAAAAACTGAAATGTGGTATGTTATGCAGGCTGATAAAGATGCAAATCTGATCGTTGGTTTTAATCAAGAGATGACTCCGGAAAAGTACCTGAAACATTTGGAGGATAAAACGCTGACTCAAATTTTAAATTTTGATAAAGTAAAAACTGGAGATACTTATTTTATTGAAGTTGGTAGAGTTCATGCTATTGGAGCTGGAGTTTTACTTGCTGAAATTCAACAAACTAGTGATATTACCTATAGAGTTTACGATTGGGATCGTGTTGATGATGAAGGAAATGAACGCGAACTACATAATGATTTAGCAATAGAGGCTTTCAATTTTGAAATGGAAGATAATTTTAGAGTCGATTATAAAACCGATAAAAATACTTCAAATGAAATGGTGGCTTGTCCATATTTTACGACAAGTTTTCTTCAGGTTACCGATTCAATTTTAAAAATAAACACTAAAGATTCATTTTTTATTTACATATGTGTTGAAGGAGAAATGATGATTGAAACTGAACATGCTTCAGAATTTATAAAACAAGGTGAATCCATTTTAATTCCAGCAGGAATAGAAACCTATAAAATAACGTCTACGAATGCAAAACTATTAGAAGTTTATGTTTAATTTTGTAGCAAATAAATTTAATTAATTATGGCAAATGTTAGAGACCTAAAAAAAGATATCAATTTTGTTTTAGGAGATATTATAGAAGCAGTTTATGTTTGGGAATATTCAAACACAGATAAAGACACAAAAAAGAGTGAAGCTATCATTGATGAAGCGATCACAACTTTTGATGATTTAATTGCTAAGGTTAACGATAGAAGCGTTGAAAACAAAAAAACTCACTTTAAAACAATTAATGCTGAACTAGAGGAAAAAGGAAAAGCACTAATCGAAAAATTGAATAAATTATAAGCTTCTTGTTAAGTTGTTTAAACTTTTAAAAAAAAACTCCAATCAAATGATTGGAGTTTTTTTTATGCTTTATTTTAAAGTCTTACATTAGTTATGCGCTTCTGATGACCTAAGATCTATAGTTTCTTTCAGTAGTTTACCATATTTAGATGCTTTGATAGGAGGCGTTAATGTTTTGTATATGGTATCTAAATAGCGAACCGTCGTGTTTGGTATTTCATAAACAGCTAAATAAGGAGCGACTTCACTATTGCGGTTATTTAATGCAAATTGAATTGTATAGGAGTATTTTTGCTTTAATGATTTTTGTTGTTGTTCATTAAAAGTTGTACTACTGTTGGTATTAAAATTAGATTCTAATACATCTAAATTTCTATTATATAGTATTGAGATTGTAGATAAATACTCTTCAAGAACCTCTTGTTGTTTAGAGCCAATAATTACAGAATTAAAATTAAATAACTTTCTAGTAGATCTTATTTCAGTAACACCAGTATCTGCAAAAAATGACACCCAGTTTTCCTTATCATCATTTTTGTCTAATTTTAGTGTTAATATTTCAGGTTCTTCTAAATCGGTGTGTAATTCAAAATTTGAATCGCCTTTTATTTCAAGAGAATCTAATGTAATTAAAAGAGAATCTTGTTGTTTTTGTAAATAAACGGTTCCTTTTTTTAAACCTTTAACATACCCTTTGAGTTTGAAATTGTGCGGTTCTTCTTTTGCACAAGAAACCATTAAAAAGCTAAGTAATACAGCACCTAGAATATACTTCATGAATCTTTAAATTTTGTGCACAAATATATCAATCTTTTATGATTAATGTATTAGCTAGCTGCTGCTATTTGCATTAAAATTGTACAGCCAATTGCTGCAATAGTTCCAATAGCATAGCCAAATACAGCGAGTAAAACACCTACTGTTGCTAGTGAAGGATGAAAGGCTGAAGCGACAATAGGAGCAGAAGCAGCGCCACCAACATTAGCCTGACTACCTACAGCTAAAAAGAAATAAGGCGCTTTTATAAGTTTTGCGACACCTATGAGTAACAATGCGTGTATGGTCATCCAAACCACACCAATAGCAATAAGTCCTAAGTTGTCAAAAATGAGCATTAAGTCCATTTTCATTCCAATAGAGGCTACAAGAATATAAATAAATACACTCCCAAATTTACTGGCACCAGCACCTTCATAATTTTTCGCTTTTGTATTAGATAATAGGATTGCAATTATTGTAGCAATACTAATCATCCAAAAGAATTTTGATCCCAAGAATGTAAACATATTTCTCGTTGTTGGAGATTCTATTCCAGCGACTAAATTATCAAATAGTGGTGCTAAAAAATTAGAACTTAAATGTGCAATACTTACCGTTCCAAATGCTATAGCTCCAATAATCATAATGTCAGTAAGAGATGGATTTCGCTTTACTTTTTCAGAAAATGTAGACATCTTTTCTTTTAGTTCTTCAATAGAAGAAGTATCTGCTTGTAACCATTTATTGATTCGGTTGCGTTTTCCTATTCCTATTAATATAAGTGCCATCCATATATTTGCTACGACAATATCAACGAATACCATTCCGCCATAAAGTTTTTGATTATAGCCATAAATCTCAAGCATAGCTGTTTGGTTGGCACCACCACCAATCCAACTTCCTGCAAGTGTTGAAAGCCCTCTCCAAACCGCATCTGCATCAGCTCCACCAACAGTTTCAGGAGAAACCATAGCAATTAATAAAATGGCAATTGGTCCTCCAATAACAATTCCAACGGTTCCAGTAAAAAACATTACAAGTGCTTTCCAACCTAAATTAAAGACAGCTTTTAAATCGATACTTAAGGTCATTAATACCAATGCAGCTGGTAATAAATAACGACTTGAAACATAGTATAAACTTGAACTGTGCTCAGTAATGTCTCCATTTTCTGCTACAGTCTGCCATTCAGGAGAAATTAATCCTACTGTTGTCAATACCGCAGGAATCATATATGCCATAAATAAACCTGGCACTATTTTGTAAAATTTAGACCAAAAACCTGTTTTTATAGATTCGGTTAAAAATACAAATCCTAATGAAAGCATTAGGAGTCCAAAAACAATTGTGTCATCTGTAAAAAGAGGTGTCGTATCCATATTTTATATGTTTCTATATAATCTGCAAAATACCAAAATAAAAGCGCATAAAAAAAGCAACTTGTTAAGAGTCGCTTTCATTTTTATTTTTTGGTTTAGGTAGTCTGTTCTTTTCTTTAAGGTATTGCATTAGCATCCACTCAATTTGACCATTGGTACTTCTGAATTCGTCAGCAGCCCATTTCTCAATTGCCTTGATCATGTCTTCATTAATTCGTAATGCGAACGCTTTCTTTTTTGCCATATTATTTTTTTATAAACTTTGGTACAGCTTCTACTACTTTTTCTAAAACGTACCTTTGTTTATTAATTGCCAATTTCTAAAACCCAATTTAGGTATTATTACTTTATATTCTTTCATAATTTTAAAACTAAGCAAAATAAGAATGATCCTATTATAGTACCTATTAATGTATTATATATATCACATTTCAATATTGCACATAACGACACCAATTGTGGTTTGTAAACTACTTCCTATAGCTTCATCAATAGTAATACGATATGTTTGATTTTTGTTGATTTTAGTGACTTAATGTACCAGTATTAAGAACAGGTGATGCATCTTTATCTCCACATAGTACGACCATTAAATTACTAACCATAGCGGCTTTTCGTTCTTCATCTAAATTTACAACTTCCTTCTTGTTTAATTGTTCTATTGCCATTTCAACCATACTCACTGCGCCTTCAACAATTTTATGCCTTGCTGCTACTATAGCAGTAGCTTGTTGACGCTTAAGCATTGCATTTGCTATTTCTTGAGCATAAGCTAAATAACCAATACGAGCTTCAAGTACTTCAATACCTGCAATTGATAAACGCTCATCTATTTCTTTTTCAAGAGCTGTACTCACTTCATTTACACTAGAACGTAACGTGATATCTTCATCTACACCTTCATCTGCAAAATTGTCGTATGGATACATACTTGCTAACTTTCTAACTGCAGCATCTGTTTGCACACGAACGAAATTTTCGTAATTATCTACATCAAAAGCAGCTTTATATGTGTTTTTAACTCGCCAAACTAAAATGGTACTTATCATAATAGGATTACCAAGTTTGTCATTTACTTTTAAACGTTCACTGTCAAAATTACTTGCTCTTAGTGATATTTTCTTTTTAGTATAAAATGGGTTTACCCAATAGAAACCATTCTTTTTTACAGTACCAACATACTTTCCAAAAAGTAATAAAACTCTAGATCCATTGGGTTGCACCATTATAAACCCTGGCGCAATTATGATTGCAATTGGGATTATCATTATAAACTCTGGACTTTGGGTTGCAATAGCTGAAATGATTGACCCAAAAAATATGATAAGAAATACAAATAGCATTAGGTAACCATTTGCTGGAACTATTATTTTTTCTTCTTTCATTGTAATAAGTTTAAATTAAATAATTCAATATGATATTATTTTGATATCAAATATACATCAAACATATTTGATGTCCAAATTGAGTTTGGCACACCCTTTGCATTATACATATTGTAAATGATTATGATGATATTAAACGAGGAGTGATTGCCTTAAATAAAGGAGTAAACATTTACATTGGTTGGTTAGTTAGAAAAAAAGCATTTCAGTCTTGAGATGCTTTTTTTATGTTTTATAAAGAAGTTATTGATGCTAGTTTCTAATAAATGTAATAAGCTCGGTAATTAATTCACTTGATATTGTTCTAAAAGATTCGTTGTAAGATTTTGAGTTTTCTAGTTCTTTTCCATCTATAATGAATAGAACGTGATTCATATTACTAATTAGTTTAAATGTAGCATCTGGAGATGCGTTTTTTAAAAGTTCAGCTTCTGAAACGGGTACTTGTAAATCTTTAGTGCCATTGATTATAAGTGTTGGAATTTCTAGATTTTTAATTAACTCTTGAGGATTGTATTGCATCCAACTCATAATAAAAGGTTGCACATCTGAACTAAATATTCCACTTAAGGCTTGAGGGTAATCTTTTGTGAGTTGTCCTTTTTTTAGAGATTCGAAAGCAAGTTTAGTGTCTTTTATAAGCGCAGGATCCATTTGTGCAATTTGATCAATGATGACATTGTCTATAGATTTACCAGAACCTGCTAATGAGATAAATTGATCAACATTAACTTTTGAAGCTACTAAACCAACCAAACTACCTTGACCATGACCAATAATGATTATTTTGGAATAACTGTTTTGTGATTTGAAATAATCTATGACTGCTATGGCATCGTTAACAAAATCAACAAACGAGATATTTGGATCTACATTTCCTTTTCTTATTTGCTTTACAATTCGCTTATCATATCTAAACGTAGCAATATTTTGATTTGATAAACCTTCGGCTAGTTTTTTTAAAACATTATTTTTCTGAAAATTTTGATTGCCATCTCTATCTGTTGGACCAGAATCTGCAATTAAAATAGCAAGAGTAGTAGCGTTAAGCTTATTTGGCATTAATAGAGTGCCATCTATATGCTTATTAATCGATAAATTTTGAGTAGTGAAATTTATATCCTGACCAAAACTTACTATTGTAAAAAGCACTATTATATATTTAATAATTGGTTTCATCTTTTTTTTTGAATAGTATCATATCTAATATCAAAAATACGTAAAAGGTTTTTTGTTTTGATGTAACGTTTATTTTTAAAATATATTTAAAAATGAACCTTATAAACTTCATTTTTTTAAAAAGGCGGCATGCATTTCATCGGTGAAATACATGTTTTTATCTTTAAATGTTAAAATTAAGTGCATTTCATCGATTAATTATGTATTTTGACTTGTGCATTGAAATAGAATTATATATTTGAAGTGTACTAAAATTTAGTTTTTAGTTCAATGGATTAATTAATTAATATTTGCTTATGTATTGACTTAGTGACCCTAAATCTACTACATAAATAAAACGCAAATTAGAAAAACCGAGATTGAGGGATCTCGGTTTTTTATTTTTATATCGTTTCTACTTTTCTAAAAGTTAAATTAATCCGTACTCCAATAGCTTTTTTTGTTTTCGCAATTTGATGCAACCAATGATGCTGCATTGCACCTTTCATAATTAAAAGGCTTCCGTGTTCTAATATTATTTTATGACGTTCTTCTTTTAGATTTCGATGTTTAAAATGAAATGGTCTTGCTTCACCTAAGCTTAATGATGCAATTATTGGATTTTCCCCTAATTCTTTTTCATTATCAGCATGCCATCCGTTACTATCATTTCCATCTCTATATAAATTAATCAATGCCGACGTAAATTTATGTCGTGATTCTTTTTCAATATAATGTTTTATTTCTAATACTTCTGAAGTAAAAGGTTTTGGATACATTGTAATATTAGAATAGGAATACGAGGCGTTATTTTCGGCATATAGAGCTGTTAGTCTTGGTTGTTTGTAGGTCTTTCCGAAAATTGTAATATCGTCATGTTGCCAAGCTACATTTAGTTTTAAATACTCAAAAAAATAATTAGCTTTATGCTGATTTAGAAAATTCGGAATATAAATAAGTTCCGCATTAGGTAGTTTTAAAACCGTTTTTTCTTCAGAAAATAAGTCCATCACTTAATTTTTATCTAAATTAGCTAATATCATATGAAATTCAAAATTACAATTATATCATTGATCTTGCTTTGGTTTTCATTTGGTTCTCAAGAATCAAATGAGCTTCCAGAAGGATTTGTGTATGCAAAAAATGTCATTCCAGATTTAAATATAGAGCTGCGTTATTTTACTACTAATAATTTTGTTGGTGATACAATAGATGGTTACAAGGCAAACAAATTAATTATTACAGCTGAGGCCGTTCAGGCACTTCAAAAAGTGCAGCATGATTTGCAACAACAGAATTTATGCTTAAAAGTATACGATGGTTATAGGCCACAACGAGCAGTTAATCATTTTATGCGTTGGGCTAAAGATTTAAATGACACCATTAATAAACAAGAATTCTATCCAAATGTTGAAAAGCGTTATTTGTTTAGAGAAGAATATATAGCCACACGTTCTGGTCATAGTAGAGGAAGTACTTTAGATTTGACAATTATTAATGGCATTACAAATGAACCTTTAGATATGGGAAGTCCGTATGATTTCTTCGGAAAAGAATCTTGGGTAAATCATGATCAATTATCTAAAGAGCAGAAGGCTAACAGGCAATTACTGCAAGACGTTATGCTGAAACATAATTTCAGAAATTATGCTAAAGAATGGTGGCATTTCACGTTACGTTGGGAGCCTTTTCCTAAAACCTATTTTGATTTTGAAGTTGAATAATTTAACTATTACCTCTGTTTTCATATTTTAGTTAATACTATCGTTAGCAACTTTTGTTTTTAACTCGAGCATTTTATTATGCCACCATTCTTGGTTTGTAACTTGTGTTGCTAGTGGTTTAACTAAGTTTAGTGCTTCATCAAATTTTCCTTGAGATTCTAGAGCAAGAAGTTTGTAAAAAGAAAAACTTTGTTTCATATTATCTTCATCTGTTTTTTGCAAAAAGTAACTCGCTAAATCTTCAGATTCTTTATATAAAGTGGCTTTATTAAGGTTGAGTAGTAATTCTGCTAAATCTTCAACATCTGTATGGTACTTATCTTTAAGATCACTATTTAAAATAGTTTCATAAAAATCAATCGCTGCTTTTGAGTTTACAGTAGAAGCAATGTTGTAGAGTGTGTCTTCTAAAAGTTCTTTAGCTTTTGAAGCATATCGTACTTCATATGGACTATAGATTAGTGTAGAGCCTACAGGCACTCCATTTTTTACTTTGTTACCATAAGCTAATGAATCTGGAAGTATTGCAATGACTTTATCACCTTCGGCTAAGTAGCTATTTAATTCAGTAAATCCTTTAATTAGAGTTGTTTTACCATGAATAAAAGCAAACACTGAATCTTTTTCACCAGCTGTTGACCAAAAGATCTCAGGATTATCATTAATGTATAATTCTGTAAACGCTTTTACCTTTGAGCCATCTTCAATTTTTTGTCCGAAACCTTCCTTTATAAAAATGTATTTAAGTCCGCTTGGTGTTGTAATCGTATCGTTTAAAACAATATTTCTATTATGATTATGCTTTTTGTCGTTTCCGCAAGATGTTAGTAATAAGGTGATTATTACAAGTAATGCTGATTTTTTCATATTGAATTATAGAAATTATTAGTGTGTTAAATTGCTACGCAAGATATAAAAATTGACGGTAAATTATAAAATGGCTTTTGCTTTAGATAGCATTTCTATATCTCATTAATATTTTATGAGAATTGGTGGTTTTCTGATGATAATAGAGGATGTTTTTATCTACAGTTAGTGTTGGCGCTTCAATTAAATTTGAAATACTTTCTGAAAATAAAACTCTAGGAATTGAAAATTCTGATGTAGAATTAGGTCTAACAGCAACGCATATTTCGAAAACAGTATCTTGAGTAATTTCACCTTTTAAATATCTCGTATAGTATAATTCTAGATTGTCACTACTAATACAAGGTGCGTAATAAATATAATTTTGATCATTAATATTTTGTAAGATTACATCAGAATTTGGAATTATATTAAACGTAGTAGTATCAACTTTTTGTGCAACTCCTAGAGTTGTTTCACAAGGACCTAAACAGTTTGTGTCATCAAATCTGGCATTATTGAAGTATAAAAATTGTCCATCTAAACTTATTCCATGATCCATGACTAACCAGCCAGGAGTATTCATATTGAAATCTCCTTGAACTCTTTCAATACTATTCACATTTCCACTATTAAAGGATCCTCTAAAGAGATTATTCAATTCGGTTGGATAATTTCTTGTTGAAGTCCAATAAAAATTATCATTAATATCCATATCTGCAACAGCATCCAAATGTGGTGGTGTTAATTGGTTTGTTCCTGATAATTCTCCTGCAAAATTAAAGGTTGAATCATTCAATCTGGTCGCATAATATAATTTTGTATTTATACCATCATTCAAGTTGTTGAAGAATAGGTAATTTCCATCTGGAGAGATAAAAGGTTCCATGGCATCAAATTGCAACCCATTTATAATGACTTCAATTTCAGAGCCATATGAAGGTAATGTTTGTGAGGTATTGATTTTATTACTATCGTCTGATGAGCAAGATATAGTTAATAATACAATACCTATGATTCTGAAAAGTGTTTTCATAGATTATGCATTTGTTTTCTCGGCAAATTCTTTAAATTGATTCATCCATTTTTGACTTTGCTATTTTTCAGATGTACTTCATATTTCGATTGTAGTAGGCTGGAATGCTTCAAAAGAGTTTGGAAGTGTAAATTACAAATTATAAATACCACCAAGCCTAATACAGGAGTTCAAATTGTAAAGAACTACGTTGAATCAAAACTTGTTTTTGGATGTTAACAGCTTCTTTTTCTCCCGATAATAAAAAAAAATGCCAAGAATTATTCATCTTTATAGACATTATAAGTCATGCCAATGCCATAATTATTTAGATTTGTACGAAGTAAGCCCGATTCTATACCATTTCCTTTTTTAAATTGAACCCAACTATTACCATTAATAAAAACACGTTTAATATACGTGCGATAATCTTCAATCTCATCAGTAAAAGGTAATAAAGGTCTAAAATTAGTAGGTATTTTTACAGTACCATTTTTGCCTTTTATTTCTTTGTATTTTTTGTTAGGTAAGAGTTTCCCTTTTGCATCTGTATAACCAAGAACTTGAAGCGATACGAAAAAGCCGTTTTCTGGAATTATTAAATCATGTTCTGTAACATTGAGCTTAAATTCATCTCCATTTTTTTCTGTAGCTCTAAAAACAATATTTGAGTAGGTGAGTGGTTCGCCTGGAAACCCATTGTCGTTATTATAAAATGTTACTTTAAACAACGTTGAGAAGGCTCTTTTGTCTGCATTACTGCGTTTTCGTTTTTTCCAATCACGTGACTCTAATGTTATAGGAAATAAGATGGATGTAATCTTTTTTAGTTTATCGTCGTCATTAGGAAAAAATACAGCTATTTCACTTTCAATAGTTGGAAGCCAACACTTGTAATAGTCGTCATCTAAATATGGTTTTTGCGTTTGTGTTTTAAATTTACGGTTTACTGTAGTTGTAATAATAACTTCGTCTAAAGCATTCGTTTCTATATCTAAAAAAATAGTTTTAGGAAGGTTTACGGTTGCGATTACTTTTTCTTTAAATCCCAATGCCGAAATATATAGTGAATCTACATCTGGATATAATTTTTTTGTAAAAAAGAAATAGCCTTCATCATCTGCAAAAATACCCTGACCACTACCAAATGAAATGGTAGCATACGAAACAGGATAATTTGTTTCGCTACTAATCACTTTAGTTTGCGCAAAACCACTAGCAACGATACAGGCTATGAATCCTGTGAAATATTTAGTTAATTGATGCAATCCAATTGTCTATTTTAGTTTCTAATAATGCTAGAGGAATACAACCCGATTCTAGTACTTGATTGTGAAATTGAGCAATATCAAACTTATCACCTAATTCTTTTTCAGCTTTAGCACGTAATTCTAATATTTTAAGCTGACCAATTTTATACGATAAGGCTTGTCCTGGATTTGCCATATAACGTTCAATTTCGGAAATGATGCTTGCTTCACTTTCAGCTTCATTTTCAAGCGAATATTTAATGGCTTTTTCACGAGACCATCCTTTAGTATGAATTCCTGTATCAACAACTAATCGAATAGCACGATGCATTTCCATACTTAACATTCCAAAATACTGATATGGATCTGTGTATAAACCTAACTCTTTTCCTAAAGACTCACAGTATAATGCCCAACCTTCTCCATAAGAACTATACCAAAGTGTTTTTCTGAAGTCTGGCAAGTCTTTATTTTCTTGCTGTAATGAAATTTGAAAGTGATGTCCAGGAATGGCTTCATGTAAAAACAAAGCTTCATCGGCAAATACGTTGTATGTTTTGGCATCAGGAATTGGTGTATAAAATATACCTGGTCGAGAACCATCTAAAGCACCTGGATTATATTCTGCACTTGCTGATGCTTCACGAAAAGCTTCAGTACGTCGTACTTCAAAAGCTGTTCTAGGTTTTAAATCAAAAAGCTTTTCAATTTGAGGTTTCATTGTGTTATGAATTTCATTAAAATTGTCAATAACGCTTTTGGGATTGTCATAAGGCATCAACTCTTTATTGGTTCTCACAAAATCGAAAAAAGCGATGATATCACCTTCAAAACCAACTTGTTTTTTAACAGCTTCCATTTCAGATAAAATACGAGCGACTTCTTTTAAGCCTAACTGATGAATTTCATCGGCAGTCATAGAAGTTGTTGTGTATTTTTTTATTTGATGACTATAGTATTCAAGTCCATTTGGCAGGTCAGAAACTCCACTAGTTGTACGTCCATGTTTTAAGTATGTTGTACTCATAAAATCATATAATTTTTTATAAGCAGGAGCAATTTCATTTTTGATTTTTGATTCGTATAATTCGGCTAACTTTGCTTTATCTTTTTCAGGAAATCTTTCAGGAAAGTTTTTAATTGGATTATAAAACAAATGCTCGTCCATATTTGCAGTGGTTAATGCTTTTAACTGCGGAAGCACTTTTACGATCAAAGATTCTGGTAGTACATAACCACGATCAATCCCTTCTTTCATTTTTTCTTCAGCAGAATTCATCCAAAGTAAGTAACCATCAATACGTTTTAGCCAATTTTTGTAGTCTTCAATTGTGTTAAAAGGTTGTGAACTTGATCCACTTGCCAACTGTCCAATTGTTAATTGAAGCGTCCACATTTGGTTGATAGGCATTAAATCTTCATTAAAACTTAAACCTTGAAGAATAATGTCACATTCCCAATTTAAAATTTCTTTACTTAATTGTTGACTTGGAGATAACTCGTTATCACTAAACGAATTCATTTTGGTTTTGTATTTCTGGTAAAACGCTTTAATTTGTTTGGCGTAATCATCAGATAGAAAATTCGGTAAACGATCATTAAATCTAGAATCTCCAGCTGAAGTAGCATTAAGAGGATTTTGTTTTAAACTTGTTTCGTAATAATTACTTAATACTAAGTCGAAAGTATCGTTTTTTGGTGTTTTATTTACAGTTTGAGTGTTTTCTATAGTTTCTTTATCTTTTTTGCATGCTGAAAAGCAAATTGCGATGACAATAAGAGTTATTATTTTTTTCATTTTAAGGCGTTATTTTTCAAAATTAAAAGCTAAAGATACATAATAATGAGGTTAAAAAAGTATAAAAAAACTGCTATCGATTGCATAGCAGTTTTTAAAATTAATTCGTTGATTAAGCCTTATTCTTTATCTAAGTTTTTTGTCATATTGAATCCTAAAAACAATCCTAAACCTGCAAACAGAAATATGGTTCCTGGCATTGCTATTTCAGCATCTACATTTAAGTTCTCTTTTATGATGCCACCAATGATGATTCCTAGTCCTATTCCCATTAATAATAATGCAAAATTAAGAATGAGTACTTTCCATATTGGAGCAGTCTGCTGTCTTCCTCTCATAAAAATTGAAGCATCTGCACCTTTTTCAATGAGAGCCAAACGTTCTTTGTTTCTTGTTGAAAAATATAAGTAGAATACGCTAAAAATAGATCCAAAAATGATTCCGATAATTATTACTTCCATAATGTTGTTTTTTAATTGATTAAATTTATATGTTCTGAGCTTATGACGACAGACATTTCAATCTGGTTACACAATTTTAAAAAAAAAAGTTTTTTATAATATGTTGTAACCATATAATTAGTTGAGTCGTCTTATCTTTAATAATGACCACCAACGATCAAATACTCATCAATCAAATTATTGAAGGCGATACCAATTCATTTACAATATTGGTAGACCGTTATAAAGACTTAGTGTTTACTTTAGCCTTGAGAATGTTGAAGAATAGAGAAGAAGCAGAAGAAGTTGCGCAAGATACGTTTATAAAAACCTATAAGTCGTTGCATAAATTTAAAGGCGATTCGAAATTTTCAACTTGGATTTATAGAGTGGCTTATAATAGTTGCTTAGACAGAATTAAAAAGAACAAAAAGCATCTGAATAATGTTGAAATAAACGAATTTACAGCACATGAAGTTGTTACTATTGATAATGCTCTAGATAAAATGGAGATTAATGAGCGAAAAGAAGCGATACAAAGATGTATTGAAACGTTACCAAGCGAAGACAGTTTTTTATTAACCTTATATTATTTTGATGACTTATCTTTAGATGAAATTTCAAAGATTGTTGGAATTACAGCTAACTCAATAAAAGTGAAATTATTTAGATGTCGAAAAAAATTGGCAACAATTTTAAAATCACATTTAGAACCAGAAACACTCGATTATTATGAAAGAGAACGCAGATAAACATTTAGACGACTTATCACGAAAAGTGATAGGTAAATCAGCAGTTGAAAGTCCGTCGTTTGATTTTACTCAAGCGGTTATGACTCAAATAAATGCACTAGAAGTTTCTAACGCAACCACTTATGTGCCTTTAATATCAAAACGTATTTGGTTATGTATTGGTATTGTAATAGTTTCTGTGCTTGGATATTTACTTTTTGGGGCTTCTGGTACTGACATTAAAGGAATTGAATATTTAAAATTAGATCGCTATGTTAATTTTGAAGTTCCAGCTGTAATCACAGGTTTTAATGTGTCTCAAACGATGTTTTATGTTGCAATATTATTTGGAATTATGCTAGCCATACAAATTTCAATTTTAAAGCATCAATTAGATAAACGCTATAAATAAAACTACTCTTTAAAATGCCAAAATGGAATTTTGCATACTGAATGTTTAACTGTATCTCCATCTTTTATTCGTCTTCTAATCACTTTTAAAAGGTGTTTTCCTTCTTCCAAATCTTTGATGCTTACAAAGGTTTCAAAGCCTAAATCTTTGTGTTTGTTTTCAGATAATATAAACTCTCCATCATAATCTGTACTGTCAATTTTAACAGAGTAGACTTGGTTAAGAGCTTCTAAATATTTGTTTTGTTGGTTTCGTATTGAGGACCAGTTGGTGTTGTTATCTGTAAAAATGATACCACTCCGCAGTCCTCTTTTGTCATTAACAGGTTTCAAATCTGACTTGAAGTTAAATATATTGTCTTCCACATTATCAGTTAACTCGAAAAATACGTTTAAATATGGTGTTGTTATAACTTTGGAAGAAATAGCAAATTCATCTATATGTTCGCTATCACTTAACTGGTCCATATAGTTTAATCTACTCGCTGAGATCTCTGAAGATTGATTGACACCATCAAAATAGTTTGAAGGCTTGTATTTAAAGGACGTTAAAATCAAAATGGAAAGATACACAGGTAAAAGCACGAAACTTAATCGTCTTCCAAATTTATTATCTAAAAAATTATAGACTAAAGGTCTGTATAAAAAAGATAATGTGATAAAACTGAAGACCCAATAGATTGGAAAATAAATCTTAGAAATCCACTTTTTCTTTTTTA
This sequence comes from Psychroserpens ponticola, assembly GCF_023556315.2. Classification (NCBI taxonomy): domain Bacteria; kingdom Pseudomonadati; phylum Bacteroidota; class Flavobacteriia; order Flavobacteriales; family Flavobacteriaceae; genus Psychroserpens; species Psychroserpens ponticola. The sequence continues at coordinate 2,661,618 of NZ_CP116221.1, read as the reverse complement.
GCCAACCTTGGGTGATAAAATCTATAAAAGTAAGTACCATTCCAAATAAAAAGAAAAGAATAAGAATAATACCAATCACAGTTCTAAATGTTTCTGGTAAATTATCGTTTTCTATAATTTTTGCTATAATTAAAACGATGGTAATAATTGTAAAAGTTAAGGCTAGAACGTAGAAGATTAATAAGAATGATACAGCAAAAATAATGCTACAATAGTTTTCTAAAGTCGCTACATATTTGTCAAACGAGCCAACTCTTTTTTTTAGATATTTAGTGAATTTTTCACTGTAGTTTAAGGAGTCGTAATCAATATCTCCAGACACATAACGTAAGCCTAAGGTGCCAATCCAAAGTCCTCTTAATACAACATGTAGTAATAAATTAAAAATTAAGATAGAACAAGATACTAATGCAATACCCAGTATGATTGTTAATACTAACTGTTGTTTTGATTCGGCAATACTAACGGCTTCTTTAATTGGCCCAATAGCTGTTATAAGTCCAAAAATGGCAAAACCAGATATAATTAATTCTAACTGCCAACTTTCTTCTTGTAGTCGTTGTAATAATTTTTTAAATGCTGGATTTTTATAATCAGAACTCATTTAGATTGGATTTGCGATTAAAGATAACCACTTTTATTAAAATAATTTAAGAATTTTGAAACCCTAAGTAGTTTCTTTCGTTATTACTATTGAAAACTAACCAGAACTGAATGTCAAAAACACATCATATTTTAATTGCAAAATGCCAAAAGAACGATGAAAAGGCCATGATGCAAATTTATGATTTATACTGTGATGCCATGTTTAATGTGGCTTGTAGATATTTAAATGATGAAGAGTCGAAGGATGCTATGCAAGAAGGCTTCTTAAAAGCATTTGCAAATATTAATAACTATAAACCAGATTATGCGTTTGGTGCTTGGTTAAAGCGAATTATCATAAATACCTGTTTGGATATTATAAAGAAACGACAAATTGAGTTTTCAGATGTTGAGGTGGAACGCATAGCGATTTTAGACGTTTCAGATTGGCAATTTGATACCAGCATTTCTAAAGTAGATATTTTGAAAGCTATTGAAAAACTAAAACCTAAATATAAAATTGTTGTCAATTTATATCTCGCGGAAGGTTATGATCACGAGGAAATCTCAAACATTTTAGATATTCCGATAAAGACGTCAAGAACACATTTGAGACGAGGTAAATTACAATTACAAAAACTTTTAAAAACAATATACAATGAAGCAAGATATTAGAGACTTATTTAAAGATGAAGAAGCTTCTGAAAAACAATTGCCAGAACATCACAGGAAAGAGTTTTATGATAAGCTTAAAGCTCAAGAAAGCAAACAACCAATATCATGGCTCTGGTTAAAAATTGCTGCGATTTTTATAATTGCATTAACCTTTGGTTTCTTGGTGTTTACAAGTAATTCAGATGCTGTAAAAGTCTCTCCAATTATTGCTCAAATTGAAGCTATAGAAGATAAGTATCTCAAGGATATAGATTTAGAATGGGGAAAATTTGTGGCCATTGCAGAGGATGAGATTTTAGTAGAACGTTTCAAAAAAAAGTTAGCTGAATTGGATAAGGATTATCAAGAAATTTCAGAGCAATTTAAAACCGATTCTAATAATATCATGGTCATTGAAGATTTAGTTAATAATCTGCAAATCAGATTAAAATTACTTAAAGACATCCAATCACAAATCAAATTAATAGATCAAAAAAACGAACACTATGAAAACAGCATTTAAATTAGTGGTAATGATGGTTATTACATCATTATCTGCTTTTGCGCAAAACAGTCCTATTTTAAGTAAGCAATTAATTGCTACAGATAAAACTGAATTAAGTCTTGATATAAGAAATGCTTTTGTTCAATTAGAAACGTCTCCTGATGAACATATTTATATAGACTATGCTATTGATTTTAAAAACTACCGAACAGGTGAAATCAAATCTATTCTAAAAGGTATTACAACAGATGTGATTCAAAATGGTGATGCATATGTGCTGAAAATAGATAGTAAAACAAAAATGTCAAGTAAGGTTTATAATTTAGAAAGTGATTTCGGAATTTCTTTAGATAAAGTCATGCCGACACCAGAATTGACCTATAGGAAGTTCAAAAAATCTAAAGAAAGTTTGTTTGGTAAATTCTTATGGGATGAATCTAAGGCTGAAGTTGTTTTAGAAATGTTTAGAAAATTTAAGGTTGATGGAACAACTGAAAAAGTTGATTTAGATAAGGTGAAATTGTATAATGTTAAGTTTGTTATTAAAGTGCCTCAGCAAATGAAACTCAATTTAAAACTGAAGCAATCTGAAGTAAGATTTAATTATGCCTCTGAAAATAAAATCAATTGTGATGCAGAGAATAGTACCATTAGAAGTTTAGGTTTTACTAACCAATTATCGAGCTTTAAAATGAATAATGGTAGATTTAAAGCGCATCATACATCTGGTGGTAAATATGCCTTTAAGAATTTAAATTCTATCATAATAGGAGCTTTAGATAATGTCGTTATAGATTCTGAGTTTTCTGATTTTAGTATAGGAGAAGTAGGAGAGAATACTAAAATTAATGATTTTAATAGTCAGTTTTGGCTCTATGATTTTAATTCTGAAATGGGTGAATATATAATGAACACAGAGTATTCAAAGATAAATGTATACTATCCTGAAAATACTTCAAATTTTTTGATGATTACAAAAGGATATGCAACAGTTCATTACGTAGATAATACAATTTTTGAAACACCTCCAAGTAAACAAAATAAACCAGTAAAAATGTTGGTCTATGGAAATGATACGCCTTCAGTATTGAATAAAGTTTCTATTAATACGATAAACGGAATTATAAGACTTGGAAAAGATTTTATTGATATACTTGACTAAATTGTTTACATAAAAAATACCTCATGTAAATACCGACCAGGTGTAAATGTAAATGCTCCAGCAATAATTATCGCGCCAAAATAGAGTAATATCATTTTTCGTTTGTGTGATTTTACGTTTCCTTTTTTAATTGCTAAATAAGCTGTAGGAACAGTCCAAAGTGTTAGAACACTAAACAAATGAATCCATCCAAAATGATTCAAAATCCGACCACCAACTGCAGCTGGCATAAAGAGTGTAACAACAGCAGTAAAAAGCATAAGAATCATATAGATCCTTCCTAGCTTTTTATGAATGGGAGTTCCTTTTTTTATGATTAAAAGGAAGCCACCTATAAAAACACAAGGAACTACTGTGTATAAATGTAAAAACATTAAAGTGTTATAATCCATATTGTAATTTAATTAAGTATACAACAGCCAACAGCCAACTAACTAATACCAACGTTTCTTTTTCTTTTTTGAACCTTCACCTTTTCGTCCTTTTTTATATTTACTACCTTGTTTTTTATGAACAATTGGCTTGGCTTTTGGATCTAAAGGATATGGATGATTGTCTTCAACTGGAATTTGTACATTAATCAATTGCTGAATACTCTTCACGTAACTTTTTTCATCTGCAGAACAAAACGAATATGATTTTCCAAAATTACCAGCTCGACCTGTTCTTCCTATACGATGTACATAAGTTTCAGGCACATTAGGTAAATCAAAATTCACAACAGCATCTAATTCATTGATATCAATACCACGTGCTGCAACATCTGTAGCAATCAAAATATTAACTTCTGCATGCTTAAATTTATTAAGAGCTGTTTGTCGTTCACTTTGGGTTCGGTCACCATGAAGACGTTCTGCACTGTAACCGTTTTTAGTTAGTGTGCTTTCTAGTTTGTCAACACCAAATTTTGTGCGTCTAAAAATAAGAATGCGTTTTCCTTTGATTGTATTTCGTAATAAATGCAAACACAGTTCCATTTTATTTCGCTTAGGAACATAATATAAAATCTGACTCACATTTTTTGCTGCTGAAGATGTAGGCGTAACTTCAATGCGTACTGGTGCATTTAAAATTGAGTTTGCTAATTGTTCCACTTTAAAAGGCATGGTTGCAGAAAACAACAAATTCTGTTTCTTTTCAGGACATAAACGTTCTATTTTTTTAACGTCATCTATGAAACCCATATCTAGCATTAAATCGGCTTCATCAAGTACTAAAACCTCTATGTAGTCTAGGTTTAAAACGTCTTGTTTGTGTAAATCCAATAAGCGTCCTGGTGTAGCAACAACGATATCAACACCTTTTTTTAGAATATCGATTTGTGGTTCAATTCCAGCACCTCCAAACACAACAGTCGTTCTTAAATTGGTGTATTTAGAGTAGATTTGGAAGTTTTTTCCAATTTGTGCAGCGAGTTCACGCGTTGGACTTACAACTAAAGCTCTTATTTTTTTTCCTTTTTTTGGAGCATCTTGTTTGTTAAAAAGCAATTGCAAAATAGGCAACGCAAATGCTGCAGTTTTGCCTGTTCCAGTTTGTGCTGAAGCAATGACATCTTTTTTATCAATAACTAAAGGAATGGTTCGCTCTTGAATTAAAGTAGGTTCTGTATAGCCTGCTTCATCAATAGCTTTTACAATAGCTTTATTAAGATTGAGCTCTTTAAAGGACATCTGTTTACATTTCTAGCAAAGGTAATTGTTTTGTTGAGCTTTATACTAATTAATAGTTTAGTACATGCTTTTTACTTTTCTGAGCTTATTTTCCCAAGTTTGAAGGCTGTCTTTATGGTTATTGATGTTTTTAATTACATCTCTCACTAAAGGATTAGATTCGTCAACATTAGAAAAGAACTGCATGTTGTTTTCGAGCTGATTTATTTCGCCTTTAATTTCAGTAATTTTCTTTCTGATATAGTTTTGTTCGTTATCTAAAAGTCGCGTATCATTAGGATTAGATAATGTTTCAAGTTTATTTTCAAACTTCATCATTTCTAATTTCGCTTTATCCATATCTAATTTTCCAAAAAGACCATCAATAACTTTATTGAATTTACCATCAATAAAACGTTTGTTAGATGGAATATGTCCTATAGCTTTCCAAGCATTAATTTGTGTTTTGATTGTTTCAATATCTTTTTCTGGTTTCCCAGAAAGTTCGATGGCTTTAACCGTTTCTAATAAGGTTGATTTTTCTTCAAAAGCTGCCATTTCCTCTTTGCTAGCTGCATTTCGCTCTTCATGCATTCTATCAAAATAATGGTTGCACGCTTTTTTGAATTGCTTCCAAATTTTATCACTATCCTTTCTAGGAACATGCCCAATGCTTTTCCAATCAGACTGTATTTTTTTCATTAAAGACGTTGTCTTGTCAAAATCGTCACTGTCTTTATTTTCTTCAGCTAATTTTATAAGCTCTTGTTTTTTATGAAGATTATCAAACTGATCTTTTTTAAGTGACTTGTAAAATGTATTCTTACTTCTGTTAAAATTTCTAACAGCTGTTTTAAACTTTGTCCATGTAGCATCATTAACTTTAATAGGAACTTTTCCTGCATTAAAGAAATCTTGACGTAATGTTTCAATTGCTTTTATCTTATTTTGCCATGCTTGATGACTCTTTGGCTGATCTTGAGCAATGTCTTCAATTTTAGAAATTATGTCTTCTTTCTTTACCAAATTAACTTCGTGAGCTTTATCTAAATCGGCATAATAAGCTTGACGTTTATCATGAATCGTTTTTGTTGCATTACTAAAACGTTCCCAGACTTCTTCTCTATGTTCTCTACCTACAGGTCCTAATTCTTCTTTCCAAAGTTTATGAAGTACTTGTAATTCTCTAAATGATCTATTGATATTATCATCTGCTGCTAATTCTTCAGCACGTTCAATAATTTTAGTTTTTTTATCGAGATTATGCTTGAAATCCATATCGCGTAAATCACGATTTAAGTGTAAGAAATCGTAAAAAACTTCTACATGGTGATGGTAAGAATTCCATGCATTATTGTAACGGTCTCTAGGAATTGGACCAGCATTTCGCCATTGTTCTTGTAAATCTTTAAAATGTTTATAGGTCGTGTTAATGTTCTCTTCAACGTTAATAAGGCCTTTGATTTCTTCTATGATAGTAAGTCTATTCTCTAAGTTTTGCTTTAAATTAGATTCTAAGGCTTTGTAATATGCATTTAGAGAATTTCGGTATGATTTAAAAGCGTCGTTAAATCGCTTTTTAACTGGAGTTGTGAAATAGAAATCTATAACGTTTCCGCCTTCACTTAAAAACTCTTCTTTCTTTTCTTCAAGGAGTTCACCAAACTTGGAATGAAATTCAGATTTAATCTCATCGACTTGAGATTTTATAGTTTGTATTTTTTGATCTTTTATAAGTGCTTCAAGTTCATCAACCAATTGTTCCATTGTCATGGCATGATAGTCTTTACTTTCAACTTCATGTCGCTCTGCATTGGTTTCATCTTCTGCATCTTCTGCATTGGCTTCATCAATCTCTTCAACATGTGATTCGGCTTTGTCAGAAGTTTCTATAACTGGTTCGCTAACCTCTTCAGTAGCTATGTCTTTGGCTTCTTCAGAAACTACTTCAGTTTCAACAGTAACGTCTTCACTCGTTTCAGTAGTGTCTTCTTTTACAGCTTCGGAAACGTCTATAGTTTCTACAGTTGTACCTTCCGTTTCTATTGTAGATTCAGGTGTCGTTTCAGTTGTTTCAATTGACTCTTTTATTTCTTCGGAAGTTGATGCTTCAGCAACTTTTGATTCCTCAGGAGTTTGAGGTGTTTCTGTAGTATTTAATTCAATCTTTCCATCTGCATCTTGCAGGTTATCGTTCTCAGACATTTTTCAATGTTTTTAATATTAGAAGGCTAAGATACTAATAGGTGGCTGATTTACAAAAAAGATGCTTTATTTAGAAGGGTTATTTGGTTAAATTCCATATTCGCCATGCTTTTTCAGCTTGTAACTCTAGCATTTTAAGTCCGTTGCAAATTTGAGCACCTTGTGTTTTTCCTAGTCTGAGAAACTTTGATTCTTCAGGATTATAGATTAAATCGTACAATAAATGAGCATCGGAAATTCCATCATAGGGAATATTTGGGCAACTATTTACGTTTGGATGTGTGCCAACTGGAGAGCAATTGATTATAATTGTATAGGCCTTTATGTCTGTAATCGTTAAAGTGTCATAGGTGAATTTCACATGAGGTTTGATTGTTCTTGAAACATATTCAAACTTAATATTTTGTTTTTTTAGCGTATATGCTATAGCTTTTGATGCGCCACCAGTACCAAGAATTAAAGCTTTTTTGTGATGCGTCTTCAAAAATGGTTTTATTGAGTTTTTAAATCCATAGCAATCCGTATTATAACCTTTAAGTTTTCCTTTTTGACTTATTGTAATTGTATTTACAGCTCCAATTTTTTTCGCTTTCTTATCCAATTTATCAAGATATGGTATGATTAGTTCTTTATATGGAATGGTAACATTTAGACCCAAAATATCTGGATTGTCTTGTAAAAGTTTAGGGAGCATTGTTATATTTTCAATGTCAAAATTCTCATAAGTAAAAGGTAATTGTTCAGCTTCAAATTTTAATTTGAAATAACCTCTAGAAAATGAATACGATATGTCTTTTCCTAATAATCCTAATCTAGACATGTGTTTGTTTTGTTCGTTGACCATACCATTCAAGAGCTAGTACGATTAAAATTCCAATGATTATATAGCCGATTGCAAAATACGTTTTACTATTTAATTCTGGTATAAAACGTTCGTAGTTTGCTATTATTTTTTCACCTCTTGAATCTAATAAAAAACTGCCATTATCGTGTGTTTTAAATACGGTGTTCTTCCAAGGCCAAACGACACCTAGTGAACCTATAATAAAGCCGATTATAGAAGCAGTAGTAATGCTTTTGAAGTGTTTAAGTACATAGCTTAATACATGAGAAAACGTAACTAATCCTGTAACAGAACCTAATGTGAATACGGTTAAAACTTTTAGAAGCCTTACTCTAATTTCATTTTGAATACAACTAAAATCACCAGTAATAATTTCTGAAAATGTATCGTAGAGTGCATTTACAGAATCTACTAATAATAACACATAATTACCAAGAAGAATTAAAATAAAGGAGCCTGAAAACCCAGGAAGAGTCATGCCAGATACACTAATTATACCGCATAAAAACACAAATAATAAATTGTCGTTTTCCATAGCTGGATCTAAAAAGCTAATGCTAATTCCAAGGATAACTCCAATGCTTAATGCTGTAATACTTTTATAATTCCAGTCTTTAAAATCTTTATTAATGTAATAGATGGAGCCGATTATCATACCGAAGAATAAACTCCAAACATACAGTTCATGGTTTTGTAGAAAGTAATCTAGGATTTTAGAAATACTAAAGTAGCTGATAATCATTCCAGAAAATAGTAGGGCTAAAAAGCGACCATTTATGTAATGGTAAAAACTTTTGAATCGACCATTAAACAATAGTCTAAAGGCTGTTTTGTTGACACGCTGTAGTGAATAAATAAACTCTTCATAAAATCCTGCAACAAATGCAACGACTCCTCCAGAAACACCTGGAACCTTATTAGCAGCTCCCATTCCAAGTCCTTTAATGACCAAAAATAAACGATCTTTAAAGGTTCTTGTCGCTTCCATTAGGCTTTTGGTTTTTTGTTCCCTAAGCTTTCAAGAATTAAAATAGTTGCAAATCCGATAACAATAAAAACAATGGCTAAAAGGATTTGAGAATCTCCACTATATGAAGTTGGTAAGATACTTTCATCTAAAACAGTAACTTCTAATCCTTCAGAATTGATGCGTGTTTTTAAGACGTTTTTCCAAGGCCAAATTTTATTTAATGAACCAATCATGAATCCAGTTAGGATAGCCAAGGTGAGGTTTTTTTGATGCTTAAACATCCAATTAAGAACTTTTGAAAAGACTTTTAATCCAATGATTGCACCTAAGCCTAACATGAAAAAGTTTAGTAAAGCATCTTTCAAAACATCCCAATTACCTGTTGAAACACCTTCAATAAGATTGTTTACGGTATTAATGGCAGTTTCATAAGCGCCAAGAATAAGTAAAATAAAAGCTCCAGAAACGCCTGGTAGAATCATAGCGATTATAGCAATAAAACCACAGAATAACAGGTAAAATGGACTGTCAGGAGACGCAAATGGTTCAGCTAATGTTATGTAGTAAGATAAAATCGTAGTTAAAATAATTGCTATTATAATTTTTGGAGACCAAGTTTTGATTTGTTTACCAATGTATAAAATACTCGCGAGAACTAGTCCGAAAAAGAAAGCCCATAACAAAATTGGTTCATTATGAAGTAGCCATTTTATTAGTTTTGCTAGCGATAGAATGCTGATTGCAATTCCAGAAAATAAGGCGAGTAAAAAACTTCCGTTTATAGATTTCCAAGCGGTTTTAAGTCCTTCTTTTTTCCAAATGTTGAAAACACCTAGATTGATATTGTCTATGCTTTCAATAAGTTCTTCATAAATGCCAGAAATAAATGCAATAGTTCCTCCTGAAACTCCAGGAACTACATCTGCAGCTCCCATGGCTATTCCTTTTAATAATATAAATATGTAATCTTTAAATTGTCTAATCATTTTTACAAATAAGAGGAGTAAAGGTATGAAATAGGAATGACTATTTTGAAACTAAAAAGGAATTGATTTTAAAAAGCAAAACTTGAAAATTGATTATTTCTTAGTTTCAGAAATGAGTTGTTGAACTGATGGTTTTTTTAACACATTAGGAAACAATTCTTCAAGAATGAAATCAAATTCATGGTCAAGCAGTAGTGCATTTTTTAGATGATAATGTCCTTTACTGTTTTCGTGTAAAGTAAAATGTAATCCTGCTAAACGGAATTCGATTTCTGCGGTTTCTGGATAGAATTCTGCAGCTTGAATTAAGTTTAAAATAGAAGCTTCATATTCCCCAATTGCGATAAGGAGATCTGTTCTAGATAACCAAGTTTGAAGTTCGTAATTTCCTAAATCTAATGCTTTCTTATAACCACGTTCTGCTTCTTCTAAAAAATTAAGGCGATGATTAATTTGAGCGTATAGCTTCCAATAAATTACATTTTCTCCATCGATATTTATGGCCTTATTAATATAGAATAGGGCTTTTTGAAAGTTGCGATTTTTGTTATAGAACTTTGTAATTGCAATCCATCCTTTATCTAGTAAAGGGTCTTCATGTACCGTTCTGTAAAAATATTGAACAGCCAAATCGTCTTGACCTAATTTTTCATGACAATGTCCAATTCTAAGTAAGGCAAATGATGTTGGCTCATCTAATGCTAAAGTGATTTTGTAATTTTCTATAGCTTCAGTGTATGATTTTTTCTTTTCTAATACTTTTCCTTTTTCTAGATAAGCTCCAACAAATTTGTCATCAGAAATAATTGCAAAATCAAATGCAGCTAAAGCTTTGTCATAATCTTTTATGGTGAAATATTGACGACCTAACTGATGCCAAGCAACTTCGCAATATGGGTTTTTATCTAAATAGATGTTTAAAAATTCGATAGCTTCATTGTTTTGGTCTAGAAAGTCGTAACAATAAATAATGTTATATAAAGCCGAGTAGTCTTCTAGGTCTAAAGCAAGACATTTTGAGAAATATTCTCTAGCACTTTCAAATTGATCAAGGAATAAATATTCCATTCCTATGAGTGCAAATAAGTCTGTTATACCTTCGTCACCTTGATTGATTTTTAAAGCGATTTTTAAAGTGTCTATTGCTTTTTTGTGTTCATCTTGTTTAGAAAACACACTGGCTTTTTGGATATAGATTTCTTCGTTTGAAGGCTCTACAATATGAATCTCATTTAGTAACTCATCAGCTTCACTAAATTTATTTTCAAGAATAAATATTTCTGATAAAAATAATTTAAGATTTACTGAAGTTGGATGTTGTTCCAAACCTAATTTAATGGCTTTTTTTGCTAAAGCTATTTTGCCACTTTCGAGATAGTGATGAATTATATTTTCAAATTCATTTGAATCAAAGAATAAAACATGATTTGTTTTAAGCATAGATTCAAAGCGTGTAAGCGAAAAATTGTTGTTGTCGTCAGGCTGACTAAACTCCATAAGCAAATTTGGATTAACCGTTATTTAAAATTACTCTTATCAGTTCAAAAACATCATTTTTAGTACCAATCTTTTCAACAAAGTAATTAACAGTTGTAGTTTTGTTTTAATTGATTGACTTTTGAGTGCTGGAGGTCAGAGTGTTGAAGTGTGTTGTGAGTTTTTAATTTCAGATTGAATTTTGTCTAAAATTTGAGTTATTATGAGGCACCCTTTTATGATTTCATCATTTGAAATCGTCAAAGGAGGCGTAATTCTGATTGCTTTTGGTTCAAAAAGTAACCAAAATAAGATTAAACCTTCGTCTTTGGACTTTAAAATAACTTTAGTTGTGATGTCTTCAGAAGGAGTTATTGCAGCTAGCATTAATCCTTTTCCTCTGATTTCTGTAATAAGAGGATGAACTAAATGTTTGCGAATTATTTGTTCTTTTTCGAAGGCTTGAGACATTAAATCAGACTCAGTAATTTCTTTAACTGTTGCTAAAGCTGCTGCTGCAATTACTGGATGACCACCAAAGGTTGTGATGTGTCCTAATTTTGGTTTGTCTTGAAGTGAATCCATCATTGCTTTTGAAGCTGTAAATGCACCAATTGGCATGCCACCTCCAAGACCTTTTCCAGTGACTAAAATATCTGGAATACAATCATAATGTTCAAAACCAAATAACTTTCCTGTTCTACCAAATCCTGGTTGAATCTCGTCAAGAATCAGTAAGGCTCCAACGTTATCACATTGTTGACGCACTTTTTGTAAGTAATTATTTTGAGGTTCAATAAAACCAGCACCACCTTGAATGGTTTCTAAAATAACGGCTGCAGTTTTTGTGGTAATGTTTGATAAATCATCTTCATTATTAAAAGTAATGAATCTTACATCTGGAATAAGTGGTCTGAACGTAGATTTACGTGCTTCAAAACCCATAACACTAAGAGAGCCCATCGTATTGCCATGATAAGCCTGATGTGCTGAAATAATTTCACTTCTTCCAGTGACGCGTCTTGCCAGCTTTAAAGCACCTTCAATTGCTTCAGTTCCAGAATTTGTGAGATAAGTAGTTTCGAGAGGCTTAGGCAAATGCTTTGCGAGTAGTTTAGCTAAATCTACTGCTGGTTCTTGAATATATTCACCATAAACCATAACGTGCAAATACTTGTCTAATTGATTTTTTATGGCTTTAATAACTTTAGGGTGCTTATGTCCTAAACTACATGCAGAAACACCAGCTGCAAAATCTAAATGAGCTTTATTGTTGGTGTCGTAAATGTAAGAACCTTCAGCATGAGAAATAGTCATTGCTAATGGATGCGGTGTAGTTTGTGCTTGATATTTTAAAAAATCATCAAGCATTAGTTCTCTTTTTTTGTCTTATTAATCAAAGGTTTAGGTAGTTTTTGATCTTTTACAGCGTCTCGTTTTGCTTTGATTTGTTTTGTAGACTTCGGTAAATTTCGTTCCGCCTTATTTATATCGTCACTATCTTTTTCTCTTGCAGAGTCCATGCGTTGAAACATGGCTTCATCAAAGAATTCTTCCTCAGGAATAGAGTCATCAAGGCCTTTAATAATCGGAAGTTCAAAAGGAGTATCATCACTAAATAAGTCTTCAATACTATTTGGTCGTTCTTCTTCACGCCAGTCAAAACCTCTAAATTTTCTTGCGTTTTCAGGGAAATCAGATTCAGGATAGATTTCGCCATCAACCTGATTAAAAAGCGTGACAATTTTATAGCCTTCTTCAAATTTCATATTAATTTTTGCCGATTTCGATTTATTGATTCCAATTAAAGAATCTTCATCGTTTCTTGAGTAAAAAATAATTTCAGCATTTTTAATGATATCAATATTATTCAATTCATTATTTTCAAACAAACCTATTAGTCGCTGACCTTTAATTTGATTAAATCCATCTCCAATAGTGTCTTTACTTATAATGAATGCATTATTGAAAACTTTTAATGTATCGAGTTCCTCTTTGACAACATTTGAAATTAAATGAATAGAATCTCCAGTCATTTGATTTCCTAAATTCCAAATTACAGGTTTTCTTTCGATCGCATAATCATCTCCAGTAGAAAAACGTTTTAAATTAATAAGTTGAGTTAAACCACTTTTGTGATCTGCATGAATAGAATCTGCTTTGCCACTCATATCACTTTTGTACATTTTTGCATTATAAAATGCTCTTGTAATGCGATGTTCTGGTTTTCCAGTTATCATTAGAGTGTCAGCATGAATGTAAATGGAATCTTTTTCTTGAACCGTAATTGCTAAAGCACGTTTAGTAATAAAAACAGAATCTTTAGCTCTAAATACTTCAGCATAATGTCCTTTAATAATGCTTTTGTTTATAGTATCAGTTACAACAATATTATTGGTTGCTGATGCAAAACTTCTGCTTCTGTCAAAATAAAGACTGTCACCAATAACTTCTCTATTATTATAATTGATTTTTGAATTTTTAAGAAAATAGCCAGTATCATTATTGGTATTATAAAAACCTCGTTCGCAATATATTTTACTTGAATCTCCAACAATTGTAGAAGGGCCATACAAGTATGAATGTCCTGTGTCAGAATAAAAATCTAGTTGATTAGTGTTGAGCGTATATTCCGGATTCACTAAGACTACATCTTTAAGGAAACGGTATTTGCTATTATTCATATAATAACGACCAACCTGACTAGTGATGGTTCCTGATGAATCTCTTACAACTTTTCCAGTTGTTCTGTAGTAAGCTTCTTGTTTGGTTCTGTCGAAATAAAGCGTGTCTGTTGTTAAAACAGATTGAGGTTCGGTAAGTACAACATCACCAGCTGCAAAAGCCATTTTGGTAATCGCGCTATATTCAACATATTTTGAAGTCATGTTTATCGTGTCTCCTTGTTTCACTATGACATCACTAAACGCTTCTATAAAGTCTTCATTTTGATAATATATGGCTTTATCACACCACATATCTACACCATCATGAACGATATGAATTTGTGCTTGATCACTTCTAACAAATGTGGTTATGTTTTCGCCTTTGAGTGAATCTTTGACTGTAAACCCAGAATATTCAATTTTAATTTTTTTTGGTTTTTGCGAATAGGAATGCAGTGTTGAAAAACAACAGGCAATTAAAAGAATATATCTGAAAACTAGATTCAAGGTGTAATGTTTTGCTCCAAAAATAACTAATATCTCAACGGAATAGTATATGCCTTAACAGATTTTTAATAGAGGTTAATATAGATTATCTGTTGATAGTCTGCGTTCTATCAGGTCCAACTGAAACAATAGTAATAGGGATCTCTAATTCTTTTTCAAGAAAATCAATATAATCATTGAGTTCTTTTGGAAATTGAGATACGGCTCTCATTGTTGTTAAGTCTTCTTTCCAACCTTTAAAATCGGTGTAGATTGGCGTTACATTTTCAGATTCAATATTGAAAGGTAAATGCGAAATCGTTTCTCCTTTGTATTTGTAAGCTGTACATACTTTAAGGGTTTTAAAACCTGAAAGCACATCACCTTTCATCATACTTAATTGTGTTACTCCATTAACTTGGCAAGCATATTTAAGAGCGACTAAATCTAACCAGCCACAACGACGTGGTCGTCCCGTTACTGCACCAAATTCACGACCAATACGAGCCATTTCGGCACCTGTTTCGTCAAATAATTCAGTCGGAAATGGTCCAGAACCAACACGAGTTGTATAAGCTTTAAAGATTCCAAAGACTTCTCCGATTTTATTTGGTGCAACACCTAAACCAGTACAAGCTCCAGAAGCAGTTGTGTTTGAAGACGTTACAAATGGATACGTTCCAAAGTCGATATCTAATAACGACCCTTGAGCACCTTCAGCTAAAATAGGTTTGTCATTTTTTAAAGCTTGGTTTAAATACTCTTCACTATCTATAAATTGTAATTCTTTTAAGCGTTCTACAGCAGCAAAGAATTCTTCTTCCATTTCTTTTAAATCGTATTGAATATCTACATTATAGAATCCAATCATGGCTTCATGCTTATTAGCAAGAGCTCTATATTTTTCTTTCCAATTGTTTAATTCAAGATCACCAATCCTAATTCCATTACGTCCAGTTTTATCCATATAAGTTGGACCAATACCTTTTAGAGTAGAACCAATTTTTGCTTTTCCTTTGGAAGTTTCAGAAGCCGCATCAAGTAAGCGATGCGTTGGTAGAATGACATGAGCTTTTCTTGAGATGATCAAGTTTGATTTATAATCTAATTTGAATTGATCTAAACCATCTAATTCTTGTACAAAAACAACAGGATCAATGACCACTCCGTTTCCAATTACATTGATAGATTCTTTATGAAATATGCCTGAAGGAATTGTTCTTAATACATGTTTGATGCCATCAAATTCTAAAGTGTGACCAGCATTTGGACCACCTTGAAAACGAGCAATAATATTGTATTTTGAGGTGAGTACATCAACAATTTTTCCTTTGCCTTCGTCTCCCCATTGTAATCCTAGTAGTAAATCTACTGCCATTGTATAATCTAGTTAGTTGGTTTATTCTTTGTTCCGTAGAAGTAGAGTGAATGATTCGAAATTGATATATCAAAAACCTCTTCAATGGTCTTTTTTATAGACTGTATTCTAGGATCACAAAATTCAATAACTTCACCTGTATCAGTTAAGATGACGTGGTCATGTTGCTTGTCAAAGTATGATTTTTCATAATGTGCTTGATTTTGTCCAAACTGATGTTTACGAACCAAAGCACATTCAAGAAGAATTTCAATAGTATTATAGAGTGTAGCTCGACTTACACGATAGTTTTTATTTTTCATTTTGATGTATAAAGATTCGATATCAAAATGTTCTACACTATCATAAATTTCTTGAAGAATAGCATAGCGCTCAGGTGTTTTTCTATGACCTTTTTCTTCTAAGAATTTTGTAAAAACGTTCTTTACAATGTCTTGGTTACTCTGTTCTGTATTTGTACTCATAATTTGAGTTGCGAATTTACACAATTATACTCTTGTCACCTTATCTATTCCATTAATTTTTTTAAGGTTATCCATAAGTTTTTTCAACATTGTATTGTTAGTAACTACAACATTTATCTTTCCAGAAAAGATGCCTCCATCAGTATCAAAGTTAATACTTTTCATATTTACGTGCATGTTTGAAGAAATCTCTTTGGTAATATTATTTACCAATCCTAAATTATCGATTCCAGATAAGGTGATTTGTGCTGCAAATTCTTGATGAGACGAATCAATCCATTTGGCTTGCATGATACGATATGCATAATTAGATCGCATACTCAATGCATTTGGACAATTTTTTTTATGAACTTTAATACCTTCATTAATGGTTAAAAAACCAAACACTGGATCTCCAGGAATAGGGTTGCAGCACGTCGAAAGTTTGTAGTCGAGTTTTTCTTCTTCCTTTCCAAAAACAAGCATGTCGTATTTGGCAGTTATTTCCTCTTTGTCAAGATCTGGAGCAACCGAAGGTTTACGAATCTTACTTTTTATGTAAGTCATAAACATATTACTTCTAGAAGCAGCATACTCTTTGAGCATTTTGTTGTCAATAGTACCAATACCAACTCTATAAAATAAATCGAGACTTGTTTTTAGTTTGAAATAGTTCACCATTTCATTAATCGATTTCTCGTCTAAACTAATTTTTAGTTGTTTTAGTTTGCGTCTTAAAATCTCTTTTCCATCTTCGGCAACTTCTTTTTTCTCGTCTTTTAAAGAGGATTTGATTTTGCTTCGAGCTCTTGCTGTAGTAGCGTAATCTAGCCAGTTAGTATTTGGTTTTATGTTTTCGGAAGTTAATATTTCAACTTGGTCACCACTATTAAGCTCATGACTAAGAGGTACTAACTTTCCATTTACTTTTGCGCCACGAGTTTTCATGCCTACTTGTGTATGAACACTAAATGCAAAGTCTAAAGGTGTAGCACCTTTTGGTAGTGACTTTAAATCGCCATTAGGAGTAAATACATAAATCTCTTTTGCGTATAAATTGAGTTTGAATTGTTCTACAAAATCAACAGCATTTGTTTCGTTACTTTCTAATGCTTCTTGTAGTTTGTCAATCCAAGTATCTAATGCATCTTCTGCATTGCCTTGTTTGTATTTGTAATGTGCAGCATAACCTTTTTCAGCTATTTCATTCATACGTTCACTACGAATTTGCACTTCTACCCAGCGTCCTTTTGGACCCATTACTGTGATATGTAAAGCTTCATATCCAGTTGATTTTGGAGATGAAATCCAATCACGTAAGCGGGTTGGATTAGGGGTGAAATGGTCTGTAACGATTGAATATATTTTCCAAGAGAGAAATTTCTCGTTATTTAAATCAGATTTATATATAATTCTAACAGCAAACTTATCATAGACTTCATCAAAATCTACACCTTGTTTTACCATTTTTCGCCTGATGGAATAAATAGATTTTGGTCGACCTTTTATGTCGTAGTTTAAGCCTTCATTGTCTAGTGAATCTACTATTACTTTTGAGAATTCTTTGATGTAATTGTCTTGTTCTTCTTTACTTTCTTGAATTTTCCCAAGAATATCGTTGTAAACATCAGGCTCGGTATATTTTAGTCCTAAGTCTTCAAGTTCTGTCTTAATATTATAAAGTCCGATTCTGTGTGCTAAAGGAGCATAAATGTATAAGGTTTCGGACGCAATTTTTTCTTGCTTATCAGGTCGCATCGAATCCATAGTTTGCATATTATGGAGCCTGTCTGCAATTTTAATAATAATCACACGCACATCATCATTGAGTGTAAGCAGCATCTTTCGAAAATTTTCTGCTTGAGTCGATACGTCTTTATCTTTGTTTAGTGATGAAATTTTTGTGAGTCCGTCAACAATACGAGCAATCGTTTCGCCAAACATTCGTTCGATGTCTGTTAGTGTATAATCTGGATTATCTTCAACAACATCATGAAGTAGAGCAGCTGCAATACAAGTTGCATCTAAGCCTATTTCACTTGCCACAATTCTAGCGACAGCAATAGGATGGAAGATGTAGGCTTCACCAGACTTACGACGTTGCGTTTTATGTGCATCAACGGCTACTTCAAACGCCTGACGAATTAATTTCTTATCAGTGGTTGAGAGTGTTTGGTAGCTTACCTTAAGAAGGTTTTTGTACGCTTTTGCAATCTCTGCATTTTCTTTTTCGATGTCTACTTCTGCCATAAAACTAAAGTAGCAATAAGAAATGTAATGTGCAATGTGTTATGGTAATTTGTTATAAGATTAAATAATTAAAGTAAAAACTAATTAACTACAATTTTTTTAAACAAATTGTAGTTTGGGTTTTGTAATTTGATAAAATACATAGAAGGTGCTAAATAAATTGGTAAAAACTGGCCTTCGAAATTATTAACAGTTAGAATAGTTTTTCCGTTAATATCAATAATGGAAATTTTTTCAAATCTAATTGTTTCACTGAATTTGATAACATTGTTTTTAATTGGATTAATAATTGTGAATTTAGTGAATTCAGATTCTTCAAAAGATAGAGCGTTTACACAATTTTCAGACTCAGTATTTACATTTTCAATTATTCCTTGAGGTGTTAAATCTTTGCCATCAAATCCAATGTAATCAGCCGGATATTTTTTAGCTCTGAATAGCGAATTTAGAGAATTAACTATCACATCAAACTGAGTATAAATTGCACCATTTGTTCCAACTGGGTTTTTATAAGTCCATAATTCGTCACCAGTTTTAGAAATTTCAGAAAACTGTCCGTTTGATGATATACAAAATAAGAAGTTACCATTAGGAAGGCTATGAGTTCCAGATTTTTTGAAGTCATGAACTACTTCACCACGTATGTAACCGTCCCAAGACCAATCATAATTTTGAGGATTAAAAACATTATTAGTAAGCGTATATTTTCCATTACTAATTTCTGGAGCTATTAAATGAACCGAACTAAAAGTTTGAGAAGAGCCGTTACCACCATTATTAAAAACAGAAATTTTTCCATCATCTAAATATCCAGGCTCTACCCATTTAGCATCATGTTGCTTAGAAAGTTTTTGATCAGAAGCAGATCCTTGTTTGTAAACTCTAGGGTTTCCCCATCGCCAAAGAATGTCTCCACCAGCATCAGAATTTCCTCCTACATGTCCAGAAGCTTGAGCAGTAGTTGTGCTATGGTCAATAATATAAATCTCACTTAAATTTCTTGCAGATAAAAGTATTTGGTCTAAATCTGCATTATAATCAACACTATTCATATGAGTAAAATCGTTGATAGGGTTTATGTCTTCAACAAAATTTATATCTATAAGTTCGGGATGATTTTCCACCACACCAAAATTTGGTTTAGTATTATCAAAATCTTGTACAAGATGATCAATGGCTTTCCATTCCCAAACAATATTTCCGCCATTAAGATCTGAGGGTTCTATCTCAATAATTTTATCTAATCTAAATTCTCCATTAGTTGCAGAAGGTACTCTGCCTAAGGCTTCCATTTCTAATTCAGTATAGTTGTCTGCAAGTAACAGTAATATATTTCCATTTGGAAGCGGTTCAATATCATGATGTTGATTCTGAAGTCCATTAGACTGTTTGTTAAAAGACCACACTATATTATTATCCCAGTCCCGAATTTCAATATTTTGATTGCCAGCTCTTAGTAGATTCCCATTCTCAAGTATATAGGTAGTTAGAGCTGGACGTTCGTCAAATACCCATTCATTAATTAATTCACCACAATTATCAATAAGATAAACGTTATGGTTTCTTTCAGGAGAGAAAAGTGTATATCCATCTGATATGTTTCCATCAGAATATCTTAGACCTATTGTTGGTTCTTGAGAGAAAACTAGATAGCTAAATAATATAGCACAACTAAAAATAAATTTTTTCATATAATTTGGCATCAAGATACAAAATAAAGGTATTAAGTAAATATTATGATTTCAAATTCCTAACACGCTGTAATAAAGTTGGATGCGAATAATGCATCCAAACATATGAAGGATGAGGTGTCAAATTACTCAAACTATTTTTAGATAATTTTTTAAGCGATGTGATTAATGGTTCTGCTTCGTAAGTTGTTTTTGCATAATCATCAGCTTGGTACTCAAATTTTCGAGAGATGTAATTCATTGCTAATCCTATGATTTCTGAAATAGGAGAATACAACATTCCAAAGGCAATTAAACCAACATGAAAACTAGAGATTTCAACACCCAATGCATTTGATAATAAAGGGTTTGATATGAAAACAGATAAGATAAACAGCATAATCCCTGTCAATACTATCGACGATACAAGATTGAAAATAATATGTTTTCGTTTATAATGACCAACCTCATGTGCTAAAACGGCTACAATTTCTTCTTCCTCTAAATCATTAACCAAAGTATCATATAAGGTGATGCGTTTTTCACTTCCAAAGCCTGAAAAGTAAGCATTTGCTTTTGTACTTCGTTTAGAGCCATCAATGATGAAAATATTTTTTAAGCTAAAGCCAACTGATTGTGCATATTCTGAAATTTTTTCACGTAAACTTCCATCTTCTAAAGGTGTTTGTTTATTGAATAGAGGTACAATGAGTTTGGCATAGAATAGGTTCATGAATATTGTAAATACAGTTACAATGGCCCAAGCATATAACCAAAATTGCTCTCCTGTTTGTTGGTAAAACCAAATGATAAGTGCTAAAATCCCACCACCTAAAATGGCAGACATCAATAATCCTTTTATTTTATCTAGAATATAAGTTTTGGTTGTGGTTTTATTAAACCCAAATTTTTCTTCAATGACAAAGGTTTTATAAACTGAAAAAGGTAATGAAATAAGATCACTTCCAATCATGATAACTCCAAAGAAAATCAAAGCAATGCCAATTGGATTTTCGGTATAGCTTCGAGCAATGTTATCGACGTATTCAAACCCATCAAGAAACAAAAACCCAAGGGTTAGTAAAATAGAAAATGCAGAACTGAAAATCCCGAACTTATAATTGGTTTTTTTGTAATCTTGAGACTTTTTATACTCAGTTTCGTCATAGACATCATTCAACTCTTCAGGAATAGTATCATCATAATGTTTGGCATTTAGTGCATCAAGTACTTTATCAATAATAAAATTGACAAGAATAATACCTATAATGATGTAAAACAGAGTTTGTGCTGTCATTTTATTTATTTTTTAAAGTCAGCTTTACTTAAACCGTTATTAAATTTGATATCAGTCCATTTGACTAGTATCCAAGGATTATTTGTGACTTCAGCATCCCAATTAGAGGCTTTGTATCTGCGTTGTGTAGGAATTAATAGTCCATCAATGGTTTCATATGTCATTTCCATTAACAAAGGATCTGCTTTTCCAAAATCCATAACAGTAAATAGAAACTGATCTACAAGTTTTGTGTCTTTATTAATATAAAGTTGATAGATGTCTTTTGGCTTATTGTCTTTAGTTTCAAACGTCACTTTAACCACATCGTAAATTGTTTCACCAATCGTTTGTTCTTTAATGTATTCGTAATGTAAACCTGGATCTAATAATTTTTGCATCATTGTAAACCAATAATAATTTGTTGGTCTGTTAAAAGCAACTCTTTTTAAAGCAACAGAATCTGTTACAAGATTCCCATTATGTTTCAGCCAATACTCGCTACCATCGTAACCTTGTTCAATAGTTCCTTCTAGGTTTGCTAATGTTCTCTCATGTGTTTCATATTTACCATAGGATAACTCTCCGTTAAAGATGTACTTTTCAGTTGAAATATCGGTTTTACCATCAGGTGTTTGGTAAGTATATGTGTATACAACATCTTTTTTAGCTATAAGTTTGCTGTAATTGCCTACTTTTTGAGTCATTTGATACACCAATTCATGAGCTTTATTTTTAAACTCTAGTTTGTTTTCTTTCAGCTCTTTAGTAGGTGTTTTTTTTGTTTTTTCTTGTGTGTCATTCTTACAAGACGTAAAAGTGAACATTAAAATGATGCTAAATACTAAGGGGATTCTCATTATGTTTTTATTTAAAGTTTCGTTGTCTTTTCGCTTCAAAAATAAGGATTCCTGCTGCAACTGAAACATTCATGCTGTCAATTTCGCCTTGCATAGGAATAATAATATTTTGAGTAGACGCTTTTAACCATTCGTCTGTTAAGCCATCAGCTTCGGTACCAACAACAATTGCTGTTGGTTTGGTGTAATCTTGTGTTTGGTATTCTACTGAGGCTTGCAAAGCTGCACAATAGGTGTTAATGCTATTATCATTTAAAAAATCAATAATTTCTGAAGTCGAACCCATTACAATTTGAGTCGTAAACACACAACCTACACTCGAACGAATAATATTTGGATTGTATAAATCACTCTTCGGATTGGCAATAATTACTGCGTCTACATTAGCTGCATCTGCTGTTCTTAATAAGGCTCCAATATTTCCGGGTTTTTCTGGAGCTTCAGCAATTAAAATCAAAGGGTTTTTATGTTCAAGTTGAAGGGTGTCTATCTCATGAGATTTACTTTTTGCTACTGCAATAACACCTTCAGTAGTACTACGATGCGCTAATTTTTGAAAGACCTCTTTTGAGATTTCAATAACATTACCACCTATAAATGTGAACTCTTTTAGTTGTGCTTCAGAAACTAATTCAGGATAATATAGTAAAGTGTCAATTTCAAAATTCCCTTTAATAGCAAGAGCTAATTCACGCTGACCTTCAATCAAAAATAAACCTGTTTTTTTACGTTCGCGAGATTTTTCTTTTAACAGGAACAACTGCTTAATATAAGCATTCTGAATGCTTGAAATAGTTTTTTGAGACATCGTATAACTTCACTTTCATTATGAATACTGCAAAATTACACTTTTAAATATCAAAAAAACCATTGTATAAAATCAAAACGAAACTTAGGTAGGAATTTTATATCTTCGGCTGTTATATATGTGAAAATCACTTAATCTTTTTAATTGGTTTTTATTATTTCCTAACAACTTAATTAAAAATCAATTACTTATGAAAAGATTATTACTCCTTTTAGTGTTATTACTTTCATTTATTGGGTTTTCACAAAATGAAATTGAAATGCAAAATGGTTCCTGGACCGAATGTGATTTTGTATTAACCGATTCTGGTGGACTTACTGGTGATTATGAAAGCAATGAAAATTTTACGTTAACACTATGCCCTCAAAGTGATGGTTATGTGATGATCGATTTTTATGAGTTTTCAACACAAATTAATCTAGATATTTTAAGTGTCTATAATGGTGATTCAACCAACAGTCCTTTAATTGGAGCTTTTTCGGGTGGTAATTCACCTGGATTAATAATGGCAGATAATGACACAGGTTGCTTAACTCTAAATTTTGTTAGTAACGACTTAGGTGTCACTAATGGATGGGCTGGATATGTAAGTTGTATTTCTAGTTTTGAAATCAATCAACCTACAGATTACATCATTTGTGACGATTTTGGAAACGGATTTGGCCTTTTCGATTTAGAACTTAAAAATAATGAAATCTTAAATGGTTTAGATCCTGCCAATTATACAGTAACATATCACGAATCTGAGACTAATGCTTTAGCTGGAATAAATCCATTAATTAGTCCTTATGCTAATGTTACAAATCCGCAACTTATTTATATTCGTGTAGAAGATATAGCTACTGGGAATTTTGAGACGACATTATTCAACTTATATGTAAATGCTACACCAATTCCAACCCTTCAAGATGTATATCAAATATGTGAAGGCTCCTCAACTACAGTAGAATCTGGATTACAACAAGGAGATTTTTCTTTTGAATGGTATTACAATGGTATTATACTACCAAATGAGAATAATTCATTTTTAGAAGTTTATCAGGAAGGTAGTTATTCATTACAAGTTATATCATGGGATAATGAATGTTCATCTATTACAGATTTTAGTGTTGAGTATAATTCATTCTTAAATGTTCCCTCTCCAACACCTTATGTTATTTGTGATGATGATGGCGATGGGTTTGCAACCTTTGATTTAAATATAAAAGGAGACGAAATTCTTAGTAGTATGCAGAATCCAATAGCTACTTTTACCTATCATTTAACAGTAACTGATGCTAATAATGGAACAGATGCAATAGAACCAATATTTACAAATTTTGAACCTTATAACCAAACTATATATGTTAGAGTGTCTTCAACACAAGACGATTGTTTTGGAGTAACAACAGTAGAGTTAATTGTTGATGTTGAATGTATTTCTGCATCATCTGTAGAAGTTATTGTTTGTGGTGATGATCCAAATATTCCAGTGAGTTATGATTTAACTTCTCAAGAAATTAATATGGTTGATGGTCAAGACCCATCTAACTTTACATTTACCTATTATTATGCCATAACAAATGCTGAAACTGAAACAGATCCTATTACAAATCCAACTGTGTATTCTGTAAGTGGGAATTCTTCAACGGTATATGTACGTATTGAGAATAACCAATCAGGAAGTTTTACTATTGCTGAAATATATGTCAACTTTTATTTAAATCCGCAAATAAGTTTTGCTGGTCCTTATACCATTTGTGACGGAAATGAAGTTATACTATATCCAAATATAGGCAACGATAATGGCGCATATGAATATTTATGGAATACAGGTGAGACAAGTCCTGAAATTATAGTAAATACAAGCGGATTTTATACAGTAACTGTTACCGATTTAATTTCTGGTTGCGTGTCAACTGAAGGTGTAGACGTAATGCAAGGAGGTAATGCTCCAGTACTAGGAAATGTTGTCGATTTGTATAGCTGTGAACAAAATCCAAGTTTTGATTTGAGCGTTACTTTCCCAGAAATTTTTGGAAATCAAGATATAAGCCAGTTTATAATTGGTTTTTTTAATACATACGATGATGCACTTACAAATACTAACTCCATCGGAAGTCCATCTGCTTATCAGTCTACAAATAGTAATGAAACTATTTATGTTAGAGTACGAAATATTGGAGATGAATGTTTTTCTATAATTGATTTTAATATAGTTACAGATAATTCATGTGCTACAATTATTGATTGTACAGAAGAAGCAGAAACATTCTCATTTTGTTATGTAAATGATGATACAACAGTCTATCAATTTGAAAGTTTAGATGGTACAACACCTCTAGAAGTACGTTTTTTAAGCGGAAGAGTAGAAAATAATTTTGATGAACTAATTGTATTAGATTCAGATGGTGTTACCAATTTAAACCCTGAAGCAACGACCTATGGTTATGGAGGTGAAGTTCAAGGCTTATATTTTGTTTCAACTGGAAATAGTATTTCTATTTCTGTTGCTGGAGATGGAAGTATTTCATGCGAAACTAATAGTTATGAAGAAATAAGTTATACAGTAAGTTGTGTAGATCTTAATGTAATTCCTGAATGTAATATTACTTTAACCGAACCTTTAGATGGAGCTATTGATGTCAATGAAGATGCAGATCTAACTTGGAACGCACCTTTTGGTATCGTTACAGGCTATAAATTGTCATTGGGCTTAACTTCTGGAGGAACAGAAGTGCTAAATAATGTAGATGTTGGAAATGTCCTAGCATACGATCTTGAAACTTTAGATTATGAAGTAACATATTACCTCACCATTGTGCCTTATAATACAAATGGAGATGCTGAAGGTTGTACTGAAAAAAGTTTTACAATTAGAGCAAATCCTTATCAAATGGTTGTTTGTGGTGATGAAACTATAAATACAACTCATTGTTATGACAATTATGATACTACCGAATTTAGTTACCAAAGTTCAGATGATTTACCGTTAACAATTTACTTTAATTCTGGAAGTACAGAAGTTGATTATGATGAGGTTTATATCACAGATTCTGATGGAACTGTTTTGAATCCCGATTTGCTTTATGGTAATGATGGTGATTTTGCTGGACTGTCGTACACCTCTACAGGAAGTACAATTACTGTGCGATTTGATTCAGATAATATAATAAGTTGTGTTAGTGGAAGTACCTGTTGTACTGCTCCATTTGATTTCGATGTCTTATGTACTTCTGCAATTGGTATTATTGAAGTCAATGCCTTTATAGATGAAAATACAAATACTGTATTTGACACGAATGAATTTAGTTTCTCTAACGGTTACTTTACCTACGAAGCCAATGGAGATGGTAATATTAACGTCGTAAATTCATCAACTGGTCATTTTCAGTTTATAAGCGAAAATGATTCAGATGTATATGAAATCACCTTTAATTTATATGATGAATCTGCTGGATGTTATGATATTACAACTGCAGTGTTTAATAACATTAGTGTTGCTGAAGGGAGTACATTAACAGTTGACTTTCCTGTCGTTGAAGAACAGAGTTGCGAAGATTTAGCTGTTTATTTAATTAATTCTTGGACACCTCCAAGACCTGGTTTTACTCATGAAAATATCATTATTTTAGAAAACTTAGGCTTTACAACAATTACATCTGGAACCGTTGAGTTTACACATGATCCGTTATTAGTGTATAATGGTGTAACAAGTGTAAATCCAAATTATACAATTACAACTACAGCGACTGGTTTTACGGTCGATTTTGTAAACCTTCAACCAGGAAATGTTGAGTATATCGATGTGTCTTTAACCTGTCCAGCATCAATAGAACTTGGAGATATTTTAACGAATACTGCTAACTATGTAACAGATTCAAATGACTTAGTAGCTGGTAATAATTATTCAACCTTATCAGAATTAGTTGTTGGTTCTTGGGATCCAAATGATAAAATGGAATCTCATGGGCCGAAAGTCTTGTTTGATGACTTTTCAACTTCAGATGAATGGTTATACTATACCATCCGTTTCCAAAACTTAGGAACAGCAGCTGCCGATTTTGTAAGAATTGAAGATGTGTTAGATAATCAATTAAATAAAGCTAGTTTCCAAATGTTACGTTCTAGTCATGATTATGTGGTAACAAGAACCGATAGTAGCCTAGAATGGTATTTTGAAGATATTAACCTACCTGCAGAACAAGATGATGCAGAAGGTAGTAGTGGATTTGTTTACTTTAGAGTACAACCAAATGCTGGCTATGCTTCAGGTGATGTCATTCCAAATACAGCAGCAATATTTTTCGATTTCAATGCGCCTGTAATTACAAACAGATTTGAAACCGAATTTGTTGAAGAAGCGCTTTCAGTATCTGAATTTGATTTCAACAGTTTCAGCATGTATCCTAATCCTGCAAAAGATGTCTTAAATATTAAATTAAATAACATCACAAAAGCTACTTTGAGCATTTATGATATTCAAGGTAAATTAGTCCTAGAGCAGTCTATTTCTGAAACTCAAAATTTAGAACTAAACGTTTCAGACTTACATAGCGGATTATATTTCGTGAAACTAAATACAGCAACCAAAGAAATGGTTAAGAAGTTAATAATTGAATAAAGTAAAACGTTTTCTAAACCTTAAATTCAAATATATCCTTTAATGTCAGTTCGAGTGATGCGACGCAGAAGAATCGTATCGAGAACCAATAATAGTAAAAAGCCTATAATGTAATAATCATAGGCTTTTAATGTGATGAAATCTTTTTATCATTTTATTAAAAAGTTTAAGATTTCCGTTCATCCCAAAAAGCGTATACTTTATCACATAATCACACTTATTATAAAAGTTTTAAGCTATTTTTATTTTTTTAACCATTTCTATCAAGACATTAATAAGTTTATCACTTCTTTCAAATATATAAATGCAAAGTATGCAATGTTAATTGCATTAATGTGTGTTTTTAAATCATTCAGTCAGCTACCAAAAGTTGATTTTGAAAACGAATTACAGCGTTTAGAAAAAGCAATTCAGTCTAAAAATACAACTCTAATTCTGAAAGAAGTAGATAGTTTGAAGTCTTCAAATAGCCTTTCCGAAATTCAATTAGCCATAGTAACTACTTATAAACTCCAAGCACTTACTGAGTCATGGAAATTAGACCAAGCAATAAAATTGGCAACAGAATTATACTCACAAAATTTACTCTCAAAAAAATATAAAGTTAGAGTGTGGTTAAGTGAAGCGTTAATTCTTGAAATTTATGAAGAGTTTACTGATGGTTTAAAAAAATTGGATAGCGTAGAACAGTATTACAACACTCATCCCAAAGATCAATATTATGGAATATTCTTATATCGAAAATCATCTTTATTTAGAATGTCAGGTAATAAAAAAGCAGCACTTCCATTAGCATATGAAGCTAAAAAATTTGGAGAAACAAATGACTATGATGATGTGGTTTCCATAGCTATTTTTTTAATTGATAGATTATCTGACCCTGATGACTATAAGCAGCGATTAAAAGATTTAGAGTTAGCTATTAAAAATTATGAGGCATTAGAAAATTTTGATGATATGGCATTTGCATTAAAAAATATAGCTGTGGCATACAAAGAAAATGGTGAATATAATAAAGCAAAAAAGATGCTTCTTAAAGGGTTACATATTAAGAAATCAAGAATGAAGGATAGTATAACCATGATGCTTATTTATGATGAGTTAGATGAAATATATGAGATGCAAAACGTGTATGACTCAGCGTATTATTACTTAAAAAAAAGTAAAGAGTTAAATGTGATGAAAAATTTAACTATTCAACGACAAAGTATTTCAAAACTCGAAGAAGCAAAAGAAAATTTAAAAATTAAATTCGAAGAAAAACGTTATGGAGAACAACTAGAGTCTGTAAACTATGAAAAAAAACTATTAGTTTTTGTGCTTTCTGTTTTTGGTGTTTTATTAACATTATTAATCCTAGCATTGGGTAGGATTAAGAAAAAAAATAAGGAAAATAAAACACAAAAAGAAGAAATATTAAAGAAAAATAAACTGCTTGGTATTACACTTTCTGAACGAAATGTTTTATTAAGAGAACTCAATCATCGTGTAAAGAACAATTTGTCTCTCATTGTAAGTTTAATTAATTTTCATGCTAATGAAACAGATGATATCAATAGTCAAAAGATTCTAAATAATCTTGAAAACAGGGTGAAAACAATTGCTGAAGCTCACGAACAATTCTCTTATAAAGATATTTCAAGTATAAATGATAAAATTGAACTTAAAACCTATTTAACTCGAGTTCTCGATGGTCCGATACATATCTCTAAGAGAGAGATATCTTATACTATGGATGCAAAAGATATAGCTCTTAATATGGACACCTTGCTTCCTATTGGGATTTTAATTAATGAACTTGTAAATAATAGCATCAAACATGCTGTAAGTAATGAAACAACTTTGCAATTGCATATAAAATGCGATTTAGAAAACAATATTATCCTATTACAATATTCAGATTCTGGAACAAAGTTTATAGAAAAGAAAGAGACAAAACAGCTCGGATTATTCATCATTGAAAGTATGGTACAGCAATTAAATGGGATCTACAGTAGAGAACAAAGCCGCTATCATTTCAAACTCAATTTAAAAAAGGATGATTAAAAAAAACATTCTCATTGTAGAAGATGAAGTGCTTATTGCAAAGCAAATTGAAAATATCATTAGCAAACATGGTTATAATTGCTTAGGTATTGCAATAAGTTATGAGCAAGCACTTAAATATTTACACACAACTCTAGCTGATGCAGTATTGTTAGATATCAATATTTTTGGTCAGAAATCTGGAATAGATTTAGCGAAAGTCATCAAAGCAGAGTTTGGTATTCCTATCATATACTTAACGTCTTATTCAGATAGTAACACCATAGAAGAACTAATAAAAACTCAACCTGAAGGCTATCTTGTAAAACCGATTAATACTATTGTACTCACTACAAATCTTGATTTGATATTTGCTAATCAAAACACTAATACGTCAAACATAATAAGTTTTAACGTAGGCAAAACCAATTACAGACTAGATGTTTCAGAATTAATGTATATAAAGTCAGAATCGAACTACCTAGAGCTTCACCTTAATGAAGACCAAAAACTAATTAGGTTTTCCTTAAAAGAATTTTTAAAATTACTACCTCCTAATCTCTTGTATAAAATTAATAGAAGAGTAGCAATAAATCCAGATTTTATATCTCAATTTAATAGTTCTACGATAACGATGACCAATGGAGATACGTTTAAAATCTCTAATCTATTAAAAGAAGATTTGCCATTTAAAAACTAATTAAAGGATACTTTCTAACAAATACCTTACATCTTAATTTACAGATACTTCGTCAGTTCTTAACATAAAAAGGGTGTTTCGTAACATTTTTTAAATTTTAAGATTCTGGCGTACTATTTTGCCTACATTTTGTAGGAAAAACACGTGTTTATCTAAAGTGTCAAACTACATATAACCTTTAAAAAACAATCATGAAAAAACAAGTACTATGGGCTTTGGCCTTTATTTTATTTACAACCTACAATTTACAAGCCCAAAACTGGGACGAAATTTCTAAAGCTTTGGCTTCAGATGCTGCAGCTCAAGATGCCTACGGGTTTTCAGTAGATATTGATGGTGATTACGCCATTGTTGGAGCTCGTAGTAATGATGATTCGGGAGTAGATTCTGGTTCTGCTTACATTCTTGTACGCTCTGGAGATGAATGGACTGAGCAAGCTAAGTTAACTGCATCTGATGCAGCTGCTGGAGATCAATTTGGTTATTCTGTTGCTATTTCAGGTGATTACGCAATAGTAGGAGCACCTTTTGATGATGACGGAGCTTCACAAACAGGTTCTACCTATATATTTATACGTTCTGGTTCAACATGGTCACAGCAAACTAAACTTAATGCATCCGACCGTGGTACAGACGACCGATTCGGAACATCTGTTGCTATAGATAATGATTATGTAATAATTAGTGCGCCAAACGATGACGTTGTGGGTTCAAATTCAGGTTCTGCTTATATTTTTAATCGTTCGGGAGTAACATGGTCAGAGCAAACTAAACTTCTTGCATCCGATACGGCTCATGTAGATTTTTTCGGACAATCTGTTGCTATCTCTGGTGATTATGCCATTGTAGGAGCTCCTGGAAATGATGATAATGGTACAGACTCAGGTTCTGCTTATATTTTTAATCGTTCAGGGAATACATGGACAGAACAATCTAAGTTACTCGCTTCAGATGCTGCTGCTAGTGATCAATTTGGTTTAAGTGTTTCTATTTCTGGAGATTACATTGCTATAGGTTCTCCTTTTGATGACGATGATGGTAGTAGTTCAGGTTCAGCTTACGTATTTCTTAGATCAGGGTCTGCTTGGTCCCAACAAGAAAAATTAACTGCAGCAGATGGAGCAGCATCCGACTTATTTGGAATTTCTATCGCAATAGGAGGAGATTATATCAATATTGGTGCTCGTGGTGCTGATGCTAGTGGTACTAATTCTGGTGCTGCTTATATGTATATGCGCTCAGGTTCTAATTGGTCTCAGCAAGAAAAATTTGTGCCTGCAGATGGTGCTACTGGTGATTTGTTTGGATGGTCAGTTGGTATAGATGGGGTAAATACAAATGCAATCGTAGGTGCTCCTGTAAATAGTGATGCAGGTAGTGGCTCAGGCTCTGCTTACGTTTTTGAATTAGAAACGCCAGAGCCACCAGCAGACGTCAACTGGAACGAAATCATCAACGCCACAGCTTCTGATGGTGCAGCTAATGATGATTATGGACATAGTGTTTCAATTAATGGCGATTATGCCATTGTTGGTGTTCCTAGTGATGATGATACCACATCAAATTCTGGTTCTGCTTATATTTTTATAAAATCAGGTGGCACTTGGACAGAACAAGCTAAGCTCACAGCTTCTGACCCTATTATCAATGATTATTTTGGTTATAGTGTGTCAATAAGTGGTGATTATGCAGTGATAGGAGCTTATTTCAAAGATAGCGGTGTTGGTGCTGCTTATGTCTTTAAGCGTTCAGGTACAAACTGGACAGAACAAGCTAAACTAACAGCATCTGACGCTGTTTCAGGTGATTATGAATTTTTCGGGCATGGTGTTTCAATAGATGGTGATTATATTGTAGTGGGAGCTTATTATAAAAATAATGGTAGAGGTGCTGCATATGTATTTACACGGTCTGGTACAAACTGGACAGAGCAGGCTAAACTAACAGCATCTGATGCAGTTGATTATGATTATTTTGCAGCTACAGTTGCTATAGATGGCGATTATGCTATTATTGGAGCTAGTGCCGTTGATGATGATGGCTCAGCTTCAGGAGCTGCATATGTATTTAAGCGTTCAGGTACAAACTGGACAGAACAAGTTAAACTTACAGCTTCTGATGCAGCTGAAAGCGATCAATTTGGTACTTCCGTTGCCATAGATGGTAATTATGCCATTGTTGGTGCGTTTGGAAATGAAGATGATGGTTATAGATCAGGCTCTGCGTATATATTTACACGCTCTGGAACAAATTGGACAGAACAGGCTAAGCTAACTGCCTCTGATGCTGATGCTGATGATATATTCGGAATTGTAGTAGATATAAAAGGTAATTATGCAATAGTGGGAGCACCTGTTGATGAGGAAGCTGGCAATAGGTCAGGTTCTGCTTATATATTTAAACGCTCTGGATCAAACTGGACAGAACAAACGAAACTAATAGCTTCTGATGCTGATACTTTTGATATATTTGGAAGTGACGTAGCTATTGACGGTAATAATGCTATTGTTGGTGCACCTGGTAATAACAATGATGGTGTTGTATACTTTTTTGCTTCCAATAGTTTTGCGGAAACCTATACTTATAATAGCGCTTGGGCACCAAGCGATCCAAATGGAGTGGCAACTTTAGATGATGATATTATTATAGAAATGGGTAATGCAACCTTTAATGCTTCTACAACAGCAAATACGGTAACAGTAAATCCTGGTGCTGGGCTTTTGCTAGACACAGGTGTAACTCTAAGCGTTACTAATGGTATCAGTTTAGAGTCTAATGCCACCAGCTATTCTAGTGTTGTTGGTGATGGTGCAATATCTGGAGATATCCAATACCACAGATACGTCAACTCCAATCTACTTGGTAATGACCTAATCTCACCACCACTATCGGGACAAACATGGACAAGTTTTTTAGATCCTGTAAATGCCACAGCTTTATTAAGCAATCCAGGAGCACCAACAGCCTATGCTTTTGCACCTTTCGATAAAACAACGGGTGATTATGAAAATTACGACTTTAACACCATTGCAAATTTAACCAGTGGTATAGGGTATCGTGCTGCAACCAATACTGGTGAAACGTTAACCTTTACAGGAACAATTCCAGCAACCGTAACTCTAAATATCATCGATGCTACGACTGCCTATTCAGAATGGAACTTAGTAGGAAATCCATACCCATCTTATTTAAATGTTCAAACATTCTTAAACCATCAAGTAGAGTCAGGTGTATCAAACCTTAATCTGTTTGTAGATGAATCTGCTGCTATTTATGGCTACGATGGTAATGCCGAAAACGGTTGGACCATCTACAACTTAGCAAATACAACGGCTTCTACAGTCATGGCACCAGGACAAGGTTTCTTTGTCGCTGCCGATATTGCTAGTGTTAATGCCTACGATTTAGAGTTCACACCTGCTATGCAAACCACAGGAGATAGTGATGATTTCATTGCAGGTCGTAATGCAGAGTTAGTCTATCTTAAACTCGGTTTAAGTTCAAATACAAAATCATACAACACAGATGTCTATTTCAACACCAATGCAAGTCAAGGATTAGACAAAGGCTACGATGCAGCCCTTTGGGGAACAGAAGCACCAGAGTTTAGTATCTATTCACATTTACTACAAGATAACGTTGGTAAGCCAATAGCCTTACAAACCCTAAACGCAACAGACCTTACAGAAATCTCTATTCCTTTAGGAGTCAATGCAAATCAAGGCGAACAAATTACATTTTCTATTTCAGAAACGACATTACCAGAATCTGTAAATGTATATCTTGATGATGTTGTTGCAAACACAACAACCATACTAAATTCAGGTGACTACATCATCACTCCAGCAACTAACCTATCTGGTACAGGGCGTTTCTTTTTAAGAACTTCTGAAGATGCCTTATCAACTGTAGATAGTAGTTTTGATGCATTAAATATTTTTGCTTTACATACTTCGAAAGAATTAGTTGTAACTGGACAATTACAAAGTACAACAACACTAGAAGTATACGACATCCAAGGAAGAAACGTATTATCAAAAACATTAGATAATTCAGTGTTAGAAAACCGTATCGATGTATCAAATTTAAGTGGAGGTGTATATGTGGTAAGTGTTAAAAACAACACACAACAAAAAACACAAAAAGTAGTCTTTAAATAAAAGAGTATTCATTTAACCATAAATACAATGAAAAAACAAGCAAGCAAAGATCAAATCACACGAAAGGAAGCTTTAACCAAAATGGGTAAGTATGCAGCCTTAACAGCTATAGGGAGTTTTATAATCTTAAATCCTAAGCAGGCACAAGCATCCTCACCACCAGACCCAGGAGGAAACCCTTTTGAATAAAAATAAAACAAATCGTTTTGTCAAAGCCTCAGTATTATTCTGAGGCTTTTTTGTAAACAATTCTCTGTACCTTCGTCTAAGCACAAAACCATAAATACTATCCTATGAAACTTAAAAGTTTGCTATTAATTACATTGATTGTTTTTTCTTCGTGTAAAGACGATAAAACTGTTAAACCTGTGGAGCCTGTAGATTATTCAGAAACAGAATTAGACATCACAACAAGCACATACCCAGAATCAATTACAAAAATATTCAATGCACATGGAGGAGTAGACACTTGGAAAGAGATGCAAACACTCACGTTTACAATGGCTAAAGACTCTGGAAATGAAACAACAATAACAGATTTGCATAATAGAAGCTCACTAATTAAAATGCCTAAGCACACCATTGGTTATGATGGTCAAGACGTTTGGCTCCACAAAAAAGACACAACAAGCTATAAAGGGAAACCTAAGTTTTATTACAACTTAATGTTTTACTTCTATGCGATGCCGTTTGTTTTAGCTGATAATGGAATTGTTTATGAAGATGCAAAACCTTTAAATTTTGAAGGAAAAACATATCCAGGAATCAAGATATCTTACCAAAGTGGAGTAGGAGAATCACCTGAAGATGAATACATCTTATATTACGATTCCGAAACACATAAAATGGCTTGGTTAGGCTACACGGTAACATTCTTCTCAAAAGAAAAAGGAAAAGAGTTTCACTTTATAAAGTACAGTGAGTGGCAAAATGTAAACGGAGTTCAACTACCTAAAACATTAACTTGGTATAACTATGAAAACAATGTGCCTACTACAAAACGTAATGATGTTGAGTTTTCTGATGTAAGACTTACTAAAATGAAAATGAAAGCAAAAGTATTTGCTAAACCAGAAGGTGCTGAGGTTGTTGAATAAATATAATTTTAGTTAAAACCTTCAGTTTAAGCTGTAATATTAATCTCACACGTCATGTTGAATTCGTTTTAGCATCTTATAGTTAATTATATTAAAGATATTCACTAACTGATAAAAATATAATTGTAAAGCGTCGTAATTTTATAATTACGACGCTTATATTTTCTTATTCAAACGCTTTTCGAGTCCCATCTTTTGTGCCTCGATAATACACGCCATTTTCTATAAACAGAAGTTCTCCATAAAGACCTTTTTTAATACTCGAATCTACACCATATATTTTACCATCAAACACACGTATTACTTCATCAAACGAACAATGACCTACAACAATATGCTCAGAGTTTGTTATTGATAATACATCATCAATAACAGCATCTTCTAAGTTGTCTGTAAAATAACCTCTATACCAAATTGGACCAGTTGTGCCATAATAGTTGGTATAAAAATTAGTAGATTTTAGTTCAGCTTTACTAATGTCAATTGAAGCTCTCATACTAGCGTTAATCGATTCAATATTAAAACCAATTACAGATAAAAAGTCTTGAGAAATGCCACCATGTACAAATACATGGTTGTTCAATCTTAAAATAGTAGACTTCGATCGCAACCAGCGTCCAAGAACAGTGCTTTTATCATACATTTCATCGTATTCTAAGTTGAGTAGTGTGCCAACTTCAAGATACTTGTCATGAACATATCTTAGGTCTTTATGTAATACCATGTATTCATGATTGCCAAGTAAGAAATGTAAATGACCTCCTTTGTCTTCAGCCTGTTGTTCAAGCTTATAAATCAGCCAAAGCATTTCATTTACTTTCGGTCCTCTATCAAAAATATCACCAACAATAACAAGATGTCCTTTACCAAAACTCCAATTAAGTTCTTGATCTATAATCTTGTTGTTTATTAGAATCTCAACAGCCAAATCATACTGACCATGAATATCGCTCAAAGCAGCAATCTCTTCTACACCAGAAAAAACAGAAACCTCAGGAGTATAAATCGTATCATAAGCAGTAAGAAGAAGTGCTTCAGAAACAATTTTGCCATCAATAATAGATTTTTTAATTAACCCATTGGCTTCAATAAAAACATAAGGGCCATCATTCAAGCCTTGACCAATACTAATGTAGCCAATAAGAATAAAAATGACTCTAAAAAATTGTGTTATCTGCTTCAATATTAAAATTGTTTAGTCTTGATTTTTAAGTTTTTCAGAATAACGTTTCCATAGCGTCGTTTGATGAGATTCTAAGCTTATCAATCGTCCATCTATAAAAGCATGTGAAAGAATATTGGTACGCATATCTAAAGCATCTCCTTCACTAATAAATAAGGTCGCACTTTTACCTTCTTCTAAAGAACCGTAAATAGCATCAATGCCTAATATTTTTGCAGTATTTAAAGTAATAAGTTGTAATGCTTGTGCTTTTGTTAATCCATAACTTACAGTGGTTCCTGCATAAAAAGGTAAGTTTCTAGCATTCATACGTTCCATTTGTCCATTGCCTTCTAGAGCAACAAGTACCCCTTTGTCAACTAATAATTTTGCCATTTTAAAAGGCAAATCATAATCATCATC
Organism: Psychroserpens ponticola; assembly: GCF_023556315.2. Classification (NCBI taxonomy): domain Bacteria; kingdom Pseudomonadati; phylum Bacteroidota; class Flavobacteriia; order Flavobacteriales; family Flavobacteriaceae; genus Psychroserpens; species Psychroserpens ponticola. The sequence continues at coordinate 2,624,572 of NZ_CP116221.1, read as the reverse complement.
TGTTTGTCCAGGTCTAGAATGTACACGTTGTAGTAATACCGAAATATTATTTTGTTTTAATAAATCAGCAACTTTATAAGCTTCATTACCACTAACAATAGTCATGTTTGTTACACCATTTGCTTTAGAAAAGTTAACGGCATCAATAATTCCTTTTTCATCATCTACATTAATAAAGAGCTTTTTAGAACCATCAAACAGGCCTTTAGTTGCTTCATAAGGTAAATTCAAAGTAGAGTTACTTACATTAGCATAAGCCTTTGTAGCTGCAAAGAAATCTCCTATTTCTTTAACTTGTTTTTCATAATCCTTATTTATCTTCATTCCTGGATCTTCGCCTCGCCACCAACGTCCTCGACTAAAATTGTTGGGCCAACTCATATGAATGCCATCATCTTCTTTAACAACAGCATCTTCCCAGTTCCAAGCGTCTAATTGCACTACAGATGAAGTTCCAGAAATGCGTCCACCACGAGGTGTAACTTGTGCTAGAAGCACACCGTTTGGTCGTAAAGATTCAACAACTTTAGATTCTGTATTATAGGCAATCAAACTTCTAATATGAGGATTCCATGAGCCGAGTTCAGAGTCATCATCTGTAGCGCGAACGGCATCTATCTCTACCAAACCTAAAGTAGTATTAGGAATAATAAAACCTGGATACACATGTTTTTCACTAGCATCAATAACTTCCATGCCTGTAAGATCCATTTTGGCTACAGTAGCATCAACAACAGTAATTAATTTCCCATCTTTAAAGATGATTAAACTATTTTTAATCATATCTCCATTTCCAATATGAGCAGTAGCTCCAGTAATGGCTATAGTTTTTGTTTGCTTTTTAGCAGGTGTTTGTTGCGCATTTGTAATACCAAATGATAAAAGCAACAAAACAATATATAAGTGTGTGTTTTTCATGTGTTTCTGTTTAATTTGATTCATGATCGATGTAATCGCAATGCATTTGATCCTTCTCCTTCTTCTTGATAGGTTGTGTTTTTAACCCTTTGTTCTTAGCCAGCATCATTTCATTGATAAGTTCAGCTTTTTCTGTTTTAATTCGAGAACGCATGATCTCATCTCGCTTGATATCAAAATAAGTAACGCCTTCAATTAGAGTTTTCTCTGCTTTAGCATAAATAGATAGTGGATGATCAGACCACAAAACCAAATCTGCATCTTTTCCAACTTTTATACTTCCAACTTTATCATCAATATGAAGTAATTTTGCAGGATTTAATGTGACAAATTTCCAAGCATCTTCTTCAGAAACACCTCCATATTTAACAGATTTTGCAGCTTCCTGATTTAAACGACGAGACATTTCACCATCATCACTATTAATCGCAACAACAACACCAGCATTATGCATAATGGCTGCATTATAAGGTATAGCATCGTTTACTTCGTATTTATAAGCCCACCAGTCACTAAATGTAGAACCTCCAACACCATGTTCAACCATTTTGTCTGCTAATTTATAGCCTTCAAGAATATGAGTAAAGGTATTGATGTTAAAATCAAATTTTTCTGCAACTTTCATCAACATATTAATTTCGCTTTGCACATAAGAATGACAAGAAATAAAACGTTCCTTGTTTAATATTTCTGCAATAACATCCATTTCAATATCCTTTCGGTAAGGCTTACCACTTTTCTTTAAAGCATTATAAGCTTTCGCTCTACTAAAGTAATCAATGTATAATTGTTCAACGCCCATTCTTGTTTGAGGAAAACGTTCAAAGCTAGACCAGTTAGATTGTTTTACATTTTCTCCTAAAGCGAATTTGATAAATTTCGGACTGTCCTTATATATTAAATTGTTAGCATTCTCTCCCCATTTTAACTTAATAATTGCTGAACGTCCACCAATAGGATTTGCCGAACCATGTAAAATTTGAATAACAGTTACTCCACCTGCAAGATTTCGGTAGATGTCAATATCTTCATCATCAATAACATCTTCAATACTAACTTCTGCTGAAGAGTTTTGCCCACCTTCATTGATGGAAGCAGCTGCAATATGAGAATGCTCATCAATAATGCCTGAGGTTAAATGTTTTCCAGTAGCATCAATTACTTGTGCACTGGAGTCAGATAAGTCTTTACCGACCTTTACGATCTTACCATTTTTAACCAATACATCAGTTGTTTTTAAAATACCTTCAACTTCATTGGTCCAAACCGTTGCATTTTTGAATAATATGGTTTCTTGCTTTGGTAGTTCTTTAAAACCATAAGCCATATTCGGATAAGTAACAGGTGTGATTTCTTTAAGGGCAGAACTACCTTCTTTTTTTGAAGCTTTATCTTTAGTTTTAGAACCTACTTTTTTAGCATAGAAAGTCAACTCATCACCATTAGGAAACAACGCTTTTCCATTTAAATGATCGCCTTGAGTAACATTAGTTATTAATCTAATAAACTTTTGTTGTGTAGAATCTTTTGAGGTCATAGAAATAGATAACCAATTATTTTTATAACTCACTTTCGAACCTCGTTTCTTTCCGTTACTAGTAATATCAGCACTTAACTTACTCAATTCTCCTTTTAAAGTCATTTCATAAGATTCACGAGCAACTAAAAATGTATAGTCACCTCTTATATCTTTCGTGTTCATATCATTTATGACAGTTTGTGTGCCTTGAACCCAGTTTTCATAAACAGTTGTTTTCTTTTCAAAAATATCTCCAGAGGTAATTAAAAAGTTAGCATATGCTCCCTTATTAAGATTGCCAATTTCGGATTGTTTTCCTAATAGTTTTGCAGGAGTTGTTGTTAAGGCTGCTAATGCTTTTTCTTTAGAAAGTCCATATTCAATGGCCTTCATAAGTTTCGTTTTAAATTCTTTAGGAGATTTTAAATCATGTGCCGTAAATGCAAAAGTAATATTGTTATCTGCAAGAATTTTCGGATTTGAAGGCTCTTGATTCCAAGCTCTCATATCACTTAATGCTAAAGATTGTGTTAAGTACACATTTTCTACATCATAAGCATCTTGAAAGTTTATCGGAATAATATACGAAGCATTAGTAGCTTTAATTTCATTAATACGCTCGTATTCGTCACCTCCTCCAAGAATCACATATTGAACACCAACTTCATCACCAATTTTGTCTGCTCTCAATCCATTTGCACGACTTCCTGCAGAGAAAATTTGTACCAAGCTTTTATTCTTATTTAAGGCTTCAATTGATAAATCTTTGGTTTTACTGTTGCCTTTCGCATACCAATCTGCATCTAAATAGAGTTGACGTAATAAAGCCATACTTCCCATTATAGAACCAGGATATGATTGTCTAGAAGTAACACTCTTACTAAAAGAAAAATATTGCCCAGAGTTTTGCTCAAGGATAGCCATTTCATTCCCACCTTCAGTATTTAAGGCTACCAAAGTTCCAGTACCTCTTACAATACCGTCTTGTATATGTGTGTTCACTACTCCAAAACCTGCACTTAAAAGTTCTTTAGCTTTTTTGTTATCAAACTTAAATTTTGATAGCGCAGTGTTTTCTGGCATAACATGATCATTCCAATAGTATCCAGTTCGTGACGGATTGTATTGTGGACTTCTGCCACCTCCACTTTCACGTTTAGGTTTTTCTACGCCAAAGTTTGAATACATGTCAATAAATGAAGGGTAAATACTTTTACCTTCAATATTAACTATCGTTGTGTTTTTTGGAATGGTTACTTGTGTTCCAGATGCAACTACTTTTCCATCTTTAATAAGAAGGGTTCCGTTATCTATAACCTGACTTGGTGTAACGTGAATCTTTGCATTAGTAAATGCTGTGAAATTAGAATTAATGGTTTTTACACCATCATTTTTCGGAAAATACTCTTGAGCTAATACAGAAAAACTGCATAAAAAGAGTAAAACCCTTAGAGGAATTTTAGACATATAGTTAGTGGATTAAAATTATGTTTCTAAAGATAAAAATTAAAAGAAAACGATGTCGTATATATTAATATTTTAACGTTTCAGTCTTTAATCCATAGGATTTGATTTGTAGTAATTAACTAATAGAGCTACAATGTAACTATAGCTTTGCATGCCTGAAGATTGATTATTTGCTTTTAGAAAATTATTATACGTGCTTTTAAATATAGGCTCTGTCGGGTTTTCATATGCATTCCAAAAATCACTAACTTCCTTATAATTTTTTAAAACACCTATATTAAGTTTTGGAAGAATGGTTTTATAAACCTCTAAATCTCTTCTATAAATTTCATTTAGACAATGTCGTAAAGCAAAAGCATGTCCAGAGTATTTAAAATATAGATCTGGATGCTGCATAGCTGCCATACTACCAATAAAATTAGCTTCATTTTCAGCAGCGTATCCCAATTGATGTGCGACTTCATGGCTTCCAGTAGTAGGAAACTTGTAAGTAGGAATTAATCCATCTACTTGAGCCTCATTTGTAAACGGATTTAAGTAACCCGAAAATCCCATATAGGTTAATGGTAAACTATAAATAGATGTTTTAATGCTCCTAGGATGATAAGCTAAATATGGAAATGTTTTTGAAAGTTCATCATAGCCATCAGGTATCATCTTTAAGGCTTCAGCTTTTGTAAAAGGCATCTCTACTTTTAAAGAATCATGTGTTGTAATACTTAAATGAATGGTATTAACTTTAGTTATTAATTGTTCTGTTAAACTCACTAATTCTTCAGTCGTATAATCGTTGTCAATGTTTAAAGATTCATGAAGTGGTAACCTATAATAGTTAAAAGCCCACAAGATATGAAAGGCAAAATATCCAATTGATAGCGCCGAAAGTACATCTAAAAACCATTGTTTCGTTTCTTGTATGATTCGCTTTCTGTTAACGATAAACCATCTAATTACATATAAACCTAATAATGTATATAAGACATCACCAACCGAAATTGGCAACCAACCAAACGCATAACGCATCCCTTTAGAAATGTAAATGTAAATACCATGACTATAAATAGATTCTACAAATGTTGGATAGTTCGTCAAAATTTTTAGCAGGATAATCTGAGGAACAATAGAGAAGGCAATAAGGTTTTTTTTGTGTTTCAACATGACTCAAAAATACTAAAAAGATGTACCTTTGCGAAACTAAAAAACGAATAACATGAGCACAGAAATAAGAGGATTAGAACCTAAAGGACTTTGGAATAAATTTGCTGATTTAAATGCAGTTCCAAGACCATCTAAGAAGGAAGAACGTGTGATTCAATTCATGAAAGACTTCGGAACTAGTTTAGGTCTTGAAACGATTGAAGATGAAGTTGGAAATGTCATCATTAAAAAGCCTGCAACCTCAGGAATGGAAGATAGAAAGACCATCGTTATGCAATCCCATTTAGATATGGTGCATCAAAAGAATAACGATACTGATTTTGATTTCGATACACAAGGAATTGAGATGTATGTTGATGGTGATTGGGTTAGAGCTAAAGGAACAACCTTAGGTGCAGATAATGGTTTAGGTGTAGCAACGATTATGGCTATTTTAGAAAGTTCAGAGATTGAGCATCCAGCTATTGAAGCCTTATTCACGATTGATGAAGAAACAGGTATGACTGGCGCAATGGGCTTAAAAGGTGGATTGCTTTCTGGTGAGATTCTTTTAAATCTAGATACAGAAGAAGATGATGAAATAGGAGTAGGTTGTGCAGGTGGTGTTGATGTTACTGCTTTAAGAACGTATGAGCAAGAAGAAACTCCAGAGTTTAAAATTGGTTATAAAGTAACAGTTAAAGGTTTACAAGGTGGTCATTCAGGAATGCAAATTCACGAAGGTTTAGGTAATGCAAATAAAATGATGAATCGTATCTTATTTGACGGTTTTGAAAATTTTGGATTGCGTATTTCTGAAATTGATGGAGGAAGTTTACGTAATGCCATTCCAAGAGAAAGTAATGCTATTGTTGCTATCGATGCTTTGCACGAAGACGTGTTTGTGTCTGAAATGAACGATTTAGCAAACGAGATAAAAACAGAATATAAAACCATGGAACCTGATTTAGTAATCGAGGTTTCAAAAACGGAAACGCCCAAACAAATCATGGATTTAGGTGTTCAAGAAGGCTTAACAAGAGCATTATATGCAGCATTAAATGGCGTGTTTAGAATGAGTCCAGACATTCCGGAATTGGTAGAGACATCTAATAACATTGCTCGTGTTATTGTTAAAGACGGAAACATTAAAGTTGGATGTTTAACACGTAGTTCTGTTGAAAGTTCAAAATGGGATTTGGCAAATGGTTTAAGATCAACTTTTGAATTGACTGGTTGTGAAGTGGAGTTTGGAGGTGATTATCCAGGATGGGAACCAAATATGGATTCAGACATCTTAAAAGTGATGGTGCCTTTATATAAAGAATTAAACAATGATGAAGAACCTCATGTTGCTGCTTGTCACGCAGGATTAGAATGTGGTATACTTGGAACAAATTATCCAAATATGGATATGATTAGTTTTGGGCCAAATATTAAAGGAGCACATTCACCTGATGAGCGCGCACAAATTTCTTCAGCACAAAAATATTGGAACTTTGTTTTAGAGATTCTAAAACGCATTCCTAAGAAATAAAAAACAGTTATAAGTAGAATTATGTATGTCATTTCGAGCGTATATGAAAAATTTCAAGACTAATTTGAATGATTCTTAGTTTTACTCTGAATGACATAAATAAAAAAAGCCTTTCAAAATGAAAGGCTTTTTTTATTAACTAAAATTTTTATTGTCTATTCAATAAAGATTATAACAAGTGCTTATTCTGCTATTTCTGTCAGTTCTAATACGAATGTCAAATCAGTATTTGGAGGTATTCCTCCTCGACCACGTTCGCCATAAGCAAGATGTGCTGGAATATAGAAAAATGCTTTTTCACCAATCTCCATAGATGCAATAGCTTCTTTAAATCCAGCAATCATTTGTGCATCAGGTGTGATTTGCATTTTAGTTGGGCCATAAGCTCCAGCTGCTTGACGCTGTGGATTTAACATTCCATATTTTTCAGCAATGGTTTCTAAATTACTATCAAATAATTTACCATCAACAAAATAACCTTCATAAGCAATCATAGCATATTGACCTATTTTTGGTTTTATACCAGAACCTTCTTTAATAATATGTTTTTTAAGTCCAGAAGCTAGAGTTGTACTTTTAGAATTATAGTCTTCAAGTAGTGGTTTAGTATCTTCGGCAGCTGTAGCAATCTTTAATTCACGTTCTTTTTGTTCCTGTTCAGCCTTTCTTAATCCTTCTGCTTTAATTTCTTCGATACCAGCTTCTACTTTAGGTAAACCATCTTCAAAAACTTTAGCGGCATTAAATGCTTTTGCAGCAGATCCTTTTCTGATGATATTTAATTTTGTAATTACAACATCTACTTCAGGTTTATTACCTGCTCCAACTTTTACATTAGAAATAGAATCTTGAACCTCAATGCCTTTAACTAATTCACCAAAAACAGAATGACAACTCACTCTTGGTTGGTCACATGGTTTTAATGTGCCATCAGGATTGAAAGCATCTAAACTAGGATAAGGCACTTCAGTGATAAAAAACTGACTTCCATTAGTATTAAAGCCACCTCCATTTGCCATTGATAAAATACCAGGTTTGTCATGCTTTAACTCTGAACTAAAGTCTGCAGTAAAACGATATCCAGGAGTGCCAGAACCAGTAGCAGTATGATCACCACCTTGAATCATAAAGTTATTCATAACTCTATGAAATGTTAATCCATCATAATAAGGCTTGCCTTTAAATTCTTCGTCAACCATTGGATGTGTACCTTCAGCTAAAGCAACAAAATTTGCAACAGTAACAGGTACTTTGTCATAAAATAATTTTGCAATCATGGTATCTTTAGTTGTAATAAATTCAGCATAAAGACCATCTTCTAAATCAGGATGATCTTCTTTACATGAGGCTGCTGTAATAAGTAAAAACAGCATAGAAAGCTGTAGAGTTTTGCTAATCAATTTCATAAGTGTATTATTGGTTTTGTTTAATTGTATTTACGGTTACTTTGCAAATTAAAGGAATATTTGTGCCAATACGATTGGTATCTCCATAATAGCCATAGGCTTTTTGAGATGGAAATAAAAAGGTCACGACTTCACCAGGTTTCATGAGTTTTAATCCTTCACGAAGCCCTGTAAATAATTCCTCTTTATCCATGACATAATTTTGAGTTCTTATGTCGTCTTCAGAGTAAATAGTATTCTCATTAAGATCTTTAATATTGTATTTAAAATTGACGATATCACCAAACTGCGGTGTTATCGTATCTAGTTCTATTTTTGAGTTGTAAAAATACCAAAATCCGCTTTTTGAAGCGATGTATTCTTGATCAGGATTACGATCTATTATTTTTTGTATTAGTGCTTGTTCTTTTTTGTTTAGTTTAATATTTCTTTCAGCTGAAACTTCATAGAAAGAACCAGACTGAACAGATTCTGGTCGTCTCGCATCTGGAGATTTACAGCTAAAAATTAAACTTATTATTAGTAAAATGACTATAGGTTTCATTAAAAATAGAGGTCTTTTTTATAAGTTGGCAAGATACTAATAAATTTTTCAATGGTTTCTTTGAGATTTAAGTCACTTTTTCCTCCAGCAGCATTTGTATGTCCACCACCATGAAAATGTGCTCTTGATAATTCATTTACTGAAAAATCACCTTTACTTCTCAAGGATATTTTTATAATTTCATCTTGATGGCTTTCAATAAAAATGGCAGCAAAAATGATACCTTTTAAAGATAATCCGTAGTTTACAAAACCTTCGGTGTCCCCTTTTTTAAAGTCGAATGTGTTCAGCTCTTCTTGAGTTAATGTGATATACGCAGTTCTGTATTCAGGAATTACTTTTAGGTTGCTTAGCGCTCTTCCAAGTAATTGTAATCTTGCATAGCTATTGGTGTCATAAATGTTATTATGTATTTCAGAATTGTTTGCGCCTTTCTGAATTAATTGTCCAATAATAGTATGTGTAGCACTCGTTGTTGAAGCAAAACGAAATGAGCCAGTATCTGTCATGATGCCAGTGTATAAGCATGTAGCAATGTCACTATTAATTTTATTTACATCATTTAGCATCTCAATAAAATTGAATACCATTTCACATGTTGACGACATCGAAACATCAGAATACATGTACTTGGCATAATCATCAGGTTGTTGATGGTGATCGATCATTATTTTGATGGATTCAGAATTCGAAACAACAGTTTCCATGTTTCCAATGCGTCCTAAAGAATTAAAATCTAAAGTAAAAATTAGTTCAGCATTATAGATTAAAGCATCACAGTCTTCCTTTTTATTGTCATATTTTAAAATCGAATGTTCTTCAGGCATCCATTTTAAAAAATGAGGATAATCATTAGGTGCAATAATAGTTACATTGTGATTGTATTGTTTTAAATAGTGATACAATCCGAGTGTAGAACCTATAGCATCTCCATCAGGATTTTTATGTGGAATGATTACAATTGCTTTTGGTGAACTTAAAAGCGTTTTAATACTATTAATATCGTCTTTATTCATAGATGACGAAGATACAATTTTTTAATATTGGTTTATACCGAATTATTAAAGAAATACATTACTTTTGCATCGAAATTTAAAACAAACAAATGGCAACAAATAGAACATTTACAATGCTTAAGCCAGACTCTATTGAAAAAGGGAATATTGGTGCAATTTTAGAAAAAATCACAGCTTCTGGTTTTAGAATCGTAGCTATGAAATTAACACAAATGACAACTGCAGACGCTCAAGCGTTTTACGCTGTACATAATGAAAGACCTTTCTTTGGAGAATTGGTTGAATACATGACACGTGGACCAATCGTAGCTGCAATCTTAGAAAAAGAGAATGCTGTAGAAGATTTTAGAACCTTAATTGGAGCTACAAATCCTGCTGAAGCTGCTGAAGGAACTATACGTAAGTTGTATGCTGCTTCTATTGGTGAGAATGCAGTTCACGGAAGTGATAGTGATGACAATGCTGCTATTGAAGGTGCATTTCATTTTTCTGGTAGAGAGATGTTCTAATTAAAATAGAACTCATAATATATAAAAGCGCAACTCATTGAGTTGCGCTTTTTTGTTACATGTATACTATGTTTTACAATTCATCCATAAAAAAACACAATTCGGTAATTCCTTTTTTAAAAATAGAGACTTCTGCTAGATATTTGTCTCATCAATTAAAAACAAAGATATTATGAGTACACTAGCAAAAATTATAGTTTTCGTTTTATTAAGTCAAACACTTAGTTATGCACAAGAATCAGAAGGACAAAATGTTACAGTAAAAATAGTAAACCTAAATAGTAATGCAGGACATTTATTCATTTCATTATTTAATACTGAAGCTTCCTTTTTAAATAAAGGCTACAAATCAACCATTAGTAGTATTGAAAACAACAGTTGTGAAATTACGTTTAAAGATGTTCCAAAAGGCATTTATGCAATTTCATTTTTTCACGATGAAAATGAGAATAAAAAAATGGATACTAATTTTTTAGGCATTCCTAAAGAAGATTATGGATGCTCTAATAATGCTAGAGGGTTTATGGGACCACCAAAATGGGAAGACGCTAAATTTGAAATCAAAAATCAATCAATAACACAAACTATAACACTTTAATATTATGAATATTATGAAAAATTTAATAATTATCGCATTTGTATTAGTATCAGGATTTATACCAGCTCAAACAAATTTTGAAAAAGGAATGCAAAAAGCATTTTCACTTTGGCAAGAAGGAAATACAGATGAAGCAGAAAATATGTTTGAACGTATTTCAAACGCAGAGATTGATCAATGGCTACCTCACTATTATATTGCACAAATTAATAGTATAAAAAGTTGGGGACAAAAAGATGAAACTATTTTAAAAGCACAATTAGATAAAGCACAAGAACACCTTAACTCTGCAATGGCGATTAGCAAAGATAATCCTGAGATTTTGGTATTGCAAGCACATGTGTTAACCAATTGGGTGTCTTTTGATGGTATGACATACGGAATGAAATATTCTGGAAAAATTACTGAACTATATAGTAAGGCATCTGCTATGGCTCCTGAAAACCCAAGAGTTGTGTTTAGTAAAGCAGAATGGGGAATGGGAAGTGCTAAATATTTCGGACAAGACACAAAACCGTTTTGTACTGAAATAGAAAAATCAATTGAACTTTTTACTAACTTTAAACCTGAAAGTGAATTTCATCCTAATTGGGGAAAAGGACGTGCAGAACAAGTTGTAACATCTTGTAAAGAATAAATTATTATGACAAAATCAGCTAAAAATATCATTATTACTTTAATCATCGGAAGCGTTGTCTACGTTATTGGCAATATGCTTTCTGGAGGATTTGATTATAAGACAGTCAGTGAGTTTTTAATTGATTTTGGATTCTATCAATTGTATGCTTTTGTTTTAGGCTATTCTAATATGGCATTCTTTGATTATATGGAGCGTCGTACATGGAAAAAAGGAGATACCATTAAACGTGTTTTAATAGGAATCGCAGGTTCAACAATGATTACACTTATTGGTTTGTTCTTTTTAAGAGCTTTAACATCTGTCTTTTTATACGATGTTTCTTTTGAAACATTTATTAAAAATGAGACTTGGCAAGGTTACACTTTTGGCGTGTGGATTACGCTAACTATTGTCTCAATATTTCATGTTATATTTTTCTATAATAGATATCAGAAAAATAAAATAAAAGAACAAAAGGTCATTGCTGGAACGGCAAGCGCCAAGTTTGATGCTTTGAAAAATCAATTAGATCCGCACTTTTTGTTTAATAGTTTAAATGTATTAACTAGTTTAATTGAAGAAAATCCAAAAAATGCACAAAAGTTTACAACGTCTCTATCAAAAGTATATCGCTACGTTTTAGAACAAAAGAATAAAGATTTAATTACTGTAGATGAAGAATTAAACTTTGCCAGAACCTATATGTCACTTTTAAAAATGCGTTTTGAAGACAGCATTATATTCGAAATTCCAGATAGAGCTTCAAATTCAGAAAGTAAGGTGGTTCCTTTATCATTACAATTACTATTAGAAAATGCAGTAAAGCATAATATGGTGACGAGTAGTAAGCCTTTGCATATTAAGATTTATGAATCTGAAGGCATGCTCATTGTAGAGAATAACCTTCAACCAAAACAAATCGTGAAAAAGAGTAGTGGTGTAGGTTTAGAAAACATCAAACAGCGCTATCAATTACTATCAAATAAAACAGTATCAATCAATCAACAAGCTAGTAGTTTTGCAGTTGCAATTCCAATGCTTACAAAACAAGTATCAATCATGAGAACAATAGAACCAAAAACACAATTTGACGACAGATATGTTAGAGCACGTAAGCGTGTAGAAGACATGAAAGAGTTTTATTATAGTTTAATCTCATACTGTATCGTCATACCATTTTTAATTTTTATTTGGTTTCGATACACTCCACATACCATTCAATGGTTTTGGTTTCCAATGCTCGGTTGGGGAATGGGATTAGCATTTCATGCCTACAAAGTGTATGTCAATGATGGTGTATTAGGTAATGGATGGGAAAAACGTAAAATTGAAAAATTTATGCGTGAAGAAGAAGAAAAACGTTGGAATTAATTTTAAAGCCATGGGAAATTTTACAGAAGTATATAGATATAAAAAAATAAAAGATAAAGTAGATAATCTAAGAGCGTTTTATATACATTTTATGGGTTATGTTATTTTTAATACAACTATAACGACTATAAAGATCATTGATGATTTAGATGAAGGAAAAACATTACAGGAAGCTTTGTTTGACTTCGGAACAGTAGCAGTATGGCTGATTTGGGGAATTGGAATAACATTTCATGCATTCTCAGTTTATGGATTTGATTATTTCTTAGGTAAAAACTGGGAAAGCAGAAAGCTTCAAGAATGTTTGGAAGAGGAAGCACGTTTTTTTAATCATAAAGAATAAATGATCATGGAAAATAATATAGAACCTTACGAAAACAATAGGGCCGAAAATGCATGGAAAAAAGAAGAGGCATATTTAAGAGCTAAAAAAAGGGTAAAAGCAATCATGGGATTTTACTGGCATTTGGCGTCTTATGTGATTGTGAATATATTTATTATCATTTTAATAACCAGTAATGGAGTGAAGTTTTTTAGCTTCGGAACATTCTCTACAGCATTTTTTTGGGGAATCGGATTAGCCTTTCACTTCCTAGGCGTTTTTGGACCTAATTTTTTCTTCGGAAAGAATTGGGAAGAACGTAAAATTAAGGAGATGATGGAAAAAGATAATAAGTATTGGGAATAATGGATAATAATCATTTTAATCAAAAACAGCGATACCAAATTGCTGAAAAAAGAGTCAAACGAATTAAAGGCTTTTACACACATGCCTTAATTTTTACATTAGTTAATTTAGTTTTTGTTTATATAAATATTCAAAATTTAAATGATGGAGAAAGCTATTTTCAATGGCGTAATTTTATCACATTTTCTTTTTGGGGAGTTGGTTTGCTATCACATGCTGGTTCTGTGTTTTTACCAAGTTTGATTTTTGGAAAAAATTGGGAGACTAAGAAAATTAAAGAACTGATGGACAAAGATTCTAACGAAATTAAGCGTTACGAATAATTATTAATAAAAGATAAATTTAGAGAATGAGTATCATTATTATTGAAGACGAAAAACCTTCGGCTAGACGACTGCAACGTATGTTAACAGAATTGCAAATGGAAGCTGAAACGATGTTACATTCTGTCGAAGAATCTATTGATTGGTTTCAAAACAATGAACATCCTGATTTGATTTTTTTAGATATTCAATTGAGTGATGGTTTATCATTTGAAATTTTTGAAACGATTGATATTAATTCCGCAGTAATTTTTACTACAGCTTACGATGAATACGCATTACAGGCATTTAAACTCAACAGCATTGATTATTTATTGAAACCGATTGATGAAGATGATTTGACAAGAGCAGTTTCAAAATATAAAGAGCGTATACCTGAACAACAATCGGTTACTTTAGATTTTAATGATATAAAAAAGCTATTGGTAAATCCGATAGAACGTGAATATAAAAAACGTTTTTCTGTTAAAGTTGGTCAGCATTTAAAACTCATAAATATTGATGATATCGAATGTTTCTATAGCGAAAACAAAGGTACTTATGCTTATACTTCTGAAGGACGAAATTATTTGTTAGATACCACTCTTGAACAATTAGAAGATGAGTTAGAGCCACATAAGTTTTTTAGAATCAGTCGAAAGTTTTATGTCAATGTGAATGCAATTAAAGATATGGTAAGTTATACAAACTCCAGATTGCAAATAAAACTAAACACCTTTAATGAGCAAGACATAATAGTAGCAAGAGAGCGCGTTAAAGAGTTTAAAGATTGGTTAGCTTAAAATCTCTCGAAGAAATTTCTAAACGAATTTCATAAGTCATCTATCTTGAAAGTAGCTTTTCTACTTTAATTTTAAACGACTGATTATCATCAACAAAAAATAATAGTTTTGTATACGTTTTTGATTTTCCGTAGATAAAATGCAAGTGCTGAGGTGTTTTTAACTGAATGACAACGTTACTGTTTTCTAATTCACCAAGAAGAGATAATGTTTTAGTTGATTTTTCTTTATCAAAATCCGATGAATCTGCCAATGCAATTGTTTCGATGTCTTCAATAGGAATAATTGTTTCACTAAGTATTCCGAAACGGAGTATTAATTCGTTATCATTGATTGCAATTGGTCGTTTTGGAACCGATCTTATAATTCCAATAATTTGTAAAGCTGAGTAGATGCTCAAACCCGTTAAAATCCAAGCAAATGTTGTATTCCATTTTACAGCTAGAAGATGAATGGTTACCATTTCAATTGCAACCAAAAAAATCACTGCAACAAGTGTCGATAAAATACCTGAACCTTTATAATTTGTATACTCATTAGATTTAAGATTAGTTTTTTTTAAATTAAAAAAACCATAATAAATGAGTGCAATTTCATTTGCTGCTAACTTTGCTGGTACTTCAGGAAATATTGATTTACAAGTGTCTTGAAGAATGCTATAGAAATCCTGATGGTTGTTAGCTACTTTTTTATAGTGTTGAATGGCTTTTCTCACCTTCAGAATAATTATGGAAAGCACACTTAATTCTACTATAGGAATCAACCACGTTTTTGCTATTGATAAAGTCTCTTGATTGGCAGCAGGAATGACATAAGAAGCAATGATAACACAGATTATTAAAAATGGTGCAATAGTAAGATTTGAAATTTTAGTTTTTCTAACTATTAAGAAATAGACCAATGGAATCGTAATGATAAAATCAATAGTAATAAAGGTCGATAATATGTTTTGATTGTTTGTGAAAGCTGTTGAATTTAGCAGAAAGATTAATGCTAAAATCAGTGTAATAGGAATTATGAAAGCAATGCTGTTAGCTTTTAAAAACGAAGTTTTACTTGTCATAGATTACACGTTTTCTATTTGACGTAATTTTATGACGATAGTTACGTAATAGAGAATTTAATATTCAAATTTATTTTTCAATGCGATTGTCATCAAATGATGAAGGCAGTAAATTAGGAATTAGTTTTGCAAATATTGGTAATAAAATCGCACCACCAGGAAGTAAGAAAATAGCTAAACTAGGAATGGTTTTTAATACATCTACAAGTTGTGCTTGTAACTTTTTTTGTTCCTCTTTACTTAAATCAGAATGTGTAGATTTTGTGATTAGTAACATCAATTCCTTACTCTGCCTAATTTCTTTTACAATACGTTTGCTATTCCTTCTGATTAGCTTTGTAACCAATTGCGATGAGTTTTCGTAAAAGTTTGAAATGGGATTTTTCTGCTGAAATAAAAGTACTTCCTTTTGATGCGTAGTATGAAAGTTAAACACACACAAAATGGAATCTTGAATAACACTCACTTCAATATTTAAGCGTTTTGCAAGCTGTACTAAGAATTGATATTCTGATTTTTCAAGAATTTCATCATCCCAAATGGACAAACACATTAAATCAATTAGGTATTTTTTTTCATTGGTATTGATATTATAATCAATATCATAAATAAGATCTTCTATATCAACATCTAAATCTGGTAAAGATGATGACGTTTCAATCACATCAATAATCTCCTTGTCATAGTCTGTAATCTTACTTTTAGAATTTAACGATTTGTATAGCGTTCCAATTATAATACTTTCAAGATGTGCAGTATATGATTTTGGTTCTATTGAAGTTGATAAATAACTATCAAAGGCTAAGACATCAACAAATAATAAAGAATTGGTAATGGATTTATTAAAGCTTCTTGTAATGATGTTATCATCAATTTGAACGCGATCATGTATTAATCGTTCTAGCATTGAAGTTTCACTTTTACCAATGACCAATTTGTCCCAAAGGGATAAATCAGACACTTCAAGCGATTTGTAAAAGTCAAGTAAGATTTCAATAAAAGCTTTTGTTGTAACCTCTCCTTTATGAAAGTAATACACATGATATAATCCTGTAATGAGATTGGTCTTGGCTAATTCATCTTCAGAATATGTAAGAGTTCCATCAACCTTATCCGTCATACTAATATTAACACCATAAATAAACCCATAGCTTTTTAAGCTACTATACATGGTATGGTAGTTTTCAAAAGGAATGCCTTTTTTAGAAATTTGCGAGCAAAATTTTTCTATCCAGCCAGCAGTAGATGGATTCATACTTGAGTTTTAATGTCTCTACAAAGTTAATTTTTTATCTGTTCGTTCGACGATTTTATTTTTAATTACAAAAATTAAATAAAACCGTACCTGTGATTTTTACGTAAGTGTTTCCAGAGACAAATAAATAATTAACAAAAACCTCATTATTATGAAAAAATCAAAAATCTTAATTGGAACTGCAATTATCGCAATTGCAGGCTATTTTGCAATTTCAGCAGATCATATCGATGCGCCTGCAGTTGCAGGTGGTACAAGTGATATTACTGACATCTACGGTTTTCAAGGGCAAGACACTAACACTATTGTTTTTGTAGCAAATGTTCAAGGATTAATAAGTCCTGCAAATACATCTTCTGCTGCATTTGACGAAAATGTGCTCTTCGAATTTAATATTGATAACAATGGAGATGCTGTTGCAGACTTAGTAATTCAAGCTACTGCAAGGGATGGTAAAATGTATTTCTTTGGTCCAACTGCGCCATCTCAAACGGGATTAAATAGTTCAATTGTAACCACAGCAACCACAAACGCTGTTGCGATTACTAATTATGGAGACGATGCTATTATTGAATCTAATAATGACATGCGCTTTTTTGCTGGACCTAGAGATGATCCTTTCTTTATGGATTTTGTTCGCTATACACAAATTGTAACTCCTGGTGATGATGATAATGATGGGATGGAAGAAGGTGCTTTTTTACCTGAAGGAACTGGGGATGGTTTTGCTTCAGACACATTCGCTGGAACAAATGTACTTTCAATTGTAGTTGAGTTGCCAAAAGCTATGGTTGGTAGTGGAGATTCAGTGAATCTATGGGTTGAGTCAAAGAGAAAACAATAAAAAATTTAAACTTTTAAAATTCAAAAACATGAAACTTAACAATATAAAATTAGTAATAATTGCAATGCTTGTATCGTTTACAGCATTCAATTGTAGTAATGACGACGATAACGGATCTAATGATCCAATGCAACAAACACCTCCAGACTTTTCTGGAACGTTTACACAGGAAGATCAAATGGGTCGACCAGCTATAAACACGGTATTTGTAGATATGGCAGATAAAAACATTTACAATGTTACGCTGCCTTCAAATCAAGGTGCAGCTTTTCAAACAAAATTTCAAAATAAGTTAGAAGCTTTAAATCCTGCGCATACAGACCCAATGTATACAAATGCCTTAGGATTCAATGCTGAGCAATTTACTGGTGCATTAGCTACAGATGTTTTAACAGTGTCTTTAGTTGGCACAACTACATTTTTTGATGGAACTAATATATTAACAGGTCGTGCATTAGATGATGATGTGATTTCAACAGAATTACTCTTAATATTTGGTGGACCAGCTGGAGCTGATAATCCAGGGTTAACAAATGATAATGTTAGTGCTAATGATAAATCATTTTCTGCAACTTTTCCTTACTTAGCTTCGCCTTGGTAGATTATATTATAGGCTCCAAAATGGAATTCTTAGAGTTCTATTTTGGAGTTTTTTAACAAAGAATACTCACTCAAAAACATTCAAAAATGAACTCTAAATACAACATATTAATTTTCGTATTGATAGCTGCTTTATTTGCTAACTGTAAAGAAGCTACTAAATCACAAATAACAAATGCAAATGATTATAATGCTTACTTAAATGTTTCAGAAAATGAAACACTTGAACGTGCCAGACAGAACGAAGTGTTTTGGTTTCAAAAGCTAGAACAAACTCCAAATCAATTTCCTTATATCGGAAAATTAGCATCAACCTATTCTAATTATTTTTCAGCTACTGGTAATATTGATTATCTTAAAAAAGCTGAAAATCATTTAATAAAGGTAAACGAGATTACCAAGTATAACAATCCGTCGTATCTTAAAAGTCTTGCTTATAATTATATCTCTCAACATAAATTTAAAGAAGCTCTCGAGCATTTAACTAAAGCAGAAATTTTGGGAGAAAACCTTCAGGAAACTCAAAAAATGTTATTTGATGTACATCTTGAACTTGGTAATTATGAAATGGCTCATATGTATCTTTTAACTTTTGAAAATTTTAGTGATTTCGATTATCTCATTCGTTTATCAAAATGGAGCGATCATAAAGGAAACTTAGTTGCTGCTATTAATTACATGGAAAAAGCAATGCTCATTGCTGAGGCCTCTAATCTTACTCCTTTGAAACAATGGTCATATACCAATATTGCAGATTTTTATGGTCATGCAGGCGACATTGAAAAATCGTATGCATACTTTCTAAAAGCATTGGCTTTAGATCCAAATGATGCTTATGCAAAAAAGGGAATCGCTTGGATTGTGTTTTCACATGAAAAAAATCCAGAAGAGGCTTTACGAATTTTAAATGCAGTTACCGAAACTTATTTTGCTCCAGATTACTTTTTATTGAAAGCTGAAATTGCTGAATTTATAAACGATGAAACTTTGGTTAAAGAACAATTGGATTTGTATGAAAATGCTATGAGAAATAAGACATATGGAGACATGTATAACAAATATAATGTGTTGTTATATGTGGATTCTAAAACGAATTTAGAGGAAGCAATATCCATTGCTAAAACTGAAATTGAAAACAGACCTACACCTCAATCATATGATTTATTGGCTTGGACTTATTTTAAAAATGGAAAAATAAACGAAGCGCTACAAATTGTAGAAAAGCATATCATCAATAAAACCTTTGAACCTGAGACCTTATATCATATTGCTGAAATTTATAAAGCAGCTGGGAAAAACAAAGCTATGAAACCGTTAAAAGAAGAATTGTTAACCAGTATTTATGAATTGGGTCCAGGTATGGAGGTTAAAATATTAAATCTTTAAAAGGTGAAAACAAGAGTAATCACATATCTATCGATTTTTTTGTGTTTCGGACACGTGTTTTCACAAGAATTAAGACCAATGCCATTGGATTTAGAAGCATTGACTAATCAAGAAATCGATTTTAATTTTGAGGAAGACATGCAATCTAATGTACTTTCTTTTTTGCAAGTTTATGATGCATATACGATGCAGATATTAAAATTTGAGCAAGATGATTTTTCAGTTGGAATGTATTCAAGAGTAGAAGAGGAGTTGCCTTTTGAAGAAGGTAATTATGATTATGATGCGTTTTATTATTTAGATTTAGGTTTTTCTTATGCAATTAATAAGTTTAGTTTTAGTATGTCGCTTGAGAATTTTTTGAATCTGAAAAATAGCAATTTTGGTATTGATCCTATGTTAGAATCATCTAAGGGAATTATAGATGCATTCTATTTTTCGCATGAAGCTGATACCATATTGAAACTTATGATTACTTATAGTTTTTGAAAATTAAGATCATGCTAAGTGAATTAACAGCAATCCATCTATAATTTATAAGGTTTACCATATGGAGATATGGTAGTTTTAGGGTTTTTTTGTTGATAGAAGACACTTGTTCAAGAAATTGAACAGGTGTTTTTTTTCTAAGGCGTAACGACTCCTAAAGTATGCAGTTGTTCCATTGTAGGCGTTGGACTTCCTCCAGTTGGTTCTAAAGTGATACCAAATGCTTCACTTTCGTTAGCATTGGCAATAGTAAAAATCTTATTCTCGTCAGTATTAAAGTCTGTAATTGTCCCTAAACTTTTTGGTGTTAATGGGTTAAGTGTTAAAGACCAAACTTGCCAAACTTTACCTTCTGGAGCTTCAGGCAAACCTTGTGCGTCTAAGTAAATATTATTATTGGATTTATTCCAATATACTTTGGCATAGGAGTTTGCAAAACTTCCTTGACCTCCAAGTGGTACAGTAATAATGTCTCGATCACGTAAAACGTTTAGTAAGTTTTCTTTTACTGCCAAATTTGTTTTTGCTTGTTCAATTTGTGTTTCTAAATAAGCCTTTTCTGTATCAACATCAGAGAGTTGCGCTTCCAATTCTTTGTTTTGATTTAGTGTCCATAATAATCCTGCACCAATAAATAATGCTGCAGCCCATCCTGTGTATGTAAACCAATTGGTTTTCGGTTTAGACATTTGAACCACTTTAGAAGCGTTACCAAATTTTAATTGATCTTTAATACGTTGTAACGTGTTCTCATTTTTATTTGAAGATGTTGCAGCAGTAAGTTTTATTATTGCAGCTTCAATAGATAATACTTCTTGTAATAGTTCTGGATGTTTAAGCATAAGTTCATATACCTCCTGGTTTTCTTGTTCAGAAAGCTGACCAGCAACATACAGTTCTAATACTCCAGATTCTATGTAAGCGTTAATATCCATTTTATTTTAGTACCATTTTACGTAACTCTTTGATACAATTTCTGTTTCTTGTTTTTATGGTTCCAATTGGCATCTCTAAGGTTTCAGAGGCTTCCTTTTGAGTGTAGCCTTTAAAGTAGAGTAATTCAATCACTTCAATACATTTTTTTGCTAATTTCCCTACGAAATTCTTAATTCCAATAGCATCAGTTTTATCGTTTAAACTCTCACTTGTTTCCAAAATATCTACGAAAAATTGCGCATCGAGGTTTTTACCAGAATTTTTAAACGCTTTAGAACGTGTCTTATCTATAGCTGCATTTCTGGAAATATTTAGGATCCATGTAAAAAATCGTCCTTTACTCGCATTATAACTACTGGCATTATTCCAAACTTTTACAAATACATCTTGCATGACTTCTTGAGCAATGTCATGATCTCTTACAATATTATAAATCACACCATGCATACTATCACTATACATGTTGTATAGCTGCTCAAAGGCTTTCTCGTCTTTCTGTTGAAATTGAGAAATTAGTGTTTCTAATTGCATGTAGTGATTTGAATTATGTATTTGTAAAGATAAAAAGAAAAGCGCTTTATTGCTATAATAAAGTGCTTTTCTAGTATTTACTATTTTAGTAAATTGATTGTTATTAATGCATGTTTAAATGCTTAATTTATTTCTATGAGATTTTAATATCTGTTATAATTTGCTTTTCAATTTATTCTCGTATAAACAAATTGATGATTGTTTACACCTCCATTTCCATTAGAATCTGAACTAATTAAATTAAGCGTATTATTTTCATTTTCAAAGATTACTGTTTCGGTAAATGAAAAACCATTTTGAGTAAACTGATAGGAATCGTTTTCTAAATATTCCCAAGTCATATTTACAGTGTCGACAACGATACAATCTCCTGAGTAGTCGTCGTAATATAAATCCGTTCGGTTTCCAGATGTGGTGAATTCTATGGTTGACAACTGACAATCATTAACAGTAGTTTCTACATCATTTAAAAACTGTGTAGAATATTCCCACATTCCTATTATTGGATCATCAATATCATTATTTCCGTCATTATCAACTGTATTACAAGATGCTATTATTAAAATTGAAAATAGTAATGAGATTTTTTTAAGTGAGTTATACATTGTTGTTTTGGTTTTTAGGGTGTTGATATTACTATTTAAATAGCACCATCTCTTATTATAAGTATATAAAGGATAACACCATAAATGATGTCTAACCAGAAAAAATGCAGCATTCTTGCCAAATAAATGATTGCTACTAATGGAATTCCAATAATTGCAAGATAATTTCCACCTTTAATTTCGGAAATACTACTTTTCCAAAGTAAATCTCCCATAACAGTATTAGGAAAAGAATGAGCAGCTACTGAAATACCAAGCCAAATAAATATAAATTCTATACTTGGAAAAAGATAATTACCTATATAAAATACAGCAATTGCTATCATCGACATGATTACAAAAGGATAAATTGCAATGCCAAATGTTTTCGAATATTCTTTTGGAATTTCATGAATCACAGGTAATTCTTCTCCTGCAATAGAAAAATAGTTTACTTGGTATAATTCAATATTTAAAAATTGACATGTCTTTTTATTAATAAGGGCATCTAACATTACTCCTGGGAAAGTAAGCATTCGTATGAGTAATCCTATAATCATAGCTATTCTAAGGTGTTAAAATTGTTTGTGTTTGGTTTCCTCTAAATTAACAAAAGAAAACGAATCTAGGATTAAAAATAACAATTGCTAAAATTTTTTAAAATCACAAAATGTCTTTAGGTAATATTTTTCGGGTCCAAGTTTTTAAACGCTTATAGTTATTTACTTTAGAATCTGGATTAAATTCTAATGTGGTTTCCCAAGAATTTTCAGGTTTAAATTCTTGTTCCATTCCTTTTAAAACACCTTTTGATATTTTATCAGAATGAACAATAACAATACATTCCGTATTTAAATTCGCGCTTCTGGGATCAAGGTTAAATGTACCAATAACTGTTGTTTGTTTGTCTATAACCATCGATTTAGCATGAAGCCCAAATATGGGTTTATGATCTAACTGTTCTTGTAATTCTCCTGTCATTATTTGTGTTCGTTCTGCTGCATCAGGTCGGAATTCAAAAATTCTAACACCAGTGTTTAATAATTTTTTTCTATCTGATTGATAACTACTAAACGCTTCTATATTATCTGTTGAAGCTAAACTGTTAGTGAGAATTCTTATGTTTACACCACGATCTACAGCATCTTTAAAAAGGTTTTGAGATAACTCTGTAGTAATTAAATATGGTGTTTGAATGTCTATTGATGATTTAGCATTTTTTACTAAATCAATTAATGCAGTCGTTGAAATTCCGCTACCACCTAAACCGTTTTTGCCATCATTTTTACCTGGAGCATCTGAAATAAAATCGACATCATCCAACCAAACTAATTCTCCAGATTTTTTTATGGTATTAAATGTACTTGGTAATCTTGCAATTCTTTCGCGTATTTGAGGCCAGAAGTTATTAGGATTGCAAGCGTATTCATGAAGGTTGTCAAATCGCTGATCTGAATTAATGTTTTCAGGTTTTTCATTAATAATACTGGTCACGTTTTTGCTCAAATCGCTATTCCAAAAGTCGTTAAATGAATTATTTACTTTTTCAGAAACTTTACCTAGCAATAAAATATCTCGATCTCTAAAATTATATTCATGGTCGTAGTCAAAATATTCATCTGCAATATTTCGTCCACCAGTAATGACTACTTTTCCATCGACAATAAAGGTTTTATTATGCATACGTTGATTTGCAGATCTAAAATCTGTAGCAAATTTTGTAATTTTACTAATGATGTTTTTTCCTAAATTTACGCCTGGATTATAGATTTTTACGTTAATATTTTCATGAGAATCAAAAGTTAATATGTCCTGAATATCAGAATCTACCATAATATCATCAACAATAATTCTAATTTTGACACCTCGATCTGCTGCTCTTATCAAATAATCACAAGCAATTAGTCCAACATTATCTGTTGAGAAAATGAAGTATTGAATGTCTATTGTTTGTTCAGCATATTCACTTAGCCATGCTCTAGCAACCATGGAGCCGCTTCCATCTTCTAGCACATAAACACCAGTTTTAGTAGTCATAAGTTCAGCAACGTCTTCGAGTTCTTTAGAAAGTGAAGTAGTTTGGTTTCTATGAATTGTTGTGCAAAAATCTGTTTCAATTGTAGTATTTTTGGTTTTACTACAAGACATCAAAACTAGTAAGGCAACTATATAATAATATTTGAAAATTATTTTTATTTGGTTCATTCTATAATTTCGTAGTCAATACTTAGTTTTCGTAAAGCTCTTAACGTAGATCCCGAATTTTTGTCTTTTACCTCAATATCTACTGCGTCACCTTCTAAGAGTATATCTGTAAGTTCAATTGATAAGGATTCACTAATGTTAGGTGAGACCTCTGCGATGCATTTTGCTATCGCTCTTCTATCTGGACTTTGAGCATCGCAAGACAATAAGTTTAATTTCATAATTTATTATTTCAATAGACTAGAGTTAAGATCTCTCTGATTTTTATTTTACCAGCTCTAAATTAATAAAAGAAAATGAATACAGGCAAAAGATATAATTAATTATACTAATAATTGTAGGGAGAATCTGTCTTATTCTTTAGTGTTTTGTTAATGTTTGTTAACTAAGGTTAACAACTGTAACAATTTTAGAATAGCATCGTCTATAGAGTATAAACAATCAAAATAATCATAACCATGAGAACATTAAATACAAATAAAATTACAGCGACATCAAACAGTACGAAAACATATGTTTGGAATACCAAAAGACGATACAGTTAGTAGCAGATTATTTAGATATTACACATCAATCAAGATAATCAGTAAACACCCTTGTTAATTTATATTTTCAAGGGTTTTTATTTTTCAATTTCAACAACCATATAAACAGAAGCTGCAATATTATGAGGCACACTAACACCAACTGCTGTTCTAGTGTGTTTTCCAAGGTCGCCAAATACTTCAACAACAAAATCGGAAGCACCATTCATAGCATCTGCTTGTTCAGTGTTTTCTAAAGTAGAGTTTACTAAGCCATGCATAGCGACAATGCTAGTTACTTTATCTAGTGGGCAAATAGTTTTTATTGCTGCTAAGCAGCCAATAGCACAAAGTTTTGTGGCATATTTACTTTCTTCCAAAGATAAATCTTTACCAAGCCTGCCTTTTTTTATGATGCCATTTTCTACCGGAATTTGACCAGCAACATAAATCAAATTGCCTGTACGCTTAGCAGGAATATAATTTGCAACAGGTTTTTGGACTTCAGGTAATTGAATTCCCATCTTAGTTAGTCTTGATTCTATTTTACTCATTAATCCTATGATTTTATTTTTGTAAAAGGAACAATCATAGGGACTTCTTTTTGGTAAGTTTCATAATCTTCTCCAATGAATTTTTTAAGATCTTTTTCTTCTAAATACTTAACTGCAATAATAATGTAAAGTGTCGTTACAATACTAAATAATAAATGTCCTATTGTCATGACTGGTGTTGCCCAGAATGCAATTAAAAAACCTAGCATTATTGGATGCCTTACAAGTTTATATAAATAATTTGTTTGAAATTTAGGATGAGCCGTTTGTTTATTTTTTAGATTATCAAAAATTTGAGCTAATCCAAAAAGTTCAAAATGGTTAATCATAAATGTAGAAAGTAATACGATAAGCCAACCTAAAAAGAATATTCCAGTCAAAATATAACCACCAATTTCATTTTCGACGTCCCAAACTATAGTTGTTATGGGTTGCCATTGCCAGTAAATTAAAATTAAAGCTAAACTAGATAGTAGAACATAAGTACTACGTTCCATAGCTTGACTAAAAATTGCGTTAAACCTTTTTTTAAATGCAGGTCTAGCCATAATGCTATGCTGAAGTGCAAATACACTTAATAAAACCAAATTGATTAAAATGGCATTCATTATTGAGGGTTCTGTTCCAGAGTCTATTGTTTTAGGGACGTAAATGTTACCTACAAATCCAATGGCGTAAAGAAAGGCAATTAGAAAAATAATATATGCTATTGCTCCGTAAATAAAGATAACTACTTTTTTCATTTTAGTTTAGTGTTTGGTTGTGTAACAAAATTCAACTAAAAGAAAGACATTTGATATCCTTAAACATTCAAAAAGTGTTCTCTAAGGTTCAAATCTAGTAGATTTAAGTGTTCATTTTGAATTGGTTAGGAGGTAATTTGAACTTTTCTTTAAACGATTGGATAAAATGTGAGTTGTTTTTAAAACCACTTTCATAGCATATTTGGTTAACGTTTAAATCACTTTCAAGAAGAAGCATTTTAGCATAGTCTAAGCGTTTCTCTTTTAACCATCGATATGGTGTTGTGTTGTAATGAGTATTAAAATCTCTTTTAAATACAGACAAACTGCGTCCACAAAGTTTTGCAAAATCTTCAATTTTTAAATTGTATTGAAAATTATCTAACATTGTTTTTTCAATATCTATTTTAGTGTAATTATTTTTTGAATGAATAGACAGTTTGGTTTTACTTAAAGGTCGTATTCCTGTAACGAATTCTTCAATTTCATCGAGTACTGATTTGGAATCACCTACCCAAAAACAATGATCGTTGCCTGGTAATTCAACAAATTTTGAATTAGAAATTCGGTTTGCAATATATTTAGCTTCTTCTACATTTACATCTAAATCATCAGTTCTATGAAGGATTAAAGTTGGAATTTTGATGGTTTTTAAAATATCGGAAATATCTGTTTCTGTATTCATTTTAGCGAGTGCAAGAGCAGCTCTAGGACTAGCAGCAGATCTTAAATAACTTGCAAACCAATCGTAATAGTCGGGATTATTAGCCATAGAAGGCATTATTATTTCTAATCCCATTTTTTTACCATTTCCCCATTCTTTTTGAATGGTTTCATAAAAAACGTCTCGTTCATTTGGTTTTGGTGCCCAAGGATAATCGATATCATATTTTCTTTTTGCAAAAATGCTGAATGTGATTAAAGACTGGATTCGTTTTGGATATCTAGATGCAAAAAGACTTGCTATTGTTCCGCCTTCAGAATGCCCAAAGAAAATTGCTTTTTCACATTTTGCTGCATTCATGACGCTCAAAATATCATCCATTCTTTCATCGAGAGAACATAATGGATTTACTCTATCTGAAAGTCCAGTACCTCTTTTATCAAATATTATGAGTCTTGAAAATTGAGTAAGTCTAGTTAGAAATTCGGCCAATTTATAATCTAGCCACATCATATCAATATTTGAAACCCAACCAGGAATAAAAATAAGGTCAACAGGACCATTTCCAACGATTTGATATGCAATATTTATATCATTGTTTATTGCATATTTTGTAATTGGTTTCATTTTTAGTAAAATGTATTTTGACTTTCTATTTTTATAAGTGACTTCAACGGATTGTTATTGAAACAGATAACTACGTGATTGTGAAAGTTGGAAACAAGTTAATAAAAGAAAACTAAGCAGAAGGACATTTTTTGAGTTTTCTGTGTATGTCTTTAGTAATTAGTTGTTTGTATGTGTTGGTGGTAAGTGTTAGATTCCCAAATTCCAACCTAATATAAATTTTACAGCATTTGTTTTTACTGTTCCTTTTACGCTCTTTGGAACATATCCTGTATCTATAATTCCTAAATCATCTCTTATTTCAATGGTTATGTCATTTTTTTCATTAAGAGATATATTAGTTCCAATTCCTAAGGAGAATCCGAAGTCAATTTTTTTCTGTTCTGTATATGAGTCACTATCCTCATTAGGGAAATCTGGCTCAATTTTATTGTTTAATAAATAGTTGAAGAATGGTCCTCCATTTACAAAAAATGTTGAATTTCCAAATTCGTATTTTAGTAGAATTGGAATATTTATGTATTCATATATTTCACTGAAATTTTCGGTGCCAATTTCTTCTGAAGTATAACTAAAGTAAGTCAGTTGTAGTTTTTTGATTTTCCTTTCGTAGTTAATATTAGTCTTTAAGGATAAATTTTCTTTTAAATAATAGTCAATGGAAACGCCGAATAAGTATCCTACTTTAAAATTATTGTATTTAGCATACTCGTGTCCGCGAACTTTTGGATAGTTTATACCAACATTTATTCCAATTTTAAAATCATTTTGTGCATATAAATTCAAAGAAAAAATGAATCCAATAGCGATTAATAATAATTTAATTTTGTTCATATAGGTATGGTGTTTTGAGTAATCTTAATATGTATTAACTTGATATATTGAAACCTTTATATCTGGAGAATCTACTTTATTTCGTTTTTTATTATTGGTAAATTTAAATAAAAATAAAACACGGTTTAATATAAAAAAAAATTAAAAAAAAAGAGCCATAACATCAAGTTATCGCTCTTTATAAATTTGTATTCTTAGTGCATTATTCAATAATACCACCACAACTTACTCGTGCTCCAGCAGCTCCAGAAGGTTGAGACGTAAAGTCATCTGTACCTTGGTGAACAATAATGGCTTTTCCTAAAATATCTTTGGTAGCGTCACCACAACCAATACACCATTCGTCAGTGATTTTAGTGATGGTTCCTTGACCTTCTGCATTGGCTGTAAAGTTTCCAATATCTCCTTTGTGATAGCCTTTTGCATCTCCCCATTTTCCGTGTGGTTGTGCTGTAGGATTCCAGTGTCCACCAGATGAACTTCCATCATCAGAAGTACAATCTGCTTTGTCGTGAATATGAATGGCGTGTTCTCCTGGTGTTAATCCACTAAGGACAGCAATCATAGTAACAGTACCTTCTTCTTGTTTAAACACAAGATTACCTGTAGTAGTACTTCCGCTTTTAGATTCTAAACTCATTGTTACTTTTCTTTTTTCAGAAAAGTAAGCTGGTTTTTCTTTGACTTCCGTTGGCTCTCTTCTATCTGTAGTTGTTTCTGTCGATTCAGTGCTTGTTTCTGTAACGGCTTCTTCGACAATAGTTTCCGCTTCCTTTTTATCGCTTTTACAGGAAGCAACTAAGCATAGTGCAACAACTGCAAGTCCTAAAATTTTGTGTTTCATTGTATCGTTTTTAAGTAGTTAATTCAACTTGAAAGATACTGATTATTTAATTCCAATTAAAATTAATTAAAGTTTAAATAACAGTATGATAAATGTCATTTTTATTCTGAAGGTTAGCCAATACCTTTATCGTGTAATTAAACGTTAAACATTTCTAAAGATGGAAATGGTTTTATAATAAATCACTAAAACTATAAATATGAACAAAATAATAGTACCAATTGACTTTTCTAAACATTCTGAATATGCACTTGAAACTGCAGCAATTTTGGCAAAGAAAAATAATGCTGAAGTTATTGCATTGCACATGTTAGAAATGGCTAATACTATGCTTGTAGATTCTAATGATGAACAACAAATGCAAACTGTATTCTTTTTGAAACTTGCTGAAAAGAAATTTAAAGAGTTTCTAGAACGAGATTATTTAAAAGACATTACTGTTACTCCAATAGTAAAGCACTTTAAAGTATTTCGTGAAGTTAGTGATGTTGCTAAAGAACACAATGCAGATTTAATTGTTATGGGTTCACATGGAGCAAGTGGTTTTACCGAAATTTTAGTTGGCTCGAATACTGAAAAAGTAGTAAGGCATTCTGAAATCCCTGTTCTTGTTGTAAAGCAGAAACCAGCTAATGTGAAATTTGAGACGGTTGTTTTTGCTTGTGATTTTTCAGAAGAAATGGTAGAACCTTATTTAAAAGCATGTCAGTTTTTTGAAAATACGTCTTCTAACTTAAAACTTTTATATGTGAACTTGCCAGGTGAACGTTTTAAAAGTTCTACCGAAATGGAAGCAACAGTCGCTAAATTTCTTGAAAAAGCAGATGGGAACTTAAATAAGTTAAACGAGATCCAATACATTTCCGATTATACTGTAGAAGAAGGTGTACTCACTTTTGCAAATATTGTAGGTGGTGATTTAATTGCAGTACCAACACATGGTCGCAGAGGAATATCTCACTTTTTTAGCGGAAGCATTGGTGAAGATATAGCTAATCATTCAACGTTGCCAGTGATTACATTTAGAATCTAATTGAACTAAAGTTAAGGCATAAAAAAAGAGTTAGGAAACTAACTCTTTTTTTATGGTTGTGATTTTGATTAAAACTGATCAATTAAATAATTTATTAAATCTGTTGTGGTTACAATACCTACAAGTTGACCTTCATCAACAACTGGTAAAGCATGGAACTCATTTTTAGCCAATAATTCAGCAACCTCTTTTATTGTAACTTCTGAACTAATTGTTACTACATTTTTACTCATCACTTGATTTATAGTAAACATGTTGTAAACAACAGTGTCTACTTCTGTTTCATTTTCATTTACTGCATCAGCAAAACTAATGCGAAGTAAATCTGTATAACTCAACATCCCAATAATTACATCTCCAGAAACAACTGGAATATGTCTAATATGATGTTGTTTAAAAAGTTTCTCTGCAGTCTCTAAATCATCTGTTCTGTTTACTGCAATAATATTCTTGGTCATAATAGCTGACACTGGTGTACGTTTTTTCATAATGTTAGGTTTTATTTTATCTATTAAAGTTAGCCATATACAAGGCTAAAAACTATGATAAAAGTCATAAAACCTACGCTAGTAATGTGTTAAATTTGAGAACATTGCATAAAATTATGGGGTCACAATCGGTTAAGCCAATAACTAATAAAACTGAAAGAAAGGTGTTTATAAATCATTTGTTAAATGATATAGAAGCATTAGACATGATGATTAAATCTGATGCCTTCGAAAAAGGAATTCAGCGTATTGGTGCTGAACAAGAATTTTGCATTGTAGATCAATATTATAGACCATCATTTAATGCCTTAGAAATCTTAGCAGAAATTAATGATGTTCATTTTACAACTGAGCTTGGGCTTTTTAATTTAGAAGCCAACTTAGATCCATTAGAATTAAAAGGAACTTGCTTTTCACAACTCGAAAAAGACCTTTCCGAATTGGTAGAGAAAGCCATAAAAGCTGCAGATGCTATAGACTTCAATAAAATCATACTCACAGGTATTTTACCAACCTTTAAACGTAAAGATCTCGTGTTTGAAAACATGACGCCTTTTCAACGTTATAAAGTGTTGAATGATGTCATGAAAAAAGTTAGAGGAAATAATTTTAGAGTGAAAGTAAGAGGAGTTGATGAGCTAATATTAGACCATGAATCTATTTTATTTGAAGCATGTAATACAAGTTTTCAAGTGCATTTACAAATTGACTTAGATGATATAGTCGATCAGTATAATTGGTCTCAAGCTATTGCTGGTCCAATTTTGTCAGTTATGACGAATTCTCCTATGCTTTTAGGACGTGAGCTTTGGAGCGAAACACGTATTGCTTTGTTTCAGCAGAGTATAGATTTACGAAATAGATCACAATTACTTAGAGAGCAAAAGGCAAGAGTGAACTTTGGCAATGATTGGATTAAAGATTCAATTATTGAAGTCTTTACAGATGATGTTTCACGATATGCACCTTTAGTGACTTCAGAGCTTGAAGGCAATCCTATAGAAGATTTAAAAAACGGAATCAAACCAGAATTAAAGGCTATTGGTTTGCATAACGGAACACTTTATAAATGGAATAGAGTCTGTTATGGCGTTCATAAAAATGTGGCGCATTTACGAATTGAAAATAGGTACATACCATCTGGACCAAGTATTAAAGATGAAATTGCAAATGCTATGTTTTGGATTGGTGTGATGTTAGGCATGCCTGAAGATTGTAAATCGATATGGAAACGTATGGCTTTTAAAGATGCAAAAGGTAATTTTATAAAAGCGGCAAGAACTGGCTTAGATACTTATTTTAATTGGTTTGGAAAAGGTGTTTCTGCAAAAAAATTAGCAAAAAAAATCTTGTTGCCAATGGCTCATGATGGACTTTTAAAAGCTAATATAAATATTGAGGATATTGAGTTTTACCTCAATATAATAAAAGAACGAATAGACAAAAATACAACTGGAAGTAAATGGTTGGTAAGAAGTAGTAGAATGCTTCAAGAAGATGTTTCTAGAGAAGAAGCCAACATCTTATTAACCTATCATATGCATAAAAATCAACAAGAAAATTTACCTGTAAGCGAGTGGGAATTAGCAAAACCTTTAGCAAGAAAAGATGCTAGCTCTAATGATAAAGTACATAAAGTGATGTCAACTCAAATTTTTACAGTCCATGAAAATGATTCAATGAGACTTATTAAGAATATTATGCAATGGAAAGATATAAATCACATTCCTGTTATTAATGAAGAGCATAAAATTGTTGGTATTATTTCAACAAGTGACATTTCTAATGTGGATAAGTTTGATGACCATTCTGCATCTCAAGTCATGCAAAAAGATATTAAGTACGGAACTCCAGACATGCATATTGAAGAAGCTAAATCTATAATGCTTGAGAATAATATACGATGCCTCCCAATTATAGATCACAATGAGTTGGTTGGAATATTAACCAAAACAGATTTAGAGAAACTTAATTCATAAGTCATGATAAAAGAAAGCGCCAAACCTAAGACATATATAACTGAAGATAGAATTTTTTATAGCCAAAATAATGATGTCAATGGTATAACATTAATCTGTATTGGAGGTATTCATGGAAATGAACCTGCTGGTGTCTATGGATTACAAAAAGTGATTAGTGATATTATTGTAAATGATATTAAATTTAAAGGTAATTTTTATGCACTATTGGGCAATATGAATGCTTTACAATCTGGTGTACGATATAAAGATTTTGACTTAAATAGATTATGGACGACCTATGAAATTGAATCCTTAAGAGATGATAATCAATATGAATTTGATGAGCAGAAAGAACAATACGAATTATACACAACCATTAAAGAAATTTGTAATAGTAATCATGGTGACTTTGTATTTATAGATTTGCATACCACATCGTCTCCTACAGTGCCATTTATAACTATTAGTGATTCATTAAACAATAGAAGTTTAGCAGATAAGTTTCATATTCCTATTGTTTTAGGTATTGAAGAATATCTCGATGGACCATTGCTGTCTTACATAAATGAATTTGGACATGTATCATTAGGTTTTGAAGCTGGACAACACGATGATGAAAAATCTGTGTTGTATTGTGAAGCTTTTATATGGTTAGTTATGGAAAAATTAGGATTGACTTCAAAAAACAAGTTTGATTATAAACGTTTAAGTAGAGTGCTGAATTTTAATAAAGGATTTTATGAAATTATTTATAGACATGCTTTATCAGAAATGAATCAGTTTAAGATGAAACCTGGTTTTATAAATTTTAAACCAGTATTGAAGTATCAAACTCTAGCTAATGAAGACGTAAGAGAAGTTAAAAGTGCATTTAACGGATTGATTTTTATGCCATTATATCAAAAACAAGGTGAAGACGGTTTTTTCATCGTAAGAAAACTATCTAAATTCTGGTTATTGTTTTCAGTAATATTACGGAATTTGAAATGTCATCAGTTTTTAAGGCTACTACCAGGAATTAAAAAACACCCTAACAATGATTATTGTTTAATAGCTAACAGAAGAATCACTTTGTTTCTAACGACTAAAATATTTCATTTATTTGGGTATAGAAAGAAGGTGATAATAGAAGATAAGATTCATTTCATGAAACGTGATCGAAAAGTGATACCTTTTATTTAATACTATTTGCGTCGCACTTTTCCAGTGACATCTTCAATATTGATAACGAATACAATTGGGAGATCATTCTTCGCTATTTTGGCTGAAAATTCACTTATAAAGTTTAAGTCTCTATGTTCTTTATTTAAAATAACATCTTTAATTCCTAATGAAAAATCATGAAGCAAAGCTTTGGCTGCACTGCCTTCAAATTCTTCATAATTTCCATGTACTGCAATAGATTGCCAATGGTCAACAGATGTTATATCTGAAACTTCTAAGGTTATTGGTCCATGTTTTCTCATGGCAATAATTTTATGGCCTTCACCAGAATAGCAAATAATTCTATTGTCTTTAAAAAAATACGTTATAGGAATCACAAAAGGTCTATCTCTATAAATATAGCCCAAATGACCTATGTAATTTTGTCTTAAAATCAGTTGACAATCTGCTTTGTCTAAATTTTTAATCATAACTAATTACGGTTTAAATTAAATGTCTCTACTATGAAATATCATTAAAGGTAATTTAATGACCTTGCTTAATTCTATACTTGGTGATTCTGTGAAAAATCGTTTTATAAATGATTTGTCATGAACAATCAAACCTGTCAAATCAATTGCATTTGTTTTTAGATAATTTGTTACTGCATTATAAAATGAAGTTTCTTCTTCAAGAGAATACTTGCAGTTAAACGCATCTAGCATTTCTTGGTCATTTGAAATACTGTTTGTTTCATTTTTATCACATACTCTCAATACATGTAATTTAAGGTTATGGTATTTTGTAAAATCATTTATGACATTTATTTGCTCACTTTTAATAGCGTCATCAAATTGTAAAGGCAATAAAAAATTTGAAATCGGTTTAAATGAATATTCATTTGGAACGATTAACGTTTTACAAATCACTTGTCTAATGACATTAATGGTATTGCTACCAAAAACAACTTCAATGGCACCTGTAGCACCATTTGATCCCATAACAACATAATCGATAGAATTATGCTTAATGGCTTGATTTACAGCATCAGTAAATACATCGAAATCTACTATAATTTCAAATGTATGATTTGGGTTGTTGTAGTTGGTTTTTAAATCTTCAACAAGTGTATTAAGT
Organism: Psychroserpens ponticola; assembly: GCF_023556315.2. Classification (NCBI taxonomy): domain Bacteria; kingdom Pseudomonadati; phylum Bacteroidota; class Flavobacteriia; order Flavobacteriales; family Flavobacteriaceae; genus Psychroserpens; species Psychroserpens ponticola. The sequence continues at coordinate 2,589,693 of NZ_CP116221.1, read as the reverse complement.
TTCTGTCTAGGAACTTTTGTAAATGATTCATAAATGTTTTCAGTAGAAGAAGTCATCAAATCATCTGAAATAAATGAACCTGCTTTATGTACATTCATTATGTAGAAAGTACATGTTTCAGATTCAAAAAAGTGCATCGCATAATGTATTGCGTTTGTTGCATTATTAGAAAAATCGGAGAGTAATAGAATCGTTTTCATATCTCTTAACCTTATGAACTAAAGTTACTGAAATTAACTAAAATAAACTATGATGAAAGTCAGTTTTACACAACGAATTTAAAATCATTAATGACAATCAATTGTACTAGAACTAACATCAATTATTGGAGCAGGAGAGAGGTAAGGAATACCTAATCCCATACCACGAACAATAAATAGCAATCCGATAATTACAACAAAAACAGGAATGGCTTTTTGAATGCGTTGCTTAACTGTTGCGTTTAAAAATTTCCCTAAATATATTGCTGTTGTCATCAACGGAATCGTTCCTAAACCGAATAGCATCATATACAGGCTACTCTCAATTGCGCTTGACATTGTTAATGATGCAAAAACAGCCATGTAAACCAAGCCACAAGGTAAAAAACCATTTAAGAAACCTATGGTTAAGAACGTATCTGCTGTTTTCTTTTTGAGCGCTTTACCAAGTGATGATTTTACTTTTGAAATAATTCTGTATAACGGCTTAGAAAAGTTGTATTTATTAAAGGTGTGCACAGGAATAAGAATGATAACAATCATTAATATACCAATGACTATTGATAATTGTTGTTGAATTCCAAAGATATATAGACTCTTTCCAACCAAACCGAAAACCAAACCAATTAGTGCATATGCCAATAATCTTCCTAAGTGATAGGTTGTAATTTGAGAGACTTTTTTTAAAGAGTTACTTCTGTCAACAGGTAACATAAAGGCAATAGGGCCACACATTCCAACGCAATGGAAACTTCCTAGTAAACCAAATATGAGAGCAGACCAAAGCATAAATTATGTTGTATATGTGTTAGGTCGAGCACAGTCGAAACCTCTTTATTAACCTCTCGTTTCTTTCAATATAAACATGTTTTAATTGCTGTATTGCTCGAGGAGACATTCTATTTAATACACGATCTCTTTTTTGTAGAGATAGGATTTTCCGTTATATTGCCAATCAATTTTAATGTTCCAACGACCATCCAACAAACGTTTGTCAGGTATGAGCAAATTGTGATCAGACAATGAAATTGAGCTTTCAAAGTCTACTTGTTTGTTAGATGGTCTATATAGGAACACTTTTCCTTCAATGTTTTGAGATTTTAGATCTTCGGGAAATATAATGAGTAAACCTTCTGAGGTTTTTTTCCAAGTAATATCAGACCTTAAGGTTTTAGAGTTTTCCTCTTTATTAATATCATTTTGATATTCTAATTCGGCTTTGTAATAATTTTCGGTAACCAAATCATGATCAAATTTATTATCTGTATTCATACGAATAACAAAGAACATTATAAAGCTAATAAACCCAATAAATGCTAGTACGATGCCTGTTCCCCAATTTATTTTCATAACCTATTTATTTTGTCATCCTGAACTTATTTCAGAATCATATTGTTTGTTTTAGGGCATTACCCTTTTTCATTGCAATCAAAAGCGTCAGGCTTTACACTGTATCTTTTTATTTGACAACTTCTCGACTGCGCTCGAAGAGACAAATAAAAAGGATGCCGTTTCAATCCTTAATGCGACTTTCAATTGGAAGTTTAAGGGCAAAAGTTAAAATTCCTAATGCCTTTTAACTTTTGTTAATTATAACTTCTCGGTCCTAAAAAGTTAACTGTTGTCGTTTCAATGAGTTCTTCTCCACTGTAAACTTCAATCATGAGTTTGTTTTTATCGCCTTTTAATTCACTTTTGTCAATCTCTATAAATAAAGTGCCTTCAGCTAATCCTTGCTCAGGAACTTCAACCTTGCCTGTATTTGAAACCAATTTAATTTCTCCTTGGTATGCTCTCAACTTAAAATTGACATCTTCAATTTTTTCAGTGGTTTTATTTACAAGTTTATAGGTGAATACATTACTAATTATAGATTCACCTTTGTGTTCATAAAGTTGACCAGGTAACCGTAATACTCTAGCCTCAACATCATTTCTTAATAACAACATGCCGCATAAAACACCTGTTAAAATAAATAATACTGCCGAATAGCCTTTTAGTCTAGGTGTAAATTCAAATTTCTTTCCCTTTTCAATATTATCTTCACTTGCATATCTGATCAACCCTTTAGGAAGATTAATACTTTCCATAATATGATCGCATTCATCAATGCATGCAGTACAATTAACACATTCTAATTGCGTACCATTTCTAATATCTATTCCAGTCGGACAAACATTTACACATTGTAAACAATCAATGCAATCGCCATGACCAAGTGCTTCTCTGTCTTCATTTTTTCTAAATTTCTTTCTTCCATTTTCGGCTTCACCACGTTTATGATCATAAGCGACTATAATAGATTTATTATCTAGAAGGACGCCTTGAAGTCTTCCATATGGACAAGCAATAATACAAACTTGTTCTCTAAACCATGCAAAAACAAAATAGAATACTCCAGTAAAAATAATCAAAGGAAATAGCGTACCTAAATGTTCAAATGGCCCATCAATGATATATCTTAAAAGCTTGTCACTTCCAATAAGATAGGCCAAAAAGATATTAGCAATTAAAAAGGATATGACTAAAAATATGAACCATTTAAAGATGCGTTTTCTGATTTTTTCAGCATCCCATTTTTGTCTTTGTAGTTTTCGTTGTTTATTTCTGTCGCCATCAATCCAATACTCAATTCTACGGAAAACCATTTCCATAAAAATGGTTTGCGGACAAATCCATCCACAAAAAATACGTCCGAAACCAACCGTGAATAATGTGATAAAAATGACAGCAACCAACATTGAAATCACAAACAAATGAAAATCTTGTGGCCAAAAGGGGAATCCGAAGATGTTAAAACGTCGTTCTAAAACATTAAACATCAAAAACTGATTGCCGTTAATTTTAATAAAAGGTGCAGCAAAAAGAAATGCTAATAAGGCATAACTTACAATTTTACGTTTTTCATAATACCATCCACTTGGTTTTTTAGGATACACCCAAGCACGATTTCCATCTTCATTGATGGTTCCAATAGAATCTCTAAATGTTTCGTTTTCAGGTGTGTTCATAACAGTCTTATTTTGAAACTTAGCAGTTCTTATCTAAGAATCAATAAAATTAATCTTCTTTTATGTCTTGAACTTCAACTGATTCAGTTACAACGTCTTCGGTTGGAGCATTTTTATCGATCCAAATATCACCTTCAGGAGCTTTCGGTTCTGCAGGTGTTGTGCCTTGAAATTGGAGTAGATAACTAGCTACTTGAGCGATTTCTGCTGGTTTCAAACTTTGTTTCCAAGCAATCATACCTTTTCCATCACGACCACCTTCTGAAACTGTTTTGAAAACGTTATTAATTCCACCACCCAAGATCCAATGTTTATCGGTAAGGTTCGGGCCAATTCCGCCTCCACCATCAGCTTTATGGCAAGCCACACAGTTCATTTCAAATAGTTTTTGTCCAGCTTTTAAATCACTAGTTTCAGTTAATAATTCTACGGTATTAAAGTCGACCAAATCTTTTGCATTTTTCTTATATTCTTCGATGTCAATTTTAGCTTGAACTAAGTCAGATTCGAGTTCATCATACTGATTTTCCCCATTAAACACATGGAAACGCACTAAATAAATTGCTGCAAAAACGATACTTGCATAAAACCCATAGATCCACCATGGTGGAAGATTATTATCTAATTCTTTTATGCCATCGTAATTATGATCTAAGACAATTTCATGTTCTTCTTCCATAGGTTTGCTACCTAGTAATTTTTGGTATGCTTCAGAAGTCCAACTTATAAGTTTTGGTGTCTTTGATTTTTGAGCATTATAACGTGCTTTTGCTGCTTCATCTAAACTTTGATATAATACATTGTTAATTGAAGACACTATAGCTTCAATAGCAATAATTATTAATAGTACTAATATTAAGAATAGTAATACCATTGGTTTTTCAATAAACGCGGGTTTATCACCAGAATCTATAGTATATTCTACGATACCAGCAATAATAAAGAATACTGCAGGTACTCTTATCCAAGAAGGAATGAAATTTCTCATAATTCTGTAGTGTTTTGGTTGTCTAAAGGAAGGTTACTCACGGTGTTGATATAGTCTTTTTTTGCGGTAATTACCCACCAGAAAAGGACGACGAAAAAACTGAAAAATATGAGTAAGGAGATCATAGGATATATTTCTATTCCAGTGATACTTTCCATATGGTTTTTTACAAATTTTAGCATGATAAATTAGTTTTTATTTGATGTTACTTCGTCATCTTTTACTTTAATATCTGTTCCTAATCGTTGTAAGTATGCGATAACAGCAACGATTTCACGATTGCGCATTTCAACGAAATCTTGTCCGCCAGCTTTTTTGTCGGCTTCATAAGTATCAGCAAAATCTGGATCTGAATACAAGTTTTTCTCAATTTTAGTACCTTGTTCAGTCATAGATTGTTGCGCATTGGCAATATCATCTTCAGTATAAGGTACACCTAGACTTACCATTGCTTTCATTTTAGTCTCAGTTAGAGATTTATCAAGTTTGTTTTTTATTAACCATTGGTAAGCAGGCATTATAGAACCTGAAGAAGTACTTTGTGGATCATACATATGGTTTAAGTGCCAATTGTCGGAATATTTCCCACCAACACGATGTAAATCAGGACCAGTACGTTTACTTCCCCAAAGGAAAGGATGATCATAAACAAATTCTCCAGCTTTGGAGTATTCACCATAACGTTCAACCTCACTTCTAAATGGTCTTACCATTTGCGAGTGACAGCCAACACAACCTTCACGTATATAAATATCACGACCTTCTAACTCTAAAGGTGTATATGGTTGTACACTACTAATTGTTGGGATATTTGATTTAACCATTATGGTTGGAACAATTTGTACAATACCACCAATTAGAATCGCAATAGTTGCATAAATTGTTAATTTAATCGGCTTTCTTTCTAACCAAGTATGCCATCCTTCACCAGCAACACGTCTTTTAGATACGTTTTGTAATGCAGGAGCTTCCGCTAATTCATCAGTTACAGCGCTACCTTTTCTAATGGTTGCTATTATATTGTAAACTAAAATTAACATTCCTGCAATAAAAAGTGTTCCTCCAATAGCGCGCATCCAATACATTGGCATAATTTCGGATACGGTTTCTAAGAAATTTCCATACACTAAAGTGCCGTCAGGATTAAATTGTTTCCACATACTTGCTTGTGTGAAACCAGCAACATACATTGGAAGAGCATACATGATGATACCAAGTGTACCTATCCAGAAATGCAGATTAGCTAAGGCAGTTGAGTATAATTTTGTTTTTACTAAACGAGGTATTAAATAATAAATCATACCAAAGGCAAGAAAACCATTCCATGCTAGTGCTCCAACATGAACGTGAGCAATAATCCAATCAGTAAAGTGTGCAATAGCATTTACATTTTTAAGAGATAGCATAGGTCCTTCAAAGGTTGCCATACCATAACCAGTAATTGCGACTACCATAAATTTAAGAACAGGATCTGTTCGTACTTTATCCCAAGCACCACGAAGTGTTAGAAGTCCGTTAATCATTCCACCCCAAGATGGCATCAATAACATTACAGAGAATGCGACACCTAAATTTTGAGCCCATTCAGGTAAAGCGGTATATAATAAATGGTGAGGTCCAGCCCAAATATAAATAAAGATTAATGACCAGAAATGTACAATAGATAAACGATATGAATACACTGGTCTGTTAGCTGCTTTAGGTACGAAGTAGTACATTAAACCTAAGAAAGGTGTTGTCAAGAAAAATGCAACCGCATTATGACCATACCACCATTGTACTAAGGCATCTTGAACACCAGCATATACAGAGTAACTTTTGAGTCCACTAACAGGTAATTCCAAACTATTAAAAATATGAAGTACAGCAACGGTTACAAACGTTGCTAAGTAAAACCAAATGGCAACATATAAATGACGTTGTCTTCTTTTGAGCAATGTTCCAATCAAGTTCCAACCAAAAACTACCCAAATCAATGCAATAGCAATATCAAAAGGCCATTCTAATTCGGCATATTCTTTAGATGTAGAATAACCTAATGGAAGAGTTATTGCAGCTCCAACAATAATTAATTGCCAACCCCAAAAATTAATTTTACTTAAAAGGTCGCTAAACATTCTCGCCTTAAGTAAACGTTGCGATGAGTAGTATACACCAGCAAAAATGGCATTACCAACAAAAGCAAAGATAACTGCATTGGTATGCAATGGTCTAAGACGACCAAAACTTAACCAGGAAATTCCATCAGTTAAATTTGGGAATAAAAACATAAATGCGAGTAGTAAACCTACTAACATTCCTACAACTCCCCAAAGCATTGTTGCATAAAGGAAATTTTTGACGATTTTGTTATCGTAATAAAATTGTTGGACTTCCATAATAATTTAATTAGTCTTTTTTGATTTAATAGATGGTTTAGGTTGCTCTTTAACGAGTTCGTCTTCAAAAAGCATTCTAACAGATGGAGTATAACTATCGTCGTATTGTCCACTTTTTACAGCAGTTATAAACGCTATAAAAAACACAATGGCAACGATAATGCTGATACTCAGTAAAATATATATAACACTCATACCTATTAGAAGTTATGATTCAAAATTACGTTCGTTTAAGCTTTAAGAATATGATATTTGTCATGTTTAAAAAAAATTATATAGTCATTGAAAATACTTGCGTTTCTGGTCGACTTTCATGAAGTCTTAAATCAAATCCCATGCATATATTTCTTATAAATGGCTTAGCTTCTTCATAAACTTTTAAAGCGTTTTTATCAACTAGAATTAATCCATCTTTTTCAGCTTCTTTTAAGGCTTCTAAAACGGTATTCAGCTTTGAGAATTTTAGACTTTCATCGCTCCATGAGGTTCCTAAATGACACATAATATTAAGAATATGTTGTCTAATAACCAAATCTTCATCGGTTAAAATATGACCTCTAAATATTGGTATTTCTTTTGAAGTCACAATAGCTTCATATTCTTTAACAGTTTTAACATTTTGAGCAAAGCCATACCAACTATCACTTATAGCAGACATGCCTAAACCAATCATTAGTTGTGTTGTATTTGCGGTGTAACCCATGAAATTTCTGTGTAAGGTTTTATTGATGATAGCTGTATATAGATGGTCGGTTTTTAATGCGAAATGATCCATGCCAATTTCTTCATAACCTAAACCGGTTAAGAGTTGTTTGCCAGTTTCATATAAAGCGCGTTTTTCATCACCTTTAGGCAAATCATCTTCATTAAAGCCACGTTGACCAACACCTTTTACCCATGGTACATGAGCATAACTATAAAACGAAATACGATCAGGACGTAAGCGTTTCGTTTTGTTAATACTCTCGGTCATAGTCTCAATGTTTTGAAATGGCAATCCGAAAATTAGATCATGACTAATAGAGGTATAGCCAATTGATCTTGACCATTCGGTTACTTTTTGAACTTGTTCAAAGGATTGGATGCGATGAATGGCTTTTTGCACAGTTTCGTCATAGTCTTGAATCCCAAAACTGACACGCGTAAATCCTAAATTATAAAGTGTTTGAAGGTGTTCTTTGGTTGTATTGTTTGGATGTCCTTCAAAACTAAATTCATAATCATTATGCAATTCTGAGGGTTCTAACAAACCATTAATCAGTTTACTTAAATTGTCACTTGAAAAGAAGGTTGGTGTTCCTCCACCTAAATGAATTTCTTTTATAATAGGTTTAGAAGACATTAATTCAACATATAAATGCCATTCTTTTAAAACGGTTTCTATATAAATGTCTTCCATTGAATGTCGTTTTGTAATATGCTTATGGCAAGCACAAAACGTGCATAAACTTTCGCAAAACGGAAGATGAATGTATAGGCTGATGCCTTGTTCAGAATTGCTTTCTTCAAATGATGCTTTAAACGTTTTTAACCACTTTTCTTTAGAAAATTTTGCTTCATCCCAAAATGGTACTGTTGGATAACTCGTATATCTTGGACCAGGAATGTTATATTTTTGGATTAGAGATGTGTTCATGATTTTGATAATTTTCTGCCAATAATATTTGTAGTAATAGTTGTAAATACGACAATGCTTATAGAGCTTAAAGGCATTAGAATTGCAGCGACAACAGGAGCTAATTGACCTGTAACCGCAAAGTAAAGTCCGATTATATTATAGATAAACGATAACACAAAACTCCATTTTATGATTGTAATAGCACTCTTTGATGCTTTTATAAAGTTGTATAGTTGATTAAATTTAGTTGCATCTAAAATGGCATCACAAGCAGGAGAGAAAACGTTCACATTTTCTGAAATTGCTATGCCAACATTGCTTTGTGCTAATGCTCCAGCATCATTAAGTCCGTCACCAATCATAAGCACTTTTGCTCCTTCGGTTTGATGATATTTAATATATTCAAGCTTGTCGTCTGGCTTTTGATTAAAGATTAATTTTGTTTTTGAAGGCAATAACTTCTTCAGATTTTCGAATTCCCCTTCATTGTCACCAGAGAGAATGACTAAATCAAAATGCTTTTTAAGTTTGTTAAATAGTTTCGATAGTCCTTTTCTATAGCTATTATAAAACGTATACTTTCCTTTATATTGATTATTTGTGCTAATATGAACCGTTGTATTTAACACTGAAGGTTCTTCAGCGCCTACAAAACTTGCAGACCCAATTTTGATGTGTTCATTATTATGTTTAGCTTCAATACCTTTGCCTAAATGTTCTTCAAAATGATTTAAAGTGATAATACAATGTTCATCTAAAATATCATATAAAGTCCTGCTTAATGGATGATTAGAGCCTCGAAGCGTGTTTTTTAGTAACAGTTCTTCGGAAGGTGTTAATGCAACACCATCATAATTTGCTGTACTACTTTTACTAGAGGTTATGGTCCCAGTTTTATCAAAAATAATGGTATTAATTCCTGCTAACTGTTCTATAACTGAAGCATTTTTGACATAGAATTTCAACTTTCCGAAGATGCGAAGCAAATTACCAAACGTAAAAGGAGCAGATAATGCAATAGCACATGGACACGCTATTATCAATACTGCGGTAAATACATTCATAGCTTTTGAAGCATCAGTAAATAACCAAAAGGTAGTCGCAATAATTGCAATACTTAAAACGATGTATGTGAAACGTTTACTTATTGTATTGGTTAGTGTTGTAAATCCATCTTCTTTATTTTTACTAAAAACATCATTACTCCACAATTGAGTGAGGTAGCTTTGTTCAACAGATTTAAGAGCTTCCATTTCAATAACACCAGAGGTTTGTTTTCCTCCAGCGAATAATTTGTCTCCAGATTCTTTGCCAACCGATTCAGATTCTCCAGTAACAAAGCTATAATCAATTTTTGCTTTTCCGTTAATAAGAATACCATCAACAGGAATTAATTCTTCGTTTCTAATAAGTAAGCGATCACCTTTTTCAATATCATAAACCTGAATTGGCGTTTCATTGCCTACCGAATTTATTTTGGTTATTGCTATTGGAAAATAAGATTTGTAATCACGTTCAAAAGATAAAAATGTATATGTTTTTTGTTGGAAGAACTTTCCGAGTAATAAAAAGAAAATGAGTCCAGTTAAGCTATCAAAAAATCCAGATCCTAAATCAAATATAATTTCAGCTGTACTCCTAATAAATAGAACAGTAATACCAAGTGCAATAGGCACATCAATATTTAATAATTTAGAACGTAATCCTTTATAAGCAGAAACGAAATAATCACTTCCAGCATAAAAAACTACAGGAATAGAAAAGGCAAACATCAACCAACGGAATAAGTGTTTATATTGTTCTAGCCAAAACTCACCAACTTCAAAATACTCAGGAAAAGATAAAAACATAACATTACCAAAGGCGAAACCAGCTATTCCTAATTTATAAATTAGACTGCGATTAACGTCCTGTTTTCCAGTTTTAAAATCGTCTAAAGAAATATAAGGTTCATAGCCAATAGAACTTAATAGAAGTACAACATCTTTAAGCGAACAATTTTCAGATTTATAAGTGACACGAACCGTTTTCTTTCCGAAATTAACTTGTGATGAGGTGATATTCGGATTTAATTTGTTTAGGTTTTCTAAAATCCATATGCAAGAACTACAATGAATGTGAGGAATGAATAATGTAGCGATTTGTGTATTTCCATCATTAAACTCTGTAAGTTTTTCAATAATAGTTTCCTGTGAAAGAAAATCGTATTTCCCTTCAATCTCTTTTGGAATTGTACCAGGAGAAGATTGTAAATCGTAATAACAGGTCAAATCATTTTCAGAAAAAATCTCATAAACAGTTTTGCAACCATTACAGCAGAAATTTTTATCATCAAAGGATATTATTGTTGTATTACAATCGTCACCACAGTGGAAACAAGTTGTTTGTTCCATATTATTTGCTCATTTATACCTGATACAAAGGTTGGTAAAGAGACCGTTTTAAACTATGATTTTTATCATGTTTTTAGTATTTTTGAAGATAAACATTTTTTAGGTATGAGCAAATGCGAACAATGCATTATTAGACAGTTTAATTCTCTAAAAGCCTTAACAAAAGAGGAGTTAGTTCGGATTTCCGGTTGTAAAACATCAAGAGTCATCAAGAAAGGTGAAGTCATTTTTGAAGAAGGAGAAACAGTAAATGGCGTGTTTTGTGTTAAAGATGGTGTTTGTAAATTATCAAAATTAAGTGCTAATGGTAAAGATCAAATTGTAAAATTAGTAGTTAAAGGTGATTTATTAGGACAACGTTCGCTAATAGGTGAGGAGTCGGCAAATTTAAGTGCTGTAGCTCTTAATGATATGGAAGTTTGTTTTATTCCTAAGAGTGAGATTATGACAGATCTTCAAAACAATCCTAAGTTTACTTTAGACGTTTTGCAAAAAATGGCTCATGATTTAAAAGATTCTGATAATGTCATCGTTGATATGGCTCAGAAATCTGTTAAGAATCGATTAGCTGATGTTTTAATCTATTTGAATGCGCATTTTGGAGTAGATGAAGATGGATACTTGTCCATTACACTTTCAAGAGAAGACTATGCTAATATTGTTGGAACAGCAACAGAATCTGCAATTAGAATCCTGTCACAATTTAAAAAGGAAAATCTAATTTCTACAAAAGGGAAACAGATTAAGATTGAAAATATTGAAGGTTTGAAGCGTATTGAATAAAAAAAAGCTCTAAAATTTTAGAGCCTTTTTTAGTTTAAGTTGTTTTATTTAATCTAGTTTAAACGTACTAATCTCTTTAAAGGGATTCGTTTGCAGTGCTTCCATTTTAGTTTGGTAAGTTGTCCAAGATTTATTAAAGAAAGTATTTGTTTTTTCAAGCACATCATTTATTGCATCTTCAGCTTGTTTTATTAATGAGTTTTCAGTTTCTGTTATCCCATTTTGTCTAGAACTAACATACCAATCAGCAATACCTAACCTATCGTCAACAGAAACAACAGATGTATTAGTGATTCCTTGACGTTTGTCTTGTTTGCCTAAATACAAGTCGATGAGGTCATCAATTTCTTTAATTAAATCTTTAGAAGCTTTAATGTCATCTTTGTATTTGCCTTTATCCAACTTGGTCAAATCACCTTTGAATTTAGTCGCTATTTGTTTGCTTTCCACTAATTGTTTAACAGCATTAGAAACCGTTTCTTGCATCTTTTCTAGCTTTTTAGAAGCGTGATACACTTCATTAGTTTTAGCGATAGAAACATCTAATCTTGGATCAGATAGAACTGTAATCATTTCTTCAGAGCTTTGGTCTCCAAAATGTAAAACAGCTTTATAGGTTCCAGGTTTAACCGAAACACCACTTGGCTCTCTTTTTTCTTTTCTAATCGTTCTTGAAGCATTTGAAACTCCAGCTTCATCCATATACCAAGTCCATTTATGAATTCCAGTAGAATCAGGAGCTTTTTGTTTTAATGTTCTCATTAAGCGTTCACCATCATAGATTTTCATAGTTAATGAATCCCATTTTACTTTTGTGTCTTGAGATTCTTTGCTATCATTCTGAATGACATCATCTTCATCATTTTCTTTTTCTTCGTCCTCAGTTTTTTCGTTTTTTTTAATTTCATCTATTTTTACATAATATGAAAACTGTGCACCATAACCTCTATTCTCACCATGATACATAGCATCTGCTCCAAAACGACTTCCAGTTGGTTGTTGATATGCTGCTTGATACGCAGTTGGAGGTGTAAATAATTCTAATTTCTGATTAATAATTTGTTTGTTTTTAGCCATTGCTCTAAGTGGACGTATATCATCTAAGACCCAAGCTGCACGTCCAAATGTTCCAATAATTAGGTCATGTTCTCTTGGATGAATGACTAAATCTTTCACTGAAACTGTTGGAAAACCTTGAGTCCATTTTGTCCAAATATTACCTGCATCAATAGACACATATAAGCCATCATCAGTACCTAAGAAAACTAAATTTTTCTCAATTGGATCTTCAATAATGGATAACGCATAGCTTTCTACATCATTGCCATCTGCAATACGTTGCCATGTTTTACCATAATCTTTTGTGCGAAACACATAAGGTGTATAATTAAAGCGTCTGTAATCATTGGCAATTAAAAGGGCTTCACCTTTATTTTTATTAGATGCTTTTATTTGAGGAATCCAGCTTCCTGCAGGTAAGCCTTTGATATTATTTGTAACATCAATATAGGTTTGTCCACCATTTTGTGTGTAATGTACTTTTCCATCGTCAGTTCCAACCCAGAACATATTTCGTTCTATAGGAGAAGGTTCAATAACTAAAATAGAGCAATGGTTTTCGGCTCCAGTAGCATCCATTGTTAGGCCACCACTTTCGTTTTGTTTTAATTTTTCAGGATCATTAGTAGTTAAATCTTTAGAAATGACAGTCCAAGTTTGTCCTTTATCAGTTGATTTATGAACAAACTGACTTCCGAAATACAAGGTATTATTATCAAACGGATCGATGTTAATTGCAGAATTCCAATTAAAACGCAATTCAACTTCAGGATCAGAATGTATAGGTCTCACTGTATAGTTGTTTCCTGTTTGCCAATCGTATCGACTAACATAACCTTGTTGGCTCATCGTCCAACCAAAACGAGAATCGTCTTTATCTGGTACGACATCAAATCCATCACCAAAACTAATTTCTTGCCAGTAACTATTTCTGATGCCTTGAACACGCCATACATAGGCAGGACCTCTCCATGATCCATTATCTTGCATGCCTCCATACACATTATAAGGAATTTCATTATCAACATTTATATGATAAAATTGTGCGACAGGTAAATTACCAATAAAGCGCCAAGATTTCCCACCATCTTTAGTGATATTCATTCCGCCATCATTACCATCTATCATAAAGTCACCATTTGTAGGATGAATCCACCAAGCGTGATGATCTGGATGAATTCCGTTGTTAACACCATATGCAGGCATTAATTGACTAAAACTTTTTCCACCATCTTCAGAGACATTTACATAGGTAAATATTGAATAGACACGATTTTCATTTTGAGGGTCTACATAGATTTCGGCATAGTAAAACGGACGATTGCCAATACCACCACTTCCTCTACCTGAAGAATTATCATTTATTTTTTTCCAATTAAAACCACCATCTTCACTTTTATATAAAGCATTCTTTTTGGCTTCTACTAGAGCATATACAATATTTGGTTTATTTGGAGCAATTGCAACTCCAACACGACCTAAATTTCCTTCAGGAAATCCCTCTTTATCCGTAACTTTTTTCCATGTTTTACCACCATCGTATGTGATGTGTACACCAGAACCTTCACCACCAGAATTAAAAAACCAAGGGTCACGTTTATGTTCCCATAAGGCAGCAATCAACTTATTAGGGTTTGTAGGATCCATTACTAAATCTGCAGCTCCAGTTTTAGTATTTGCAAATAGAATTTTTTTCCATGTTTTACCACCATCAATTGTTTTAAAAATTCCACGTTCAGGATGTTCTCCCCAAGGTGAGCCAATTGCAGCTGCATAAACTACATTAGGATTAGTAGGGTCAATAATTACACGATGAATATGACGTGTGTTCTTTAAACCCATTAATTGCCAAGTTTTACCAGCGTCTAATGATTTATAAATTCCATAACCACCATTTAAACTATTTCTTGGGTTCCCTTCACCTGTTCCAACCCAAATGACACTTGGATTAGATTGTTGAATAGCTACAGCACCAATAGAAGCAGTCGCTTCTTTTTCGAAAATAGGATTCCATTTTATACCACCAGAAGTAGATTTCCATAAACCACCAGAAGCTGTTCCAACATACATTATATCTGTGTTTTTATGAACTACATCAATACTTGTAACTCGACCAGACATACCTCCTGGACCAATATTACGAGGTGTCATGTTTTTGACTAAATCCATAGATAATTCTTGAGCGAAAAGAGAAAAAGATGCTAAAAGCATCAATAGATGAATTGTTTTTTTCATGTGTGAAAAGTTTGCTTTTTTTTAAAGTTGCATAAAGATAATCAAAAGTTATTGGATGTTGATTTACACATAAACCTTTAACAAAAATGAGAGTTTGAAAGTTATAAATTTTAAATAGGATAATTTTATCCGAAATATGATAATTGTCATATTTTTTGACAGTTATGAGCTTTATTTTTGTTGAATAAAATCAAAACAAATGAAGACAACACTAAAACTAATGACTGTATTATTTGTAACACTACTTTTAAGTTGTGGAGGCAAAGAAGAAAAGAAAAAAGAATCTATCTCTTATGGCAGAAAAGAAGCTCCTGCAAAAAAGGAAACTCCTAAGGAGAAAGCTATACTAGCATCAAAAAAAATTGACTTAACGAATAAAGGATTAGGTCCAATCACATCAGTGACTTTAGATTCTGAAATTGACCAAAAGATGGTTAAACATGGAGAAGAAGTTTACAAAAAAATGTGTACGGCTTGTCATAGAGCAGACAAAAAATTTATTGGACCTGCACCAACAGGAATTCTAGAACGACGTACTCCAGAATGGATTATGAACATGATATTAAATCCAGAGCAAATGGTAAAAGAGGATCCTTTGGCTAAAGAATTATTGATGGAATTTAATGGCTCTCCAATGGCAAATCAAAACTTATCTAAAGAAGATGCTAGAGCTGTATTAGAATATTTTAGAACATTATAATACTAACTAAATACTACTAACCAATGAAAATATTAAAAAAACTATTTTTCGGATTAGCCTGTGCTACACTAATTTTTTCTTGTAAAACAGACAACAAAGAAGTGATATCGAACTCTACAGTTTCAGTTGCTGAAAATGAATCAACAGATCGAACTGGTCAAGCCTTTATTGAGGGAGACGAAAGTACAACTGTTTTAAGTATAGCCATTGGATCTAAAGATCATACTACGTTAGTAGCTGCAGTTCAAGCTGCACAATTAGAAAATGCTTTAGTGAATGCTGGACCACTCATGGTTTTTGCTCCAACTAATGAAGCTTTTGCCGCCTTACCTGAGGGAACTGTTGAGAATTTATTGAAACCAGAAAACAAAGATCTGTTAGCTAATATTTTAAAGTATCATGTGACACCTGGAAACTATTCAAAAGACTTTTTAAAGAAATTTAAAAAACTTGGACAAGCTAATAATGGTTATGTAAAAGTAGAAGTTGTAGATGGAGAACCTATCATTGGAGGTGCTAAAATACTAGGAAGCGTGAAAGCAGGTAATGGTATTGTACATGTTATAGATAAAGTATTATTACCACCTTCAGAAGAATAAAACACTAATCAAATTTAAAATAAAACATGAAAAATTTATTAAAACTAACACTTGCTCTTGTATTTGTATTGTTTACTTATACAAGTTGCAATAATTCAAAATCATCTGATAATAAATCTGGTGCATTGGCAAGTAATGTTGCCGAAAAAGTATACGTTGCTCCTGGTGAACATGATGAATTTTATGCATTTATCTCTGGAGGATATAGTGGTAACTTAACTGTTTATGGCTTGCCTTCTGGAAGAATGTTTAAGGAAATACCTGTATTTTCTCAATTTGCAACTTCAGGATATGGCTATTCTGAAGAAACGAAACCTATGTTGAATACATCTCACGGATTTATTCCTTGGGGAGATTCTCACCATCCTGATATTTCTCAAACAAAAGGGGAAATTGATGGTCGTTTTGTTTTTATTAATGAAAACAATACACCAAGAATTGCGAAAATAGATTTAAAAACTTTTGAAACAACTGAAATCATCGAAGTACCTAATAGTGCTGGTAATCACAGTTCTTCTTTTGTAACTGAAAACACAGAGTATGTGGTTGCAGGTACACGTTTTTCTGTGCCAATTCCTCAACGTGATATGCCAATTAATGAGTATAAAGGCAACTTTCAAGGTGCACTATCTTTTATAAGCGTCGCACCAGAAACGGGAAATATGGATATAAAATTCCAAGTTCTAATGCCAGGATTTAACTACGATTTATCACATCCAGGAAGAGGGAAATCTCATGGTTGGTTCTTTTTTACAACATATAATACAGAAGAAGCAAGTAGTTTATTAGAAGTTAATGCTTCGCAAAATGATAAAGATTTTATTGCAGCTGTGAATTGGAAAAAAATTGAAGATTATGTAAATAATGGTGGTGGTACAATGATGCCAGCCGATTATGCACATAATGTATATGATGAGCACACTCATACTGCAACGTCTACAATGAAAAAAGAAGTGCGTGTTGTAAACCCTGTTGATGTTCCTGGAGCTGTATTTTTCTTGCCGACTCCAAAATCTCCGCATGGCTGTGATGTTGATCCTTCTGGAGAATATATTGTTGGTAATGGAAAGTTGTCTGCTAACTTAACAGTGCATTCATTTACAAAAATGTTGGCAGCTATTGAAGGAGAAAAATTTGATGGTGAAGCATATGGAATTCCTATTTTAAAATTCGAAGATGTATTGGCAGGTTCTGTAGAGCAACCAGGTTTAGGGCCTTTACATACAGAGTTTGATGGTCAAGGAAATGCATATACAACATTCTTTATTTCATCTGAAGTTGTAAAATGGAAATTAGGAACTTGGGAAGTTATTGATAGAAAACCTACCTATTACTCTGTTGGTCATTTAACCATTCCTGGAGGAAATTCTGGAAAACCACAAGGTAAATATATGTTCGCGATGAATAAAATCACCAAAGATAGATACTTGCCAACTGGTCCTGAAATGGAGCACTCAGCTCAATTGTATGATATCTCAGGCGAAAAAATGGAATTGCTTTTAGATTTTCCAACACATGGAGAACCTCATTATGCTGCAGCAATGAGAGCAGACTTGATTAAGGAACGTTCTCAAAAAATCTACAATTTGGAAGATAACAAACATCCTTATGCTGCTTTTACAGATGATGATACTAAAGTAGTTCGAAAGGGAAATGAAGTTCATATATATATGACTACCATTAGAAGTCACTTCTCTCCAGATAATATTGAAGGTGTTAAAGTAGGAGACAAAGTATATTTCCATGTGACTAATTTAGAACAAGATTTTGATGTGCCACACGGTTTTGCTGTACTTGGTCAAAACACTTCTGAACTATTAATCATGCCAGGACAAACGAAATCTTCAGTTTGGGAACCAACAAAAGTAGGCGTTTGGCCATTCTATTGTACAGATTTCTGTTCTGCACTTCATCAAGAAATGCAAGGTTATATTAGAGTTTCTCCTGCAGATAGCAACACACCGATAAAATGGTCTTTAGGAGAAGATATTGAATAAAGAAACTAGGGAAATTTTGTTTTAGTGTTTATTTTCCTATAAAAAGGCGAGGGTTAATTTTTTCGCTCTCGCCTTTCTTTTCAAAACACTATAAAAACCACTAAATCCTTTAAGATGAAAAAGTCAAATATCATCATGTTACTCGCAGCAATTCTGCCTTTAGGACTATTTTTGTTTCCATTATGGAAGATCACTTTAGAAGCACCACAATATCCAATACCTTTAGGAATGTATATCCATATCAATGATTTTTCGGATGCCAATCCTCATGACATTAAAAACATAAACTTGATGAATCATTATGTTGGAATGAAATATATTCCAGATGCGATTCCTGAGTTTAAAATCTTTCCGATAGGAATAATTATCACAAGTGTTATTGGACTTTTGATTGCATTTAAAGGGAATTATAAATGGTTTTTAGGATGGTTTATTTTGATGATTGCTATAAGCGCTGCAGGAATGTATGATTTTTATTTATGGGAACATGATTATGGTCATAACCTCGATCCAAAAGCGATTATGAAATTCACCAATCCAGATGGTACTCAAATGGGATTTCAGCCACCACTTTTTGGAAGTAGAGATATCCTGAATTTTAAAGCACATTCTTATCCGCAATTAGGAGCTTTATTTTTAACTCTTGGTATTGCGACAGGATTAATAGCTTACTTTATTGGAAAGAAAAATCATAAAAAATCTTTATTGATGTAGACAAGATCAAAACACTAAAACACTAAAATCATGCAAACACTAAAACACTATTCAATCTTTGCATTGCTATTGTTCTTTTTCAACTGTAATGTGTCACCAAAGCCTATAGATTATGGTAACGATGGCTGTCATTTTTGTAAAATGACTATTGTCGACAAAGTTCATGCTGCAGAAATTGTAACCCAAAAAGGAAAAGTATATAAATTCGATGCTACCGAATGCATGATCCATTTTATGGATGAGTTTGACACTTCTGAAATAGCATTGTATCTCTCAAATGACTATGCAAAACCTAAAACACTTACCGATGCTACAAAAGCTACATTTTTAATAAGCAAAAATATTCCTAGTCCAATGGGAGCATTTTTATCGGCTTTTGAAGATAAAAGCAAAGCTCAACAAACACAAACTGAAAAAGGAGGTGAATTATATACTTGGAATGAATTATTAGTACATTTTAAGGACTAGTACTATGAAACATAGATTCATTTTTTTAGCTGTCATTTTTATGACCATTTCTAATTATGCTTCACAAATAGAAGTTTGTAATGATTGTTCCATTTCAACATTGCAAAATGCTATTTTAAAATCAAAAGATTTTGATACTATTTTAGTTAAAAAAGGCACTTATAAAGAATACGATATTTTAGTTAATAAACCTTTAACGATTATTGGTGAAAATTACCCCATAATTGATGGCGAATTAAAAGGTGAAATCATTACAATTATATCTGATAATGTTACTGTAGATGGCTTGTTTATTATCAATGTTGGTACAAGTTATACAGAAGATTATGCTGCGATTCGTGTTAGAAAAAGCAAGCATTTTGTAATCAAAAATTTGGTGCTTGAAAAATTATTCTTCGGAATATATATCGAAAAGTCAAGTTATGGAAAAGTGTTTCATAATAAAATTATTGGTGATGCTATTGAGGAATATAATTCTGGAAACGGAATACAATTATGGTATAGCAACCATATTGAAATAGAACATAACTATGTTGAACATGTTCGCGATGGTATTTATTTAGAGTTTTCTGATGACTGTATAATTAAGAATAATGTGAGTGCTTTAAATATAAGATATGGTTTGCACTTTATGTTTTCAAATGATGATACTTATCAAGACAATACGTTTGAAAATAATGGAGCAGGAGTAGCTGTGATGTTTTCTAAAAAAATTAAAATGTATAATAATACATTTAAAGAAAATTGGGGAACTGCATCATATGGTTTATTACTTAAAGAAATTAATGATGCCGAAATTGAAGGTAATATCTTTGAAAATAATACCATAGGAATTAATATAGAAGGTTCAAATCGCATCACTTATAAGCATAATGATTTTTCAAATAATGGTTGGGCAATAAAAGTAAAAGGCGCTTGCTACAAAAATACTTTTATCGAAAACAATTTTTTATATAATTCTTTTGATATTGCTTACAATAGTAAAATTAATGATAACGTATTCGACAGAAATTATTGGAGTAATTATACAGGCTATGATTTGGATAAAAATGGAGTAGGAGATGTGCCTTACAGACCTGTAAAATTATTTTCATATATCGTAAATCGAACTCCAGAAACCATTATTTTATTGCGTAGTATGTTTATTGATATCATTGATTTTTCTGAAAAAGTATCACCAGTGTTTACGCCAGATAACCTTCTAGATAATAACCCGTTAACAAAGAGAATCGTATGGTGAGTATTGAAAATTTATATAAAAAATTTGGTAAAAATCCAGTGCTAAGTGGTTTGGATTTGACCATAAGTGAAGGCGGAATTTTCGCTGTACTCGGACCAAATGGCTCTGGAAAAACAACATTGATTAAATCTGTTTTAGGAATGGTTATTCCAGATAAAGGCATAATCAATGTACTAGGAGAAAACATTAAGAAAAACGCTGAGTATCGACACAAAATTGACTATTTGCCACAAATTGCTAATTTCCCTAGTAATCTAAGAGTAAGGGAGTTAATTAAAATGATTAAAGATTTACGTCATCATACTAATGAAGAAGAGCGATTAATTGAACTTTTCAAATTAGAGCCTTTTTTAGATAAAAAATTAGGAACACTTTCTGGTGGAACAAAACAAAAAGTAAATATCGTTTTAACTTTTATGTTCGATAGTCCGTTAATTATTTTAGATGAGCCAACTACTGGTCTAGATCCTATTTCATTAATACGTTTGAAAGATTTAATTCAAGCCGAAAAAGCCAAAGGAAAAACTGTTTTAATCACCTCACATATTATGAGTTTTGTAGAAGAGGTTTCAGATGAAATTGTCTTTTTGCTTGAAGGCAAAATCTACTTTAAAGGCTCAATTTCAGAATTAAAAACCAAGACCAATCAACCAGATTTTGAACATGCTATTGCGTCTATATTAACCAATAATAATAGTTAGGTCTCGACTGTACTCGACCTGACAAATAATTAATAAAATGTCACTTCGAGTACAGTCGAGAGGTAAATAAACCATAAAAACAATCATGCTTAAAATATTAAAATATAGTTTTTTCGATTTAATGCGTAGCCGTTGGAGTTACGTCTATTTTGCATTCTATTTATTACTCGGAGTTGTACTCTTGTTTTTAAATAATGATTTATCAAAAGCGGTCATCACTTTAATGAATGTAATTATCGTTTTAGTACCTTTAATTGGAACCATTTTTGGCGTCATGTATTATTATAATTCTAAAGAATTTACCGAACTCCTCCTTGCACAACCTTTAAAACGATCTTCCATATTTCTTGGACAATATTTAGGTGTAGCATTATCACTTTCTATTAGTTTGATTCTCGGACTTGGAATTCCTTTTGTTTTCTATGGCTTATTTGAAAGTAGTGCCATTTGGGATTTTTCTTTACTGTTAATTACAGGAACATTTTTAACGCTAATCTTTACGGCTTTGGCGTTTAATATTGCGCTGTCAAATGAAAATAAAATTAAAGGATTTGGTTATGCAATTCTGTTATGGCTGTTTTTAGCTATTATTTATGATGGCTTGTTTTTAATGACTTTAATTATGTTTGAAGATTACCCCTTAGATAAATTATCATTAGTTGGAACCATGCTAAATCCTATAGATTTATCAAGAACTCTAATTCTTTTAAAATTAGATATTTCAGCTTTATTAGGATATACAGGAGCAGTTTTTAAACAATTTTTCGGAACTAGTTTCGGACTTATAGTATCATTTGTTATGTTGACAGTTTGGGTTGTTTTACCTGTATTTCGAATTATTTTTAAATCTCGTAAGAAAGATTTTTAGAATTAATTAATACCTTTGAATTATGATTAGATTTTTTATAATTACATGCTCACTAATTTTTATTATTGGCTGTAAAAGTGATACAAAAAAAGGTGATTCAGGTTATAATCCTGATATTGAAACCATTTCAATTGTAGATTCCCTACCATTGAAATTGAATGCTAACAAAAAGTGGATTGCTAATGTGGAAACACACAAAGGCCTAACCAAAATGAATTCTATTATTTCAGCATTTAAAGCTGACAATAGTACTGATTATAAAACCTTAGGGGAAAACCTTGCTCAACAAACAGGTTATATCATCAAACATTGTAGTATGAAAGGTGAGTCACATGATCAATTGCATATCGTTTTAATTCCTATGCTTGATGAAATTTCTGTGTTAAGAGAGGAAGATGATGATCAAAAAATTAAATCCGCTTTTTATAATTTAGAACAACTTATTAATGCCTATTTTAAGTTTTTTGAAGTATGATAGTAGTCAGCTTTTATAAAATAGCAATGGCTTAGATTTGTTATATGATACCAACAGTAATCAATAGAATAACCGCATTCGTTTTGGTATTTATATTATTTTCACATAATATAAATACACTGGCTATTATTGGTGACTTTTTAATAAATCAAGAATTTATAGCAAAGACGTTATGTATTCAAAAAGAAGCACAAAAAGGCTGTAATGGTAAATGTCAATTGCGTAAAGAGTTAACTGAAAGTAATGCCAATTCAAACACTGAAACACCATTTCAGGAAAATAAACCACTCGTTTTAGATGCGTTCTTTATATCAGATATAAATCAAATTGTTCCATCTAATCAAGAATTTCAATCAAGGCTTCAAGAATTGATAATTTCTACTCCCAAAATAATAAAAATGTATCTCGAAATAGATACACCTCCACCAAACTTTTGTTAGTTTTTTAAAATTATAAAATCATATTGATTTTACTTCAGTTCTTACTTTAATATACAAGTGAGCACGGAGTTTTATATTCTATTTTAATATTAAATCTAACATTATGAATTCACTTAAATATATGTTTTTATCAGTATTGTTTTTATCTGTACTGACCACGTCATGTTCAAATGACGATGACAATGACGAACCAAAAATCACTAACGAAGTTGAAGGTCTTTTTAAAATTCAAGACATCACGAACGCAACGCATACAGTTGAATTATTTAACAAGGAAGGTGATTTTTATACAGGCTATAATGCTGTTAGTATGAGGTTAAAGGATAATGCAACAGATTCATACATAGAAGATGCATCATTCTCATGGATGCCAATGATGCAAATGCCTATGATGGAGCATTCATGTCCAAGATCTACTATCGCTAAGGCTTCAGGAAAGAATACTGTTTTTGAAGGTTATATCATATATCAAATGACAAATACAGATGGCTCTGGTTGGTCTATAACAGTAAATTACACAATTGATGGTGTAGATTATACTGCAAGCGATGCGATTTCTGTTTGGCAAAATGACAATCAAAACGTCACTAGTTTTATGGGAAGTGATGATAATCGTTATATCATTTCAATGATTAAACCTAACAATCCAATTATTGGAATTAATGATTTAATGGTTGGTGTTTACAAAATGGAGAGCATGATGTCATTTCCTGTTGTTGAAAATTTTTCAATCGCATTAGATCCTAGAATGCCTGGAATGGGAAATCATAGCTCGCCAAATAATACAGATTTGTCATATAGTATGTCTGATGATATGTATCATGGAAATTTATCTTTAACAATGACTGGCTATTGGGTTCTTAATTTAAAATTAATGAACACTAATGATGATGTGCTTAAAGGTGAAGATGTCACAGAAGAGAATACACAAAGTTCTCTGTATTTAGAATTAGAATTCTAAAAAGACTCTCAACTGACATATTGAGCGTAGTCGAATAATTTTAAGATTAATGTATTTCGGATACGCTCAATAAACAGTTGTTTTCTTTCATTTTTTAAATACATATCAATGAAAAAATTCATTATATATAGTGTTTGTTTACTTTTTTGCGGAATTATTTCCGCTCAAGAAGAAGAACCTGTTGTTAAAAAAGACACAACAAAGTTAACTGAAGTTATCATTTTAAGTAGACGTAAATTGAATAACCATCGACAAGAAAAAACCTTGTCAAGTATTGATGATTTTTTAGAGAAATCTAACAAAATTACCATGATAAAACGTGGTAATTATGCTTGGGAACCTTCTTTAAATAACATGAATAGCGATCGTTTAAACGTTACTATTGATGGCATGCAAATTTTTGGTGCTTGTACAGATAAGATGGATCCTATTACATCGTATGTAGACGTTTCAAATCTTGAACAAGTAAATATTGGTTCTGGGCAAACAGGAACCGAAAATGGACATTGCGTTGGTGGTGGAATCGATTTACAATTGACTTCTAGCAAATTTTATCAATCTGGATTAAAAACCAATTTCGATTTGGGTTATGAAACGAATGGAAATTATAGAGTAGTTGGTTTAGATCTTGAATACTCAGGAAATTCATTTTATTTAAATGCTGATGGTATTTTTAGAAAATCAGATAATTATGATGCTGGTGGAACGAATGAAGTAATGTATTCTCAGTTTCAAAAGTATAATGTCTCTTTGCAAACAGGGTTTAAACTTTCTGAAAAGCATTCCATAGATGCAAATATTATTTATGATAAAGCCACAGATGTTGGTTATCCAGCCTTACCTATGGATGTGTCTTTGGCTGAAGCTTTAATAACTTCGGTGACACATAATTATGTAAATGATTCTACGTTTTTCAAAACTCTAGAAACTAAGTTTTATTTTAATACCATTACGCATATTATGGATGATTCCAAACGTCCAGATGTTCCAATTAGAATGGATATGCCAGGTTGGAGTGATACTTACGGATTTTATTCTAAAGCAACCACAACACGTAAAAGGCATAACTTACTATTTAATATAAATGGCTATTATAATAAATCATTAGCAGAGATGACGATGTATCCAAATGATTCTAATCAACCAGCAATGTTTATGTATACTTGGCCAGATCTTAGAACGTTTTATACTGGAGTTTTTGCAAAAGATATAGTTGTGTTGAATGAAAAAAATCAACTTTCGATGTCCTTACGATTGGGTTATCAAAACAATAGAATCGCTGAAGAATCAGGACTGGAAAGTTTGCAAATATTTTACCCTGAAATTGATGATTCTAAAAGTAGATTTTTAACCAGCCTATCATCAGATTATACTTATAAAACAACAGACTATGATTTGTCTTTTGGTTTGGGTTATGGAGAACGAGCTCCTTCTGTGAGTGAAGGTTATGGTTTTTTCTTATTTAATAGTTTTGATAACTATGATTATATAGGGAATCCAACACTTGATAATGAAAAAGCGATTGAAATTAATACTAAAGCCAATTATCATACTGATAAATTTCATGTTGGAGTAGAGGCTTCCTATTTTTATATCAAAGATTTTATTATTGGAGATATTGATGAGTCGTTAAGTTCTATGACTATTGGTGCCAATGGTGTTAGAATTTATAAAGCACTTTCAAGCGCATCTATATTTGATGTGTATATAAATTCGTCTTATGAATTATCTAACTCCTTTTCAGTAAATGGAACAATTGGTTATAATTATGGCAGAGGAAGCAATGATGAAAATTTACCATTGATAAGACCATTTTCATATTTAACAGAAGTGAATTATAAAACAAAGCATTTTAATGCAGCACTTCAATTAGAAGGTAACGGAAATCAAAGTAGTTACAGTAGCTTTTATGGTGAAGATGAAACATCTGCTTATGGTATTTTAAATCTTAATTTCGGAAATGTCATTTATGCGAAAGAATCTAAGTTCGTTTTAAAATATGGAATTGAAAATCTCTTAGATACTGAATATTCAACATTTTCAGATTGGAATAACATTCCGAGACAAGGACGTAATTTTTATATGAATTTGTCTGTGGTATTACAATAAGTTTAAGTCCAAAATACATCATCTAGATTATCTTCAAAACGATCTGGATGGTGTATTTTATCTATATGAAGCATTTGCGCTTCAGTTGCTACTTTTTGAATTTCTGGAAATAAAACACGCTCTTCAAATCGGATGTGTTTTTCTAATTCTTCTTCTATACTACTTAATGTTTTTGCATCATCATCCTTACTTTCATTAAATAAGCATTTTATTCGACTGTGTTCTGTTAAAGCTCTTTTAACAAGTTCATGATCTTGGCCTAGAATAGGGAAGATGTGTTTTTCTTCAATTTCAAAATGCGGAATTAAATGGTTGTCAAAAAACCAGTCTGCATATAGTCGAATGCGTTTAGGAGCAATTTCTTTACTAAATCCAGATCTAATTTTCCAAGATAATAATAAGCCATGATGGTGCTCTCTACTTAGCGGTTGTAAAGCTTTATGTCGTTTTTGAGGTTGATGTGGCATTGTTTTGAATTTTATATTAAAAAGAACACTTCCCTTGGTCCAAATTATTGCAATTTCTGTTTATTCCCTCGAAAAAAACAGTTATTACAGTAGGTTAAGTAACTCAAAGGAAGTGAAGCTTCAACGTAAAACCAATCGTTAACTATATGATTTTTCCAGTTTTATAGCTTCCGGAAAAAGGATATTATTTTCTAAATGAATATGTAAGTGTAAATCTTTTTCAAATTCGTCTAGCATTGCAAAGGTAACTCTATAAGTATTACAGGCATCTGCTGGTGGATTGTAATTTTCTGTAAGTTCTGCTATTTTTCTAAAACGCTCACCTTCATTATCATGTTCTTGCATCATCATCGCGATTGGGCTTTCTATTGTGCCAAATTGTGGTGATTGTACAGCTATGTTTTTTAATTTGCCTTTTACTAATTGTTTTATAAACGGAAAGAGTATGAGTTCTTCTTTTTTCATATGAGAAGCTAGCTCAACGGTTGAAGCTGTAAATAATTCATTGATTTTTAACAATTCTGGATGACGTTCACCATGAACACGACATAGCTTATCTAAAAACTGTCTTAGAATTGGTGTTTTTTCTTCAACATATCTGTGATGTTTCTTTTCAATATAATCAACTAATAAATCTATTGGCCACGATTTATAGTCAATAGTTTCTGCTCCTTTAGAATTTAAAATAGAATTAATTTCGTCTATTAAGATTTTGCTGTCAATGCCTTTTTTTTCACAAGCTTCATTGATTGTTCTATTACCATTACAACAAAAATCAATTTTGTATTTCGAAAAAATTGCTGCTGTTCTGTAGTCTTCTGCTACAAATTGTCCAATCTCTACTTCTGTGTATTTTTCTAATGTTTCCATAATTAGTTTATTTCGGATATTTTTATCCTATTTATAATTAAATTTTTTTAGTCTCCTTTAATTTTTAAAAATGATGTTCCAGATTTGATGTCCAATGCTAGTTGTTCTAAATTGGTGTTTTCCAACATGTTTTTTAATTCTGAACGTACGATTTTAAATTTATCATGAACAGGACAAGGATGTTTGTCATCACAAATATGTAATCCCAAACCACAACCTCTATAAATACTGTCACCATCGATAGCATTAACAATTTGAGCGAGCTTTATAGTAGAAATTTTTTCTTTCTCAATTTCAAACCCACCATATGCACCTTGTACAGAATTTATAACATCATGCT
This sequence comes from Psychroserpens ponticola, assembly GCF_023556315.2. Classification (NCBI taxonomy): domain Bacteria; kingdom Pseudomonadati; phylum Bacteroidota; class Flavobacteriia; order Flavobacteriales; family Flavobacteriaceae; genus Psychroserpens; species Psychroserpens ponticola. The sequence continues at coordinate 2,562,079 of NZ_CP116221.1, read as the reverse complement.
TTACTAAGGCTTGTAAAATTTTAGCAGTAAACGCTTTAGGAGAATCTATTTCTTCAGAGATTTCCTTCGGGCTTACGCGTTTATTTTCATACGAATTAATCGCAATAAAAATAGATGCTTTGATGCCATATTCACAAGCTTTGGAAAACATAGGATTGTAATTTAATTGCAAATATCTGAAAAATATTTTAAATAGGATGTTATTGTCTTATATAAAATATTGAAACCTTTCTATAGTTTTGATAATTTGCTTTTGTTATTTTTAATCTGCTTAGGTTTTAACCATAACCAAAAGCCGCTAAACGATAGAAATAATAAGCCAAAAGCAATACATGTTGAGTAAAATAATTTTGTTGGTTTTCCTTCAGATTTAAATAAATAGCCAACAATTGAACCATCATGAATCATCTCAATAATATCTGCAGTTCTAGTTTTTTGCGAAATAATTGCTCCAGTGTAGCAATCGATTTGTAATTCAGTAAAATGCTCTTCAAACCTAACTTTAGCAATGCCTTTTCTTGGTCTATAATCAATTCTATTTATAGTTTTAGAAAGCTTTAAACTGTCTATAAAATGTACAGCATTTTGTTCAATTTCAGCAAGAGAAATTAAGGGCCTTCCATTTGCTGCAATATTTGTTGTTGAAGGTTTTAATTCTAATTCATCTTTCCAGGTAAGTAGCAATCCTGTGACACTCATTATAACAATAAAGAGCAATAAAATAATGGCAACAAAACGATGCGATTTGCGATACCAACGAGTAGATTTTGCTAAAGATTTGTTTTTCTTTTTCACAGATAAAATAAACTACGAATCTAAAAAAAAAGTCTATTACATTATCTTAAAGAGACGTTAATACCTCTTGAATATTATCGCTATCTCATTTTAATATTTGAGTTACATAATTTAATTATCTCAATTATTCGTTTTTCGCGAGTAGCGTCACGTTTTGCTTGATTTAGCCAATATAAATATCCTTTTTTGTAAGAAGGCGCGAAATTGTTGAAGTTATCAAAAGCTTTAGGGTTTATATCAAAGGCTTGTTTCAGTGCTATTGGAATAATGCCTTTTTCAACATCATCTAGAGCTGACCAACTTCCATTTTGTTTACCAATTTTAATTTTCTCTAAACCACTTTCATGCATCAATCCTGAAGTTGTAAGTTCTTTTATGTGTTTTTTATTCAAAGCACTCCAAACACTTTTTTCATTTCTTTCACAGAAGTATTGTTTGCGCTTCCCATTACCTAAACTTTTAACAGTAGAATCAATCCAACCATAACATAAAGCAACTCTTACGGCTTCTTCCCAACGCATCGATTGATTTTCGTGATCTACTTTATAAAAAATTAATTGAATGCCATTAGAAGAATTATAATTTTCTTTAAGCCAATTCCTCCATTCTGTGTCGGTTTTAAAATAGTATTCCATTGATATGATTAAATAATATTTATTTCTTTTTGTAATTAAATGTTACAATTTGAATATCACCTTCTTCATTTTCTATATCAACAAACACATTCATTTCATTATGGCTAATTTTTTCAAAAGTCATGCCTTCAAAAATAACTTTAGTAGCAGTAATTTCTTTTAATGGAAAATCTACAGTTTCGTTTTTAGTTTCCCAACCTTTAAGGTCGCTATCAAAATGTTTTAACTGAAGCACTAATGTGTTTTCAACCTCTCTTATAATTTCAATTTCATAAAAAGAGACTTTATCATCATTTATGAGTTTAAATGTTGCCATCATGGAACCACCTGAAGGTTCGCTCCAATTTTCTTCAGTTTGTCCACCAAAAGCTTCGCCTTTCCAATTGCCAGCAATCCAAGCGCAATTTTCTAATTTAGGTTCTAATTGTAGGTCATTTTGCGCTACTGTAGTTAACGTAAAAGCAAAGTATAAGATAACAATGTACTTCATAAGCTATTTTATTGAATGAATGTAACTGTAACTATTTTTCCATTTTCTATTTCGTAAATGGCAACAGCATTTCGTATTTTTCCATTAGCTGTAACTTGCTCTTCATCGATCACTTTATTGCCAATTACAATTCGTTTTTTTACGAAAGCTCTTAAATCTTTAACATTGTCAAACCAATCTTTATAGCTTTTTCGCATGGCTTCTTTACCATCAGTTTGTAAGGTGTTCGGATAGGCATATAATTTCACATCAGCAGCATAATCTTTCATAAAAGCATCTATATCTCTAGCGTTATAAGCATCGAGATTTCTTTGAACTATAGCTTCAACTTCTGACGTACTTGTAGAGGTTTTTGTTTCAGTTTTTTCGGTATTAGAAGTGTCTTTTGTAGCATCTATAGCTTCAGTTTTCGGACTAATATCTCCAGCAATAAGCAGTTTGTTAGATTCTGAATTAACCGCTAAACGTGTGATTTTAGTAATTCCATCAGAATTTAAATCGGTAATTTGCTTCCAATTATTATCTCTTTGAAGGCGTAATTTGAATAAGGTACTCTCTTTACCTGAAAGTAAAGTTTTTCCGTCTAGCCAGCAAATGTCTTCAATACCTTCAAGCGTATTTGCAATCACTTTTATGGCTCCAGTTTTGGGATTCAGTGATTTTATTTGCCATTGATTTTCATTGTCTTTAGAAATAAAACTCACAAGATTAGAGTTTGGAATTCTGTGAAAAGAGCGACCAACACTAGTTGCATATTTTGTGTTCGTTCCATCTTGAAGATTACTTACAAATAAGTTAAGATTATCATTTTCTATAACTGCAGAAACAATAGTGTGTTCATCATACCAAGTGTAATAAGCCACAACTAAATTTTTGATAAGTACTGTAGATTCACCATTGCTACCACTATAAGAATATAAGCGTTGTTTTCCGTCTTTATCTAAACGCACTGCTGAAATTTCATTATTAATAGGATGTTTAAGCGGTGTATATTCTCCTCCTTCAGTAGCATTTAACCAAGATTTTGATCCATAACGCGTATCATATTTTGCAATGTCAGTTTGTCCATTTCTAGTTGACGCAAACAAAATATATCTATCGTTTAAAAAAGAAGGCTGATTGTCATAACCTTCATTATTTGATAAGTTTTTTGCGTTTTTAACTTCAATTTTTGAAGAATTAGCTTCTAAATCGAATAAGAAAACTTCAGTGTTAGATTGCGCATTAATAATAAAGATTGTTCCCAAGAAGGCTAGGAAGCAAGGTATTGTTTTCATAAACTTTTATTTAGGTTAAAGATATGAAAGTTTTAATGTTGATTTTATAAAAGTTTGTGTAATTCAATTTTATTACTACATTTGTAGTATTAAAACTATAATTGTGGATATAAAACAGTTGAATAAAACAGAATTGCAAATCATGAAATATTTGTGGAATCTAAAAAAAGGATTTATGAAAGATATTGTTGAGCAATTCCCTGAGCCTAAACCAGCTTACACGACTATTTCTACACTTTTAAAGCGTATGTGTGATAAAGATTACATAGGTTTTGAACGCTTAGGAAGAGATAAACAATATCATCCAATTTTGAAAAAAAATGAGTATTTCTCAACTCAAGTTAATGGAATGATCACGCATTTTTTTAATGATTCTAAATCGCAGTTTGCTTCTTTTTTTACTAAAAATGCTGATTTATCTATGCAAGAATTAGAAGATCTTCAGGAATTATTACAACAGAAAATTAATCAAAAAAAGTCTAAATGATTAACTACATTTTTTATACAATCGTAAGTTTAGGCTGTGCTTATTTAATATATCAACTAGTCTTAAAAGCACAAAAGACATTTCAGTTTAATCGTTTTTTCCTTTTAGGAACACTACTTCTCAGTTTGATGGCACCAATTATGGAGATTAATGTTTTAGATACGATGCCAAGTATTACTGAAATCTCCTTAGAACCTTCAGAAGTAAGTGTTGTTTCCCATGAGATATTAGAAGGAGTTACAGTGGCTGAAATTCAAAAGCCTAAATACTCAATATTTTACATTTTGTGGTATGTATATCTTACGATATCAATTTGTTTTGCAATTAGATTTATAAAAAACATATTCGGAATTATTAAGCTCACAAAACGAAGTCATGGACGTATTGGAAGCTTGAAATTAGTAGAAACTAATGATGGAAAAAATGCTTCAAGTTTTTTTAATTATCTATTTATTAATACTGAATCTTTAAAAGATAAGTGTTATTCAGATTCTATGATTCAACATGAGCTTGTGCATTGCAATCAATGGCATACTTTAGATGTTATTGTATTAGAATTATTGTTATGCGCATTTTGGTTTAATCCATTTATTTGGTTTTATAGAATGGCTATAGTTCAAAATCATGAATTTATTGCAGATGGTAATACAGTTCAATCTGGTATTGATATTATAAATTATTCACAAATCATTATTCATTCAAGTCATAAGGAATACCGCGTTCCATTAACTAGCGGATTTAATTTCATTCAAATCAAAAATAGAATTACTATGTTACATCAATCACAATCATCAGTATTAAAACGAACCTTAAAAATCACAGCTGCACTGTTGCTATTTGCAAGTGTTTTTATGTTTAGCTCCTTCAAAGATTTAAAAGAACCATTAATTGTAGTTGTAGATGCTGGACATGGTGGTAAAGATCCAGGGAATTTAAATGAAAAAGATATTGTGCTTAGAATTTCGAAACAGCTATCAAAAATGAGTAATGAAAAAATTAAGATCATAACAATTAGAGACAAAGATAAGTTTTGGTCTCTTGAAGATCGTGTGAATTTTATTAATGATAAAAATGCAGATTTAGTTATTAGTTTGCATACTAATGCCTATAAAGACACTTCTGTAGGAGGTGTTGAAGCTTATTATTATGATAAAAATAATTATGGTAAAAAATCACATGATTACAGTAAAATTTTACTTCAAAACCAATTGCATTTATTTTCTAGTAAAAGAAAAATTAAACAAGCGGGTTTTTATATCCTCAAAAATGTGAATTGTCCTGCGGTGTTATTAGAACTTGGATTTATAACTAATGAAAAAGACAAGGCCATCTTAACTAACGGAGAAAATCAGAAGGCTATTGCGAAATCTTTATTTAAAAGTTTATTAGAGATACGAGCAACGAAATAGTTTTAAAAACTAGAAAAGAAAAGCCAATTCCGTTAGTGAATTGGCTTTCTACTGTTTATAAAATTTTGAATTAGCCTAAACTTATAAACAAACTGTAACTGTCTTATTGAGTACAATCTAAATTTTATGGCGTAAAGGATGTACTCAAATCAACAAATCAACTAAATATATTTTAGAAGCAGTACTTGCTTTCTGCTTTTACTTTTTCAGCAATTTCAATACGTAAATCGACGATGTCTGGATAATTTTGATATTTGGTAAAGCGTTTGAGTCCCATTAACATCATACGTTGTTCATCACCTTCAGCAAAAGAAATAATACTTTCTTTTCCTTTTTCTTCTACGATATCTACCGCGTGATATAAATATAGTTTCGCCATAGCTATTTGAGCAGATTGTGTATCTTCACCAAAACGTTTGGCATTCTTTTCGGTTCTTAAAATTGCAGACTCAGCCATATATATTTCAATTAAAATATCTGCAGCGGCAATTAATAATTGTTGATGATCTTCTAATTGTGGTCCATATTTTTGAACAGCTCCACCAGCTACCATTAAGAAGGTCTTTTTTAGTTTCTTAATCATTTCTTTTTCTTCTGAAAATAATTCAGAATAATCTGGTGTTTCAAAAGAAGGAATTCCTACAAGCTCTTCTTGTACAGCTTGAGCAGGGCCTAATAAATCTAAATGCCCTTTCATAGCTTTTTTTACTAACATACCAACAGATAACATTCTGTTAATTTCATTAGTACCTTCATAAATACGAGCAATACGAGCATCTCTCCAGGCAGATTCCATTGGAGTTTCTTCAGAGAATCCCATACCACCAAAAATTTGGATACCTTCATCAGCACAGTTTTGTACATCTTCAGATACCGCAACTTTTAAGATTGAACATTCTATTGCATATTCTTCAACACCTTTAAGTTCAGCCTCTTGGTGAGAATTACCAGAAGCCTCACGAATTGCGATGCGATCTTCAATATTTTTTGCAGCTCTATAGGTTGCAGATTCACCAGCATAAGCACTACTAGCCATTTCGGCTAATTTAGTTTTAATCGCTCCAAAATCTGCAATAGGTGTTTTAAATTGTTTACGCTCGTTAGCATAGCTTACCGCAATTGATAAAATACGTCTTTGAGAATCTAAACAAGCAGCAGCCAATTTAATACGACCAACATTAAGCGCATTCATGGCAATTTTGAAACCTTCACCACGACCAGCTAGCATGTTTTCAGCAGGAACAACACAATCACTAAAGAACACTTGACGCGTTGAACTTGCACGAATACCTAATTTGTGTTCTTCTTCACCTAAAGTAATTCCGTTAGGATTATCTTTGTCATATTCTACAATGAATCCAGTAATGTTTTTATCGTCTTCAATACGAGCAAAAACGATCATCAAGCTACAGAAACCTGCATTTGAGATCCACATTTTTTGTCCGTTAATTTTATACGATTTTCCATCAGCTGAAAGTTCTGCAGTTGTTTTACCAGAATTGGCATCAGATCCTGCTCCAGGTTCAGTTAAACAATATGCTCCAAACCATTCACCTGTAGCTAATTTAGGAACGTATTTTTGTTTTTGTTCTTCGGTACCATAAAGTGTAATTGGCATTGTTCCAATTCCAGTATGCGCACCAAATGCTGTACTAAAAGAACCCGTTCCAGATGAAATATAATCACATGTTAAAACTGTTGAAACAAATCCCATTCCTAGTCCACCATAAGCTTCAGGAACAGCTACACCTAGAAAACCAAGTTCTCCAGCTTTACGCATAACGTCTTCAGTTAAGGCATAATCTTTAGCTTCAAAACGAGGTTTATGTGGAATAATCTCACGATCATTAAATTCCATTACAGCATCCTTCATCATTTTTTGTTCTTCCGAAAAATCTTCAGGAGTAAATACGTCTTCGCATTTTGTTTCTTTTACTAAGAATTGTCCTCCACGTAAGATGTTGTTTTCAGTTGCTTCCATTGTATAATAATTGTATTAGGTTCTTTATTAATAATTGTATGTTGGAGCGCAGTCGAGAACTAATTTAGTTTGTCCGATCAAAAGGTTTCGACTGCGCTCGACTGGACAGAATTGATTTTTTTAACTTAAAAATTCAAATATTCCACAAGCACCTTGACCAGTACCAACGCACATGGTTACTGCTCCATATTTGCCTTTCATATCACGTTTACGCATTTCATCAAATAGCTGTACTGAAAGTTTTGCTCCAGTACATCCTAGTGGATGACCAAGTGCAATTGCTCCACCATTTACATTAATGATATCAGGATTTAATTCTAATTCTCTTATAACTGCAAGAGACTGAGAAGCAAAAGCTTCGTTTAATTCAATAAGTGATAAATCGTTTTGTTGTAATCCAGCTTGTTTTAGAGCTTTTGGTATTGCCTTTACTGGACCAATTCCCATGATACGAGGTTCAACACCTGCAGCTGCATAGTTTACCATTCTAGCTACTGGTTCAAGATTTAATTCTTTCACCATAGCTTCACTCATAACCATTACAAAAGCTGCACCATCACTCATTTGTGATGAATTACCAGCAGTAACACTTCCTCCAGCTGCAAACACAGCTCTTAATTTTGCTAAAGCTTCTTTACTTGTACCAGCACGAGGACCTTCGTCTTTTGTTACTGTATATGATTTCGTTGCTTTTTTTCCGTTGGAATCAATATAGGTTTGTTCAACTTCTATTGGTACAATTTGATCTTGAAAACGATTTTCAGCTTGTGCTTTTAAAGCTTTCATGTGAGAATTGTAAGCAAATTCATCTTGATCTTCACGAGAGACTTTAAATTGATTTGCAACTGCTTCAGCAGTATTTCCCATTCCCCAATAATAATCTTCATGACCAGCTTTTACTATGGCATCGTAATTCAATTCTGGTTTAAATCCAGTCATTGGTACGCTAGACATGCTTTCTGCTCCACCTGCGATTATACAATCTGCCATTCCGGCTTGAATTTTTGCAGTTGCCATTCCGATAGTTTCAACTCCAGAAGAGCAAAAACGGTTTACAGTAACACCAGGAACATCTATAACTTCTAATCCCATTAATGAGATTAAACGTGCCATGTTTAGTCCTTGAGAGCCTTCTGGCATTGCGTTTCCAACAATAACATCATCAATACGTTTTGGATCTAAATTTGGCAATTCTTTCATCATATATTTGATGGTTTCTGCTGCCAATTCATCTGTCCTTTTAAAACGGAACACGCCTTTTGGTGCTTTACCAACTGCTGTTCTATATGCTTTTACTATATATGCTGTTTTCATTTTTTTAGTTTCTTAACGGTTTTCCAGTTTTTAACATGTGCTGAATTCTTTCTAAAGTTTTACGTTCAGTACATAGTGATAAGAACGCTTCACGTTCAAGATCTAATAAGTATTGTTCGCTTACTAAAGTTGGTTCAGATAAATCTCCTCCAGCCATAACGTATGCTAATTTATTTGCAATTTTCTTATCATGTTCACTTATGTAATGACTTGCTTCCATAGAATCTGTTCCTACTAAAAACATACTTAAAGCTTGTTTACCAAGAACTTTAATGTCATTGCGTTTCACAGGTTGCGTGTAACCAGCATTAGCCATTAATTTTGCATGTGCTTTTGCAGTTGCAATCTGTCTGTCTTTATTCACAACAACAATGTCTTTTCCTTTTTGAAGAATTCCTAAATCAAATGCTTCATAAGCTGACGTTGCTACTTTTGCCATTCCTATGGTTAAGAAATACTCTTGTAGTACATTTAGTTCAACATCACCTTTTTTGAAAATGTCTTGAGCTCTTAAAGCCATTTCTTTAGAACCTCCACCACCAGGAATCACACCAACACCAAACTCTACAAGTCCTATGTAAGTTTCGGCAGCAGCAACAACTTTATCTGCATGCATTGATAACTCACAACCACCACCAAGAGCCATTCCGTGAGGAGCAGAAATTGTTGGAATAGCCGAGTAGCGCATACGCATCATTGTATCTTGGAAATATTTAATAGCCATATTAAGCTCATCATATTCTTGCTCTGCAGCCATCATGAAAATCATTCCGATGTTTGCTCCAACAGAGAAATTCGCAGCTTGATTACCAACAACCAATCCTGCAAAATCTTTTTCGGCTAAATCAATAGCTTTATTTAATCCAGCAAGAACGTCACCACCAATGGTATTCATTTTAGATTGGAATTCTACATTAAGGATTCCGTCACCTAAATCTTCAACAACGACACCTGAGTTTTTAAATACTTCATTAGATTTTCTAATATTGTCTAAAATGATAAAGCTATCCTGACCAGGGATTTTTTGTTGTGTTTTCTTCGGAATGTCATATGCATATGTTGCACCATCTTTTACAGAATAGAATGAAGTACTTCCAGAAGTTAACATATCCTTGACCCAAGCATTAGGTTCTAAGCCTTCTGCTTTCATTATTTCGATTCCTTTTTCAACACCAATAGCGTCCCAAATTTGGAAAGGTCCATGTTCCCAACCAAATCCAGCTTTCATAGCATCATCAATCTTAAATAAATCATCAGTGATTTCTGGAATACGATTCGATACATAAGCAAATAAAGCAGCAAAACTCTTTCTATAGAATTCACCAGCTTTATCTTTTCCTTTGACTAAAACTTTAAAGCGATCAACGACTTTATCAATAGTCTTCGTCATTTCTAACGTTGCAAATTGTGCACGTTGCTTTCCTCTATATTCTAAAGTATTTAAGTCTAAAGATAAAATCTCTTTCTTGCCTTCAGTAGAGACATGTTTTTTATAAAATCCTTGTCCTGTTTTACTTCCTAACCATTTATTTTCCATCATAGTATTGATGAAATCTGGAAGGTTAAAAAGTGAGTTACATTCGTCTTTTGGACAATTATCTTTAATTCCGTTTGCAACATGTACTAAAGTATCTAAGCCTACAACATCTACCGTTCTGAAGGTTGCTGATTTTGGACGACCAATGACTGGTCCAGATAATTTATCGACTTCTTCAATCGTTAACTCTAAATCTTTAACCGTATGAAATAAGCTCATGATGCTAAAGATTCCTATTCTATTTCCAATAAATGCAGGTGTATCTTTTGCAACAACAGACGTTTTTCCGAGGAATTGTTCACCATAACCATTTAAGAATTCTAAAACAGATGCATCCGTTTTTGGTCCAGGAATGATTTCAAACAATTTTAAGTAACGAGCAGGATTAAAGAAGTGCGTTCCGCAGAAATGTTTCTGAAAATCTTCACTACGACCTTCACTCATAAATTTAATAGGAATACCAGAGGTATTTGAAGTGATTAAAGTTCCTGGAGTTCTGTATTTCTCTAATTTTTCAAAAACTTGTTGCTTGATGTCTAAACGTTCAACAACAACCTCCATAATCCAATCGACATCTTTTACTTTAGCAATATCATCTTCAAGATTTCCTGTTGTAATTCGATTTTTAAACGATGCGTGATATAAAGGAGCTGGTTTCGATTTTATTGAAGCCGTTAGCGCATCATTTACCATGCGATTTCTAACAACTTTATCTTCAAGCGTTAACCCTTTCGCTTTTTCTTTATCATTAAGTTCTCTAGGAACGATGTCTAATAAAAGGACATCAACACCAATGTTTGCAAAATGACAAGCGATTCCGCTTCCCATAATTCCCGAACCTATAATGGCTATTTTTTTAATTCTACGTTTGCTCATTTTATTTTATAGTATGTTCTTTTTGGTTGTATATCTGTTTATTTGAAATCATATTATTAATGACTTCTGCTACTTTATAGAAGTTTGTAAGTTCTTCTTCAGAAACGTTGTTTTTTACTGTTTCATTAAAGGTGATTACTTTTTCTTTTGAATAATTTCTTTTTTCTCTTCCAAATTCTGTTAAGTGTATTAAGACACCTCTACCATCTTCAGGATTAGGTTTGCGAATTATTAAACCCTTTTCTTCCATGGTTTTTAGTGTACGAGATAAACTAGTAGCTTCCATTCCCATTTTTGGACCTAGAGAAGTAGAAGGCGTTCCGTTTTCTGGATCTATACTAAGTAGTGCAAAACCAGTTGCCATCGTTGTACCAAATTGGGAAGCTTCTTCATTATACATCTTATTGACTGCTAACCAAGTGGTTCTAAGTACGTAGTCTATTGTTTTGTCTTTCATGTAATGAAATTAGTTTTTCAAATATACTAAAAAATACTATGCACGCATAGTATTTGTGAAAAAATTATGCATGCATAGTATATTGGTGATGTAAAAAAAATGCTTCATAATAAAATGAAGCATTTTTTTTAATTTCGATATATTTTATCGTAAAGATCTTGATATATACCCTTAATTATTTTGCGTTTCATTTTCATGGTAGGAGTTAAGTGTCCACTATCAACAGACCAAACATCAGGAGTCAGTTCAAAACGTTTTATTTGTTCCCATTTACCAAAGTTTTGATTATACTTGTCGATTTCCTTCTGAATTCGTTTGATAACAATATCTGAAGTTGCGATTTCTGTATCTGAAGTGCCAATAGAATACCTTTTATGATTTATCCAATCTCTAATGAATTCAAAATTTGGTTGAATGATGGCTGCTGGCATTTTCTCGCCTTCACCAACGACCATAATTTGTTCAATGAATAAAGACTGTTTCATATCATTTTCTAAAAGAGGAGGAATTACATATTTTCCGCCAGATGTTTTAAACATTTCTTTTTTACGGCCAGTAATTTTAAGAAAGCCGTCTTGATCAATTTCGCCTTTATCACCTGTGTGAAAATAGTCATCAGTCATGACTTCGGCAGTTTTTACAGGATCTTTATAGTAACCTAGCATTACATTGGGTCCTTTTATTAATAATTCTCCATCGTCTGCAATCTTAACCTCTACATTATCTATTGGTTTACCAACAGCTCCAACTTTATACATTTTATTTTTATATAAGCCAACAGATACAACTGGAGATGTTTCAGTTAAGCCATAGCCTTCCATAACTCTCATTTTTGCTGCTCCAAAAATCCTTGCTAATCTTGGTTGAAGCGCAGCACTACCGGAAACCATAGTTCCTAATTCGCCACCAAGTGCTTCTCGCCATTTACTAAAAATAAGTTTATTGGCTATTTTGAGCTGAAATTCATACCAAACACCATTTGCACCATATGGTTCCCATTTTTCACCGAGTTTAACTGCCCAAAAGAATAGTGCCTTTTTTACACCTTTTAATTCTTCACCTTTCAGCATTATCTTATCGAATACTTTTTCGAGTAAACGAGGTACAACACTCATTAAGTTAGGTTTTATTTCTTTTGCATTATCTCCAATTTTGTCAATGCCTTCAGCAAAGTATATTGAAGTTCCTGCATATTGATATACGTAAATTAATACGCGTTCGAAAATATGACAAATGGGTAAGAAACTTAAAATACGATTTTCGCCTTTTACTAAAGGAACTCTTGGTGAGCTGTCTAGAGCATTACTAGTAATATTCCAATGCGAAAGCATTACACCTTTAGGTCTTCCAGTGGTTCCAGAAGTATAAATTATAGTCGCTAGATCGTTTGGTTTTACATCGTTCTTTCTAGCTTCGACTTCAGGTTGATTGCTTTCATCTTTTCCTAATTCAAATAATTCAGAATAATGCTTGCAACCTTCAATTTGATTAAATGAGTACACCTCTTTAATGTTAGTGTTGGCTATAACTTTATTTACTTTTTCTAAGACTTCTTCATCAGAAACAAAGCAGTAAATTGATTCACTATGATTGAGAACATATTCGTAGTCTTCTGCGCAAATAGTTGGATAAATTGGAATGTTCTGTGCACCAACTTGTAGTATTCCAATATCCATGATGTTCCATTCTGTTCTATTGGTAGAAGAAATAACAGCAATTTTATCATTTTTATTAATACCTAATTTTAATAACGCTCTACTTATTGTATTTGCTTTATTTATATATTCTTGAGTAGATGTTGGTATCCATTTGCCATCATACTTAGTCACCAGAGCAGCAGCATTAGGCTTGTTTTCTAATTGGTAATATGGAAAATCAAAAAGGCGAGTAACTTCTGTCATTATTAATTTATGATTAGGAAATGCAAAGTAGTTAATAAATGAAGATATCACAAATGCTATAACAAATCACTAACATTTGTGCACTTATTATTTTTTAATAAAAAAGGAGCTATAATAACAATAGCTCCTAATTATATATTCGTCTTTCTAAAATTAATACTAACTAAAAAACTTAAATATAACCCTATAATTAAATTGATTCAAATAATAGCAGACAAACAAGCTATGAAATTACTTACAAATATTGAAGTTATGTTGTAAAAAAACGTAATAATTACTTATTTAGGTATTCGTTTAGTAATGGGTTATTAGTATTAAAATATGCTTTAGGTGATTGGTGCATAAATAATTTAAAATCTTTTGTAAAATGAGATCTATCATAATAGTCATACATATGAATCAAATCATTTAAATCAATTTCTTCGCTTTCATATTTGCGCATAAGTTTTAAAAACCTATATAGTCGTGTATATTTTCCTGGTGTTAAACCAACAATTGTTTTAAAATGATTTTCTAATGTTTTTTGAGAAATTTTTATTTGATCGAGTATTTCTTGAATATTTAAAAGACCTTCTTTGCTCTTTATTATATCAATTGCTTGGTCAATTTCATTGGTTTTTTTATTAACGTTTAAGTTTATATTTTGAAATAGTTCGTTAAGGTTTTTGACAATTGTTTCTGAAGGTTGAGGGCTTCCAAAAATAGGCTTTAATAGGAGGTATAAATCTTTATTGTATTGCGATAATTGAACATGTTTATTATAGAGTTGTGAAATATCTGTATTTAAAATTTTGAATAGAGCTGTAGGATGGAAACTAATCCCTAAAGAATGTGTTGCTTTTGTTGCTGAAAATTGATAAGACCTGAAGAATTGCCCACTAATAATAATGTCCTTTAAAGGTGTCTCTGTCTTGTTAATGATTGCTTTTTGTTGACCATATAACACTGAAGTGATGTGAGTGTTTCCTATTGGTAGTACAATAGATTCAAAGGGAGTACTATTTTTACTAAATTTTAGTTCATAGTATTCCTCAATGATATTTGAAACTGGACTATGATCAAAATAGTTGAGGGTCATTTATATAATATTATGTAGGTAAAATAACATATTTTATTTAAAACCAATGTTTTTTGTAGGCAATATATTTCGCAATTCCGCAAAATCTACCAAATTCTTCTCTAAACCTACCATATACTAATAGGCTGTTTTCTGATCTTTAATTAGAAGTTAATTTTAAGGTAAATCATAAAAAATATCGATTATGAAACCTCTGCAGTATCTAATAGTATTTATTTGTTTTATATCAATTTCAAATTCTTTTTCTCAGGTTGGAATTGGTACGACTTCACCAGATGCATCTTCAGTTTTAGATATTGTAACTACAGATAAAGGTCTACTTATTCCAAGGGTGAATTTGCCTAATATTGCAACAACTATGCTAGATGGTACGAATACAGCTGCAACAAGTTTACTAATTTATAATATTAATGCAGCTGTAACTGGAGGCAATGGAATAGGTTATTATTATTTTAATGGAACTATTTGGGAAAAACTAATAACCAGTGGTTCAAACATAGAGAAAATAGATGATCTTATTGATGGGAAATCTGATAGTGATGGTACTCAAAATGGTTCTTCAATTTATTTAGGAATAAATTCTGGTTTAAATGATGATAGTTCTGATAATAAAAATGTGGGAATTGGATTTGAAGCAATGATAACTAATATATCAGGTTATAATAACTCTACAATTGGCTACCAATCACTTTATAGTAATACTACAGGTTCTGGTAATGCAGCAAATGGGTTTCATGCGCTTACTAACAATACAGTAGGTAATTGGAATGTTGCAAATGGTTACAGATCACTTTTTTCTAACATTGGAGGGAACAACAATACTGCTAATGGAAATCAATCGCTATTTAATAACACTAATGGTTACAATAATTCAGTAAATGGCTATGAATCTATGTATTCAAATTTAACTGGTCATGATAATACAGCAAGTGGATTACAGTCTCTTTATTCTAATACTTTTGGAGGCAATAATACGGCATTTGGAGTAAGAGCAATGTATTTAAATATTAACGGGTCTGACAACGCAGCTACTGGAGATCGTTCTTTATATTCAAATACTTCAGGACGGTTTAATACGGCAAATGGTAGCGCGTCAATGTCAGGAAACACTTCGGGGGATTTTAACACAGCCAGTGGATACCAATCACTTTTAAGAAATACGCAAGGAAATAACAACACAGCAAACGGAAGCCTCTCAATGTTCTCAAATACACTAGGTCATGATAATGCTGTCAATGGTTTTCGTGCACTTTACTACAATTTGGATGGGGATTTTAACACGGCTTCTGGAAGTTTTTCGCTTTTTTTTAATAGTACTGGAAATCAAAATATTGGATTAGGTCATGAATCTTTATTCACTAATACAACTGGCTCTTATAATATAGGTATTGGAAGTCGTACTGGATCTGGTAATAGTACAGGAAGTCATAATATATATCTAGGCCATAATTCTGGTACTCCTGAGACTGGATCTAATAAATTGTACATAGAAAATTCTGGTGCCAACTCCGATAACGCATTAATTTACGGTGAGTTTGACAACAATATATTAAGAACAAATTCTGAATTTCAAATAGGAAATCCAATAGGAACTGGTTATGCATTTCCAACAGTAGATGGATCAGCAAGCCAAATTATGCAAACTGATGGTTCGGGAAGTATAAGTTGGGTAAACAGTTTTAGCGAAGATTACAATGATCTTTTAAATATTCCTATCCATAATATAAATAATTTGGTAGATGGTAAATCGGATAATGATGGAACTAATAATGGTTCATCTATTTTTTTAGGTGTTAATGCTGGGTTAAATGATGATAGTTCGAACAATGGTAATATAGGTGTAGGATTTGAGTCCTTAATGTCAAATAGTAATGGTAACACGAATACGGCTATAGGTCATACATCGATGTATAATAATTTATCTGGATCTGATAATGCTGCATTTGGCTTTTGGTCTCTTTATAACAATAGAGTAGGAGATAGTAATACTGCTCTGGGAGTAGCTGCAGGTTTTAGTAATTTTTACGGAAGTAGAAATGTCTTTTTAGGCACGTCTTCAGGAAGTACTGCTCCTTACGGAGATGGAAACATATTTATAGGTTATACTGCTGGTCAAATGTCTTCTGGAGATGACAAACTTTATATAGAGAATTCAAATGCTGATGCTGATAATGCTTTAATATATGGTGAATTTGATAATAATATTTTACGAATTAATGGTGAACTTCAGTTAGGTGATTCCCTGTTAAATAGATATGCCATGCCTACATCTGATGGTAATCTAGATCAGTTATTGCAAACTGATGGAGCTGGAAATATAGATTGGGTTGATGCTTCAAGTTTAGGGTCTGATGATCAAAACTTAAATGGAGCTATCCTTAGTGGATATAATTTAGAAATTTATATAGAAAATGGTAATTCAGCTAGTGTTGACTTATCTTCATTAGTTTCGTCAGGTGATATAACTGGTATAACAGCTGGAGATGGTCTAACAGGTTCTGCCTTAAGTGGTGCGCCAACTTTAGATGTCGTTGCAATTAATGGATTAACAGCATATACCAACAGCGTTGTGTTAGGTGGAACTTTAACTCAAGCAACAACAATCACACAAGGTACAAATAATCTCACTTTTGATTTAAACTCAAGTGGTGATTTTATCGTTCAAGACAATGGAATAAATCATTTTGAAGTGAGTAGTTCTGGGTTGACCTATTTTGGCGATGATACATGGTGGAATGATGGTAGCACAACAGGAACAACCATAGCAAGTTTGGTTGATGAAGGAAATAATGGACGTTTTAGAATATATGAAAATGGAGTTGCTTCTGTAGATCTCGATGCCAACACAGGATTTATTTTTAACGAACAAGGTTTAGATAGGGATTTTAGAATAGAAAGTGATGATGAAACTAGTATGTTTATAGTCGATGCAGGCAATAATCGGATTGGTATTATGGAAGCGACTCCAAATTTTGACATTCATTTAAAACAGTCATCAAATACTGAAGGAGGCGTAGGCGGAATAGGATTTGAAAGTAGCGTGACAACCAATAATTGGAAGCTATACCATTCAGGCGCGAATTTCTCTTTTGCTGAAAATGGAGTGCGACGTGCTTATATAGCGACTACAAGTGGACTGTATATGGATACTTCAGATAGACGATTAAAGAAAAGTATTACTGAGGTTGAATTTGTACTTGATAGAGTAAACAATTTAAAAGCTTATCGCTACTTATATAAAGATCAAGAAGATTCTGGAAAAAAAATACTTGGGTTTATGGCTCAAGATGTAGAACCCTTATTCCCTGAACTGGTTGGACAAGCTGAAGATGGTTATTTAGCATTAAATTATGCTGGCTTTGGTGTTGTTGCAATAAAGGCAATTCAAGAACAGCAACAAATTATTGATGCGCAACAGCAACAAATTGAAACACTTCAAAAGTCAGAATCAGAATCTATGCTATTATTAAACAGTTTGCTCAAGCGCATTGAAAACCTAGAGAACCAAGATTAATTTTCCTATTTTTAAAGTTATGAAGCTTTCCTTTTACAGCTTATTTGTTATGTTCGTGTTTTTGAGTTTTCAATTTATTGAAGCTCAAAATATAGATAGTCTTAATATTAAGGCAGTTTCAAGTAACGACACTAATCGCTTGAATGCTCTTGGAGTTTTAGGAGATTACTATTATTACAAGGAACCAAAAAAATCGGATAGTCTTTATAGAGTAGCTCTAACGCTTGCCAAAGAAATTAAAAATGAACTGGAAGAATGCAAATTATTAAGTTATATAGGCTTAAGGTTTAATGAAACAGCTCAAGCCGATTCTATCTTATATTATCAAAATAAAAGTTTAGAAATAGCACTTAAAATTGGAGATTCGGCTTTTATCGCCTCAGCTTATGGAAATATTGGAAATGCATTCCTTATAAAAGAACGTCATGATGATGCCATTGAAAATTATAATAAGGCTTTACTCATTTTTGAAAAACAAAGAAACCTAAGGTTGCAAGGGACAACATATGGTACTTTCGGAAATATTTATATCGATTTAAAAGATTATGAACAGGCTATTCTATATAATCAAAAAGCGAAAGAAATTTTTAAAGCACTTAATTTTATTCCAGGTTATGCTTCATCAACACTAAATACAGGAATTTGTTATCAGCGTTTAGAAAAGTACGAAGAAGCCATTCAATATTTGGAAGAAGCAAAAACGATCTGTGAAGAACATAGTTTGAATAGATTATTACGTGTTGCTACTTTGCAATTGGGTAACATTAATTATAATTATTACAAAAATTATGATCAAGCTAAAATTCAATATGAAAAAACTGAAGCTCTGGCAATCCAATTTCAAGATAATGAAGGTATTGCGCAATCAAATTATAGTTTAGGAAAAATAGCTTTGCTAAATAATGATTCAAATAAGGCCATTTTACATTATAGAAAAGCTGTTGAAAATTTTAGAAAAGTAGGAAAAAAAGAAGCATATTATAATGCTATTTCTGAACTCATTTCTGCTTTGAAAAAAAGTGGGAAAAATAATGAAGCCATTATGTATTATGATGAATTAATTACACTTAATGATTCTATTTTTAGTGAAAGTTCTAGAGCGAAAACTCTAGAACTGATGACTACTTTTGATGTGTCTCAAAAAAACAAAGAAATTGAAATCCAAAATTTAAAGTTAGAGCAACAAGATTTAGAAATTGCTAAACAACGAAATATTCGGATTTTCTTTTCTGTGTTTTCGGGACTATTAATCATCTTATTATATTTTGTTTGGCGATCAAATAAATACAAGAAATTAAATCAGTACAATAGGATTAAAAGCAAGCGTTTCGAACTTGAGCAACGTTTATTGCGTTCACAAATGAATCCACATTTTATTTTTAATGCTTTGAACTCAATTCAGAGTTATGTGTCTGAGAATAAAACTATGGATTCAGAAATATATTTATCCCGATTTTCACATTTAATGCGACAAATATTAGAGCATTCACAAGAAGAATTTATCATTTTGAAAGATGATTTTAATGCTTTAGAAGCATATGTTAATCTTGAACAATTACGATTTGAAAACAGCTTTGATTATAAGTTCAATACTAATGATATCGACGAATCAATAGCTATGATTCCTCCAATGATTTTGCAGCCCTTTATTGAAAATGCTATCTTACATGGATTAGAACCCAAAAAGTCTGAAGGTTTAATTAAGGTAGATATTAAAATGAAGAAAGCCATTCAAAACAATATGACTTATGGTGTATTAATTTGTAATATTATCGACAATGGTATTGGACGCGAAGCAGCATCTAAAAAAGATACATCTCCAAATAGAGAACATGTGTCGTTAGCATTGAAATTAATTAAAGAGCGATTAGCTAATTATTCAGAAATCACTAATGAAACTTACCAAATAACAATTGAAGATTTGTATGAAAACAATATCGCATCAGGTACAAAAATTAATATTGAAATGCCTTATACGCAAGACTTATTATGATTAAAAGCGTTATCATAGACAATGAAAAAAAGAGCCGCAAAACACTCAGTAATTTTTTACAGAAATACTGTAAAAATGTTGAGGTTCTTGGTGAGGCTGATGGTGTGTCAAGTGGAATAGAGCTTATAAAAAAAGAGAATCCAGAATTGGTGTTTTTAGATATTGAAATGACTGATGGCACAGGTTTTAAGCTATTAGAGTCTTTTGATGACATTCAGTTTAGTGTCATTTTTGTTACAGCTTATAGTGCTTATGCAATTAAAGCGTTCAAAATTAGTGCTATTGCATATCTGTTAAAACCAATAAATCCGCAAGAGCTTATTGATGCTATCGATAAATATCAAAAAGAAATAGGACTAAAAGGAATTCATAACAAATTAGAAGTCTTGTTAGGAAATCAAAGCAGTATTAAAAAGATTGCATTTCCAACGTCTGAAGGCATTGAGCTAGTAAAATTAAATCAGATTATACATTGTGAAGCAGATGATAATTATACATCAATTTATTTAGCTAATGAAAAGCGAATCATCGTCTCAAAAACGATTAAAGAATACGATACGATGTTGAGTGACTTTGGGTTTTTTAGAATTCATCAATCGCATTTAGTGAATCTTGATTATATTTCAAAATTCAACAAAAATGATGGAGGTTATGTGGTTTTAGAGAATGGAAAAAAATTACCTGTTTCTAGACGGAATAAACAAGAGTTTCTGGAAAAATTATTACGTTGATTAGTTGTTTTCTATCCATTTTTTCGCATTAATAAAAGCTTCTAACCAAGGCGATACTTCATCTGTTCTATCTGTTGGATAATTGGCCCAATTCCATTGAAAGGTAGACCGTTCAATATGTGGCATAGTTACTAAATGACGACCAGTTTTATCGCAGAGCATTGCTGTGTTGAAATCTGATCCATTAGGATTTGCAGGATAAGTTTCATAGCCATATTTTGCAACGATATCATATTGATCTTCACTTTGAGGTAAATTAAATTTCCCTTCTCCATGAGAAATCCAAACACCTAAAGTACTTCCAGCAAGAGAAGAAAGCATTACAGAATTATTCTTTTGAATCGTAACAGATGTAAAACTACTTTCATGTTTCTTCGATTCATTATGAATCATTTTCCCATGGGCTTCATGTTCTGGGTTGATAAGATCTAATTCCATCCATAGCTGACAACCATTACATATTCCAACAGATAATGTGTCTTCTCTTTTAAAGAAATTTTTGATGGTTTTGTTTGCATTTTCGTTGTACTTGATTGCTCCAGCCCAACCTTTTGCAGAACCTAAAACATCAGAATTTGAAAAGCCACCTACTGCACCTAAAAACTGAATATCTTCAAGAGTTTCACGACCAGAAATTAAATCTGTCATATGAACATCTTTAACATCAAATCCAGCTAAATACATTGCATTTGCCATTTCACGTTCAGAGTTACTTCCTTTTTCTCTAAGGATTGCAGCTTTAGGGCGTCTTGTCTCATCGAGCGCAGTCGAGAGGTTGTCAAGAGGTCTCGACTGCGCTCGACCTGACAACATATCATTTAGTTTCCCTGTGAAATGATTAGGAAACGTATACCTTAAAGGTTGATTTTTATAATTATTATAGCGTTCTTCAGCTAAATCATTTGCTGTTTGCTTTTGATCGAGTAGGAAGGACGTTTTGTACCAAACATCTCTTAATTTAGAAACATCAAAAGCGAAAGAATCTTCATTGTTTTTAATCGTTACTTGTCCTGAAGTATTTGCAGAACCAATATTGAAAAACTCAATGTTTTGTTCTGATAAAATAGCTTCTATTGAAGCATCAGCTTGAAATACAAGTCCAGAGTTTTCAGCAAACAATACTTTTATAGAATCCTCTTCGTTTAAAGAAGAGATATCGAAATCTGCACCTAAATTTACATCAGCAAAACACAATTCTAATAAAGTGGTAATCAATCCACCTGAAGCCACATCATGACCTGCAACAATTTTATCAGCTTTTATTAAACCTTGAATAGTGTTGAACGTGTTTTTTACAAACGCAGAATCTTTTACATCTGGCGCTTCATTTCCAATGGTATTTAATACTTGATGAAACGAACTTCCTCCTAATTTAAAATCGTCTTGTGACATGTTGATGTAGTAGATATTTCCACCATCAACTTGTAAAACAGGTTCGATAACTTTAGAAATTTCATTACAATTTGCAGCAGCAGAAATAATTACTGTTCCTGGAGAAATAACTTCGCCATCAGGATATTTTTGCTTCATAGATAACGAATCTTTTCCTGTAGGAACATTGATTCCTAAATCGATAGAAAATTCTGAAATTGCTTTAACAGCTTTGTATAAACGAGCATCTTCACCTTCATTTTTACAAGGCCACATCCAATTGGCAGATAATGAAACGGATTGTAAATTATCTTTTAAAGGTGCCCAAATAATATTGGTTAAGGCTTCAGTAATTGAATTTCTACTTCCAGCTTCTGGATGAATTAAACCTGAAATAGGAGAGTGGCCAATTGAGGTTGCAATGCCTTCTTTTCCATTATAATCTAAAGCCATTACGCCAACATTATTTAACGGAATTTGCAAAGACCCAACACATTGTTGTTTTGCAACTTTGCCACCAACACAACGATCAACTTTATTTGTTAACCAATCTTTACAAGCAACAGCTTCAAGCTGTAACACTTGCTCTAAATAGATGTTTAAATTCTTCGTTTTATAGCGTGAATTTTTATAATTTCTTTCAACAGTTGTATCTGTTAGAATAGTTTTAGGTGAAGAGCCAAACATATCTTCTAAAGCTAAATCCATAGGTTTATCACCTTTGGTTTTTGACTCAAAAGTAAATCTATCATTTCCTGTAACATCACCAACGGTGTACATTGGAGAACGTTCACGTTCAGCTATTTTTTGTAACGTATCTATATGTTTTTTAGCAATGACTAATCCCATTCGTTCTTGAGATTCATTACCAATAATTTCTTTTGCAGACAATGTTGGATCTCCAACAGGTAGTTTATCTAAATCGATGTTTCCGCCTGTATCTTCTACTAATTCTGATAAACAATTTAAATGTCCACCAGCACCATGATCATGAATAGAAACAATAAAGTTTTCTTCACTTTCTACCATACCTCGAACCGCATTTGCAGCACGTTTTTGCATTTCTGGATTAGAACGTTGCACAGCGTTTAGTTCAATTCCAGAAGCGAATTCTCCTGTATCTGCCGAAGAAACTGCTGCTCCTCCCATTCCAATTCTGTAATTTTCTCCACCAAGAATAACGATTTTATCGCCTTTTTTTGGAGTGTCTTTTAGAGCTTGTTCTGCTTTTCCATAACCAATGCCTCCAGCTTGCATGATGACTTTGTCATAGCCTAATTTTCTAGCTTTTGAAGTGCTCGAAGATGAATTTTCTTCGTGTTCAAAAGTTAACACTGAACCACAAATTAAAGGTTGTCCGAATTTGTTGCCAAAGTCTGAAGCGCCATTTGATGCTTTTATTAAAATATCCATCGGAGTTTGGTACAACCAATCTCTAGCTTCAAATTTTTGTTCCCAAGGTCTGTTGTCTTCTAAGCGAGAATACGAGGTCATATAAACCGCAGTTCCAGCTAATGGCAACGATCCTTTTCCTCCAGCTAATCTATCGCGAATTTCTCCTCCAGAACCTGTAGCTGCTCCATTGAAAGGCTCAACAGTTGTTGGGAAATTATGTGTTTCGGCTTTTAGAGAGATAACAGATTCAAAATATTTTGTAGTATAATAGTCTGGAATATCAGCACGTTTAGGTGCAAATTGTTCCACATTCGGACCTTTGATAAAAGCGACATTATCTTTATAAGCTGAAACAATATCGTTAGGATGTTGCTTCGATGTTTCTTTAATCATTTTGAATAGAGAAATTGGTTGTTCTTCTCCGTCGATTATAAAAGTTCCGTTGAAAATTTTATGACGACAATGTTCTGAGTTGACTTGTGAAAAACCAAAAACTTCCGAATCGGTTAACGGACGACCAATTTTTTTAGAAACACCTTCTAAGTAGTCTATTTCTTCATTATTTAGAGCTAAACCTTCCTGTTGGTTGTATGCTGAAATATCTTCAATATTCAGTATGGGCTCAGGTTTGACTTCAACCGTAAATGTACTTTGATGTAAACTTTTGAATTTTTCAGAAATCATTGGATCATAATCCTTGAAATCTTCAGGTGTAGCTTTAAATTCTTCAATTCTTAGGATGTCTTGAATTCCCATGTTTTGGGTGATTTCAACAGCATTTGTACTCCAAGGCGTTATCATCGCAGCTCTTGGTCCAACAAAAAAAGCATCGAGAGATGCTTGTTCTATTTTGGGTTGGTTGCCAAAAAGCCATACCAATTTTGAAATGGCTTCGGTTGATAATTCTTTTGTGACTTGAACAGCAAATACTTTACTGTTTTGGTTTCCGAAGAAATGAATCATTATGTCTTAGTTTGTGTTGTGTTTTGTAAAAAACAAATTTACTTTTTTTCAATGTATTTAACACATATTATTCATTCGAATATTTAGAGTTATTCACGTTGTTATTAACGAAAAAAGACCAATATAAAATCAATTATATTGGTCTTTTGTAAACAAATATTTTGTACTTAATTCTTAATCAACTTTTTACTGATTGTTGAATTGCCTTGTGTTAAGCGTAATATGTAAACACCGTTAGATAAATGTTCAGTTTGTATTGTTGCCGAAGTATTAATCGTTTTAGAAATAACACGTTTTCCTAAAACATTATAGATCTCCACTTGAGTTTTCTTAGCTGATTGAAGTTCAATGTTTAATACGTTTTTTACTGGATTTGGGTATACTTTAAATTGATTTAATGCAACATCATCAATACTTAAGGTTTGAGTGTGATCACCTAAATCATCACAGTTATCAGACTCGTCCCATTCATTTATAATATCGAATGTTGTTGTTGGTCTATCAACAGTTGACTTTCTAATTAGGGTTATGTCTTCTCCATATACAGCAGCATTTCCTAATTCGCCAATGATATCTAAAAGGACATCATTTTTAAATAATCCAATAGCGTCATTTCCATTAAACGACGTCATGTCATTATTTAGATAATCGTATTCACCCGAACAAACCGATGCACCACCATTTGCAACAACATATACATCTTGGTTTGTTATGGTTGCACCATTTGGAAATGTAAATCCTGATGTCCAACCTGCAGCACCATTTGCACTAAGTTTAATTGTGTAAACGGATAAATTAACATCTGCTCCAGTGAAATTAGCAATTTCTAATACTTTATTTTGACCAGACCCTTCAATGTATTCAGAAAAGAAAATATCGATATCACCACCAGAGCTTCCATTGTCTGTTGTTGTTTCACAATCTTGATTACTAAAACTAGATTCGTTACCTGAGTTGTCTTTAGCTTTAACAGTAAAACAATAATTAGTATCTGCAGTCAATCCTGTAGCAGTGAAAGTCGTTTCAGTTGTATTAAACGTATTCGTTCCATCAACATACACATCATAAGAAGCCACTGCAATATTATCGGTTGAAGCAGTCCAAGTTAAATCGATACTATTATCTGTTGGGTTTGAAGCCACTAAGTTTGTTGGATCAGAAGGTGCTTCAGTATCAGGAGTTGTGTCCCAAATTAAAGCTACATATTCTGGATGATCTACAAATGGGTTTCTATTGTTTTGATGGCTATAATAAATATTATTGTTTCTGTCGATTTCTTTTGCAGAAACAGGGTCATTTTGATGCCAAGTCACTAAAATATTTAAGAACGGATCAGCTAATGCTTTATCAGAACTTCCATCAAACATTGGATATGATGACCAAGATGATACTTGATCTTCATAACGTGTAACGAAGTAAAAATAAATACGAGCAATATCACCTTTAAACTCATCGATAGGCTCAAAAACTCGGCCTGAGTAACCAGCTGAGTAACCACTATTTAAATTGTTTCCAAGTTTTGATCCGTTATCTGTAGGATTATCAATTCCAGATTGCGATACTAATTGACTGTCATTTACACGGCCAAAAGGATAACTATCCCTAAACCCGTTAACACGACCATCAGTAGGAATTAAATGATGCGCATCACTATACATTGGACTTTGCGAACCGAAAACGGATTGTGGAATCACATGTTCTTTGTTGTAACAATCACCTTCACCACTATAGTTTCCACATTCGTCAGATCCTGGCGAAAATGTATAAGGATCTGCACCAGAAGGATTTTCTGAATACATATCTAAAATGGTATTGCTTCCAGCAGCTTCATAATAATAATCTCTTTCGTAAGTAGAATTAAAACCATCTAAAGAATTATAACTTTGCGGATTATGTTCTTCTTCAATCGTATTGCTTATCTCAGGATCATCAGTGTTATTGATAATTCTTTTAAGTTGTGTTTTTAAAGTATAACCTGTACCAGTGGCATGATCATAGTAATTAGCCGGAATTTGTGCCGAAGCAGTTAAAGTTATAAGTGTAATTAATAAAGTGTAAAAATGCTTCATTGTATTTTATTTTTTCTTTTCTAGCAATGCCATGTAAAATCCGTCAAATCCAGATTTGTGAGCAAAAATGTTATTTTCTTTTATAAAGGTAAACTCTTTTCCTAATTTAGATGTTAAAAAAATGTCAACTTGTTTTCTATTTTCTGAAGGTAAAACTGAACACGTCGCATACACTAGTTTACCACCAGCTTTCACAATGCGAGAATATTGTTGTAAAATCTCTTGTTGCGTTTTTTTGATGTCTTCAATAAACTCAGGTTGAAGTTTCCATTTAGCATCTGGATTTCGTTTTAAAACACCTAATCCAGAACAAGGCGCATCAATTAAAACACGATCTGCTTTATCATAAAGTTTCTTGATAACTTTAGTCGATTCAATAGCTCTTGTTTCAATATTAAAGGCCTTATTGCGTTTAGCTCTTCGTTTTAATTCATTGAGTTTATTACCATAGATATCTAATGCAATCACCTGACCTTTGTTTTCCATTAAAGCAGCTAAGTGTAATGCTTTTCCTCCAGCTCCTGCACATGCATCTACAACTCGCATTCCAGGTTTCACATCTAAAAATTCTGCAACCAATTGTGAAGATGCATCTTGAACTTCAAAGTGACCATTTTTAAAGGCTTCCGTTTGAAATACATTTGCACGTTCTTTTAAACGTAATGCATTTGGATGGCCTTTTATAAATTCAGTCTCTAATCCTAAGTCAAAGAGTTCAGATTGTAATTTTTCTTTAGTTGTATTTAAGGTATTCACTCTTAAAATCACATCAGCCTGAACATTTAAAGCTGAAATTTCTTTAGACCAAACAGTTTCACCTAGTTCTTTAACACCAAGTTCATCCATCCAATCTGTAATAGATTCTTTATATTTTCTTGTTTGTGATAATTCGTCAAAACGACCTTTGATTTTACGAGTTGGTGTTGCTTCAAAATATTTCCAATCTGGTAATTTTATGCCTCTTAATGTTGCCCAAACAGCAAAAATTCGCCAAAGATTATCTCTGTCAAAAGGTGTTTTTACTTCAGCAATTTCAGCATATAAACGTTTCCATCTAACAATGTCATAGACCGTTTCTGCAACAAATCCACGATCACGACTTCCCCAACGTTTATCACGTTTAAGAAGTTGTTGAATGACTTTGTCTGCATATTTTCCTTCATTGAAGATTAAAGTTAATCCATCAATAACTGCAAAGCATAAATTTCTGTGTAATCGCATTATAAAAAATTAAGCATGCAAAGGTACATTAAAAGTTGGTATATTGAAGTGTTTATGGGAAAGTGTTATCATTTGAAAATAAATACTTAGAAACACAAGTTTTTATTTTAAAACGCATCTAAATTTAACAAAGTAAAATTTAGCTATTTTTTGACAGACAACGAATTTATAGAAGAATTAAAAAGTAAGAGTAGAGCTTCTTATAGCAAGTTACTTGATGATTTTCAGCACAAAGTATTTGCGACGTGTTTGTCTTTTGTGCCAAATAAAGAAGATGCAGAGGATATTGCTCAAGATGTTTTTGTAGAAGTATTTAATTCAATCTCTAAATTTAAAGGACAATCTAAACTCTCAACTTGGATTTATAAAATTACAACTAATAAATGTTTAGAGTTCATAAGAAAACGTAACACCAAAAAACGTTTTGCGTTTTTACAATCTTTAACTGGTGATGGTTTTGAAATTGATAAAACCAATTATTTCACAGAAATGAATCATCCAGGAATTATTTTAGAAAATAAAGAGAAGAGTGAAACACTTTTTCTTGCAATTAATGGCTTACCTGAAGCGCAACGATTGGTGTTTACATTACATAAAGTTGATGGAAAAAGTTATCAGGAAGTATGTGAAATCACAGAGAAGAGTATGTCATCCGTAGAATCTTTAATGTTTCGTGCTAAGAAAAATTTACAATGCACATTAGAACATTTTTATAAAAATGATCAATAACGCAAGTTTTTTAAAGAAATAACATCTAAAAATATGAGTATGAAAATATATAATAACATACAAGATAAAATTGACGACGTTTTAAATAGTGTTGATGCAGTTAATGATGTAAAAGTGTCTCCATTTTTTAAGGATAAGGCAATGCAACGTTTGTTTACTGAAAAAGATAAAAGTCAAGCAAAAGTTTGGTCATGGTTTTCTCCACAGTTACAACTAGTAACTTTGATGGTTTTTGTGGTTTTAAATGTATTCGCAATGACACAATTAGATTCTAATACTTCTAGTGAAGAAATTGACGAGTTTGCACAAACTTATAGTTTAACTAGTACTGATTATCAATCTATTTTTAATTAAAGAATTATGATTATGAAGAAAAATAAGCTCTTATACATCTTATTAGTTTTTCTAGTGGTAGTTAACGGTTTTTTCTTATTTAATTATTTAGGAAAACCAAATTTTAAAAGACCAAGCGGAAAACAGGACGGTTTTATTGCTAGAGAATTAAATTTTGATGAAATTCAAAAGCAGAAGTTCGAAGCGTTAAAAGCAGCACATTTTAAAAGAATTGAAGTGGTTTTAGATGAAGAAAGAAAACTAAAAGATGATTTGTTTGACCGAATTTCAAATGAAACTATAAATACTTTTCAAATAGATTCAATTACTAATCAAATAGGAAAGTTAGCTAAATTAAAAGACCTAGAAACATTTAATCATTTTAGAGATATACAAAATATTTGTAATGAAAGTCAGAAAAATCAGTTTGAACAGATATTGAGACATGCACTTCATGGAAAAGGAAAAAACGGTCAAGGTCCTCCTTCAAATAGGGGAAGGGAAGGTGATATGCCACCTCCACCACCAAAGCATTAACTTTTAAAAAGATTCTAAATATTAGAGTCTTTTTTTTATGCTTTTTTTAACAATGGCTAGCACAAGTTTTTCAAATCAATGCCATCTAAACTTTATGTAACAAAAAATAGTAACGATGAAAAATTGCAAATTAAGAATGTCAGTTCTAGCTCTTGGAATGACAGTATTGGTGTCAAATAGTTCTTTTGGACAACCAGGAAATGGTCAAGATCGAAAAAATCCACCAACATTCAAACAACTATTAAAAGATTTAGATGCAAATGAAGATGGTAAGCTTTCAAAAGACGAAGTAAAAGGACCTTTAAAAGAAGTATTTACAAAAGTGGATACTGACGAAGATGGTTTTATTACAGAAAAGGAATTTGAAAATGCTCCTAAGCCGAAAAAGAGAGAGCGTAAAGAAAAAAGATAAAATAGAATATTGATTTGATTGGTTAGTTTTGTTAAAAGCTTCGTGAGTAATTGCGAAGCTTTTTCTATGAAATTGATAAGTATTTTATTTGTTATTCTTACTTTAGTAGCACTTTTTAAAATGAAATCAAGAAAATAGTAATTAAAAAAACAGCATGAAAATAAATATAACAACCTTTAAAAATCTGAAAACATTTGGTTTCGTAATGTTTTTATTTATGTTAACACTAACTGCTTGTAGTAGTGATAGTGATACTAAAGATAATAATGATGATGATCCAAATGAGGATTTAATTAAAGAATCATATTTTAATGCAGCATCTTTAATCTCCTATCAAAAAGTGCCATGCACTCTTGAAGATGGTTCTGAAGGAGAATGCTATCAATTGGAGTTTTCAAGTAACCCAGTAGACAATGGCCCATTTTGTCCTACAACAATTAATGAAATTGGTGGCTTAGGTTTTTATGATGGAGCTACAAATCCAGGGTTTCAAGTCATCAAAGAGAGTCTGTTTACTGCTATGGAAGCTGATGGTTTTGACATTGTAGATAATAATGGAAATATAAATATTGACGATTTTACTAATCCTCCAGATCCAGGTGGCTATTCTTTTTGTTTACAAGCTGTACCAAATAATAACTTGCAATTAACTTTTTTAATTCCTGTAGAGCCAATTTTAGCCTCAAGTAACAACAATATAGAAACTGTAGAGTTGATCGGTGTAACTATAGATGGAGTACCAATTAATGGTGATCCTCCTTCTGTTGCTAATGGTCCTGTGCTTGGAGTAGGAAATATACCTGCTATCGATCCTTGTGGTGGTCATCATGATCCTGCTGGTTATTATCATATGCATTTTGTAGCAGAATCCATCAATCAGGTTTTAGAATCTAACGGTATTAATGATGTATCCTGTACATTAGTAAATCAGGTTTCCAATAGTAAATTAATAGGTTTCGCAAAAGATGGATTTCCAATATATGCCTATGAAATTGAACCTTCAGGTTTAGATGAATGTGGTGGAATTACAGCTAATACTTCAGATTATCCAAATGGAGTTTACCATTATGTTGCCAGTAATACTGATGCTCCTAATGTGCCAAAATGCTTAAAAGGTGTAGCAGCAATTAATAGTTTCTCATTTCAGTAAAAATGAAAAGAATCGTTTTTCTTCTGTTGATTCTAATCGTTTCAATTCAAACGGTGCATGGGCATAATCCGTTATCTGCTATGTATTATTTAGAAGTTAAGGATGGCATTAATATCCTCAATATAAATTTAAGTCAAGATGGTTTGAATGCCGCTTTAAGAAAGCATTTTCCTAAGATAAAATTTGAAAAAATATCTAAAACAGAATTCAAACAACTCACAGTAAGTTATTTGAAAAACAATTTTCACTTAGACATTAATGGGAGTACAATCGACCTTTTAGAAGGTGGAATAAAACTTGGTAGTCATCAAACTGATGCAAAATTTATGGTGTCAAGTTTACCTGAAACCTTTAAAAAACTTAATGTAAGTATCAAAGCTTTTGCTGAAAATGAACAACATCAAACTGTTTTTTCTTTATTGTTAAACGGAAAAACGAGTAAAGTGATTCTAAATAAAAATAACGATTATACTGCATCAGTCAACTTTAAAAACAGTTTAATGGTGGTCAGTTCTAAAACTTTCAATAAAAATTATTTATGGTGTTTTGTCTTAGTACCAATTTTTCTATTTGTAAAAAGTAGAATTAATAAAGAAAGCACTAATACATAATAATTAAAGACGCTAAAAAAAGAATTTAATTTCAACCGCAAGTTTTTCATTTATATCGCATCTAAACTAAAAAAAATAATAGATCAATATAAAATCAATGAAAAATCATTTAAAAATTCTAATTGTATTTGTTTCAGTAGCGATAGCGTTTTATGCTTGCAGTAGTGATGATTCAAGTAATAATAATGGAAATGGAGGAACAACAAACGAAGCGCCTTCTAGTATTACAGTAAGTGTAAATTCAATAGCAGAAACAACTGCAACTTTAAATTGGACAGAAGCTACAGATCCTGATGGAGATACGGTTACTTATTCGATCACTTTACAAGATTCTGAAATAGCAACAGAATTATCACTACTTACTTTAGATTTAACAGGTTTAACACCATTTACTAGCTACTCAGGAACAGTTGTAGCTAAAGATGGAAATGGAGGGAATAGTACAGCTAATTTTAGTTTTTCTACTAATGGATCTGCTCCAGCTTTGCATCAAGCATTTTTAGAGTTTGATGCAGACAATACCGACATCATGTTAAGTGGTTCTAATGTTATGATTGAAACTAATGGTTTACCGAATCATACCTCACCATATTGGTCTAATACAACTGAACGTACTGCAATTGATCCAATGGGAAATACTTTGGTGACTCCTGCGTCTGCTGTAAACCATCCATTATTTGTTGAGCCAACAGTTACGACTTATATGTTTATGGCTCCAGGGAATATTGATGATTTTAACGGAAGTTATTCATTAACAGTATCTGCAAATCCTCAATTGGCAGCAAATTCAACTGCAACAGGTTTAGGTGCCATAGGAATTGCTGTTTCTGGCTCTATGATTTATAATGATGAAGAAGGACCAAATATTCCTTTAGATAATGCGGTTAGTTCTTTAGATTATACAGCTGCACATACTGGTCCGCAGAGTTATCACTATCATTTAGAAACTAAAGCATGGTCTGATGATGATGAAAAATTGATAGGCATTATTGCTGATGGATTTTTTATCTACGGAAGAAAATGTAACTCTACTAATGATTATCCAACCGATTTAGATGCATCTGGTGGTCATACAAGTACAACACAGCATAGTGATGGTGCTTCAGAATATCACTATCATATTCAAAACGAATTATATTTAAATCAATATTATATCTTATTTCCAGGTGATTATCAAGGAACTCCGAGTAACATTCAGTAAAACAGTTTTAATTTTAAGCCTGTTGGTTCTGTCTTCTTGTCAAAAGGTAGAACAGAAACCTATGGTTTTTGCTGAAGTTGTAAACCACTCAATAAATGATATCGCTGTAAATAAAAATGAATTAGTACTGAAAACCGATTTGGGATTAATGTATTATCAAAATCAACCCTTTAATGGAACTTCTGTAAAGCATTATAATGCTGTGGTAAAAGCAGAGTCTATCAAATATATCAACGGAAAGCGTCATGGGATTTACCAAAAATGGTTTCCAAATGGAGCTTTGAGTTTTGAGGCTTATTATGTTAACGGACTTCAGCATGGTAAAGCAAAATCGTGGTGGAAAAATGGCAATTTGCGTTCGGAAGCAAATTTTAAAGATGGTATTGTTAACGGAATTCAGAAGCAATGGTACAAATCTGGTGCAAAGTTTAAAGAAATGTCTATAGTAAACGGTCAAGAAGAAGGTTTCCAAAAAGCTTGGCGAGAAAATGGAAAAATTTACAATAACTACGAAGCAAAAAACGGACGAATTTTCGGATTGAAACGTGCAAGTTTATGCTACCAATTAGAAGATGAAAATGTTCAATATTAAATATATAATTGGTCTTAGTTTGATTTTCTGCCTTATGGGTTGTAAAGAATCTACAACTTCAAATAAAACAAGTCGAGTTGCAGCATTGCCTTTTTATAAAGAAGCAACATTTACACCACATTGGTTAGATGCAACTAGTGAAGCTGCTGATATTATACACCGAATACCAAGCTTCAATTTGATAAATCAATTAGGAGAAGAAGTCACAGAAAAAACTTTTAAAGATAAGATTTATATAGCCGATTTTTTCTTTACGACTTGTCCAGGTATTTGTCCGAAAATGACAGCTAATATGATGGTTTTGCAGGAAGAATTTATTAATAATAATGACATTTTATTATTGTCACATTCTGTAACTCCAGAGACCGATTCTGTTTCAATATTAAAACATTATGCAGAAACTAAAGGAATTATAGATCGTAAGTGGCATTTAGTAACTGGAGATCGAAAGCAAATCTATGATTTGGGTAGACAAGCTTATTTTGCAGAAGAAGACTTAGGAGTAAACAAAACGGAAGATGATTTTTTACATACCGAAAATTTTGTACTTATTGATAAAAACAGACATATAAGAGGCATTTATAACGGACTAAATAAAACGTCTGTGCAACAATTAATTGCAGATGTAAAAACACTGCAGAAAGAAAACTAAATTAAAAATCAAATTAATAATTCAATGAAAAAAATAATTGCAATTTTGGTGTTATCACTAATTTCAAATATCATTTCTGCACAAGATTTATATGATATTAATAGCATTCAAACTATAGAAATAGTTTTTGCTCAAAGCAATTGGGATGCTCTTTTAGATGCTGAAAAAGCTGGTGATAATAATTATACTGAAGCAACTTCAGTAACTATTAATGGAACCTTGTTTAATCAAGTTGGTGTTAAATATAAAGGGAACAGTTCTTATAATTCTAACCAAACTAAAAACCCGTTTCATATTGAGCTTGATACCTATATTGATCAAAATTACCAAGGTATAACAGATTTAAAATTATCAAATGTTATTTTTGACCCTTCTTTTGTTAGAGAAACGGTTGCTTATGACATTGTGAGAACTTATATGCACGCACCACAATCTAATTATGCAAATGTATATGTAAATGGAACATTAATAGGATTATACACAAATGTAGAATCAATTTCTAAAAAGTTTGTGAATAACCATTTTGGCTCAAGTGATAATGCCTTTTTTAGTTGTAGCCCTCCAGATGGAGCTGGACCGCAATCTAATAATTTGCCTAATCTTGCATATTTAGGAACAAACAGCGCAAGTTATGATGATGCTTATGAAATTAAATCTGATGATGAAACAGATCCAACTGTTGCTGAAGAAGATTGGGATGAATTGATTGAATTAACTAATATACTTAATAACGATATTGCAACTATTGAAACTGTATTAGATGTTGATAGAGCAATATGGATGCTAGCTTTTGATAATGTTTTGGTTAACCTTGATAGTTATATTGGTCAGTTTAAGCAAAATTATTATTTATATAAAGATGATAACGGACGGTTTAATCCTGTAGTTTGGGATTTAAATATGTCGTTTGGAACTTTCGGTATGACTGGAGCAAGTGGAGGAGGTCCTGGTCCTGGAGGAAATCTAAATTCTACAACTCAAAAAGCGCAAATGGATCATTTATTACATGATACAGATACTAATTTTCCATTAATGTCAAAACTTTTAGCAGTTCCTAGGTATAAAAAAATGTATCTAGCACATTATAAGACTATTTTGACTGAGCAAATTACAAACTCTAATTATTTAACCTTGGCTAATGATTATCAAAATATTATTGATGCTTCTGTTCAAGCGGATGCTAATAAGTTTTATACATATGCACAATTTGTTGGTAATATAAATACAGATTACGGTTTAGGAATGAATACAGCTTCCGGTTTAACTAACTTAATGAATGCAAGAGGTAACTATCTTGAAACATTGTCAGATTTTACGGTTACGCAACCAACAATAAGTAATGTAACACCTTCAAATTCTAGTCCAGAAATAGGAACGACTATAAGCATTACAACTGATGTCGTTAACACAAATACAGATGCTGTTTTCTTAGGTTATAGAAATGACCAACACGAACCATTTACTAAAGTGTTAATGTATGATGACGGAAATCATAATGATAATGGTGCAAATGATGGCGTTTATGGTATAGACTTATCAATCACTGAAGAATATACACAATATTACATTTATGCTGAAAACAACAATATTGGTGCTTTTTCACCAGCCAGAGCAGAACATGAATTTTACTCAATACATGCTATTTATGTAACTATTCCAGTTGGAGATTTAGTTATAAATGAGTTAATGGCATCTAACGCTACAACTGCTGTAGATCAAGATGGTGAGTATGATGACTGGGTTGAATTATACAATAATTCTTCACAAACTGTAAGTTTAGATAATTTATATTTATCTGATGACCCAACAGATTTGTTAGCTTGGCAATTTCCTTCAGGAATCACAATTGCGCCTAACGAATATTTAATTGTTTGGTGTGATAAAGATGACGAACAAGTTGGATTGCATGCAGATTTAAAGTTTTCTTCAGGAGGAGAAAGCGCCATCTTATCTTATGCAGATGGAACAATTATAGAAGATATTACGTTTGGAGAGCAAACTGAAGATATGGGTTATGCTAGAAATCCAAACGGAACAGGAGATTTTGTAATTCAAGAACCAACATTTGGTTTTAATAACGAATCACTTTCTGTTAACGACTATGAATTTGAAGATCGTTTGAAATTTTATCCTAATCCAACAACTGGCATTTTTAATATTGAAAATTCGAGAGCAAATATTGAGTTTGTTACGATACATAATGTTCAAGGTCAGTTATTATTTCAACAAGGTTTTCAAAACGAAAATCATGTTGAATTAAATTTATTATCTTACCCTAAAGGTGTTTATATAGTTAGTGTAAATAAGAATACAGTTTTAAAAGTTATAAGAAACTAGTGATTTTTTATGAAACTTTAAAGTTTATAAAAAGATAATAAAGGTATTATTGATAGATAGCTTTAATTATTTGAATGGCTTCGTGATTTGTCACGAAGCTTTTCTTTTTAATTGCAAGATTCAAAAAGTTGCTCTTATTTATTCTTTACAAATTAGATTCTTTATTAAAAGCATTATATATTGTCTACAAATAATATGGACTTTATGAAAAATACAATTCAAAGCACTTTCTGTAAACTTGGGTATTATTCAAAACCAGATTTCATAATCATTGGTACTCAAAAAGGTGGTACTTCAGGATTGTTTTCGATATTGAGAAATCACACTTATATAGAGCCTTCTTTAACTAAAGAGGTTCATTATTTTGATAATGATGAGTGGTATAACGAACATAAAATTTTTCAATACCATTCATTTTTTCCTTTGCCATATCGAATTAAAAAAAATGCAAAAGTTTTTGAAGCAACTCCGTTATATATTTTTCATCCAGAAGTAGCTTCTAGATTGTATTCTTACAATCCTAATCTAAAACTTATTATTGTGCTAAGAGATCCAGCTGAAAGAGCCTTTTCTGCATGGACAATGCGTCATCACAATTTTAAAACAAATAAAAATAGATCGTTGCATGATCCACGTTCGTTCTCAGATGCAATTTCAGATGAATTTGAGAATTTTAAAACAGAAACCTTTTATGATAATAGAATTTCTTACGTAAAACGTGGTATTTATCATCAACAAATAGAAAACTATCTAAAATATTTTAAAAGGGAACAACTATTAATCATTGAAAGTAATGATTTGAGAAAACATTCTGATGACGTATTAAAAAAAGTGCAGCGTTATATTGATGTGCCTTATGAGAAACTTGCTTTTGAAACGTCTAACAAGAGTAAAGTAAATGAAAAAGAAAAGTATGCCCAAGATATAAACAGACTTCGTGAATTTTACAAACCACATAATGATAGTTTATTCAAATTGTTAGGAAAAACTTATGATTGGACCTAGTATGTGTTTTAAATTGAGTGCATAAAAAAAGCCTCATGATTTTGTCATGAGGCTTTTCTTTCAATATTCTTTATTTAGTTTTTAGAGCCTTTTTTTTCTCTTCGTTTTTTTAACTCATCTAGCATCTGTCTTTTAAACTGTTCTTCAGTAAATTTTAATAAGATGATTTTTTTTGCAGGAATTGCAGTTAGTAAACTTTCTATTAAATCTGTTTTAAGCAATTGTTCTTCTCTTTCAAAAGCTAAAAGGTCGTTTAAAGCTGTTTTTGCTTGATCATCTGTGATGGTATTTATATCTAGATTTCGACGTTTTTCGCGTGCATTTATTCTAAGCATATCTGCTTCTTTTTGAAATGCATTATAAATTGGCCAAAATTTTTGAGCTTCAGTTTCAGTCAGATTTAATTTTTCGGTGATGAGTGCTATTTTTAAGGCTTTAATACGATCTTTTCGCTCATTTTTTTGAGCAAATCCATTAATTGTTAATGCTACAAATAATAGAGTTATAATTGTTTTTTTCATTTGTTTTATTCTAAAATTAAGTCTTCAAATTCAATGGTGTCAAATAAATAATCTTCAATTGTACTTTCTGATATTTCGTTTTCAATAAAATTGTTTTTATTTAATTCGTCTTCAGTTAATAGCGCAGCTAAGTCAGAGCTAGTGAAATCACCTTCTTCTAAATAATTTTCTATTGAAACTGTTTCAATATCATTAATACTAATGGTTTCAGAAGAAAGATAGACATTAAACATTAGGATCAAAGAAGCTGCAACTCCAGCAATGTAATATAAATGACGTCTCGATTTTAAAGTGATAACTGGTTGGTCTTCATTTAATCTATTTACTACTTTTTCGTCTAAGTTCTCAAAGTAATTATCAGGAACTTTAAAACCAGGTGTATCGATATTTTTAATCAATTGGGTTTCAGTTAATCGCGCTTTTAGTTTGTCATCAAAAGATTCAAAGTAACTGTCTGACGTTTTAAAACCAGCAGATTTTATTGTATGTAATTTTTTGTTTTCCATTGTTTGTATTTCGTATAAAAACGAAATTCTCTTTTAATTTAAGACTATTTTTTTTTCTAAACGTTTAATCTTTAGTTAAAAAGGCTTCTATTTTTTTTACTGCAATGTGATAGGATGCTTTTAAGGCTCCTTCGCTAGTATCTAAAATATCTGCCATATCTTTATATTTTATATCTTCAAAATACTTCATGTTGAAAACTAATTGTTGCTTATTTGGCAATGTCGCGATAGCCTTTTGTAGTTGTATTTTTATGTCTTCTCCTTCAAAATAAATATCAGCTTTTAAATTGTTGATTGTTTGATTTTGATAGTCTTCAGAAGATAATTGTAACCGTTTAGAGTTCTTATTGATGTGTGTAATGGATTCGTTTATAGCTATTCTGTACATCCACGAAAACAATTTGCTATCTCCTTTAAAGTTGTGAATGCTTCTATGCACTTTGATAAAAGTATTCTGTAGCACATCATCAGCATCATCATGAGACTTAACAATATGACGAATGTGCCAATACAATCGCTCTTTATAAAGTTGTAACAACTCATTAAACGCAGCTTCTTTGGTTTCTTTGGAGATTAACCTTTGAATAAATTCTTGTTCTTCTTTCAAAAACTCATTTTTTCTTTAGACTGATGAAAATAGTAAAAGTTTAATAAAAATTAAATTACAAGCTTATATGCTGATAGTCAAATATTTAGATTAAATTTTATCGATTAAGTGTTTGTTAAATACGATGAAATGCATATTTTTCTTGTTTGTACCATATATTTATTATATGTTTGCTTCAGCTTAACCTACTTATGAATATATTACCAGTGTCCCCAAATCTGGTAATAGAATTGAAAAGGACGCAACATATGTTGCGTCCTTTTCTAATTTTCTATAAGATGTTTAATTTTATTCGAAGCTTTGCATGTCTACCAATTTTTTATAAACACCATTTTTAGCAATGAGTTCGTTGTGTGTGCCTTGTTCTGCAATTTCACCTTTTTGCATGACAATAATTTCGTCGGCATTTTGAATGGTAGATAGTCTATGTGCTATAACAATTGAGGTTCTGTTCTTCATCATATTTTCAAGAGCTTCTTGAACAATACGTTCACTTTCTGTATCTAAAGCCGAAGTTGCCTCATCTAAGATCATGATTGGCGGATTTTTAAGAACAGCTCTAGCGATACTAAGTCGTTGTTTTTGACCTCCAGATAAATTACCTCCAGAATCTCCAATATTTGTATCTAAACCGTTTGTTAAGTCTTTTACAAATTCCCAAGCATTAGCAATTTTTAAAGCTTCAATAATGTCTTCATCTGAAGCATCTTCTTTTCCAATTAATATATTGTTCCTTACAGAGTCATTAAATAATATAGAATCTTGAGTGACAAGTCCCATTAAGTCACGAAGCGAATGAATCTCCATGTCTTTAATGTTGATGCCATCGATTTCAATTCGACCTTCGTTAACATCATAAAAACGGGTTAGTAGATTAGCAATCGTACTTTTTCCACTTCCAGATTGACCAACTAG
This sequence comes from Psychroserpens ponticola, assembly GCF_023556315.2. NCBI lineage: Bacteria > Pseudomonadati > Bacteroidota > Flavobacteriia > Flavobacteriales > Flavobacteriaceae > Psychroserpens > Psychroserpens ponticola. The sequence continues at coordinate 2,522,477 of NZ_CP116221.1, read as the reverse complement.
TGCAATAGTTTTTCCTTTAGGAACTTCAATAGAAAAGTGTTTTAATACGTCAACCTCTTGATATCTGAAATTAATGTTTTTAATAGAAATACCACTTGTAAAACCTTGCTTAATCATCGCATCCTTTTTCGTAGGAATGCTGTCTTCTTGTTCTAAAATTTCAAATACACGTTCTGCAGCCGCTAAACCATTTTTTACAGAGTAGGAGGCTTTAGATATTGCTTTTGCAGGTGTAAGAATGTTATATGCTAGCATTAAATAGACTAAGAATAATTCGCCATCAAGTGTTTTTTCAACTAAAACTAAGTTTCCACCATACCACAATAAGGCAGCAATAGTTACAATACCCATAAACTCACTCATAGGTGACGCTAGGTTGTTTTTATTCCCTATACTATTAGATAATTTAAGAATCTTATTTATAGATTTTGAAAATCGCTGTTTAAAATTAGATTCAGCATTATAGCTTTTTACAACTTTTAATCCAGTTAAACTTTCTTCAACAATCGAAATGAGTTTACCAGATTCTTGTTGTAAACGTGTAGACTTAGATTTTAAATTTTTACCAATTCTAGAAATTATAAATCCAGAAATAGGTATGAATATGAATACAAATAGTGTCAGTTCTAAACTGATTTTTAGCATGGCAATAATTGCAAACAAAATGGTAAGAGGTTCTCTAACAACAAGTTCTAAAATCAGAAAGAAAGACCGTTTTACTTCACCAATATCACCAAGCATTCTTGCCATAATATCTCCTTTACTTCGCTTAGAATAGAAAGGAATGGGTAGGCTTATAATTTTGTCAAACATCTTAGACCGCAAATCTCTTAAAACCCCATTTTGCAAATGTAGGATATGATATGACGCTAAAAAATTAAATAAATTTTTAAGTAAAAAAGTGATAATCACAAGTCCGACTGCTAGTAATAATGCATATTGCGGACCGTTAAGTTTTTCTAAACTAGAAATGTTGTAGTAAAATGAATCTTTCAAATAATCTACAATGTTCCAAATATCTGTATATACAGGTTTGGTTGTAACTTTTGCTTCTAAATCTTCCCCTTTTTTAAACAAAACTTCCAAAAGTGGAAACATTGTAATAAATGAAAGTGTACTGAAAAGTGCATAAAGAATATTAAAAATAACGTTCCATACAATATTGGATTTATAACGTATTGCGTACGGAATTATTTTTTTTAGGTTTTGATCCATTATTTTAATTTCATATCCTTAAGGATAGTGTCAATTCTAGTTTCCAATTTTTGTTCCGTTGCTTTAAATTCTGACACATTGTCTAATGTTGTGTTAACGCTGATATAAAATTTAATTTTAGGTTCAGTTCCACTAGGTCGTAATGCAATTTTACTTCCGTCTTGCGTATAATAAATCAAGACATTAGATTTAGGTACATCAATACTTGTTTCTTCTCCTGTATTAAAATCTTTAGCAATAGACAATTGATAATCTTCAATTCGCACAACTTTTGAGCCATTGACTTCTTGTAATGGATTTTCACGTGCATCAACCATCATTTGTTTAATTTCCTGAGCACCTTCAATTCCTTTTTTAGTAATAGATATCAAACGTTCTTTATAAAAGCCATGTTCTACGTAAAGTTCTATTAATTCTTTGTAGACTGAAATGCCATTTGCCTTTGCTTGAGCTGCAATTTCACAAGCTAGAAGTGTAGAAGTTACTGCATCCTTATCTCTAACAAAATCACCAACCATAAAGCCAAAACTTTCTTCTCCACCACCTACAAAATCCATCGTATGAAAGTCTTTAATCATCTTAGCAATCCATTTAAAACCAGTTAAACCGATTTTGCATTCTACATTGTATGAATCTGCAAGAACAGACATCATTGGAGTGGATACAATTGTAGATCCTATAAATTGATTTCCATTAATTTTGTTATTGTTTTTCCATTGTTTTAATAGAAAGTTAGTCATAAGTAACATGGTTTGATTTCCATTAAGAATCACTAATTCACCTTCTAAATTTCTAACCACAACACCTAATCTATCACAATCAGGATCTGTACCAATAACAATATCGCCATCAACTTTTGAAGCTAATTCTGTTGCCATTTTTAGTGCCTCAGGTTCTTCAGGATTTGGTGATTTTACAGTTGGGAAATCACCATTAGGTTCACGTTGTTCTTCAACAATATGAACATTGGTGTAACCCGCTCGTTTTAAGGTTTCTGGTATTGCGGTAATAGAGGTTCCATGCAATGAAGTAAAGACGATATTTAAATTTTCTTTAGCGTCTTTTGATGTGTTAAAACTTCCGTTTTTTATAGATTCATTAATAAAAACATCATCGATTTCTTTTCCGATATATTGAATTAAATTATGATTAGCTTCAAATTTAATTTCAGAATAGTCCAAACGATTAATTTCAGCAATAATCTCTGCATCTTGTGGTGGAACTAATTGTCCGCCATCTTGCCAATACACTTTATAACCATTATATTCTGGAGGATTATGTGATGCAGTTAAGACAATGCCACAATGGCAATTTAAATGTTTTAGTGCGAATGATAATTCTGGAGTTGGACGTAAGTCTTCAAAAAGGAATACTTTTATTCCGTTAGCAGAAAACACATCAGCAACCACTTTTGCTAATGTTTTACTATTATGTCTGCAATCGAAAGCAATGGCAACTTTAAGCGCTTCATTAGGAAACGATTGTTTTATATAGTTACTTAAACCTTGTGTGTTTTTGCCAAGTGTAAATTTATTGATACGATTAGTGCCAATTCCCATTACACCACGCATTCCACCAGTACCAAATTCTAAGTCCTTATAAAAACTTTCTGTGAGTTCTTTAGTATCGTTAGCCATTAAGTTTTTTATGTAATCTTTGGTTTCGGTATCAAAAGTAGATGTTAACCAAGTATTTACGCGTTCTAAAAGTTGAGGTTCAATGTGTTTCATAATTTAAAAAGTAAGTTGCAAAAGTAAGTGTTTCAAAATCTGTTATTTATAAACTTGTCATTAATTTAGAGGACAAGTTTTATAGGTTTAATTCTTGCTTTATTAGGTAACGTTGTTTGTTCTCTTTGGTTCTTAAAATTATTTCTCCTAAAAATCCAGCAACAAAAAACTGTGTACCAATAATCATCGTTGATAGAGCAATATAAAATTGAGGTCGTTGTGTAATTAATCTCCCAGTTGGATTTAGGAATAATTTGTCGACACCTAAATATAAAGAAAAGGCAAAACCAATACCAAACATTAAAAAACCTAAAGCGCCGAAGAGGTGCATAGGCCTTTTCCCAAATCGAGAAATAAACCAAATGGTTAGTAAGTCTAAAAAGCCATTTATAAAACGATCCATTCCAAATTTAGTTTCACCATATTTTCTGGCTTGATGTTGCACAATTTTTTCACCAATTTTTGTGAAACCAGCATTTTTTGCTAGGACTGGAATATAGCGATGCATTTCACCACTAACTTCAATGTTTTTAACCACTTTATTATCGTAAGCTTTTAAACCACAATTAAAGTCGTTTAATTTAACACCAGAAGTTTTTCTAGCAGCCCAATTAAATAGTTTTGAAGGTAAATTTTTTGATATTATAGAATCGTACCTTTTTTTCTTCCATCCTGAAATTAAGTCATATTTATCAACAACTATCATGTTGTAGAGTTCAGGGATTTCATCCGGATTGTCTTGTAAATCTGCATCCATGGTAATAACAACATCACCTTGAGTCTTTGCAAAACCTGCATGTAAGGCTTGAGATTTTCCAAAGTTTTTAAGAAAACGAATCCCTTTAACGTTCTCGTCTTTTTGAGAGAGTTGCATAATCGTTAACCACGAATCGTCTGTGCTGCCATCATCAATAAAGATGATTTCATACGAAAAACGATTGGACTGCATGACATTTGCAATCCAATCGTAAAGTTCTTTTAAAGAGTCTTGTTCGTTAAGTAGTGGTATGACTACTGATATATTCATTAAGTAGTTTTAAATATTTAATATTCAAAAGTACTGAATTTTTTTAAGCTCTAGTTATGAGTTGCTTTTCATTACTAATCCGCCAATTAATGACCAAATTAAACCAAAAAGAGCACTCATTGCTATCCAAAATGCAGATCCAATAAGTGGATTAAACATCATTTCCATCATTTTCACGGTTTGATCAATCTGTGCTTGTGGCATATCTGGGTTATCAACAATCATTTTATCAATGGTTACTTCCATGAGTTGTGACATGAATTCAGGATCTATCACATAATTGAAAAGAAGTCCGTAAAGAATATAAACGATTGCACTTATGATTCCAATTACTACACCTAATTTAATTGCGTTTCCAAGTGTTAATACATTTGCATTGTAATTTTTATACTTGCTTATTGCATACATGATTACTATTGGGAAAATAATGTAATAAACGACTTGTGGCCATTGCGCACCTTCCATAGCTTGCCCAGTGACATAACTTATAACATTTAATACAATCATTATAACACCTAGGATGATGCCATAATTCATTGCAAATTTTCCAGTTGTAATCTTTTCTGTTTCCATAATTTAGTTGATTATTTAGTTAATACGTTTGGTTAGTATATTATTGATTAAATTTGTTACAATTCTTTTGTAAATAAAAAAAGAAATAATTTATTGGTAATTTACAAAAATTACTTAAATTTGCACCTCCAAAATAGTAAGGATTTTAAAGAATAAAGAGATGAAAAAAGGAATACATCCAGAAAATTATAGACTTGTAGCATTTAAAGATATGTCAAACGATGACGTGTTTTTAACAAAGTCAACAGCAGATACTAGTGAAACTTTAGAAGTTGATGGTGTTGAATATCCAGTAGTGAAATTGGAAATTTCAAGAACATCTCATCCATATTACACTGGTAAATCTAAATTAGTAGATACAGCTGGTCGTATTGATAAGTTCAAAAACAAATACGCTAAATTTAAGAAATAAGCGATATTTAATTATATACTCAAAGCCTTCAGGATTTATCTCGAAGGCTTTTTTGTTACCTACAATTGCTTTACATTTGATTTAACTATAATTTTTATCACAGTCATGAACTACATTCTTTTTGATGGTCCTTCACGTAATAATTTATTACCATTTACATTCACAAAACCAGTAGCAGAAATAAGAGTTGGTATTTTAACCATTAGAGAAAAATGGGAAAAACAGTTAGGCTTTACCACAACCACAATCACAGAAGACTACCTTTCTGAGAAATTTCCAATGGTTGAAATGGATTCTAATGTCATGATTAACGCGTCGTATTTGCCAAATAATGAATTAGTCGCCTTGGTAAAAAATCTAAGAGCGAATCAAGCCATTTTTAAAGGTGAAGATGTAATTGCGTTCTTTTCTAAAGATACTCAAGATGAGGTCAATTTTGATACTTATGAAGCTATAGAATATAATTCAGATCTCATTAAGATTGAACACACTTGGGATATTTTTTCAAAAAATGGTGAAGCAATAAATGAAGATTTTGAATTATTAACTCAGAATCGTAAATCTCAACCCATTCCAGATTCAAATAATTGTATCAATGCTCAAAATATCTTCATTGAAGAAGGTGCAAAAATTGAGTTTGCAACTTTAAATGCTAGTTCTGGTCCAATTTATATTGGAAAAGATGCCGAAATTATGGAAGGAAGTTTAGTTAGAGGACCTTTCGCTCTTTGTGAACATGCAACGCTAAAATTAGCTGCTAAAATTTATGGGCCAACGACTATTGGACCACATAGTAAAGTTGGAGGAGAAGTGAATAATTCTGTTCTTTTTGGCTACTCTAATAAAGGTCATGATGGTTTTTTGGGAAATTCTGTTATAGGTGAATGGTGTAATCTTGGTGCAGATACTAATAATTCTAATTTAAAAAATAATTATGCTGAAGTGCGTCTTTGGAATTATGAGACTCAAGGATTTGCTAAAACTGGATTGCAGTTTTGTGGATTAATGATGGGAGATCATAGCAAATGTGGAATCAATACCATGTTTAATACTGGTACAGTTGTTGGTGTAAGTGCTAATATATTTGGAAGCGGTTTTCCTAGAAATTTTGTGCCTAGTTTTAGTTGGGGCGGAAATTCTGGGTTTACGACTTATCTCACTAAAAAAGCGTTTGAAGTTGCAGAAGTAGTTATGAAACGAAGAGATATAGAGTTTTCAGATGTTGATAAAGCAATACTTGAGTATATTTTTGAAGAGACCAAACAATGGCGAAAAAAAGACGAATAAATAGAACTAAAATGAAAACCTTCCTACTTATATTAACCTTAGCAGTTACAGCTTCTGTTAGTTCTCAAAATGAAACCTATACTTTAAAAAACATTTCGCTTAATGACGAACTAAGCCAATATGGTGTGGTGCATGTTAAAGATGGAATTGTATATTATTCAAGATATAAAGTGAATAGTTTTGGTTCAGTTGAAAGAAATGATGATAGCCAACAGATTTTTACAGTTTATCATGGTGAAATGACTGACGATGGAAACATTATTAATACTAAAGAATTTGTATCATCAGATCGATTTGTATTTAATAGTTCTACGGCAGGATTCAGTAAAGATGGACAATATATGTACGTAACCACAAATGAGAAAAAGCGTGGTGATGTGTATAAATATGATGATAAAACAAGAAACTTAAGACTTGAAAGAGGTGAGTTTGTTGAAGGTAAAGGCTATATGAATTTTAAGCCATTGCATTTTTGTGATCAACGTTATTCTTATGGTCATCCATCGGTTAGTCCTGATGGACAATTTTTGTATTTTACATCAAATATTCCAAGTGCAAAAGGGCCTACTGATATCTTTAGAGTGAAAATTCTTGGAAACAATAAATATGGCAAACCCGAAAACCTAGGTGCAAAATTGAATTCGCCTAGAAAAGAAATGTTTCCGTATTTAAGTTCAGATAATACACTTTACTTTTCTTCTGATCGTGCAAAAGGAATTGGTGGATTGGATTTATACAAAGCTGAAATTGGTCCAGATGGAAAATTTGGTGTGCCAGAATTAATGCCAGCTCCAATAAATAGCAAAGCAGATGATATGTGTTTTGAACTTTTACCTGATGGTAAATCTGGATATTTTACATCTAATCGTGAAGGAGGAAAAGGTGAAGACGATATCTATTACTTTATAAAAGAATAACAAATTATTTTTGATTCGTTAATTCGAGTGAATTTTACGATTTAAATTGAGTGAAATTTGTATCGAGAATAAGCATTATAATTCAATACCAATCCAGTAAACGGTTTGTAGCAAACCTTTAGTTCGTTTTTCTAACACGCTTTAAATCTAAAAGATTTATTGGATTGATGCCTAATCCTGAAACTTGCTTTCTAGTAAATCTTACTACTTCATCATAAAATAAAGGAACTACAGGAGTTTTAACCATAACCAAACTATCCATTTTAGTATATAATATTTCACGTGATTTGGTGTCTGTTATTGTAAATGCTTTTTCATACCATTGGTCAAATAATTCACTTTTAAAGTGCGTGTAATTCGGGCCATTTGGTGCAAAATTCTTACTGTAATACAATGATAAATAGTTTTCGGCATCTGGATAATCAGCAACCCAACTTGCTCTAAATAGATCTAATTTTCCATTAGCTTTTGCGTCTTTTAATGTTGCAGGAGGAATAACATCTATATTTACTATAATCCCTATTTTTTGTAATTCTCTTTGAATATATTCACAAAAACTTAAATAATTACTGGTAGTTGTTATGGTTATTTCTGGATTAGTAATTCCAGTTTCAGTTTTAAATTGCTGTACTAATTGTTTTGCTTTTTCAGGCTGAAAACTAAAACCAATTGTTTCATCATATCCAGGAAGTCCTTTAGGAATAAAGCCTCCATTTGCTGGAATACCAATGCCGTTTCGTAAATACGTCATCATTTTTTGACGATCAAATCCATAGTTAATAGCTTTCCGAAGCATATCAGATTGCAATTCTGGCAATTCAGTTTCCATATAAAAAGCCAGATATTCTGTATTGAGATATGGACCACGAATCATGTTGACCTCAGTTTCATATGAAGGTCTTAATTGTCCACTTGCAGTCAATATCTCATCCTTGTATGAGGCGTCTAAACCAGATACGAAATCGATATTACCTTGCGCAAATTGTAAAAATTCACTTTGCTTATCTGGCAAAAATGTAATGGCTACAGCTTCTAAATATGGTAATTGTTGTCCATTGCTATCTGTTTCAAAATACGTTTCATTCTTTCTAAATACCAGTTTTAAATTTTCTTCCCAACGCTTAAATTTAAATGGACCTGTTCCTATTGGATGAGACCTGAAATCCGTTTTATTATGTTCTACAATTTCCTTAGGCACTACAGAGCAATACTTCATGGTTAATAGTCCAAGAAATGCTGGAAATGCTTGTTTTAATTGAATTTGGAATAGTGTGTCATTAATAGCTGTAAATTTTTCGACTTTATTAAGAGTCCAACTTCCTGGAGATGCTATTTTTTTATCTAACAAGCGGTTGAAACTATATTCAAAATCAACTGCTGTTACTATTTTGGTTGAATCGTTTCCAAATAATTGATGTTTATGAAACTGTACATCATTCCGAAGTGAAAACGAATAGGTGAGTGCATCTTCAGAAATTGTCCAATCTTTAGCAATACAAGGTTGTACATTCAGATTTTCATCCATTTGAACCAAACCATTAAATAATTGATTAATAGCCCAAATATCTGCATTATCTTTTGCAAATGCTGGATCTAATGATCCTATATTTTTATGTTCATTATATTTAAAAACAAGGTGGTTTTTATCAGAATTCGATTCATTTCCGCATGAAAAGAGCAAAAAAAGAGCAAATACACTCAATATTGCCATTGAAAATGAATATTTGCTATACAGAGGTTTTAGGATATTGCTCATTAATTGTAAATTTGCTCTCTCTAAATTTAAGAACGAGTAAATATAAATAGATTTCTGTGCTCACGGAAATACTAATCGAGTTATGAATAAAAAAGTCGCATTTTATACGTTAGGTTGTAAACTAAACTTCTCTGAAACGTCTACAATTGCTAGAAACTTTTCTTCGGAAGGTTTTGAGCGTGTAGATTTTAAGGAGGAAGCAGATATCTATGTGATTAACACATGTTCTGTGACCGAAAATGCTGACAAGCGTTTTAAATCTATAGTAAAACAAGCTCAAAAAGTAAATCCAGAAGCTTTCGTTGCTGCAATAGGTTGTTATGCGCAATTAAAACCTCAAGAATTGGCAGATGTTGATGGTGTAGATTTGGTATTAGGCGCAACCGAAAAATTTAATATCACAAGCTATCTTAATGATTTGACCAAAAATGACATGGGAGAAGTTCACAGTTGTGAAATTCAAGATGCCGATTTTTATGTTGGGAGTTATTCTTTTGGTGATCGCACTAGAGCATTTTTAAAAGTTCAAGATGGATGCGATTATAAATGTACCTATTGTACAATTCCATTAGCAAGAGGGATTTCTAGAAGTGATACTTTAGAGAATGTACTTCAGAATGCAAAAGAAATTTCTGAAAAAAACATTAAAGAAATTGTACTAACTGGTGTTAATATCGGAGACTATGGAAAAGGCGAATTTGGAAATAAAAAACATGAGCACACCTTCTATGAACTTGTTAAGGCTTTAGACAAAGTTCAAGGTATTGAGCGTTTGCGTATATCTTCAATAGAACCTAATTTACTGAAAAACGAAACGATAGAATTCGTGTCTCAAAGTAATTCATTTGTACCACATTTTCATATTCCTTTGCAGAGTGGAAGTAATGAACTGCTTAAACTAATGCGTCGTCGTTATATGACAGAATTGTACATCGATCGTGTTAATAAAATTAAAGAAACAATGCCTCATGCTTGTATAGGAGTAGATGTTATTGTTGGTTTTCCTGGTGAAACAGATGATTTGTTTTTAGAAACGTATAATTTTTTGAATGAATTGGACCTTTCTTATTTGCATGTGTTTACGTATTCAGAAAGAGATAATACTGTAGCTGCATCTTTAGAAGGTGTTGTGCCTAAAAATGTTCGTGCAAAGCGTAGTAAAATGTTACGTGGTCTTTCAGCTAAAAAACGCAGAGCATTTTATGAACAACAATTAGGAAGCACCAGAACAGTGCTTTTTGAAGGCGAAAATAAAGAAGGTTATATTCATGGGTTTACAGAAAACTACGTGAAAGTAAAAGCGCCTTGGAATCCAGAATTAGTGAATACTTTACAGACTGTTGATTTAACTAAAATTGATGAAGATGGATTGGTGAGATTTAATTTTGTACAAGAAGAAATAGTATAAAAAAACCAAAGCATCATGCTTCGGTTTTTTATGTCTAAGATATTATATTCTTATGCCAACTGGTAGCATCTTTTTATACTTTCGGTGTCGTCTAATAAATTTAGCAATTTCAGGACTCGTTGGAACTACGCTAATATTGCGTTCTGCAATATTTTCAAAGACTAGAGTCAAAAATTCTTCTTCAAAATCTTCTGATTTAATTCCATCAGGAATAATAAGTTTTGTTAAGAATATTTTACGATCTTGGAGAGCGTATTCAATTTTGGCAAGTTCACCTTCAACCTTAAGTTCAAATTGACGTAAAAAGTCGTTGTCAATCAGTTCTGCTGCATCAATCATAATAATTTGTATTTAATTCAATGGTTGGTAAGGTAGAAACTATAAGTTTATATAGTTTTGTGATACAAATTTACAAAAAAATTAACAGAAACTAAAAATAACTGATTTTTAAATACTTATGTCTCAAGAGATCATACATGTTTACTTCATGCCAGGAATGGCTGCTAACCCAACAATTTTTGAACACATAAAGTTATCTGAAGATCAATTTCAAATGCATTGGCTAGAATGGATGATTCCAAATAAAAAGGAGTCTCTCGAGTCTTATGCTAAGCGTATGATAGCTAAAATAGAACATGATAACATCGTATTGTTAGGTGTGTCTTTTGGAGGAATTCTAGTTCAAGAAATGAGTAAGCATATGAAACTTAGGAAACTTTTCGTAGTGTCTAGTGTAAAGTCTAAACATGAATTGCCAAAACGGATGAAACTCATGAAAATAACTAAGGCTTATAAAATATTACCCACACAATTGGTCAGTAATATTGATTTCTTAGCAAAATATGCATTTGGAGAAACCGTTACTAAACGAGTAGAATTATATAAAAAGTACCTTTCAGTGAGTGATAAACACTATTTAGATTGGGCAATTGAAAATGTAATTGAGTGGAATCAAGACCAACCTAATGCTGCTGCGATTTATATTCATGGAGAAAAGGATTCTATATTTCCACATTCTTGTATTGGTAATTGTTTGGTCGTAAAAGGAGGAACGCATATCATGATCATCAATAAGTTTAAGTGGTTTAACGAAAATTTACCAAAACTTATCTTAAATCAGGCTTGATAGCCAGTGTAATATTTTATACATTTATAAAAAAAGTAATATGAAGACGATTAAAAATATATTAACGACAATTGGTTTAATTGCTGTGTCTGGATTATTCATTTTTGCGATGCAGAAATCTCCTTCTGATAATCAAGTTTCAGAAAAACACAATTCAATTAATGAAACTGAATCTGCTAATAGTTATAATGTTTATGCATTATCTGTTCCTGGAGCTCTAGATTTTGCTGGTGAAGCTGTTCCATTAAATAATCCTGATATTTTAGAGCGAATGGATAGAGAATTACTAGTAAATACCTATTGGCAATCTAATGGATTATTGATGTTTAAACGTGCAGCTAAATATTTTCCTATAATTGAGCCTATTTTAAAAAAGAATGGTGTGCCAGATGATTTTAAATATTTGGCTGTTATTGAAAGTGGACTTACAAATGCTGTGTCACCAGCAGGAGCAAGAGGCGTTTGGCAAATTATGCCAACTACAGGAAGAGAAAATGGTTTAGAAATAAATAAAAATGTTGATGAGCGTTACCACTTAGAAATGTCTACTGAAGTCGCTTGTAAATATTTGCTTAAAGCAAAAGAACAATTGGGTTCATGGACTCTAGCTGCAGCTGCATATAATGCTGGTAATGCAGGAGTTTCAAGACGCTTAAAAGAACAAGGAGTAACAGATTACTACGATTTATTACTAGGCGAAGAAACTGGTCGATATTTGTTTAGAATTGTTGCTCTTAAAGAAATACTAAACCATCCTAACCAATATGGTTTTAACTTTAGTAATGATGATTTATATACTTCTGTGCCAACATATAAAGTTGAAGTAGATACTATAGTTAAAGATTTTTCTGAGTTTGCTAAAGGATTTGGTATCAATTATAAAATATTAAAACTTCACAATCCTTGGTTGAGAGAACCACATTTAAATAATAAATCGAGAAAAAAATATAGCATAGATATTCCTAAAGATGGATTCTATTCTGTAAAACCATAAATGATAGCTTTTATTAAGGATAATGTCTGGTCGATATTGCTGGTTTTTAATTATTTACTTGCTGTGTCAGCTGTAATAACCATTCTTCTTAAAAATATAAATCCTTCTAAGACTATTGCTTATATTCTAGTTTTAATCTTTTTTCCGTTTTTTGGGTTAGTTGTTTATTATCTTTTCGGACAAGAATATAGAAAAACTAAACTGTTCAATAGAAAAGATATTGCTAATAGTAATATCATTAAATCTGTTGGTAAAAACCTTCGTTTTGAAGAGAAAAAATTTGAAGATGTTACGATTGGTTTAGATGATAAAATTAAACTTATAAAATTGCTTAGAGCTAGTGAAAAATCACCGCTAACTTTAAATAATGACGTAGAAATTTTAAAAAATGGTGAGGTTAAATTTAAACGACTACTCGAAGATTTAAGACAAGCAAAAAATCACATACATCTTGAATATTACATCATTAAAGATGATCTTATTGGTACAGAATTATTAGATATTGTTTGCGAAAAATCAAAACAAGGTATTGAAGTGAAGCTGTCTTATGACGATGTTGGCAGTAAATTGTCTTCTAAAATGAAGCAAAAACTTCATGAAAGTGGAGTAGAGTATGTTCCATTTATGCCTGTCTTATTCTCTAGCTTAACAGGAAAGTCTAACTATCGAAATCATAGAAAAATAGCAATTATTGATGGTGAAATAGGGTATGTTGGAGGTGTTAATGTATCTGATAACTATGTAAATAATGGAAGTAATACAATCTACTGGAGAGATACGCATTTAAGAATTTATGGTGAAGCTGTAAAAGTACTGCAATTTCATTTTTTAACGACTTGGGATTTTGTTACAGAACATGCTATAGAAATTAAAAAAAGTTATTTTCCTAAAATTAATTTTGATGGCAATGTAGCAATACAAATTGCAGCTAGTGGTCCTGATACAGATTGGGCTAACATAATGGAAGCCATATTAACAGCTATAAATAATGCTGAAGACTATATTTATTTAACAACACCATATTTCATTCCTAATGACCAAATAATAACTGCGTTGCAGATTGCTTCAAAGATAGGTGTTGATGTGAAATTACTCATTCCAAAAGATTCAGATTCTTGGATAGCCAAGCATGCAACTAATTCTAATTTAGAAAAACTCTTAGAAGCAGGTGTTAAAGTACACCGCTATAACAAAGGTTTTATTCATGCAAAAACATTAGTGGTAGACGATGTGTTTTCAACTATTGGTACGTGTAATCTTGATAACAGAAGTTTTAATATTAACTTCGAAATCAATGCCTTAATTTATAATAAGCATCAAAGCGAATTATTAAAATCTCATTTTTTAGACGATTTAAAAAATAGCGAATGTATTAATTTTGATACTTGGAAAAATCGTTCAAAACTATCTAAGCTTAAAGAATCTTATGCTAGGCTATGGTCGCCTTTACTGTAAAGATAATTTAACGTCTACTTCGTCTATTTTGGCGTGAAGATGTAGGTTGCCCATACTGTTGTTTGGGTATAGACGTCTTTTTCATTTGCTGTTTAAACATTTTAATCTGATCAGCAAGCATGTCTCTTTTGTCTAGTTTTTCAGCTTCAACTAATAATTTCTTAGCTTCTTGAGGACGACGTTTACTAAATGCAATTCCAGCTAAATTTAATTTTGCCATAGCAAGATCATGATCCATAGATAAGCCAAGACCAATAGCTTTTTTGAAATGTTTTTCAGCTGCATTCATATCAGATTGAGCTACCATTACACCATGTAAATAATAAAAATAACCTTCTTGCTTCTTTACTAATGCACTTGAAGGATTTTTAATTTTATTCAACCATTTTGTAGCACCTGGAAAATCTTGTTTTCTCAATTTTAAAAAAGCAAGTAGTATGAATTCATTTTTAAAGTAGAGAAAAATAAAAATAAGTGATAATAAAAAATACATAATACCATTACCTATAAAGCCTTCAATAAACTGATATATAGCGTAGGCAACTATTAAAAAAGCGATTACTAATTTTATGTTTTTGTTGAACATTTTTAGAATTTAAAATTTAGGCTGCAAAGTTAATAAAAACAATTGTAAATATTTTTAATTTTAGGCTTGGCAAAATAAAAACTCTTTGTATATTTGCACGCAGTTTTAAGAACAGCTTAAGACAACAAAGTTAGAGATAAAAGAATATTAGTTTATAAAAATACAAGACAATGCCAAAAAGAACGTTTCAACCGTCAAAAAGAAAGAGAAGAAATAAACACGGTTTTAGAGAGAGAATGGCTTCTGTAAATGGAAGAAAAGTTTTAGCACGTAGAAGAGCTAAAGGAAGAAAGAAATTGTCTGTATCATCTGAAACTAGACATAAGAAATAATGATTAACAATTGTTAATATTTTAAAGGTGTTACTTAGGTGTAACACCTTTTTTTGTACCCATATGTTACCTATTTTTGCAACCATAAAAATTACTTAAATGCCAAAGAACGAAAAATTAAAATCTATCCTCATCATTGGCTCAGGTCCTATAGTTATTGGCCAAGCTTGTGAATTTGATTATTCTGGAACACAAGCTTTACGATCACTTCGTGAAGATGGAATTGAAACAATACTTATCAATTCTAATCCAGCAACAATTATGACAGATCCTACAATGGCAGATCATGTGTACTTGTTGCCATTAACTACAAAATCAATAATTAAGATTTTAAAAGAGCATCCACAAATAGATGCAGTTTTACCTACAATGGGAGGACAAACCGCTTTGAATCTTTGTATAGAAGCAGATGAAAAAGGAATTTGGAAAGATTTTAATATAGATCTTATTGGTGTCGATATTGATGCCATTAATATTACTGAAGATCGAGAACAGTTTAGAGAATTAATGCTTAAAATAGGTGTTGGCATGGCACCTCAAGCAACAGCAAATTCTTATTTAAAAGGAAAGGAGATTGCACAAGAGTTTGGGTTTCCATTGGTAATTAGAGCCAGTTATACATTAGGTGGAGCAGGAGCATCATTTGTTTATAAAGAAGAAGAGTTTGATGAATTATTAACGCGTGGTTTGGAAGTGTCTCCAATTCATGAAGTCATGATCGATAAAGCTCTTATTGGTTGGAAAGAATATGAATTAGAGTTATTGAGAGATAAAAATGATAACGTTGTTATTATTTGCACGATTGAAAATATGGATCCAATGGGAATTCATACTGGAGATTCGATTACTGTGGCTCCAGCAATGACACTTTCTGATAAAACCTTTCAAAAAATGCGTGATATGGCAATCCATATGATGCGAAGTATAGGTGATTTTTCAGGTGGATGTAATGTTCAATTTGCTGTAAGTCCTGATGAAAAGGAAGAAATTATTGCTATTGAAATCAATCCTCGTGTGTCTCGTTCGTCAGCTTTAGCTAGTAAAGCTACAGGATATCCAATTGCAAAAGTAGCAGCGAAATTAGCTATAGGTTATACTTTAGATGAATTAAGTAACCAAATTACAGGATCAACTTCAGCTTTATTTGAACCAACATTAGATTATGTAGTTGTTAAAATTCCACGTTGGAATTTCGATAAATTCGAAGGTTCAGACAGACGATTAGGCCTTCAAATGAAAGCTGTTGGTGAGGTTATGGCTATTGGTCGTTCGTTCCAAGAAGCACTTCATAAAGCAACACAATCTCTTGAAATTAAACGCAACGGATTAGGTGCAGATGGAAAAGGTTATAAAGATTATCAACAGATTATTGATAAATTAACCTATGCAAGTTGGGATCGCGTGTTTGCTATTTATGACGCCATTCAAATGGGAATTCCTTTAAGTAGAATCCACGAAATCACCAAGATTGATATGTGGTACTTAAAGCAATATGAAGAATTGCATGAACTTGAGAAAGAAATTTCGAAATTTACAATAGATACTATTGATCGGGAATTGCTTTTAGAGGCAAAACAAAAAGGTTATGGTGACCGACAAATTGCTCACATGTTGAAATGTTTGGAGAGTCAGGTTTATAACAAACGTGATGAATTCAATATTAATCGTGTTTATAAATTAGTTGATACCTGTGCTGCGGAATTTAAAGCGGAAACGCCATATTACTATTCTACGTTTGAAAATGAAGTTGAAACAGCTGATGGAAAAAAGTTTTCAGCAAATGAAAGTATTGTTTCAGATAAGAAAAAAATCATTGTTTTAGGTTCTGGTCCAAATAGAATCGGACAAGGGATTGAGTTTGATTACTGCTGTGTTCATGGTGTTTTAGCTGCTTCAGAATGTGGTTATGAAACCATTATGATTAACTGTAATCCAGAAACAGTTTCAACAGATTTTGATATTTCTGATAAACTCTATTTCGAACCTGTGTTCTGGGAACATATCTATGATATTATTCGTCATGAAAAACCTGAAGGTGTTATCGTGCAACTAGGTGGTCAAACTGCTTTAAAATTAGCTGAAAAACTAGACCGTTACGGAATAAAAATATTAGGTACAACCTATCAATCTTTAGATTTAGCTGAAGACAGAGGTTTGTTTTCTAACCTTTTAAAAGAAAATAATATTCCTTATCCACAATTTGATATTGCTACAACAGCAGATGAAGCTTCAGCAATTGCAGATGTTTTAGATTTTCCAATTTTAGTAAGACCATCTTATGTTCTAGGAGGTCAAGGAATGAAGATTGTGATTAACAAACAAGAACTTGAAGAGCATGTTGTCGATTTATTACGAAGAATGCCAGGAAATCAATTGCTTTTAGATCATTACCTCGATGGAGCTATTGAAGCTGAAGCCGATGCGATTTGTGATGGAGAAAATGTATACATTATTGGTATAATGGAACATATTGAGCCTTGCGGAATTCATTCTGGCGATAGTAATGCAACCTTACCACCATTTAACTTAGGTGAATTTGTAATGCAACAAATTAAAGATCATACTAAAAAAATTGCATTAGCTTTGAATACTGTTGGATTAATCAATATTCAGTTTGCGATTAAAGACGATATGGTATATATTATTGAAGCAAATCCTAGAGCATCGAGAACTGTGCCATTTATAGCAAAAGCCTATGGTGAACCTTATGTAAACTATGCAACCAAAGTGATGCTTGGTGAGAAAAAAGTAACCGATTTTAATTTCAATCCTCAATTAGAAGGTTATGCGATTAAACAACCTGTGTTTTCATTCAATAAATTTCCTAATGTAAATAAACAATTAGGTCCAGAAATGAAGAGTACAGGAGAAAGCATCTTGTTTATAGATAGCTTAAAAGACGACGAATTTTATAATTTATACTCAAGACGTAAGATGTATTTGAGTAAATAATCTAACATTTTCGATGAACGGTTATCTTAGTTATCTAAAAATTACTAATTTAGCTCGCAATAAAGCTAAGCTATGAAAACAAAACTACTTATATTTTCTTTATTGTTAATGTCTTCCGTAACTTTTGCCCAAGTTGTTGCAAATCAAGTTGATAATTTTGAGGATGGAACAAGTCAAAACTGGGAAATTGGTGGTGCAGCAGCACCTGAAGATATGCCAACCAATGTTGCAACTGATGGACCAAATGGTATTGATGATAATTACCTAACGTATACTTCACTTGGTGGAGGTGGACCAGTTAGTAAAATGGTTATTTTTAATGCAGGACCTTCTTCTCAATGGTCTTCTAACTTTACTTCTGAAAATATCGTCGGTATTAAAATGAATGTTAGAGTACTCACTAATAATTTAAATTTAAGAGTAGCTTTTCAAGGAAATGGAACTAGAATTTGTACAACTAATGCTGTAACAGTAACTGCAGGAAGTGGTTGGTCTGAAATTGTTATTCCAATTTCAGCATCTGATTTTACTTTAATTTCTGGTGGATCTACTATAGAAACGGCCTTAACTAATGTAAGTGCTATGAGAATTTTAAGTAGCGATTCTCCAACATGGTCTTCTCCTCATACGATTGCAGCGACTTTACACTTAGATAATATTACAGCTTCTACAACTTTAAGTACACGTGATATTGAAACTTCTAATGAGTTTTCAATTTCACCGAATCCAGCTACATCAAAATTAAATGTGTTTTTACCTCAACACTCAAATAATGCAACAATTGCTGTTTATGATGTTTTAGGTAAACGTGTTTTTACAACTCAAATAGATGCTTTAACGGCATCAATTGATGTTTCAAAATGGAATAGTGGTGTGTATCTAGTAAGAATTTCTACAGATAATTCTACACAAACAAAGCGTTTTGTAAGACAATAGAATTATTTAATATAATATACAAAAACCATCAGTAATTACTGATGGTTTTTTTGTTTTAATAGTTGAACGGATTCGTATTATTCTATATGTTAAAATCAGTTTTTGATAAAGCGTTTTGTTTCAGTTTTATCTCCCGAAACTATTTTGATGATATATAATCCATGTTCTAAACTCGTAATATCAATTTTTAGAGTATTATTTGTTTTAGAACTTCCTTTTATAACTTGTTTTCCCAATATATCAAATACTTGAAAGGTTAGATTAACCTCATTATTATGTAATTCAATATTTAATACTGAACTTACAGGATTAGGATAAAGATTGAAGTCTAACGTCCTGTTAAAATCATTTAGGCCTAATACTGTGTCCCAAAACTGAAAACCATTTTGAGCTCCACTTCCAGTATATTGATAAGGTGGAGCTTCGCTCACAAAAGTTCCAGCGGTCCAAATACCTTTATTAACAGCAACATTTTCACGACCAATTCCGCCTCCACCATATTGCATGAAATCTTCCATCGCTGCAGCAGAACCAAAGCTTGAAGAATTATAGAAACCAACATCAGAAGACGTAGTGTTTAAAGCAGAATCTAAAGTTAAAACAACATCAGCGCCTATGGCTAAATTTGTACTTCCACTTACAACTGCTAAACCTCCAACTTGATCATAAGCAAACCTTGCACAAAACCAATATGATGAAATGTCTTGAGGATTCATGGCACTACCAAAATTATGAAGTTTTACTGTATTTGCTACAGGATCTACTTCAACAATTCTAATTTGAGAAAAGGTTTGTTGAAACATAAAGGCAAAAATGCCAATGCATAACATTGTTTTAATTGAGTAATGTTTTTTCATAACGTTAAATTTATTTAATTAATAATTCATTTTTGGTATGGGTTTAAACTGCTCAAATTTTTTAGATTAAAGCAGCTTAATTGATCAATTTTTAATGACTAATCCAATTTTTCTTTTTCATTTTGGTTAGCTAATTACAATTATTTCTATATCGTAATCTGTCATCTGTATTAAGTATGAAATCAACCTTTGTTAACCCAGTATTGTTGTTTATTTCCTGTAATTCCCAATTATTATTACACAAGGGCAATGTAGGAATATCTATTGTTAGTATAATGTCATTTGCTGTTCCAGTTATTGACCAAGAACCATATGCAGTTGTCGAATTCCAATACACAGAAACAGTTCCATTTGTAAAAAAATTGAAATCATAGCCATCATAAATGGTATTGTAATCCACGTTATTTTTTTTTAATTTATCGACATACCAATCTTGACAACCCGTTAAAAAATCTGCAACTAATTCTTGAGTACACTGGTCACAATCATCATCATCATGATCAAAATCGTCATCTTCGTCGCAATCGTTTTGATGATTTTCAATGCTAGTTTGCAATTCTGTCATAGAATAAATCTCAAATTGAGAATTATCAGTGAGTTCAACAGAAATTGGAAAATCTATAGAAACAATATCTTCAGTTGAAATAGTTTTAATAAAATGATATAGTTCTTTATCGTTTGTAAATACTTCTGTAGATAATTGTTCATTATTTGTGTTAAATATTGAAACTGAAAACGGATAGACAAAATCGATGCATTCAATATCTTCATCAGCAATATTTTCACCATTACAGATATCAGCAGTGTTATAAAGATCATCTATATTATTCATTATAGCCTCTGAATAATCGGTATATACTATTGTGATTGGAAATGAAATGTTTAATACATTTATATCATCATACTCTTCATCAAAAATGTATTCCACTTTGTTATAGTCAGTTTCAGAATTAATAACTATTTCGGTCGAATTTGCAGTAACAGTAATTGGTAATTTTATATTAATGCAATTAGCAAGATCTAATATGTTATCATTTGAACCATCATTTGTAACAGTACGAAGCATTAAATCAGCAATTAAAGAGTTCGGTTCTAAAGTGTCTTCTGGAGGTGTTTCAATAAATTCTGATTCTTCTTTTCTACAAGACGTGAGTACTAGTGCAAAAGTAAATAGTAAAATTGAAACGAATTTAAATGCTGTTTTCATGGTATTTCATTTGTCTGAAATGTAATGCTTTTATTATATAACAACTTCAGTCTAAAAAGTCCCGAAAACGAATAATAAAATATTTATATACCTTTAAAAAATTAAAACAACAACCTTGCCCAAAGACATAAAAGAGAATATATGTGAAGCTAAAGTTTTTGAATATGTATATAATACATACTCAAATGACGTTCATAATTTTTTATATTATAAATATGGAGCACAGTTTAATCCAAAAGATAAAACACAAGATGCATTTATTAAATTATGGAACAATTGTAAGACTGTAACTTTAACTAAGGCTAAATCTTTTTTGTTTACAGTGGCGAATAATATGGTGCTTAATGATATAAAGCATCAAAAAGTTGTGCTCAATCACCAAAAAATAAAGCCTAAATCCCATACTAATGAAACGCCAGAATTTATTTTAGAGGAAGAACAATTTCTTCAACGTTATAAAAAAGTACTCGCAAGTTTAAATGAAGAACAGCGTGTTGCCTTTTTGCTAAATAAAGTGGAAGGTAAGAAACATAGTGAAATTGCAGAATATTTAGGCGTCACTCAAAAAGTTGTCGAATATAGAATTTACAGTGCTTTTAATATTCTGAAAAAAGAACTTGAAGGTTTTAAAATAAAATAATAAGGAGAAGTAGAGTTGAAGTTGTTATATAAGTAGTAAATCGATTTATGGATAAAGAAGATCTTTTAAAAAAATGGTTAAATGATGAGTTAACTCCTGCCGAAAAACGAGTATTCGAGCAAGATGGTGATTTTACTTTTCATCAAACTATTGTTGATTCTGCTAAACAATTTAAAGCGTCTAACTTTTCTAAACCAGAAACTTTTAAAGATTTAGAATCGGTATATCAAGTAAAAAAATCTAAGACGATATTATTAGATTGGTTTAAACCATTATTAAAAATAGCAAGCGTAGTTGTCATTACTTTAGGGATCTATTTTGCTTTTTTCAATACCAATATAATTGTAGAGAAAACCTTAGTTGGTCAACACACTACTATTGAACTTCCAGATCACTCTAAAGTTACTTTAAATGCAGATTCAGAAATTGAATACAGTCAAGTAAACTGGAGTGACAATAGACGTTTAAATCTCGATGGTGAAGCTTATTTTAAAGTCGCTAAAGGTAGAATCTTCGATGTCGTTACTAAGCAAGGTGTTGTAACAGTTGTTGGAACAGAATTTAACGTAAATCAACGTGACGATTACTTTGAAGTGCAATGTTATGAAGGAGTCGTTAAAGTAACTTCTGGTGATGTTTCTAAAACCTTATTGGCTGGAGATACGTATAGGCTTTTAAACAAAGAGTTTAGTCAGGATAAAGTGTCAGAGTTATCTCCACAATGGACACAGAATATAAGCACATTTAAAGCCATACCTTTTAAAGATGTTATTGCTGAATTACAACGACAATATGATGTTAAAATTAGTGTCGAGCATTTAGATTCAGAACGGTTATTCACTGGTGGTTTTATGCATGAAAATATTGAAAACGCTATCATTTCTATAACGCAACCAATGGGATTAAGCTATAAAACTAATGCCTCAAATGACATTATAATTTATGGAGATAAAAAATAAACTATATGTTTTATGTTTTATTCTTTTTCTTTTCTCTTTTGGAATTAATGCTCAAGAGACTTCATCTAAACTGCTATTAATAGAGGTGTTTGTAACACTTCAAAAACAGTATAACATTCAATTTAATTTTGCTGAAGATTCACTTGAAGGCATTACAATTGTTCCTCCAACTAAAGAATTGTCATTAGAAGATGTGCTATTGTATTTAGAAAGGAATACGTTGTTTTCATTTAAAAATTTAGATGGGACTTTCATTTTGGTTCGTTCTAAAAGTAAAACTTTTGAGCTGCAACATTTATCTGAAGTCATTTTATCCAAATACATTATTAAAGGCATAAATAAACTAAAGAATGGTTCTTACGAGATAGATTTTACACAGTTTGATATCCTTCCAGGTTTAATTGATACTGATGTTTTACAAGCTGTACAAGCTTTTCCAGGAATTCAAAGTATTAACGAAACCGTTTCAGATATTAATATTAGAGCTGGTACTCACGACCAAAACCTCATACTTTGGGATGGAATTAAAATGTATCAATCTGGACATTTCTTCGGATTGATTTCAATGTTTAACCCTCAAATTACACATCAAGTAAATGTTGTTAAAAACGGAACTGACGTTTCATTAACTGATGGTGTGTCTGGAACTATTTCTATGGAAACAAGTTCAAATATCAATACTGAATTTAAAGGGAGTTTAGGTGTGAATTTTATTGATGCTAACGGTTTTACTGATGTACCTTTAAGTGAAAAATCATCACTCCAAGTCGCTGCTCGAAAATCGATTAGTGATTTTTTTGAAACGCCAACATATACGAATTTTTTTAATCGCATTTCACAAGACACAGAAGTTGAAATGAATGCTAATGACATTATTAATTCTAATCAAGAATTTGATTTTTATGATACGTCATTACGTTGGATTTATGACATTTCTGATAAAGATCAACTTCGTGTTAATTTTCTGAACACTTATAATGAACTTCGATTTAATGAAAACTCAATTATCAATCAATTAGAAACATCTCGTCAAAGTAGCTTGAGTCAACATAGTATTGCTGGAGCCATTCAATACAACCGCATTTGGAATGATAAATGGCAATCTGGATTTGAGGTTTATGAAACCGATTATAAGCTTAAAGCAATTAATGCTAATATTATAGATCAGCAACGTTTTCAACAGGAAAACATCGTATCTGAAACAAGCATAAAGTTTAGAGCTAATTACAAGGTAAATGAAAATATTCAGCTATTAAATGGTTATCATTTTGTGGAAACTAAAATCACTAATCTTGACGACGTTGATAATCCACGTTTTAAATCCTTAGTGTCTGAAGTCTTAACGACTCATGGTTTGTTTACTCAATTAAAATATAAAACTTTAGACAATAATACAAACTTGAATTTTGGATTGAGATACAACTATCTTGGCAAATTTAGTAAGCATATTCTTGAGCCTAGATTTGCATTAACACATCAATTTTTGGATGATTTTTCGTTAGATGTTTTGGGAGAATTTAAACATCAAAATACGTCTCAAGTAATTAATTTTCAAAATGATTTCTTGGGTATCGAAAAAAGAAGATGGCAATTATCTAATGATACAGATATTCCTGTCATTAGGAGCAAACAAATTTCTGTTGGTTTAAGTTATAATAAGAAAGGATGGCTAGTAAATTTAGAAGGCTATTATAAATATGTTAATGGAATTACAACACAAAGTCAAGGATTTCAAAATCAATATGAATTTGTGAAGCGAATAGGTAATTACGACGCTAAAGGGTTAGATTTTATATTGCGTAAGGAAATTCAAAAGTTAAATACGTGGTTAAGTTATTCGTTCATGAAAAGTAATTATGAGTTTTCATCGTTATCAGAACAAATGTTTCCAAGTAATTTTGATGTCAAACATACAGTGACTTTTGGTGCAGTATATGCGCTTGAACGCTTAAAACTTTCTGCAGGATTTAATTGGCACTTAGGAAAACCAACAACGCAGCCCATTTCTGGAAAAGAAATTGTCAATGATGACATTAATTACGAAATCACCAATTCTAGTAATTTAGAAGATTATTTAAGGGTTGATATTTCTATGCTTTATGATTTTAAACTCGGAAAAACGAAAGCAGATTTAGGAGTTTCTATTTGGAATGTATTTGACAAAACAAATGAGATTAATAAATTTTATCGCGTAAACAATGGAATGGTTAATGTAACTTTGCAAAACTCATTAGGTTTTACTCCAAATGCTGTTTTACGCATTCACTTTTAATAGTTATCTGGAAGCTCAATCTTAACTCGGTATGATTTTAATTCTTCTAAATAATCTGTGTGACTAAAGTCTTCACTATTAAATTCAGATTGTCTAGATTCTTTAGTTTCTTTTCGCTTTAAAGCTTTTAAGAAACGTTTTATTTCTGTTTTATCGTTGATAATTAAGCCAGGAACTTCAACAGAATTTCCAAGGTCATTTTTTGCTACCATTGTGAAATAAGAGGAATTACAATGTTTCATTTTTCCTGTTCTAATATTTTCAGATTCTACACGAATTCCGACAACTATAGATGTATGTCCAACACAATTTACAGAGGCTTTCATGGTGACTAAATCTCCAATTTCAATCGGATTTAGAAAATCTACAGTATCTACAGAAGCAGTGACGCAATACGTCTCTGAATGTTTCGAAGCACAAGCAAATGCAATCTGATCCATCAAGTTTAAAATGTAACCACCATGAATTTTACCACTAAAATTGGAATGTGAAGGCTGCATTAATTGCGACATGCTGATTCTTGAAGAATCTATAGTTTTATAATTCATAAGCAATGTTATTCGTCATCATCTTGTGCACGTTTGATAATCGCATCAGGTAAAGATTTTTTAGCTTTAGCACCCATTTTTTTGAGTTTCTCAACACTGGTAATTAGGTTACCTCGACCTTCAACTAGTTTATTCATTGCAGAAGAGTAGTCTTTTTTAGCATCATCAATCTTTTTTCCAACACCTGTTAAATCTTTCACTAGACCTTCAAATTTATCGTAAAGCGCGCCAGCTTGTCTAGCGATTTCAATAGCATTTCGCTGTTGTTTTTCATTATTCCACATCGTATCAATAGTACGAAGTGTAGCGAGTAGAGTAGAAGGTGTAACAATAACGATATTTTGCTCAAACGCTTTATTATATAAAGTGTTGTCTTCATTAATTGCTACTGCAAAAGCAGGTTCTATAGGAATAAATAATAATACAAAATCTGGAGATTCTATATCATACAAATCTTGATAATTTTTTTCTGATAGCTGATCGACATGTTTTTTTATGGAATTAATATGTGCTTTTAAAAAGGTGTTTCTGTCTTCATCTTCAGCATTTACAAACCGTTCATAATCCGTTAAAGAGACTTTACTGTCAATGATCATTTTCTTACTATCAGGAAGGTGTAAAACCACATCTGGAAGCACACGAGTTCCGTCAGCCAAAGTAAAACTCTGCTGTACGAAATATTCTCTATCTTTTTCTAATCCAGATTTTTCAAGTACACGTTCTAACACCAATTCGCCCCAATTTCCTTGCATTTTACTATCGCCTTTCAATGCTTTTGTTAGGTTGGTGGCTTCTTTTGTCATTTGTTGATTAAGGTCTTTTAAACCAAGTAGTTGTTCTTTTAAAGCAGAATGCATACTGATACTTTCTTTTTGTGTATCATCTACTTTTTTCTCAAAAATTTGAATTTTCTCCTGTAACGGATTTAAAATATTTTTGATATTTTCTTTATTTTGAAGGGTGAATTTTTCAGATTTTTCATCAAGTATTTTTGTTGCAAGTAATTCAAAGTCTTTTCTTAATTGCTCTTGACGTTCTTCTAATTCTTCATCACGTTTTAAATTTTGTTGCTGAAGGTTGTCATATTCTGTGTTTTTTCTTGTTAATTCAGTATTTAGAAATTCTTTTTCACGTCTGATCTCTTCACGATCCGTTTCTAATTTTGATAGATTTTGTTTTAAGTCTTCAATGGTTGACGACATTTGATTTTGACGTTCTTGTAATGTGCTTTGTTCGCTTTTACTTTTAAGTTTAATAAAAAGCATGCCTAAATAAGCTCCAATAGCTGCAGAAATAAGAATGGCTAAAATGAGAATAATGCTGTCGTTCATAAAAGGAATAGAAATTTACTCAAAGATAAATGATTTGTCGAAAGAATTAAGCTTGTAATTAAAAGATATCTTCTAGTTTTTTAAAATATGGATATCTTCTATAATACGTTTGATGTCTTCATCTTTTGTGCCATCATAAATACCACGAATTTGTTTTTCCTTGTCAATTAAAATAAAGTTGGGTGTATGAATAAAATCTTGTTGTCTGTCGCCTTGTTTTACAACTGCAAAGTAGCTTTGTCGAGCGAGTTCATATATATGCTTTTTGTCACCAGTGGTTACATTCCATTTGCCATTTATTACACCTTTTGTTTTTGCATATTCCTTTAATACAGCAACATTATCTGTTTCAGGAAGTACAGATAATGACAAAAGCATGATATCATTGTCGTTTATGAACTCTTCTTGAATTTTCCTCATGTTATTTGTCATAATTGGGCAAATTGTTCCACAGGTTGTGAAAAAGAAATCGGCTACATATATTTTATCCTTGTAAATATCTTGGGTGATAATTTGTCCATTTTGATTGATTAGCTCAAAATCTGAAACGGTATGATTTTTCGATTTGTTTCTAAGGTTTTTATCTACTAATTCGGATTTAAAGTCAGTTGGATTATAGATAGGTAATACGTTATTCTTTCTATTGTTACAAGAGAATAATCCTAAAAATGCAAGACATAAAAATGAAAACAGAAATGTTTTTTTTGCTTTCATAAGGCTATTATTATATAGATGTCACATTTATAAAATTCTTAGCTTCATCAAGTTCTGGTCGTGTACTATTTGCGTTTTTTGAAAGCTCAATCAGTTGCTTAAAATATGATGTTGCCTTTTCTGAATTTCCTAATTGTTTCTCAGCTATTGCAGCACCATAAATCCCGTTAAATCTATTTGGATGTCCTTTTAAATTCATCTCATAAGCTTTTAGTGCTTCTTCTGGTTTATTTAAAATGAGGAGCATATCTCCAAGAAGTTCATCTGCTGGTAATACTTCTCCAGGAGTAACAGGATGTTTAGAAGTTTCGCTTTCAAGTTTTGAAGCCATTCTCATTAAAGCGAGAGCTTCCTCGTTATTTCCTTTTGCTAGATTTATCCAAGCTTCTGTGATTTTTATTTCAATACGGACTTGACCAGCTTTGTATTTAGCCTGTGCATTCTTTATTTCAAGGAGTTCTTTATGTAAAAATTGAAGGGTTTCTAGTTCTTTTTCAGCAGAAGAAATGTCTCCTGAACGTGCAGAGCCTAAAGCTCTAGAAAAATGCAGTATTGATTTTGCCCATGGATATTTATCCCAATCAAATTCCATGTTTGGGCGTTCTAGGTTTGCGGCTTTTTTCCATTGTTTATTTTCTAAAGCAATTCGAGCTGGAATTGCATTTGCAGTATAGGCTACAGCAAAATGATTTAAAGGAAATATTTTTTTCATTGATTTCAGATATGCGTTTTGAACTTCAACCTCTTTATTATTACCTTGTTGCAAATAGGCATAAACGAGATAATCCATCGCATGAATCTCTTGAGCCCAATTGGCATTAGCATTTAGACTTTCAGCATAGCAAACAGCAGATGAAGCCGAATTTATATTGGTATCTATAGATTCTTGCCAAAGCCCTAATCTTGTAAAAATATGAGAAGGCATATGTTGTGCATGAGCAGATGCTGGAGCAATTTCGGCATAACGTCTAGCCGTATTTAAAGCTGATTTAGCAATTTCAGGATAATCATAAGTATGAATTATATAATGTGCAATTCCAGGATGGTTAGGTTGTTCTTTAAAAAGCTTTTGTAAAATAGTACCAGCTTTTTTCTGATTAACATATGTTTTGTCATTTGGATCAGCAGCTGAGGTAATTGCTAAGGAATAAAATATGGCTGCTTCAGTATCATCAGTTTGAGTCTTATATATTTGCTCCATTTTCTTTTCATATAAAAGTTCTCGAGTTTTATGGTCTTTGTTTTTCCAATCATCATAAAAAACACTTATGGCATTTATGTACAATTCTGCTCGTTCTGATTTTGGTAAAGATTCTGCTATTTCAAGAAGGACAGATCCTTTATTTAATTCTGTTGGTCCAGGTGGAGCCCATAATTCATGATAAATACTCATTGCAACTCCCCAATATGCCATAGCACATTCCGGATCGGCATCAATAACTTTAACAAATGCTTTCTCTGCTTCATCATATTCAAAAGAGTGTAGTAGAGAAATAGCTAAATCAAAAGTTTCACGAACATCATATTCACAATCTAAAGCAAAACTCACATCTCCAAATTCAGGATTGCCACAAAGTAAAATATCACCTCGTTTTAAGTCTATGGTGGCTAAAGCAGGATTTGACTTAGGCGTTTTGTCTTTACAAGAAAAAAGAATTATGCCTAATGCAATACAAATTACTTTTAGTGATTTCATTATTTTATTTATTATGAAGCGTTCGTTAAAATGAAAAAACGTTTAAAAAAAAAGAGGAGATATTCATTTTTTAAAAATCTGATTTTCAGCACTCTAAATTTAAGTTAAAAAAGTTAGATTAGAAAATGAATTAAAACTATTACATAAAAAAAAGCACTCAAATAGAGTGCTTTTTTTTAATATATGTTAATAATATTAATACCAACCTCTAACATTGTACATTACTGTACTCGGTTGGTTTTTAGCTCTTGCCATACTCACTTCAAAAGCTGAATCGTAATAGGACTTAGTTGCATCTAAAACTTTAAGTTTATAATTCCAATCTCTATCTTGTAATTCTTTAGCTCTTGTTTCAATTTTGCTAAACAATGCTTTTACTTGACTAAAACATTCTGCTTCAGGTAATACAGAAGATAAAATTCTTGCTGCTTCATTCGCTGCTTCTATATCTTGATTAGCACTCCAAATAGCTTGAGCTTCTGTAAGTCTCATTTTACAATCTCTATTAGCAGCTTTAATATAAAGTGCTTTTGTTTTTCTTTCTGACTTTTCAAAACAAGAACTAGATGCTGGTATGCCTAACATTAGCCCTAATGCTTCTTCTACCTGACCAGAATTTTCAAGAATGGATGCCTCTTTTTGTATTTGCGAACAATTAGTGTTATAGTAATCTATGATTTTATCTTTTCCTCTTGCGATAAAATCTTGCATCGCTTCATTTTTAGGTTTAAGACGTTTTAATGCCTGCATATAAGCCTTTGTTTCTGTAGTTCCAACACCTTTTACATTAAATGTTTCACTAGCGTATAATGTTCCTGAGATTCCATCTCCTATGTATAAAGTAACATCTAAAACAAGAACTACTTTTACTGGTGCTGTTGGCATAATTTCTTTTGTAGCAACAACAATATTAGGAGTAATTATAAACCTTGAATTGTATTGATTGTCACTTATGCCATTTGCCGTAACTAGTTGTCCGAGTTTATTAATTAACATCTTTTTTGCTGATGCTGGTACATTTTCAATTTGATCAGGAACATAAGCTCCTAAGTTGATTGCATAGTCATTGTTTTGTCCAATTGCTACAATTGAAGCGAAACAAAATAATATTGCTAAAGCGTTTTTCATTGTCTTGTTTTTTTATTATTTACTTCCAAGTATTATGGTTGCTCTTCCAAGTCCTTTCATAACTAATTTATTTGGAATATTAAAAGGTGCATTTTTTAAATACTTACTTAATTCTCTTACATATCTTCGAGCATCAATAGCTCTACCTTTATCATTGTATAATGGAATTCTTACTTGTTCAAATAGTGCCATAGTTTCTGTGATATCTGTAGTGCTAAATCTTCCTTTTACCGTATTGTCAGCTAACCAATCTTCAATAACATATCCTAATTCATCTTCACCACCAAATTCAGTTTCTAAATCACCATCCCAATCATCCCAAGTTTGGATTCTTACAATAATTTCACGTCCATTTTCAAACATGTCATCAAAATGATCTTGTAGTGATAAGGTGAAGTTGTCCATATGAGAAATTACGGCTTCAGAAAGTAGTACAGGTGTTTCAGCCGAAAAAGAAGGTGCTCCAGTTCCAGTTGCTGTTGCAACTTGTTTGTCTGTGTAAGCATCTAATCCTTGAAGATTGAAATTTATAGATTTCTTAGGGCCAGTTTTATTAACGGTCCAAGTTAATTGAATAATAATATCTGCTTTAGCCGCTTTTTTGATGGCATCAATCGGACTTTCATTTACTGAAGCTCCAGAATCTTTAGAGCTTCTTAAGGCATCTTCCACAGCATTAGATTCCATAGTTTTTATAGCAGACTCCATATTTTTAAGAGGGAACCCTCTTTCTGCCATCATTCCATTAATTTGGCTAATGACTTGTAATACTTCTGCATTTTCTTGAAATGCTCTTTTGTAATCTGGAATTCTTATCGTAGATCCTTGATTATCAAAATTTAGCATATAACCATTTTGGTTACACCAAACATCACTTGGAACAACCATTAGAGTAGGTTTCTTTGCTTGACCAAAACTCAATAAACAGAATAATGTAAATGTTATGAGGGTAAATAATTTATATGATTTCATTTTTATTATTTTTTAATTAAAATCCTGAGTTTAGAGACTTAACAATACCTTTCTCTTCTAGTAGTCTTCTTAATTGGTCGGTTAATACATTAACAACAATTCCAATTTTGTACTCTCGTTTGCTTATTTTTAATCGATCACCAGGAGCAATATTGCCATCAGTAGCAGAACTAACATATCTTAAATATGCTCCACCATCAGCAAAAAAGCTTTCAAAAAACTCTTTGTGTTTTTCTTCTAGCGAAGGGTCATTTACTAAAGCTCTAAATTGAGTACAACCTTGTCCTCCTCCAGCAAAACCTTTGAAGATGATTCCGTGTACTGCATTTTTCATTCCACGAGAAATAGCGTGTTTTGGGTTTTTAGAATACGACCATACTTTTACAAGTTTTGATCCTTGTTTAGCAATACCTTCACATTCTAAATCATATCTCCAAATTTTGGTATCCTCGTTGGCTTTATTTTTTTTCCATTGTGCGTTTACACTTGTACAAAAACCTATAAAAAGTACTGACAGTATTACGTGTTTTAATTTCATGATTATTTATTTTTAATTAATTTGACGAATTAGCATTCCTGCATAAAATTTCTTCTTTTTTCCACTAAAAACGGTGTATTCGAGAGTATCATCTGTATTTTCTTCATCTGCATTAAATCTGTTATCCCAAATTTGATTCTTATCAACTTTGATTACTCCAACTCTCTTGTATTCAGTTTTACCTTCTTTATTAAGGACTTGTTCCAAAACTTCATATTTATCACCTTTTTCTAAACCTTCTTTTAATCCTATTTTAGCTGATAAAGGATCAGAACTCATTAGAGGTGTTTTTGTTCTAAATACTTCATACTCTCTTTGCAATTTTGCAGTTACTGCATCTGACGCTTTCATAGTAGCTATAGTAATTAATTCTTCGTCAGTTTTTTTAGTATATGTTGTACTTTGTAAATCTGCCCAAGCCATTTGAGTTCCAATATATTCTAATTCAAATACATTAGACTCATTAAATGCGTTCACTCTTTCTTCGTCAATTTGTTCATCTTCTGTCCAGTAGTCATTATAGAATATACTTGCTACTTCATCATTCCATTTAAGTCTGAATAAAAGCGCATCAGTTTTTATTACATATCCTTTACCTAATATGCCTACACCTTCACTAGCTACTTCAGTTACTTCGGCTACTTCACTAGCTCCAGCTAATACTGCAACACTTCCAATTGAAGCTAATAAACCTTTTGCTTTTTCAGCAACTTCTTCTTTATCTGTGTATTTGAAATTGTTTACTATTACAAAGGTGTTTTTAATAAGCTCTTCACCTGCATCAGCTAGCATTGCTGTTCCACGCTCACTGTTTTTTGCAATTTTAACGTCTAAATCTGAAGCATTATAAAAGCCTCTTTCAGATATTAAATCCATATTAAATCCGCCTTGTTCGCTTCTGTTGAACCATTTTGCGACCATTGATTTTGCAATATCATGAGTAGATAAATACTCAGTAATGGCAACTTTTTGTGCTTCTTTTAATTCTGCTTTAGACAGAGAATCATTATATAATTTTGGAATACTTCTTTCATTTGTAACATGGTTGTTAAATTTCTCAGGAATTTTGGAATCAACAAAGGTTTCTTGAATAAGTTGACTGAAGTTTCTGGTCGAATCTGCGACCATAAGTGTATACAGAGAACTTCTTCTGTATTCAGCAGTTTTAGTATCGTTTTGTGAGTATCCTGTGACCATAAAACAGGTACAAAATAATAAGATGAAAGGGTTGGTTAGTCTTGACATTTTTTAGCATTGGTTATTAGTATGCAAATTATAAATTTTTATCTGCTTATAATGCATTTTGATTTGCTTTTAAACAGTTTTTTTTGCAGTATATCGAAATAGGACTTTGCGAAATTGTTTTCATAGTTGATTGAAACTGATTGTAAATGAGTTAGTTCACTCTGAAGTTGCCAGCGTTTTTATCAAAACTAATTAAGTCTTTTGGGAATAGGCTTTCAAAGACGCCATTTTCAATAAGATTACTTGGAGAATCTGATAAAACAGTATTGGTAGTCATAACAACCATCGTGTCACATAATTGAATTGCTAAATCAATTTCATGAGATGAAAATAGGATGGTTTTATTTGTGTCTTTAGCAAGTTTTTGAAGTAGTTTTAATATGTATGCTTTATGATACATATCTAGATGCGTTGTAGGTTCATCTAAAATAATAAGGTCTGTGTCTTGAGCTAAAGCACGTGCAATCATCACTTTTTGAAGTTGACCATCACTTAGTTCAAAACATTTTCGATGCTTTAATTCTGAAAGATTAGTTTGTAGTATTGCTTTATTAATAATAGAAGTATCTTCTTCGGATAGATTGCCTACCCAATTTGTATAAGGTTGTCTGCCAAGCGCGATGAGTTCATAAACTGATAAATTTTTAGACATGAGTTGTTCGGTTAATACCAAACTCATGGTTTTTGCTAACTCAACTGAAGAGAGATTTTCTAGCGATTTTTCATTTAAATAGATACTTCCACTTAGAGGTTGCTGTAGCGATGTTAAGGTTCTTAATAATGTAGATTTGCCTATTCCATTCGCACCAACTAATCCGATGAGTTCACCTTGTTTTAATTCAATATTGATATTTTTAGCGATTACAGATTCACTTTTCTTTGACGTGTAACCAATGGAAAGGTTGTCAGTTTTTAGAATGATATGTTTGCTTGTCTTTTCCATCTAAAACATCATTTTTCGTTTTCTTACTAATAACCAAATCACAACAGGAGCGCCAATTAAAGATGTAATTGCATTAATTGGTAACATATAACCACTGTTTGGTAATTGGGCAATGCTATCACAAATAAGCATCACTATAGCTCCAAATAAAAATACTGCAGGTAGTAATATTTTGTGATTAGATGTATTAAATAATTGTCTTGTCATGTGCGGAATTGCGAGTCCGATAAAGGCTATTGGTCCAGCAAATGCTGTAATTGTACCAGCAAGTAAACTTGTAGCTAATATGATGATTAACCGACTTTGTTTAATATTTAAACCTAAGCTTTTTGCATAATTTTCGCCCAATAAGAAGGTATTTAATGCTTTTATTGATACAACAGTTAATACGATTCCGAAAAGATAAATACAAAAAAAGATCAAAATTTCATTCCAAGATAAGTTTCCTAAGCTCCCAAATCCCCAAAAAATGTATTGTTGTAATTGTTCCGCAGAACTAAAATAGGAGAGGACACTCACTACAGCTGCAGTAATACTTCCAAACATTAGACCTATAATTAAAATAGCCATAGTGTCTCTAACTTTTGAAGACACTAAAAGCACAGCTAATAACACAAGAAAACTACCTAAGCTAGCAGCAATAACAACACTCCATTTTGAAATAAATAGTGTTGCAAATACACCTCCAAATACTCCTGAGCCTAAAATAATTAAGGCTACACCAAGGCTTGCACCAGAGCTAATGCCTAAAACGAAAGGACCTGCTAATGGGTTTCTAAATAGTGTTTGCATTAAAAGCCCAGAAATACCTAAACCAGATCCGACTAATATAGCTGTTATGGCTTTTGGAAGTCTGTAATTTTGAATGATATAATTGTCAGTCGTGCCAATTAAACTATCTAAGATTGTTCTTAAAGGGATTGAAACAGAACCTAAACTTATATTTGTAAAAAAACAAAGTATCAATACTAAAATTAGTATAGAGAAGGATAGCTTATATGAATGTGTATTTGGCAATTATTCTAAGGGTTTAAAAAAGGATGTTTGATAATCTTCTAATAACTCTGGATGACAGATTTTAATAATATCTTTTAAGACTAAATCTGGTCTAGCTGTACCTAATTCATAATACATAACACCACCAGTTTTTCCTGTAGTATTTACAAAAGAATATACATTTTTATTTTTAAAGGCTTTAAATTCACTGTAGTGCTCACTTGCTTTTTTAAGAGAATTTAAACTATTGTAATAGGATGGACTTAGCCATAAATCAGCATCTTTAGCTTTGTTAAAAACGGTTTCAAAGCTTAATGCAATGCTTCCTTTGTCTTTAGTGTCACTCCATAAATAATTTACATTGGCATCTTTAAGAATTTGTGCTTCAGGACTTGTTCCGTTTGGTAAATACCAGATGTCTTTATACATAGCGCCACACAAAACTGTTGGTTGCTTAGTTAGTTTTGAAGCAATTGCTTTTGTTTTTAAATATTCGGTTTCAATCTGATTGAAAATAGAATCAGCTACTTTTTCCTTATCATAAAGGACACCAAAAAATTTAATCCATTCTGCTTTTGCTAACGGAGACGTTTCTACCCAATCTCCATTATAAATGACAGGAGTGCCAGATTTTTTGATGGTTTCAAAAGTTTTGTTGTTTCCATCGATACCAAAACCAACAACAAGATCTGGTTGGATTTCTAATAAAACTTCAGTATTTATGCCTTCGTTCTTACCTAGTTCTCTAATATCTTTATTATCTATTCTTAGTCTAGTTCTTTCTGAAGACACATAATTTGTTCCTGGAAAACCAATAAGGGTTTCCTCAACACCCAAAAGTTCTAGTGCAGGAATATGAGTTGTTGAAGTGACTACGATTTTCTGAACAGGTATTGTTAAAATACCATCAAAATTGGCTTTGTTTAAAGTGACTTTAGATACATTTTCTTTAGGTATCAATGCGTATTTATAATGTTTTTCAGATTTAGGCCAAGGATTTTTTATGTATAAGATGCTATAATTATCGTTTTTTATAACTGAAAAGCCTTCAGCGTATTTGTTTTTAGCTTGCTCTGGTTGTGATGGAAGCGTTCTGTTTAGCCTTTTGTCTTCTTTACAACTTGTGATTATGAATAGTAGAAAATAAACAATAAAAAAGTGTTTGTTTTGTAACATTTGTAACTGTTAGAATGAGATGTAATCTCTAATTTTGATTAAAATTACTGTTATGCATGATAATTCAAATTTAACAATATATATAGTAGGTGGAATTATATTACTTCATTTTTTAATAGGTTTTATATATCTCATCTATAAAATGAATAAGAAAGACTAAGTTTTATTAGTTTCCATTTAAAAAAGAATCTATTTTTGCTGCGAATTTTGGTTCTATTCGTTTAACCGAATGGATTAAAAGGGAATCTGGTGAGAAATTAATTTTCAATTCTAGAACTGTTCCCGCAACTGTAAGCTATTAAGCTTGTTATTACCTTCATTGTCACTGGAAATTATTCTGGGAAGACCAATAACAAGACGCAAGTCAGGAGACCTGCCAAATTCAAACAAATAAGTTAAACTTTCGGGATAAAAGTTTGCGTATGATAATCCATGCGATTCCGAGTTATTAAAAATTACATGAACACAAAAACATTGGTTTTTGGTATGCTAGCTATTGGCATATCAACATTAGGTATTGCTCAACAGCAAACCGATTCGTTAACAATTGAACAGCTGGATGAAGTTGTTGTTACAGATTCTAAATTCAAATTAAAACGCGAAAACTCAGGTAAAGTTATTACCAAAATCACCCAAGAAGATCTTAAGCGCCTTCAAGGAAAATCTATTGCAGAGATTATTAATAATACTGCTGGAATTGAAATTAATGGAACGCGTAGTAATGCAGGACAAAATTTAAATTATTTTGTTCGTGGAGGACGAAATCGTCAGGTTCTTATATTAATTGACGGAATTGCAGTGACTGATGCGTCTCAAATTGCTAACGACTATGATTTGCGTTTGCTTAATGCAGATCAAGTTGAAAGTATTGAGATTTTAAAAGGCGCTTCAAGTACACTTTATGGAACTGGAGCAGCTTCAGCAGTTATT
The DNA here is from genome assembly GCF_023556315.2 of Psychroserpens ponticola. NCBI lineage: Bacteria > Pseudomonadati > Bacteroidota > Flavobacteriia > Flavobacteriales > Flavobacteriaceae > Psychroserpens > Psychroserpens ponticola. Next base: position 2,485,619 of record NZ_CP116221.1, on the reverse strand, counting down.
AATATCAGACTTAAAGACGCTTCAAAAGATGCATTTGCTTTAAACTTGAGAAGTACGCTTGGAACGAATCAATCTCAAGACGATAATGATTACGGAATAGAAAACGTTTCAAATTCTGTGTCTATTAATGGTACAATAGATAAGTTTTCTTATTTAGCGAGCTTTGGTCATCAGTTTACAGACGGTTTATCTGCGGTTTCTGTGGGTGAAGATGCAGATGTTTTTAATACTCATAATGGGTTTTTGAAACTGGGTTATCAATTTTCAGATCATTTTAAAGTAAATACTTATGCTAGTTTTGATACGTTTAAAGCAGAGTTTGATGACGGATTTGGTTTAGTTGATGCTGATAATTTGTCTATTACAGATCAATATAGAATTGGAGTTTCTCCAGAATTTAATTACAAAAAAGGAAGCATAACATTAAATGCTGCTTACAATAATATTGAGCGTGATATTCAATCGGGTTTTCCTACACAGTTTAGTGCAGAAAGTTTTGTAGGTGATATTTATAATCGATATAATTTTAGCGATACATTTTATACAGTTTTAGGTGTAAATGCACAACAAAACGACATTGAAAGTTTTTCTATTCCTTTTGGAGGAACTGATTTTGAACAAGCTATTAATCCTGATGATGCTACATTTACTATTGTTGATCCTTATGCAAATATGGTTTATGTCTCTGATTTTGGATTAAATGTAAATGCTGGTTTACGATTAAATAATCATAGCGAATATGGAAACCATTTGGTATATAGCTTGAATCCGTCATTTAAAAAAGACTTGAGTTTTGGATATATAAAAGGTTTAGCGAGTTATAGCACGTCTTTTATTGCACCTTCATTGTACCAATTGTTTGAGCCTACATATGGCAATGTCGATTTAAAGCCTGAGGAGAATAGAACGATTGAAGTTGGAACTGAACTTAATATTAAAGATAAAGCAACCATTAGTGTGGTTTATTTTAATCGTTTTGAAGAGCAATTTGTTGATTTTGTAGACCTTGGAAATTTTGTATATCAATATGCTAATTCAGATGAGGATTTTACAGCTAGTGGATTTGAATTAGTCGCTGATGTTGCTTTGATGAAGAATTTGAAGTTTTTAGTTAATGGAACTTACACTAAAGTAGAAGAGGATTTAAATCTTAGAATTCCTGAAATTAAAGTGAATGCTGCTATTAATTACCAATTGAATGACAAAGCGTTTATGAGTTTAAGTTATCAGTATAATGATAGTCGTGATGATTCATTTTATAACAATGTAACCTTCATGAATGAAACCGTTAATTTGAAATCTTACAGTTTAGTCGATTTTTATATCAGTCATAAAGTGATAGATAATTGCATGACGATTTTCGCGAATGTAAACAATATTTTAAATGAAGACTACGAAGAGTTGTTAGGTTATACAACCAAAGGACGAAATGTTAATGTAGGATTTAATCTAAGTTTGTAAATAAAAAAAAGCCACTTTCAAAGTGGCTTTTTTTATGTTATTCAAATTGTATTCGATCAATAAATACATCTTCTATATCAATATACATTCGGTCTTCAAATGGTTTTAAATTCATGTCTTTTTTTATAGATTTAACCTCGTTGTTAAATTGACCATAACGACCTAAGCCTTGAATATCTAAAAGTGCTGCAGCAAGTAATGGTTCATTAGTGTCTCCTAATATGCCATAATTCCGTGGTGTTTCATTGATGTCAATATCTGGTATTAATCCAGTTGAAGGTACAGCTTCGTCATTCACATTTATAGAATTTGCTACTAAAGGTTGAAGCGCATAGGTGTGCGTCGGATTAATATCATTTGGACCAAAGCCAGGTGAGTCAAATAAAGTTATTGACGCTTGTGTTTTTCCTACGGTATTATCACCAATTTGGACAACATCAATATATTGACTTAAACTATTAATTACTAATTCGCTTGCAGAAGCTGAAGCATCTGTTGTAAGTACATAAACTTTACTCAAGTTCAAGCTGTTTATTTGATTCCCATCAAAGCTATTAACAAATTTATAATTACTGTTGTTTTGCTGTAAATCTTCATTGTAAATTAATTTAGAATACACCTCTCCATTAAACTGACCAGTAATCATACTGCCTAATATAGCTGCAGTACCAACAGATCCGCCAGGATTATATCTTAGGTCTAATACTAAATGTTGAACATTACTGGCCTGTAATTGTCCAAATGCTGCATTCAATTCGTTTTCAAAATTATTATTAAAACCATTATAAACTAAATAACCAATATTTTCGCCATCAACATCAATAACATCTGTTTGGAAGACTGGATTTTCAGTATAAGCTTGTTTTGTAAGGCTTGTACTGTTTGCTGTAGATTCAATGATGTCATCTTCAACGTCATCAGGTGTGCCATTGTCATTATAATTTGCAAAATTTAAAGTGTATGAATTTTGATTTAATAAATCACTAAGATTCGTATTTGATAAAGGCACATCATTTACAGCATCAAATATTTGTCCGCGTAGCAAACCTTGATTGTCACCAACACTATTAGGAAGTACTAATCTTATAATTCCGAAGACTTCAGTATCACTTCCTGGCTTAAAGTAAAAATCAAATTCTAAACCTGTTGAAAGCGAGTTTCCTTGTTGGTTTTCAAGAAAATCAATATAATTTGGGATTAAAAAGCTAAAACGATCCACATTATCTCTATCAAAGAGTAGGCTTTCAAAAATACTTTCAGGAGTAGAAAATTGATTGAGGTAAAACCCATAATCTCCATCAGACGAAAATCGATTGTTTGCTAAATCTGGCACATCTGCTTTATAAAGGTAAGTCGCATTCAAGGCTTTCCAGATAAAATCATTGATTTCACTAGCAGCTACTGCATTATCGTCATTATCCTCAAAACAATTGGTAAATGTAAGCGCTACCGCAAGCAGTAGGCATAGTTTTATAAGTTTCATATTTTTTCTTTTTCAATTTTTTTTCGCAAACCAACTATACTATAGTCAACTAAACTATAAATTTACTTACATTATTGTTAATTAAAAAATTTAATATGTTTCATAATTAGTTTTGTTGTCTGTCTCTTCTAGCGCATTCGAGAACTATTTATAGACATCTCGACTTACGTTGTAAGGTGCTTTCAATGAAATATATTTTATTTCAATCAATACTCGATAAGACAAAAGAAGAATTATTTTCAATTGAGTTGTAACAAAACTTATACATGTTCGTCGTAATGATAAGAAGCAGAATAATCAGCTGTTTTTAACTAACCACCAAACCATGACACAGACTGATTTTGTAAAATTAGTAATGCCTTTTAAGGATAAAGTCTATCGCTTAGCAAAAAGACTTCTGGTTTCTAACGAAGAAGCAGAAGATGCCACGCAAGAGATTTTAATGAAGCTGTGGCGTAACAAACAGAAAATTAGCGAATACAAAAATGTTGAAGCGTTTTCGATGACAATGACAAAGAATTTTTGCTTAGACCGATTAAAATCGAAACAAGCGCAAAATTTAAAAATAGTTCATAGTAATTACCAAGACAATAACACGTCTTTACAAAGTCAGGTAGAAAATAATGATAGTGTTGATTGGGTTTCAAAAATAATTGAAGAATTACCAGAACAGCAAAAAATAATATTACAGCTCAGAGATATTGAAGAATATGATTTTGACGAAATAGCTAAAGTAGTAGATATGAATCCTACAGCAATTAGAGTCGCATTATCAAGAGCAAGAAAAACAATAAGAGAAAAATTAACGAATACACACAGTTATGGTGTTAAATAGCATAGAGAAACTAATAGAAAAGTATGACAATGGTGAAACATCGTTGAAAGAAGAGCAGAAGTTAAAAGACTACTTCGCACAAGACAATGTTGCTCCTCATTTAGAATCGTACAAAATAATGTTTCAGTATTTTAAGACAACAAAACAAGAACTATATACTAAAGACGTTCCGTTAAAACCTAAGAAAAACTTCGTATATCAATGGATTTCTGTCGCTGCAGTAGCAGTTCTAATGTTAGGAATTATTATTCCGAATATGTTTGGAGACAACATTTTAACAGTTGATGATTTATCACCTGAAGAACGTAAAGTGTATTTTCAAACACAAGAAGCAATGGCAATGCTATCTTCAAATTTTGATAAAGGCACCTCAAGCTTAAGTGCTTTAGGAACTGTATCAGATAATTTTAACCAAGGAGCTTCAAGTTTTAATGCTTTAGGCCTGGCATCACAAAGTTTTAATGTAGGTGCCGAAAAAGCGAGTTATGTAAATAAACTCGGAAAAACAACAAACAAGTATTTAAAGAACACTAAAAGAAAACAAGCAAATAATTAAAAAACAAGAACACATGAAAAATTTAATAGTAATAGTAGCAATAATGTTGTCAACAATCGTAGGAAATGCACAAAGTGTATTTGATAAGTTTGAAGATAAAGAAGAAGTAACATCTGTAATCGTTAACCAAAAAATGTTTAAAATGTTAGCAATGATGGGAATTGATGCAGACGATCCAGAAATGCAAGGTTATATCGATATGGCAAAAAATATCACAAGCTTTAAAGTCTTTACAACTGGAGATGAGAAAATTTCAGGAGATATGAATTCTACAGTAGCTAAGTACTTAAAGAATTCTAGTATGGAAGAGTTAATGCGTGTAAAAGATGGCGATCAAACCGTTAACTTTTATGTTAGAGAGGGTAAAGATGAAAATCATGTTAAAGAACTATTAATGTTCGTTAATGGAATTAAAGAAATGACCCAAGGTCAAGACATCACTATCAATGGAAAGAAAAGAGAAATTGAAACTGTATTGTTGACTCTAACAGGAGATATCGATTTGAGACAAATCTCTAAGTTAACAAGTCAAATGAATATGCCTGGAGGCGATCAGTTGAAAAAAGCAGGAAAAGATAAAAACTAATCATTATGAACTCATCAATCAAAACCTTAATCATGATGTTGATCTCGGTTGTAACTTTACAAAGTTGCAACCAAGATCCAACATTGCAAAGTTTCTATGTAGATAGTGAACTTGCGCCTGGATTTACATCTTTAGATGTGCCAATTAGCTTATTAAAAATAGATGAAACGTTATTGGATGAAGAGCAGCAAGAGGCTTACGATTCAGTTGACAAGTTAAGTCTCGTTGCATTTGTAGCCGAAGATGGCAATGCCGAAGAAATGAATACTGAATATGCTAAAGTTGAAGCCATATTAAAGAATCCTAAATATGAAGAATTGATGCGTGGCGGAAATTCTACAGATGGAAAATTTGTTATTAAATGTATTGGAGATGGAGACAATGTAGATGAATTTATTCTCTTAGGAAATTCAATTGAAGCAGGATTTGCAGTTGTAAGAGTATTAGGCGATGATATGAATTTTGCTAAAATAATGAAACTAGCTTCTGTTTTAGATGAAGGTAATATAGAGGAAACTCAATTGAAACAAATCACTAAATTTTTTCAATAACTGATTCGTATTGAAAATGTTAATGTTAAATCACCTTAAGTTTTCTTGAGGTGATTTTTTATTTGGTATCAGATTCTTTTACTGCAATCCAAATAAGAATAAAACCAAGTAAAGCAAAGCCTGTAAATAAAAGTAGTTTTACAATTATATAATCTAAGATGTCAAAAATTCCAGATATAAAAAAACCAAAAAGTAAGACTCCAGTACAAATAAGTGCTAAATTGTTTTTACTTAACATTGGGTTTAAATTCCAGTATAATTACTAGGATTAATAGCTTTTAATTCTGATTTAATAGCTTCAGAAACCTCTAAAGTATCAATAAAATTTGAAATGGATTGCTTGTTAATGGTTTTATTGGTTCTCGTTAATCCTTTTAAAGCTTCATAAGGGTTAGGATATGCTTCACGACGTAAGATGGTTTGTATCGCTTCAGCAACCACAGCCCAATTGTTTTCTAAATCTTCTGCAAACTTAGATTCGTTTAATAATAACTTGTTTAAGCCTTTTAGAGTCGATTTAAAACCAATTAGTGTATGACCGAAAGGAACACCAACATTACGCAAAACTGTACTGTCTGTTAAATCACGTTGTAATCTTGATATAGGAAGTTTTGCAGATAAGTGTTCAAAAATAGCATTGGCAATACCTAAATTTCCTTCAGAGTTTTCAAAATCTATCGGATTTACTTTGTGTGGCATTGCACTACTTCCAACTTCACCTTTTTTAATTTTTTGTTTAAAGTATTCCATCGAAACATACGTCCAAATGTCACGATCTAAATCAACAATAATGGTATTGATCCGTTTTAAACCATCAAATAAAGCAGCCATATGATCGTAATGCTCAATTTGTGTTGTTGGAAACGAATGCTGTAAGCCTAATTTTTCTTGAACGAATTGTGCTCCAAAAGCTTTCCAATCTACATCAGGATAAGCCACTTTGTGCGCATTGAAATTTCCTGTAGCTCCTCCAAATTTCGCAGCACTTGGTACATCATTCAATAAATTAAACTGTTCTTCTAAACGCACAACAAATACCTGAATCTCTTTGCCTAATCGCGTAGGAGAAGCGGGTTGTCCATGAGTTCTTGCTAACATAGGAATGTCTTTCCATTCAATAGCAATGTCTTTCAGTTTCTTTAAAACTTCAAAATATTCAGGCACATAAACGTCATTCATGGCATCTTTTATACTTAACGGAATTGCGGTATTGTTGATGTCCTGAGACGTTAATCCAAAATGAATAAACTCCTTGTATTTTGAAAGGTTTAAAGTGTCAAATTGTTCTTTTATAAAGTATTCAACCGCTTTTACATCATGATTGGTAATGGCTTCAATGTCTTTTATAGCTTGTGCGTTTTCAGAAGTGAAACCAGTATAAATCGCTCTTAAATCTTCAAAAACTGACGCGTCTATATCTGAAAGTTGAGGCAGCCTCAATTCGCAGAGCGCAATGAAATATTCAATTTCGACTAAAACACGATATTTTATTAGCGCTTCTTCAGAAAAATAAGGAGCAAGGTTATTTACTTTGTTTCTGTAACGACCATCTATTGGAGAAATGGCATTTAAGGATGATATTGACATTGGTTGTGTTGTTTTCTTTTACAGTAATTTCAAATGGTAAATAGTATAAAACTATAAGTTGGCTAAGATAATTGTTTTCGATGGAAGCAAGGCATAACTCATTGTAAGTTTTTATACTTTTCTTAAATTTGTAGGTATAAGTTTTCTACTTTTACAAGTGCTAAAATTAGTTTGTGGCTTGAATAAAATATTATCAAATTCCTTACATGTCTAGACCTATTGAAGATAAATTAGAGAAAATTCCAGTAGTTAATCTACTCGTAAAATTCTTCAAGAGCATTAAGCTAAAAGTGTTGGAGGGTTTGTCGTTATACGATTTATTGGAGCTTTATATTATTGGTATTGTGAAAGGAACTTTGAGTACAAGAGCAAGTGCTATCGCTTATAGTTTTTTTATGGCGTTATTTCCATTTTTGCTATTTGTGATTATCGTAATTCCGTATATTCCTATTGATGGTTTTGAAACCGAGTTTTTAAATTTTTTGCAATCATTTTTACCACCTACCACCACAGAGTTTTTTCATGAAAGTATTTTTGAAAACATAAAAGGAGGTGGACTTATTTCATCTGTATTCTTGGTGTCTATTTTGCTAATGGCAAACGGAGTAAATGCTGTGTTCTCTGGTTTTGAAAGTTCTTATCACCAACAACTTACGCGAAATATTTTTAAACAATACATCTTTGCATTAGGCGTTGCTTTAATTCTAGCTGTATTGTTAATTTTAACCGTTGCAGTACTTGGTTTTTTTAATATTTATGTGGTAGAAAACATTGTTGAATTGGCGCATGTTGAAAATGAAAATAGCGGATTGTTATTGGTGTTGTCACAATATTTATTCTTTATAATTATGGTGTATTTAGCTACGGCAACCTTGTATTATTTTGGAACTAAAGAAGGAAAAAAGTTTAAGTTTTTCTCTATTGGAGCACTGTTTACCACGCTATTAATTATTTTAACATCATATTTATTTGGTATTTATATTGAAAGTTTTGGCCAGTACAATAAACTATATGGTTCTATTGGAGCGTTGTTGATACTAATGTTTTATTTATGGCTTAATGCCAATATTTTGTTATTAGGTTTTGAGCTGAATGTTTCATTAACCACACTAAGAAAACATAGGAAATATGCGTAAACTCTTTTTTTTAATACTTGGCTTCGGAATGACTTTTTCATTACATGCTCAAGATATTTTGGGACAATGGAAAACTATTGATGATCAAACAGGTATTGAAAAATCAATTGTTGAAATTTATAAGAAAAATGGAAAAGTCTTCGGAAAGATTATCGAAATATTTGATAAGTCTAAACGTGATTTGCCATGTAAATTTTGTGATGGAGATGATTATAATAAGCCCATTTTAGGTTTGGTTATCATTAAAGATATGGAGGCAAAAGGTGATGCGTTTAAAAACGGAACCATTACAAATCCTGAAGATGGTAAAGTGTATACTTGTAGACTAAAGCTTGATGAAGATGATCCTAATCAGCTTCAAGTTAGAGGGTATGTGGCATTCTTTTACAAAACTCAATATTGGGTAAGAATAAATGATATACCTGATAATTAATGATATAAGTACTTGTTTTTATATTTGTTTAGGCTAATATTATGACCGTTTGTCGTAAATTATTGCTGAATTTACTTACTTTTTGTTGCTTTATGTATTCGAGATAATTATACCTGCTATTAGGTATTATTCATTTAATGTTTTGATGTACATTTGTTTAGCTATTAATAGGTCTTTTTTTTGAATTGCCTTTTCTTTAAAGCAAAAGATTTTTAACCTTAATAGTCCTAAAATTGAAACTATAACTGGTGATTATTAACAACAACTAATTTTTAAAACACAACGAATGATTATTAAATTAAAAAACTTTAAATTTCTAACGCTTGCCTTAATTTTTGTATTGCCTGTTTGCGTTAATTCTCAGGATTTTAAAGAAAGTATTAACGACATATCTTCAAAACTTGAGTCTGTTGAAGCTTCAAAGGCTCAGTTTAGTCAAGAACTAAAAGATATCTCTTCAGGTTATGCTATAGCTACAATTACAGAGATAGATACCAAAGGCGAATCAGAAGGAATTAATTATGAATTTAGTTTTTCTGATGTAGATATCAATACAGTAAGAACCATTACTAAAAAAGATGTGATTCTAGTTCAATTATTAATAAAAGGAAAGCAAAAACTGATCAAAAAAATTGAAGATGGAGGCGATAAAGTAAGCTATGTTGACGAACTGTTTTTTTATGCAAAAGACATCGATAATGGTAGAGATATTGTAGATTCAATTAAAAATATAATTCCTTTAAATGAAACGATAGAAAAGAATAAACTATCTCTAACCACTTACAGCGAACATCTACAATGGTTAATGGATAATGTTTCAGAAGTTGATTATCTTAAAAAACAATACTCTCAGAAACTTTCAAATGATGGTAAACAAAATGGACATGCTAAATTAGAAACAACTGAAAGTGTAAAAAGCAAGATGGAAGTTATGAGTTATGAGTTCAATTTTGCAGTTCTAAATCCAAATAGTATCAATTTTAAAATACGTAGCGATGAGTTCTATATCGAAGTTGAGAATAGGAGAAACATAAAAAGTATTAAAACATTTGATAATAACGTTCAAGGAAACTTCACGAATAGTTTGGAGTTTTATGCATCTAGTGTCGAAAATGGAAAAGACATTTATAAAGTGCTTAAGGCTATTATTCCATTAGCAGAAAAAGCGTTTTCAGATAACAAACCTAATATTGCAACTAAAACGAATGCGATTGACTATTTAAATAAAGTCATGGCTAATATTTCTACGACAGATAAAGCCATAACGCAAACAATCAAAAATGAGTGTGTAACTGATTTTAATCAGAAAATCGCAACGAGTAAAGATATAGATGATAATGTGTATACCTTTAACTTTATTGATATTAATAGCGATAATATAGAGTATAATTCACAACAAGATTTGCTGTTTGTAGAGTTTTTTACAAACCAAAAAAGCAAGTATATGAAATACACTCAAAATGGAGAATTACAGAATTATAAAAATGAGATAAAACTGTATGTGAATTCTATAGAAGAAGCAATGATTGCAAGAGAAGCGATACAGACAATTATAAAAGAATGTAAAACACAGACAAAAACGTATTCTGGTTTATCTGAAAAACAATGTTTAGATGCGCTTTCTGAAGCAATAGGTGTCGTAAAAATAAACGATGATAATTATGACCAATCAATTGAAATTATTGATGATGAGGCTAAAACGATAAAGTTTACAAAGGTGTTTGCTAATGCTAAAAAAAGTGAAGAGCAAGTATTTGAATTTGGAATTAAAGACATTAATACTAAGAGTATCGAAATGAAAACCTCAGGAAAAAATGTTACTGTTGAAATGAGTACCAAATATTTTGAAAAAATTGTAAAAACGTATGAAGATGGTGAAATAAAAAGTTATGGAAATAAAATTATTATTGAGGCTTCTAATATTGAGAATGCTAGAGAAATACTAAACTTGTTTGCCATAGCAACTAAAGATTAAAACAATTTTTGATTATTAATTAATCATAAAATAAACCAACCAACCATGAAAAATATTATTTGTCTTTTTTGCATTTCTTTTTTATTAATTAGTTGTGGAGGTAATGATGATTCTAGTGACGATGGTCAAATGTTAGATGACTCAGATTATTATATCAGTTTTACTGAATCTGGAAACAATTATGATTCTAGAGCTAGCCAGAATACAGGTGTAAGTGTAGCTAGTGTTCTTATAGAGAGTCCGAATAGTTTGGCATTTTCTGTTATAACAGATTTCGTTACAAACAATGGAAAGATTATAGTACTGCTTATTGAATTAACCTCGGATGCTCCAGTTGGTTTTGGGGCTGGATTTGAATTAAATGGAGGGAATGAAGATTACATCCTTGAGTCTATTTATTCTAGAGCAAGCTTAAGTGGAGGAAATTCTTTTGGTGGATCTGCAGATGAAAATAATGAGATCTATTTAAAAATAATATCCTTAGATAGAGATAATAAAATTATTTCTGGGAAATTTAGTTTTACTGCTGTGTCAGATGATGAGTCTGAATCAAAAACAGTTTCTAATGGCTATTTTAATGTTAATTACCAATAAAGAACACATACTATTTTAATATTAACCATTTAAATTATACCAATCATGAAAAAAACAATTTTATTTTTTGCAATGATTACCATGCTATTTTCTTGTAGTGGTGACGATGATGCCGCAGAAATCGCAAATCAATTTGATGGATCTTTAGAGTCTGTTGAAGAATTCTTTACACCAGAACTCGTTGATGCATTATTAGATTTAGGTTTTATTATAAATACAGGTGATAATCCTCCAAATATAGAAGGTGTTTACTTTTCAAGTCCTTTTATTTTAGAAGCTTCTACTGTGCCATCTGATTTTGTTGGGCAATCTTTTGCTGATTATACGTCAGAGTTTTCTAATCAAGATAATGGATCATTAACTATAGATTTTAATGGAATGGGAGGAAATCAAACAGATGTTGGTTTTGGCTCTTTTGTTTCTGGTGATGGAAATGCATTTTCAGTGTATCTTAAAAATACGGGTACAATTGGTACTTATAGCGCAGATACTGCTATTGCTATTTCTGGCCGAATGACTGAAGATGGGATTGAAGATTTTAAACTAGCAGCATTAATGTTAGATGATAATGGAGATCCTGAAAGTGTTTATATTGAAAATAATACAGGTCGTTTAATATATGATTCGGATGAATTTTCACCAAGACAATAGAATAATCATTTAAGTACAAAAACCATCTCAATTTGAGATGGTTTTTTTATGCAAACATAGTACCTTTGATGTGTGAACTACTTCATCAACGTCATATTGCCAATTCCTTTAGAACAAAGCTTTACGTATGCGATTACGCAAGCTGAAGCTGACTTTCTAAAGCCTGGTATGCGTGTGTCTATTCCCTTCGGAAAGAGTAAGATTTATACAGGACTCGTTGAAAGCATTCATCAAAATGCACCTTTAGTTTATGAAGCCAAACAGATTCATCAAATTCTAGATGATATGCCTTTGGTAACTTCTGTTCAGCTGAAACATTGGCAATGGATTTCAAAATATTACATGTGTACAGTAGGTGAGGTTATGCGTGCTGCGTTGCCAAGCGCTTTTATTTTGGAAAGTGAAACGGTCATAAGTAAAAACAGCAAGGTTCAAATTAATGATGAAGATTTAAAAGATGACGAATTTATTATTTATGAAGCTTTGCATCATCAATCGTCTTTAAAGATTCAAGATTTAATGTCGATTTTAGATAAGAAAAATGTACTTCCTGTCATCAAACGACTTTTAGAAAAGGAAGTCATCAATGTTCAGGAAGAGATTTATGAAAAGTATAAACCTAAGTTGGTTAGATATGTCAAAATAGCTACTGCTCATACGTCCGAAAAAGCTTTACAAGAATTGATGGAATCGTTAAGTCGAGCACCTAAACAGCGTGATGTGATTATGACTTTATTTTCAGTTTCCGCACAAACTAAAAAGCCAGTAAAAGTTTCAGAATTGATTGAAGAGAGTGGATCATCTTCAGCAATTATTAAGACTTTAATTAATAAGGAAATATTAGAGGAATATCATATTCAAACCGATCGTGTTCAATATGAAGGAGACGATAATGAAGCGTCTAAGCGCTTAAATGAACACCAGGAATTAGCTTTAAATGAGGTGGCTCAGTCATTTGAAAATCAGAATATTACACTTTTACATGGTGTGACGTCTTCAGGAAAAACTGAACTTTACGTGAAACTAATTGAATCACAATTATCTAACGGAAAACAAGTGTTGTATTTGTTGCCTGAAATTGCGTTGACAACACAATTGGTAGAGCGTCTTCAGAATTATTTCGGTGAGAAAGTAGCTGTGTTTCATAGTAAATATTCATCTCATGAACGTGTTGAGGTTTGGAACAATGTGCTTAATAATTCGCATAAAGCTCAAATCGTTTTAGGTGCACGTTCTTCAGTATTGTTGCCCTTTCAAAATTTAGGATTAGTGATTGTTGATGAAGAACATGAGTCGTCATATAAACAATTTGATCCAGCGCCTAGATATCATGCTAGAGATGCATCAATAGTTTTGGCGAGTTTGTTTGAGGCTAAAACCTTATTAGGTTCTGCAACACCAAGTTTAGAAAGTTATTTCAATGCGCAGCAAGGGAAATATGGATTGGTAGAGCTCAAACACAGATACAATAATGTCTTAATGCCAGATATTGAACTTGTAGATATTAAAGACAAGCACAAACGTAAACGAATGACTGGTCATTTTAGTGATCGCCTTATTTTAGAAATGCAAGAGACTTTAAAGGATGGACATCAAATTATTTTGTTTCAAAATAGACGAGGTTTTTCACCAATTGTAGAGTGTAATACTTGTGGTCATTCGCCTCAATGTCCTAACTGTGATGTGAGTTTAACGTTTCATCAATATAGAAATCAGTTACGATGTCACTATTGTGGTTATAATTCTGCGATGCACAAAAACTGTGAAGCTTGTAGAAGTGTAGAACTCGATTCTAAAGGCTTTGGAACAGAGCAAGTAGAGCAGGAGGCTAAGTTGTTGTTTCCGGATCATAATGTAGCTCGTATGGATTTAGATACGACTCGAGGTAAATATGGCTATGAAAAAATTATTACAGCCTTAGAACAGCAGGAAATCGATATTTTAGTTGGTACACAAATGCTAACCAAAGGTTTAGATTTCAGAAATGTAAAGTTGGTTGGTATTATGAATGCTGATAATATGCTTAATTTTCCGGATTTTAGAGCACACGAACGCAGTTATCAATTGATGGCTCAAGTTTCAGGAAGAGCTGGTCGAACTAAAGAGCGTGGTAAGGTATTGATTCAAACGTATAATCCGTTTCATCGTATTCTACAACAGGTCTCTACAAATAATTTCAAGCAAATGTTTGATGAGCAAATGGATGAAAGGCATACGTATAAATATCCTCCAATTTACAGAATGATAAAAATTACTTTAAAGCATAAGGATTATCAAAAAGTGAATATTGGAGCAGACTGGTATGCAAAATCATTAAGAACAGTCTTTGGTAAACATGTTTTAGGGCCTGAATTTCCTCCAGTAGCTAGGATTCGTAATCAGTATTTGAAGCATATCCTAGTGAAAATTCCTCAAAAGCAATCTTTAGGAAAAACGAAAGAAGCTATTATTAAAATAAATAACAGCTTCTTAAGTATTAAAGATTTTAGGGCAGTAAGAGTAATTTTAAATGTCGATAATTATTAATGTTATATCTTCAACTAAAGAGTCTTATTGTGCCTTTTAAATATTGTTTAAAGCGTCGACAAGTTGGGTTTTCTTGTTTCTACTTAATGGAATCTCATAAGCGCCAACTTCAACATTTTTGCTATTAAATCGATCTACTTTGTCAAGGTTGACAATGTACGATTTATGGATTCTTAAGAATTTACCCTCAGGTAATTCATGTTCAAAAGCTTTCATTGTAGATAAAACGACCAAGCTATTTTCTTCAGTAACTAATTTTACATAGTCACCAAGAGCTTCAATCCATTTAATATCTTTGATGTAAACTTTACGTTTTTTCAGGTTACTTTTCACAAAAATGTGTTCACCATCAGTTTCATTAAAATCAAGCTTAAGTTTATGTTGCTCTAAGGCTTTTTCTACAGATGTATTAAAACGCTCCCTAGTTATAGGTTTCTGTAAATAATCCGTTGCGTCATAATTAAAAGCTTTAAATGCGTATTCAGTTTTACCTGTAACGAAAATAATTTGGGGTTTGTTGTTGAGTACATCGAGCAATTCAAAACCGTTAAGTACTGGCATCTCAATATCTAGGAAGATTAAATCTACCTTATGAGTATTAAGCCCGTTCTTGGTCTCTAGCGCGCTGCTGTATTCTGCAATAAGGTTAAGTGAGGAATGATTCTCAATTAACTTTACAATCGATAATCGTTGAATCGCAGAATCATCAACTACTACACAGTTTAAAGTCATAACATTATTATATTTTAGGTTAAGATATCGACAATGTTACAAAAAATTCGGATAAAAACCAAAAAACATCGGTAAAGTGTTTGTTTTAACATTTCTTTAACATAGTTAATTTCTATAAAATTTTATATGCAAAAACGTTGCCAGAAACAGAAATAATAGTTATTTTTGCACTCATTTTTAACACAATAAAAAATATTTTTATGAATCATTATGAAACTGTTTTCATCTTAAATCCCGTTTTATCTGACGATCAGATAAAGGAAACAGTACAGAAATATGAAGATTTTCTTGTTTCTAGAGGAGCGAAGATGGTAGCCAAAGAAGATTGGGGCTTAAAAAAATTAGCCTATGCAATCCAAAACAAAAAAAGTGGTTTTTATCACTTATTTGAATACACTGTTGATGGAGAAGTAATAAATCCATTAGAAGTAGAGTTTAGACGTGATGAGCGTTTTATGCGTTACTTGACAGTAAAATTAGACAAGCATGCGATTGCTTGGGCAGAGAAGAGAAGAATCAGAGATAAACAAAAAGCGTAATTATGTCTTCAATTGAACAACAAGCTAAAGGAAAAAAAGATGGAGAGATTAGATATCTTACTCCATTAAATATAGACACAAGCAAAACTAAAAAGTATTGCCGTTTCAAGAAATCTGGTATCAAATATGTTGATTACAAAGATGCAGATTGGTTACTTGGTTTTGTTAACGAGCAAGGTAAATTGTTGCCAAGACGTTTAACAGGAACTTCTTTAAAATACCAAAGAAAAGTATCTGTTGCAGTAAAAAGAGCTCGTCATTTGGCTTTAATGCCATACGTAGTAGATTTATTAAAATAAAATACCAATAACAATGGAACTTATATTAAAACAAGACGTTGAAAATTTAGGATTTAAAGACGATGTTGTAACGGTTAAGAACGGTTATGGTAGAAATTTTTTAATTCCTCAAGGTCAAGCCGTAATGGCTACGCCTTCTGCTAAGAAAGTATTAGCAGAAACTTTAAAGCAAAGAGCTTTTAAAGAGAAGAGTATTGTTGATGCAGCTAATCAAACTGCTGAAGGACTTAAAGCATTAGAAATTAAAATTGCTTCTAAAGTTGGATCAGGAGATAAATTATTTGGATCTGTGAACAATATTGATATAGCAAATGCTTTACAAAAAGCTGGTCATGAGATTGACAAAAAATTCATCTCTGTTGCTGGTGGATCTGTAAAACGTTTAGGAAAGTACGATGCTGTGATTAGATTACACAGAGAAGTATCTGTAGATTTACCATTTGAAGTTGTAGCTGAAGCTTAAGACTCAAATACATTATATTAAAAGCCTCAACTTCATGTTGAGGCTTTTTCAATTTTATGTTTTAAAAAGGATATAAATGAAATATTCAAGACTTACAAAAGAACAATTTGAAGAGTTGCATCAAGAATTCATCAACTTTTTGGCAACACAATCGATTACTGCTGAAGAATGGACAGGTATAAAAGCCAATAAGCCTGAAGTAGCTGAAGAGGAGCTTGATGTCTTTAGTGATATCATTTGGGAAGGTGTATTGTCTAAAGTTGAGTTTCTAGAACATATTTCTCCTCAACAAATGCATTTGTTTCATTGTACAGATAAGCAGATGCGATTAATTGCACTCAAAATTAAAGCTACAGATATAGACATTACAACTAATGAAGGCTATGATTGGTTTAGAGATAATTTGATGTCTGATGACATAGAATTCTTTACAGCTAAAAAAGACTATTCAGAAAGTGAAAATCAAGATAAGTTTAAACTTATACAAGAAGGAGCAAGCATCACTAAAGGCGAACTTTATCAATATTTTGAAAATTTAGTAAGTAAATAAGTTTAGAGATTTAGTTTACTCGTAACGTAATGACTCAATTGGATCAAGTTTTGCTGCTTTATTAGCTGGATAAGAACCTGAAATAACAGCAACTATAAACGTAATAATGGTGGCTGCAATCATGGCTGACCATGGGATCACGAATTTAAAGTCCACAATGGCTGCAAATCCGAAGCCAAGAAGTATCCCAAATATGATTCCTAAAAGGCCACCTAACTGACCGATAATGATCGTTTCTATAAAAAATTGAAACGCTATTGTACTCCGCTTAGCGCCTAAAGCTTTCCTTACGCCAATCTCTCTAGTTCTCTCGGTTACAGATACTAGCATCATATTTAAAAGTGCGATTGTTGATCCAAAAATTGTAATGATACTAATAATCCAAGCTGCAGTTTCTAAAACTCCGGTTATAGAACCAATACGATTAATTAAGTCATCACTTCGTTCCAATCCAAAGTTGTTTTCTTCAATAGGGTTTAATCCTCTAACATTTCTGAAGAGCAAAATGGCATCATCTTGTGCACCTTCTAACATGTCTTTTTTATCAGTTTTTACACTTAAGCTGTAATTGATGTTTGGGTTTGTGAAAATAGTACGTGCTTTTTGCAAAGGCATAATTACTCTAAGATCCTGATTGTTCCCAAAGGTTGAACCTTTTTCTTTTAAGACACCTATGACTTTAAATTTTGAACCTCTAACACTTATGGTTTTATTAATTGGATTCACATCATTTAATAGTGCTTTTCTAAGATCACTACCAATAACACAGACGCTATTACTGTTTTGTACATCAAAGTAATTGATTTCTCTTCCTAATTCTACTTCCAAACCAGAGTTGGTGATGTAATTTTCATTAACGCCTAAAATCTGAACTTCAGGATCTGTTTTTTCATTATCGTGTTTAACTTCAGCTGTACGAGTACCTACAAATGATATAGATGTTTTTGTGAACGGAAAGGCATATTTTTCCTCAAATGCTTTTACATCTCTATAGCTAATTACAGGATTAACTTTTTGTTTTTCGCCTTGTCGCTGTGTGTTAAACTCATAACGCTGAATGTTAAAAGTATTGGCTCCCATTGATGAAAAATCACTAGAGATTGTATTTTCAAGTGCAGAAACAGCGCTCAAAATCCCAACTAAGGCCGTAATACCAATAGCTATGATTAAAATGGTAAGGATTGTACGAAGTAATTGACTCTTGATAGAATCAAAAGCAATTCGGATATTCTCTCTAACTAATGAAAACATAGAAAACTATAAAAGTTGGTTGCGTTTTAATGTAAGACTACAAAACATCTATAAAGTTACTATAAAAATCAAATAACTTTCGAATGCCTATAAAAATTATAATATTTTTGTGATTCAAAAAGGACAAGCATTTTTTGTTTTTTTTGATATATACTATAACTAATTATAGTTTGCTCGAAAAATTTAGATAACTGTCATTTCGAGCGCAGTCGAGAACTTGAGACGTTTTATTTTGAAACATTTCGATTGCGCTCAATGTGACAATAGATTATATCAATTTTTCTACTGGACTATATTAAATACTAAAATGGCACAAAAACCAAGCATACCAAAAGGCACGAGAGATTTTAATCCTGAAGAAGTTTCAAAACGTAATTATATTTTTAATACGATTAGAAGTCAGTTTGAGGTTTTCGGATTTCAACCTATCGAAACACCAAGTTTTGAAAATTCAAGCACCTTAATGGGGAAATATGGAGAAGAAGGTGATCGCTTGATTTTTAAGATTCTGAATAGTGGTGATTATTTAAGTAAAGTTGATACCGAACTTTATGATTCTAAAGATTCAATAAAAATTACTTCAAATATCTCAGAAAAAGCCCTTCGTTACGATTTAACTGTTCCCTTTGCGAGATATGTTGTACAACACCAAAATGAGATAGATTTTCCGTTTAAACGCTATCAAATTCAGCCCGTTTGGAGAGCAGATCGACCACAAAAAGGTCGATTTAGAGAATTTTATCAATGTGATGCAGATGTAGTTGGGAGTAATTCACTTTGGCAAGAAGTAGAATTTGTTCAATTGTATGATGCCGTGTTTTCGGCTTTAGGCTTGAATGGTGTAACAATAAAAATCAATAACCGTAAAATTTTATCTGGAATTGCTGAAGTTATTGGAGCACAAGATAAACTTATCGATTTTACAGTGGCTTTAGATAAGCTTGATAAAATAGGAGAGGAGAAGGTAAAAGCTGAAATGATTCAGAAAGGAATTCCGCAGTCAGGAATTGATAAATTACAGCCTTTATTTAGTTTAACAGGAGATTTTGGAGCTCAGGTTTCAGAATTGAAATCGATTTTAAATACTTCCGAAGAAGGTAAAAAAGGGATTGAAGAATTAGAATTTATAAATCAAGGCATTGAATCACTTGGCTTAAAAACAGCGAAACTTCAACTTGATGTGACCTTAGCACGTGGATTAAACTATTACACTGGAGCAATTTTTGAAGTGTCTGCTCCAGAAGGGGTTAAAATGGGATCGATTGGAGGAGGAGGTCGTTATGATGATTTAACAGGAATCTTCGGATTGAAAGATATGAGTGGTGTAGGCATTAGTTTTGGTTTGGACCGAATCGCTTTAGTGCTTGAAGATTTAGGTTTGTTTCCTGAAACAGTTACCAATACAGTAAATGTGTTGTTTATTAATTTTGGTGATGCTGAAGCTTTAGCGAGCATGAAAGCTATAAAGAAACTTCGTGAACATGGTATAAGCACTGAATTATTTCCAGATAATAAGAAAACGATTAAGCAATTTAATTATGCGAATAAACGTAATATCCCTTTTGTTGTGCTTTTAGGTGAGTCTGAAATAAATTCGAATACCTTCACGTTAAAGAATATGAAAACAGGGGATCAAGAATCCCTTTCATTTGATGACATGTTGAAAGCCATACAACAGTAAAAATACCAATCAACTTATTGTAAAAGTAAAAGCCTCAAATTTCTTTGAGGCTTTTTACATAAGTTAAGTTTAAGGTAGATTTGGGTCTATTATTTTACAAGAACTTTCTTGGATACTGAACCGCTTCCAGTATTAATTTTTACAATATAAGTTCCAGAACTTAAATTCTTAACTTCATATTCAGAATAGTCCAGTTCTGAAATATCTTTTATAGTGTGAATCGATTGTCCAACAATGTTGAATAGTTCGATAGACTTCACATGTTTGAAATTAGGGTTTAATAATACTAGGCTTTCAATGTCATTAGAGTAGTATACTTCTAATGAGCTTAATTCGTTGTCCTCAATTTCTAAAGTATCTTCTGCATCTCTAAATGTTACTTCAAAACGATCTAAATACTCACCTGCATTAAGGAAGATTTCGTAATCACTATCTCTTAAGTTATGATAGATGTTATTTTCGATATCATGGATGAAAATGTCTAAACTATCAGGTACGTTCTCAAGACTGTTGATACTAATTGTATTTATACCTTCGGAATCCGTTTTAATACCTAATGGATACGTTGTATCAATTTCGACATCATTACTACCCTGAATAATATATTTATCTCCATCAATCATCCAGAACATATCATCCATTTGAACTTCATTTAGAATACCATCATATCCTAAGTCTACAGCTGTAGTAGCATTTGGATCAATAGTTAATAATAATTGACGTTGAATTGTATTAACAGTGTAAACACCGATTCTAAATTTCATTCTAGGATCTCCACTAGTAGACTCCGTTTGATAAGCACTTGCTGTAGCTTCACTATTTCTAACAAAAACAGAGTTTCCGTTTAATGTTCCATCTTCTTTTTGGAATTGACGTTGATCATTTTCAAATTTGATTTGTCCTCCTGCATCTGCAACCACAAAGAAACCTTGACTTACAGGTATATATCTACCTGGAGTTTTTCTCGCTGTACCAGTGTTACTAATGCCAGATACTGGTTGACCAAGTGTTACTGAAGGTGTACCTCCAGATAAGTTCATTAATGCATAACCACCTTGGTAGTCTTGTAAGACATGATTTCCTCCGCCCCAATGTTCCCAGAAGTACAGCGTACCAGTTGTCACACCTAAGTTGTCATTTATAAATTCTACAGCATCTATAGCTGAAGCATAAGGATTACCAACTAGATAATTATTACCAGCGTTTATTGTTAAATCGATATGACCATTATTTGGTTTACCTCTAAAGATATAGTTTTGATCATCAGTTAGTGCGCCAGATCCTGGGCCTTTCATTGTAAATCCTTCACCAGCTAAAATAGCGCCAGTACTTCTTGTTTGTTGCCATGCAGAGTAATCGCCATCAGCTAAGTTAGAAAATGTCCATACCCAGTAATCTGCAATTCTCAATGGAGAAGTTGTACCATTATAACCTGTAGTTTGAAAACCAACATTTTGCATAACATTTGTTAGGTTATATCTAAATTCATTAGTTTCCATATCTGTTTGACCAACAGGAGAAGACCAATAGTTATATGTAAATGTATCGGCTGTACCTTGTTGATCCCGTTCTAATCGTCCTGAACTAGCAACTACTAAATCACTATCTGCAGTTTGTATTAATTGAGATTCTCCTTCAAGATCAATAGTACCTGTTAAGTCTAAAAAGTGAGATACTGTTAAACCATAACCTGAATTTGTTGTGGCATCGGTAACACCACTAACTTCTAACTCGTTACTATCTACCATTAATCCTAAAACAGTTCTATTTCCATTTTTACTAGCAGGTAAATCAGAGTCATCATTAATAGTAATATTGTGATTGGTCCTTATAATATTCCAATCTACAGTCTGATTACTATCAACAATTGAAGTTGTTCCTGGAATAGTTTGAACGCTTCCGTTAGCCCAAGTACTTTGAAGGTCCCAGTCACCATTTTGAGTAGACTCATAAGGCAATGGAGCAGTTTGTCGATCAACTGTATTTAAATTTCTTAATGCACCTTGATTACTATTTCCGGAGGCGTCTTCTGTATTTGTATACGTGTATACAGACATTGGATAATAACCTGCTAAATCGTTCCAAGGAATTGTTTCTACATCATTTTTACTTATTGAATTTGGTAAAACTTTACCAGCAACTATAGATGAATTATCTTCAATTTCTTGATTCATGATAAATCTTAACTGTTCTTGAGAAAGTAATTTATCCCAAACTCTTACTTCATCGATGTTTCCTTTGAAGTGTTGTGTAGGAGTTCCTTTACCACCAGCAGCGATATAAAAAGATTCATCAGTGGCAACAGGAGGTGTTCTCGCAGCAGATGTTTCTAGTACGCCATCAATATATAAACTAACAGTTGTACCATCATAAGTTGCGGCTACATGATGCCACTCTTCATTAGGAATTAAAGTTGTAGAATTTAAATACTGATTACTTCCATTTTTCCAATAAATTTGAAGTCTGTTGTTGCCTAATACTTTAAAATCATAACCTTGAGTAAACGCTGTATTTCTTTTAGACAAAATTGATTTTGATCCAGTATCTGTGGCATCCCTTTTTATCCAAGCTGAAATAGTAAATTCATCAGGATTTAAATCTAAAGCATCTTCCATGTCAACATAGTCAACTACGCCATCAAAATAAATTGAACGTTCAACGATAACCTGAGGAGCATATCCAAAAGTGATATACTTTGTATTATCAAAATCGTATTCTGTCTCAAGATTTCCATTTCCATCATCTGTCATTACTCTGTAATCGGCAGTTGGATCAAATACACCTGTACTTGAAATGAACATATAAAAGTTACCAGGTGGAGTAATATTTCTGATAGCGTTTTGAGGAATTCTTACTTTCATTGTTGGAACATCGCCACCATTTTCTTCGACTTTCCAGATACGTCGCATTGCAGTAAAGGATACATCTGTGCTAAGTGCAGGTGAAATTCCAGCACTCATGTTTACAGAAATTACTGAAGCAGCTAAATCTAAATCTGCACCATTATTTCCCCAAACTAAAAATTCTTTATCTCCAAGCTCTGTTGGATTAGAAGCTTTGTTTATGTTATTTGTTGTGTATATATCAGATAGTCCCATAGTAAGAACACCTTCGCTACGAAATCCACCGTCTAAAGCATTATTAACACTTCTAGATTGTTTTTGATTTAATCCAGAGGCATCATCTCTACCTATACCAGCAATATCATAATTGTAATTTCCAGAATCTGCTGATTGATCCCAAATTACGGTTCCGTCACTGTTAACATAATCTTGCGATGTGCCATTTACACCTAAAGTAATCCCATATTTAATACCTAAATAAGATTGGATTCTATTTCGTTCTTGAGTTAAGTTTGCGTCATCTTTTCTAGTTGAATAGGTAATAACCTCAGCAACTCTTGCATTTAAAGAAGCTTCCCAACCTTCAGAACGTCCAAGCCACCATCGAGAATCGTTGGTATTCATAAACTCAGCAATATCATTTTGAGTTGTTCCTATATCATTAGCGTTATAAAATAATTCTTGTTGTGTTACGGCAGGATTATTCCTTGTATTAATTATACCTACATTATTGTAACTTGATCCTGTACCTATTTCGGCAACAGCGTAGCCATCACCATATGAATTGTCATAAGAATCATGTGCGTAACAAATAATTTCGTTATTTACTCTACCTGTATAATTACCAAAACCAATTCCTGTGGCATCTGTAGCCTGAACTTCTAATTGGGAATCACTACAAAATACATCCATAAAACCAAAGGAAGTATTAATAGGTGTATTGTCTGGAATTAATACAATAAAAACTTCTTGTGTGTAAAAACCATAGTCACCAGATAAAAATTCAGTATTAGTACTATCATGTGAATAATCACTATCAATGTTTAATGCAGTGTATGAATTGTCAAATTCAATTACTGGATTAAAATTCACATTTTTAGAAGTGTTATCATAGTATGTCGGAGCTTGGTTTGAGTGATTTACTTTAGCGTCACTACCAAGACCTTGATCTACCCAATCAGTAACATCTTGTCCACTAGTATAACTAAGCCCAACATCAGTTTTAAGCCATAAGCCTAAGTCAGCAGTTACACCACCTGGTGCTACTGTTGGTGTAGGTTTGTCTTCTAAAGTTAACAAATCGATAGCCATATCACTGGAGTTAGATCCAGCAACCTCACCTCTAAATCTTATTCTAACAGTTTGCCCTATATAGCTGCTTAAGTCTATACTTATTGGAGTAAATGAGGAATTAGAATTTGCGTGTATTTCACCTGAATTAGTGTATAAGATATTAGGATAATTTATTCCATTATCAGTACTAAGTTCAACGAATAAGTCTCCCATTCCACTGCCATACATATGGTATGAAAATGTAAATTTTGGATTGCTAGCGCTAGTTAAATCAAAGCAAGGGCTATTTAATAATGTTGTACTATTATTATTCCCATTTGCTTCAGTAAAGCTATAATAGTTACCATCTGGAGCAGCATTTGGACCAGTTGATCCTGAAGGAGTGGAACTCGTAGTTCTTGACCAGTTAAAATCATCATCAATGGCATTTACACCTTGTGTCCAAAGACCAAAACCAGATTCAAAACTTTCTTCATACGGAAAAGAAGATACTGTTACTGTACACGCTCCAGGTGTAATACCATAACCTTGAATGCTAAAATAATAAGTGCTTTCATCACTATCGTTGTTTGCAACAATAATATTTGCTGTTCTGAGTCCAACAACACTTGGGTCAAAAGTAATATTAAAAGTAGTTGAACCAAAAGCGGCTACAGATGATGAAGGGCTAGCAGTTACAGAGAAATCTCCTGCATGAAGTCCACTGATTGTTATTGTTCCTATATTCAAAGTTGCAGCACCAGTATTTTCAATTGTATATGTTTTTGTATGTGTTGCTCCAGTTACAGATACGGCAGGAAATTCTGTATCATCTGTCGTTGATGGAAATATATCTCCATCATTAATTGTGTTACCGTTTCCTGTTATATTGATTTCAGGAGCAGCAGTAAATCCTGTTCCTTGAATGTTAAAGTTATATGGGTTTTCGTCACTATCATCATTAGCAATACTTAAAGAAGCTGTTCTTAAGCCAATTGCACTAGGATTGAAAGTGATTTCGAAAGTTGTACTATTTCCGCTAGCAATTGAAGGAGAAGGAATGTTAGTGATTGAAAAATCACCTGCATGCGCACCAGATATCGTAATATAAGGAGAAGCTGCAGTTAAATTTAAGCCAATACAACCAATGTTATTTATTGTAAATGTATGAGCATTAGTTCCTGCAGTAATATCAATACTACCAAAATCTGTGTCATCAAGGGTAGCTGGAGTTGTATCACCATCTGTAATAGTTATTCCGTTACCAGTGATTTCAATTTCATTGCCACCACCTCCACCAGAGACATTAAAATAGGTTGTTACACCTCCTGAAGTAGCTGAATCTCCATCTTGATTTATTACTGTAGATCCTCCAGCTGTAATGGTAATATTGTCAGTTCCATCCCAACCATCATTTGCATTATCATACATGATGAAGTAATAATTGTTTAAATCCTCTAAACAGCCAAGATCAAGTAAAGTTGCATCTGAAAATGGAGCAACATAACCATAAGAGTCAATAAGCACTCCACTAGGTGTATAGATTTCCACTCTATTTTCATAGGCATATGATGGCCAACTTACAGAAACAGTTACATTAGAATACGTGGCAGAAGCACCATTTCCATGAATGTTGAAGTTATAAGGATTTTCATCACTATCATCATTTGCGATAGTTACAGAAGCAGTTCTTAAACCGATAGCACTAGGATTAAAAGTGATCTCAAAAGTGGTACTATTTCCACTAGACACCAAAGATGAAGGAATAGAGGTGATTGAAAAATCGGCTGCATTCGCACCAGATATTGTGATATATGGTGAAGCTGCCGTTAAATTTAAATCACTACATCCAAAATTATTTATGGTAAATGTATTTGCATTAGTTCCAGAAGCGACATCAACATTTCCAAAATCTGAATTATCAAAGATAGATGGTGTTGTATCACCATCTGAAATAGTTGTACCGTTACCAGTAATTTCAATTTCATTATCACCACCACCACCAGAAACATCAAAGTAAGTTGTTACACCTCCTGTAGTTGCTGAATTTCCATCTTGGTTAATAACAATGGAGCCTCCAGATGTAATGGTTATGTTATCAGCACCTTGCCAACCATCATTCCAAGTATCATACATGATGAAGTAATAATTGTTTAAATCTTCTAAACAACCAAGGTTGATTGTTTCACTATGTGATGCAGTTCCTCCATAGCCTATGGAATTAATAAGTGTACCAGTAGGCGTGTAAATTTCAACTCTATTTTCATATGCATATGATGGCCAATTAACCGAAACACTTACGTTTGAAAAAGCAGGAACAGTACCTGTACCTTGAATATCAAAGTTATAAGGGTTTTCATCGCTATCATCATTTACTATACTAACAGATGCAGTCTTTATACCTATAGCGCTTGGGTTAAATGTAATATCGAATGATGTACTACCAGAAGCAGCAACAGAAGATGATGGGCTAGAAGTCACAGTAAAGTCTGCAGCGTTTGCGCCAGAAATTGTAATTGTTCCAACAGATAACGATGCTGTTCCTGTATTTTGTATCGTAAATGTATTAACGTTAGTACCTGCAGCGATAGCTACATTTCCAAAATCTGTGTCATCCGTAAGGCTAGGAGTAGTGTCACCATCATTAATAGAATTGCTATTACCTGTAATGTTTATTTCTGGACCTGGAGTAAATCCATTTCCATGAATGTTAAAGTTATATGGGTTTTCGTCACTATCATCATTAGCGATACTAATTGAAGCTGTTCTTAAGCCGATAGCACTTGGATTAAAAGTGATTTCAAAAGTTGTACTATTTCCACTTGTGATTAATGCAGAAGGAATCGTTGTAATTGTAAAATCTGCTGCATGCGTACCTGCAATTGTAATATATGGAGAAGAACCGGTTAAATTTAAGTCTGAACATCCAACATTATTGATTGTAAAAGTATTTGCGTCAGTACCACCTGAAACGTTTACGTTTCCGAAATCAGTATCATCAGTAACAATTGGAGTTATATCTCCATCGTTTATTGTGTTTCCATTTCCTGTAATTTCTATTTCGTTACTCCCTCCACCAGAGACATCAAAATATACTGTTACACCTCCAGAAGTAGCTGAGTCTCCATCTTGGTTGATAACTTCTGTACCACCAGCGGTTACTGTGATGTTGTCTGGACCTTGCCATCCATCATCCCACGAATCATACATGATGATGTAATAATTAGTTAAATCTTCTAAACAACCAAGGTTTAGTATTGTGTCAAAAGGACTAGCTCCACCAGAATTAATAGTGTTTATAAGTGTTCCGCTAGGCGAATAAATCTCCACAGTGTTTTCATTGGCATAACTTGGCCAATCTACGGAAACAGTTACATTAGAGTAGGTAGTAACTGTGCCAGTTCCTTCGATATCAAAGCTATAAGGGTTTTCATCACTATCATCATTTATAATACTTACTGATGCTGTTCTAAGACCAATAGCACTAGGATTGAAAGTGATATCAAAAGTTGTACTACCATATGCCGCCACTGAAGCAGATGGGCTGGAAGTAACTGTAAAGTCTGATGCATTTGTGCCAGAAATGTTAATCGTTCCTACAGACAAAGATGAAGTTCCTGTATTTTCAATGGTAAATGTATTAACCTTAGTTCCAGCTGCAACATCAATATTTCCAAAATCGGTGTCATCACTAAAGTTTGGAGTGGTATCTCCATCAGCTATTGTTGTTGCATTTCCTTGAATATTAATTTCTGGAGCAGGTGTTGCTGTAATTATTTCAAGAGTATAGTCTTCAACTTCACCATCAAAACCAGTTTCACAACTCGTTGCATCTGAAGCCCATTTTGTAGTTATACGCATTCGCGTTGTACCTAAAGTTGATGTTCCTGGTACTGTAATTGATAAAGGAGAACCAGTTGGAGGTCCATTAGCTGTATTATAAGCAGACCCTAGATCATAAGATTCACCACCATCAGTAAAGTCTCCATTTTGATTCCAGTCTATCCAAGCAGTAACATGATAAGTATAGCCACCAGTGGTATTAACATTAACAGTTAAATCATATGTAGAACCTTGAGTTATTGTTGTAGAAATACCTGTATAATCTGAATAACCAATATCAGCATTTGGTGATGAATTATTAATTGTATTAAAATCTACAAATCTAATATTATCAGTATAACTATCAGAATTTGTTCCTGAAGATGTACAATAAGTTAGTACTGTACCTGTACCTTCAATATCAAAGTTGTAAGGGTTTTCATCACTATCACCATTTATAATACTTACTGATGCTGTGCGTAAACCTACAGCACTAGGATTAAAGGTGATGTCAAAAGTTGTAGTGCCAGATGCTGCTACCGAAGCAGACGGAGTTGCAGTAACAGTAAAGTCTGAGGCATGAGTGCCAGATATATTAATTGTTGTATTAACAGATAAAGAAGTTGTTCCTATATTTTGTATTGTAAAGGTGTTAACATGGTTTCCTGCAGATGCATTTACATTTCCAAAATCGGTATCATCTGTTAGTGTTGGAGTGGTATCTCCATCATTAATAGTATTTGAATTTCCAGTAATATTAATTTCTGGACCTGCAATAATTGTATTTAATCCGGATAAATCAACGATTTGAATTTCATGAGCCATTGTGTTACCAGATCTATGAGCCCAATGAGCAGCTTGCGTGGCTGAGTTAAAGTAATAATTTCTCCAACCTCTCCCATATGCAGAACCTCCACCAGAAGATATTGAACTTCCCACAATTAATGCCTGGTTTACATCAGATAACCCAGCACTAGTAATATTAATTGTAGTTTCATTAGCAGAATTACTTGTATTTTGGAATCGTGTTACATTTAGCCCTGAGTTGGTAAGCACATGTACAAAATGTCTATTTGTTCCTGCAGAATCATGATTTCCATTAAAGGTCCAATCTACAGTGTTGTTTGAGCTTCCAGGTTCCATTACTGGCCAATTATCAGCAATCGCATCATTGTCTCCACTTGCTCCTGTATCTCCAATATGATGTGAAAATATAATGGCATCATTCCAAGAACTTACATTCGTCACTGTTCCAGTACCATCTGAATTGTTATTAATAGTAAATGTTCCAGTATCATTTGAACTATTCCCAGAATCACCATGAAGTACAGTCCAGTTGCTCCCAGTAAATTCAACAACAGTTATATATACAGTAACATCATTGTCATTAGATCCTTTACGTACTCTTAATGTTGTTGCGTTTTCTAAATATGCTATAGCTGTACCAGAATCAGCATCATCATTTGTAGTATCATTCATTATTCCTGTTATAAAAGGAATACAATCATTCGCATTTGAAATACCAGATAGAGCTTGAGTAATACTATTATTAGTTCCATTTAAGTTAACAGCATATCTTCCTCTTACAATCATTTCATTATTTCCTCCTGGAGCACCAATATATTCCCATAATGAGGTATTGAATCTCATATTTGAATTTAATGAACTACCTTCTCTATAGTAAGTAAGTGTGCCTGTATTTGTTAATTGCCTTGCTCCAGCCAAGTCGTCACCATCTAAATTAGCCGCAGAACCACTTTGTCCTGCATTTGATTTTCTGTTGTTGTTAGCTAATTCAACAGCATTATTTAGCGAAGAAACTGGAGTGAAGCTTGTGTTGCTTCCACCAGACCTTGCAATATTATCTTCTAGATGTTGAACTTTATAATCTGGAGTTTGTGATAAAGCAAATTTTGAAAATAGAAGTACACAACAAATTATTGCATACGCTCTTAGCGAAAGTGTAAAAAATTTCATAAGCGGTTAAATTTAGTTTGGGACTAATTAAATTTATAGTACAAATATATATTGTTACTCCATGAAATGCAAATAAATTCGATGAAATGCATTTATGTTTTTTAATTATTTGATTTTCAGTAATGTAAAAAAAAAGCTGAAATATAATATTTCAGCTTTTTTTTACATTACTGCTGGTGTATTTTATTGTTTAATTAATTGTTTTATGATAGAGTTATTGGTTTCATTATCAGAGATTTTCAAGAAATACGAACCTTTAGATATATTTTGTGTGTTTTCTAATCTGAAGTGTCCATTCCTAAAATTAATGTTAGTTAAATTAAGTATTGTACGACCACTTATATCATACAATTGAATATTAATATTTGAGTTTGTGGATTGATAAGGTAGTTTAATTGTAATTGAGTTACTGAATGGGTTAGGGTAAACACTCACGTTTTCAAGAGCATTTTCTTTAATACCAAGAGTGTCTTCAACTGTAACTACAACTTCCTTTCTTGCACTTTTAAGATCCTCAAGATTCCAATCGTAGAAGAAATAGTAGTAATCTAGATCATTAATATTGTTTCCTTTTATAGTAATAGAGCCATTAGTATATGGGTAATTGTTTCCTGTTCCAGAGTTATTTCTAAATAGTGTAAATCCTGACGACATTTCGGTACTTGTTAACCTTAAATTATTTTCAGCAGGAATCATAAAATTTAATTCAATTTGTTGTAAACCTGCGGATTCAACTATAATAATTCTTGAATCTAACATATTACCTGATTCATCTTGCAATTGAACTTCCATTTCACCAGCTTGTCCAGCATTTATGGTGACTTCTTTTAATAGTACAGATTCAGTCGAATCAAAAATTAAATAGCGATCTGTAGATCCACCTTCGAATAGACTTCCATTAGCAGAGTGATTTGTAGATCCTACATTTCCTTTTGTTATTAAATCTTCAACAAAATAGGAAGTCGTTGTTGTTAAATTAGGAGTGTTGTAACTATTTCCTGTTGCTATTGGAGTTTCATCATCAATATTTTGGTACCAGTTAATTGTACCAGATCCAGTGGCAGATAAAGAAGCGCTTTCATTTGTGTTAATTGTTGCATTATTGGCATTTACTAAAGGTGTAGATGCGACCATAGTTACATTTTGTATCGTTTTAGTATTATCTGTAACATTTACGTTAATAGTTTGTGTTACATAACCAGGAGATTTATAAGTTACATTATAGTTTCCTCCTTTGATTAATCTGTAATAATCTCCATGATCTTCATTTGAGAATACATAAGAATTTAAAGCATCATGTCCTGCTATCGAGATTTCAGCAACGACTGGATTTCCAGATTCATCTGAAACAATTCCTTGAAATCCATAGTTAGCTTGCTTGATATAATCTAAAAAAGCTTGTTTATTAAATGTCCATAAATCTGGTAATGCAGATCCATTAACAAATTTTACAAACGATAGTTCAATAGTGATTTCTTTTGTATGCCTGTAAAAGTTCATATAATCTTGACGACCTCCATAGACTTGATACCAAATTGATCCTTGTGTTACTCCAGGGCTTGATGGGTTTTCTGGAGAATCATACTCTACAGTCATATAATTTGGATGATTATTACCACCTGCATTTCTTCCAGATATGCCATTGTAATAATTATTTGGACTATCATTTTGACAATTTATAGCATATTCGTTGGAGATGTGCTCATAAAAATCGTGATCAACATGTTTTGAAGTTGTATTGTCATACGGATAATTAATTACTTCTGTACCACCGTGAAAGTTAGCAGAAAGCACAAAGTCTCTAGAAGCTTCAAAAGCCATAAATGCTTTTGTTTCTGGTTGATAAGTTGCTCCATTATCATGTAATCCTGCTGCATTATCTGGATAATTTCTATTTAAATCTTGACCAGCACTATTCGCTCTTATTGGGTTTGTTATTGGTTGATTGTTGCTGTAATTTCTATAAGTTCCATCAGGATTTGCTAATGGATTGATGTAAATTTCAGTTGAATTTATAAGATTGTTTACTTCTGTATCACTTCCATAATTTGAAAGTAAATAATCAATAAGTCGAATCATTAATGGGTAGCCAGTCAATTCATCTCCATGCATTGATGAGGTGTACATAAATTCTGGTTCAGCTTCATCAACAGCTGCATTATCTGAGATTTTTAATACTAGAAGCTCTCTTCCTTGAGGAGTTGATCCAATAGATTGCAAAGTACAAAGCGTTGGGTAAGTTGTTGCGAAATAATTCATTTTGGCAACATATTGATTATACGTTGGAAATTCATCCCAACTTGTATCCCAAGCTAAAACATCATAATTGTCACTAGTGCTAAATTCATTATCATTTTGATTAACCGTATATGTTAATCCATAACTTAAAAATTGTTGAAATGATTCAGCGTTGGCATAGGCTTCAATCTCAAGTGTTTCTCTGTTAACTTTATGTCCTACTGAAAGAAATTGAGAAATTTCTTCAACTTGTGCTTCTGTATGAGCAGTAAAAACTAAACAGACTTCTCCTTTTAATTCAATGTATTTTTGAGCTTTTTGTAAATTGGTCGTTTGAGAATGTACACTAAAAAACATAAGTAGTAGTAATACATATAGAAATGTAATTTTTCTCATCGGTTTAGAATTTAGGTAGATTTGGGTTTAATCTTACAGCAAATATATCATATATTTTAATAAAACATCTGCAAAATGCATATAAAACCGATGAAATGCATAAAATTTTATGAATTGGACTTCAATTACATATAAAATATTAAACTAAATTGTTATGATTTAACTTTGTTTATATCGATTTTGAAGTCGTAAATAATATTAAAAAGAGCTTCTATTTTATAAATGATCCTAAGGATGTTATAAAACGAAAGCTCTTTTTATTTGAAATAAAATTATTCTTTTAAGTCACATAATAATTAGTCATTAATGATAACTTTTTTATTATAAGTAGTATAGTTTGTTTCAACTTTTATAACATAATTCCCAGTTGAAATGTTCTTAACAGGTATTTTAATTTTATCAGATAATGGTAGGTTAGCAGCATTCCATGAAGCTACAACTTGACCAGCAATATTAATTAAGTATACTTGTTTAACTTGAATTGAATTTGGTGTTTGAATATAGATTTCATTGTTTGTTTGAAGATAGTTTACCATAATATCTTTAAGTTCAGTGTCTATAGTTGATAATGTAGAATCTTCTTGAAATACTAGAAAGAATCTGTCATTATAACTGCCTGCTTCTAATGTGATTTGGAAGCTTAAATCATTAAATTGAGTGTATGTACCTTCTTGAGAATCATAAATGAATACATTAACATCTTCTTCAAAGTTTTCTAAACTGGCAAGCTGAATTTCTATAGTTCCACCATTAGTTATATTAATATTTAAAGGGTAGGATTTTGAGTTGTCAAAATTACCAACACCTTGAATGATGTAATTCTCACCATCAATGTTGAATGACATGTCACTTGGGAAGTTGTCGTTATTTAAAGCATCATAGCCATAATCTACGGCATCAGTTGCTAAATTATGATTCATAAATCCTAGTAATAAATGTCGAATGGCATTTTCTGGAGATACAAAATCAATTCGAATAAATTTATTGAGGTCTTCAGTTTCACTATTAGATGAATTTTCATTATTCGGATTAGTGGTTCTCATAAAAACAGAGTTTCCGCTAGATTCTTTAACAAATGCACGTTGATTATTGTTAAATTGAATTAGTCCACCAGTAGCATTACCAGTCACAAAAAAACCTTGTCCCACAGGAACAAAACGTCTAGGGATTTTATTAGCATTCCCTACACCATTTATTTCTGGAGGAGATACAGCTGCAGTTCCACCTGTTAAATTTAAGTAAGCATAACCACCTTGGTATTCAGATAAGTAATGTGAATCGCTTGTTGAAGATTGTTCCCAAAAATAGATAGTACCATCTAAAAGTACAGCACTGTTATCTGCAATGAATGAGTGAGAATCAATTGATGATGGATAAGGGTTTCCGACTAAAGCCTGATAACCAGGAGTTACTGGAGAAGTCATTGTTCCATTATTTGGTTGACCGACAAAAGTGTAGTTTTGAAATGTTGTACTATTTCCACTTCCTTTCATGGTAAATCCTAATCCAACTGGTATTGATGTAGTCTCAGAAATTGCATTCCAATCTGCATACGACGCTTCAGGATAATTTTCATAAAGATGTAACCAACGTCTACTCATAGTTACAGGTGAAGTTGTTCCAACTGCATTTGAGTTGCTTGTCCATTGTACAGGTTGAGGATTATTTATGTTTGTAGCATCATATAATACATTACCTATAGAATAGGTGTTTCCGTTGGCACTAACAGGACTTCCCCAATAATTATAAGCGAAAATATTACTAGTTCCTAGCTGGTCACGTTCAAGATTTCCTGTTCCTGTATAATCAACAATACTGTTTGAATTTTGAAGTAATTGAGATTCACCAACCAAGTCTAAAGTACCATCAATTTTTAAATATTCAGTAATAATTAATGGTTGGTCGTTAGTTACACGATATCTATTAGAATCAACAAGTAATCCAAATAGAGTTGTTGACCTGTTTCCTGAGTCTACATCATGATTAGTTCTAACAATATTCCAATCAACATTATTGGTGTTTGGTATCATTTGTACGTTTCCATTTAACCAAGTATTTGCATTGTCCCAATTACCATTATTAGTACTTATATATGGTAATGGAGCTGATTCTTCTTGTAAGGAATTGATGTTAGATAAACGTCCAGATACACCTACATTACCCACTAAATAACCAGCAGAAATATCTGTTGTGCCTTGATTCATTTGATAATAGGCATCTAGATTACTCCAATTTAATCCAGTAACATCTAAACCTAGAATAGAGCCTCTAACAGTAGTATTGTTTTCAATTTCTTGATTCATCATTTCCCGAATTTGTTCCGTACTTAGAGTTGAATTCCAGATACGTAATTCATCCATCCAACCATTAAAATAATTTGTTGGAGTATTATTAGTTCTACTCATAGCTCCTAAAAGCATATGGTTTGTATTTGTAGTTGGATTGGGTCCAGATGAACTATTTCTTTGTACTCCATCGACATATAATGTATAAGCAGTTCCATTGTATGTTACTGCTACATGATACCAACGGTTAGAAGTTATGCCATTAGCAGAAATGTTATAACCATTTGAATGGAATGAAATAGTATTATTTACTAATCGTAAATCATAACCTGTCGCGAAGTTATTAGCATTACGTTTTGATAATATGGTTTGAATATTGCCATTAATTGTATTTGGTTTCATCCAAATTTCAATACTAAATGAACCAGAAACATTATTATTGTTTTCAAAGTCAACAGAGTCATTAATTCCATCAAAATCAATAAAGTCGCCACAGACAGGGAATGCTACATTAAAAGTTGATGTGTCATCTGTACATGGAGCAGCATTATTTAATGTCCAAGTAATAGCATAGTTAATTCCACTTTCACCAGTGAAAGTAGCGTTTGGATCATTCACATTTGAAAAACTAAAAGGACTTCCGCTTGGTATTGAGACAGCAGACCATTGACCCGTTGAATTACCTAGTAATTGAATTGTAGTATCGTTACAATCAGTAATAGTAGTTGTGTTACTTGCAGAAGCATTCTCAAAAGGAATTACATCAATTATTACAGAATCTGAAGCACTATTACAAGGCCCAGCACCATCAGGATCATTGGTTGTATAGGTAAGTGTTACTGTTCCGGAAGTTTCGCCAGGACCAAATGTGTAAATCGCATTAAGCAATGCGTTATTATTAAAACTTCCTGTACCACCTGACCATAATCCAGAAGTATTTGATGTTGCGTTTAAATTAACTGTATTCAAACTAGAACAATGTGTAATATCTGTTCCTGCATTTACAGTAGCAGCTTCATTTATGGTTACAACCATATCATCTGAAGCGTAATTACAAACACCAGAAGGATTATTAGTCGTATATGTTAAGGTGACTGTACCATTTGTAATATCTGTTATACTTGGTGTATAAATATTTCCAGCAAAAGTTCCTGTTCCGTTTGTAGACCAAGAAGCAGAATTTGCACTACCTCCATAAGAAGCAGAAGACAAATCAACAGTTTCATTAGAGCAAATAGTTTGATTTAAACCAGCATTAACAGATGCAGCTTGATTAACTATAATATCAACTGTATCTATAACTGGTCCGCAACCAGCTGGATTATTAGCTGTTAAAGTTAATGTTACAGTACCACTTGAAATACTAGGTGTATATGTTGTATTTAAATTGTTTATGTTTAAGAAACTTCCACTTGGTGCACTCCATGTAGAAGAATTAGCATTACCACCAATACTACCATTTAAGACGATGCTACTATCGCTACAAATAATTTGATTTATACCTGCGTAAACGGTTGGAAGTTCGTTTATAGTTACAACCATGCTATCACTAACTCCAGAGCATAAGCCATCACTAGGTGTATTTGTATAGGTTAAAGTAACAGTTCCATTAAAAATGTCTCCTGCGCTTGGTGTGTATATATTACCAGCAAATACACCACTACCTGAAGTACTCCATATAGCAACAGCATTTGTTCCTCCAAAAGAACTCGAAGATAGGTTTACTGTATCTCCTTCACAAATTGTAATATCAGAAGGAGCAGCAACTGTTGGAGGGATATTTACATTTACAGTTACAGTTTCATTTAAACTTGTACCACAATTATTGTTTCCAGGATAAGTACTCGCTTGATACCTTACTCTGTTTAAAGTATATGTGGTTGTAGATGTTGGGTTAACAGTTATAGTTGCAAATCCGTTATTGTCAAGTGTTAGCCAAGGTAAATTTCCAGAGCCGTCATTATAACGGATTTGAGCATTTGGTGTCCCAGAAAATGTAATATTAGTAGAATCTCCTTCACAAATTGTAACTTCGGAAGATGTTATTTCAGCCTCAGGTACTTCTAAAATATGAATTTGCATTGTGCTTTCTAATGGAGCACACCAACCAAAACTATCCGCTAACAATGAAATTGTTATCACATCTCCAGGTTGAGCTGAAGCAGGAATTGTATAAGTACTAGTTTCTGAATAATCATAAACATCATTACAATCATCATAACCATCAATACACCAAATCCAAAAATAATCTGTACAAATATATTCGCAAATTTCTCCAATATATTCCGTAGAAAAAGATCCTCCAGCACCATTGTCGTCCCAAGTCCATTCATCATAATTTAAACCACCAGCATCTCCATCCATGGTTACTGAAGTAGTTCCTGCACATACGTAA
The DNA here is from genome assembly GCF_023556315.2 of Psychroserpens ponticola. Taxonomy (NCBI): domain Bacteria; kingdom Pseudomonadati; phylum Bacteroidota; class Flavobacteriia; order Flavobacteriales; family Flavobacteriaceae; genus Psychroserpens; species Psychroserpens ponticola. The sequence continues at coordinate 2,448,502 of NZ_CP116221.1, read as the reverse complement.
ATGTCATTTCCAGCATCAATATCGTTTAATGAGAAATTTAAAAAGATAGTTTCAGAATTACTTGATGAGGTTCCACAATCATTAGTTGCAGTAACACTTATGGTTTCGAACAAAGCAAAACCACCATTTAATGATATTACCACTTCATTTGTACCTTGTCCAGAATCAATTGATAAGCCTGTAGTTGTTGACCAAGTATAAGTTTCAACGTTTGGATCTAAGGGTACTGAATAATTTAATTGAGCAACAGGACAAAATAAAGATGATGGGCCAGAAATTCCTGTTGGCTGATTGGGCACTCCATCATAAACTTTTATAATACCAGAAATCGAATCTCCTGGACCGCAACCTGTTGTTGTTGCAGTATAGTTGTAAATTCCTGACTGATTTGTTGAACCACTAATGGTGTATATTCCTGAACCACTATTATATGAACCAGTTAATCCAGCTGGTAATGCAGGTGCACTTGTTAAAGTAACTCCAGTAGCTCCTGTATTTAATTGAAATTGAATTGGAGACATTGCTGTGTTATCATTGCATAAACTTTCATTTTCTGAAGCAGAAATTAGTGAAATTGTAGCATCTGGTCCAACAGAAATTGTACCTGTAGCTGTAGCATTTCCACAACCAATTGGAGCAATTGTATAATTGAATACACCTATTTGAGTAGGTGTGCCACTAATTGTAAACGTTCCAGAATTATAGTTTCCTGTTATTCCAGCTGGTATTCCGGTAATTGAAGCATTAGTAGCATTACCGATTGTATAATTAATATCAGTCATTGCTGTACCATTACAAACGGTTTGTATATCGTTTCCAGTCAATAAATTAAAAGTGACATCTGGATTTACGGTCATTGTTATACTTTCGCTAGCTGTTAATGGGTTAGCACAAAGTAAGCTTGAAGTTACTTCAACAGAAATTACTTCGCCATCCGTAACGCTGGTCGAAGCGTAAGAGTTTGTGTTTGCACCAACAGGAATTCCGCCTTCAAACCATTGATAAATAGGTGTTGATCCTCCATTTGTCAAACCTGTTATAAAGAAAGTTAAATTGTCTCCTAAACAAGCTGGATTTGCTGAAGCATTCAATGTAAATGATACAGGCAAAAGCGGATTTACAGTCATTATAATCGTATTACTTGTAGTAACCGTATTACATGGGCCAGATGTGATTTCTACATAAACATCATCACCATTGCTTAATCCAGTAGTGGTATAAATTGTATTATTGTTTCCAACAGATGTACTTCCAACAAACCATTCATATTGCGGGTTTGTACCTAAATTAACTCCTGAAGCCGTAAAAGTAACAGATTCTCCTTGGCATATTGGTGACGCTGGATTAGAAGTAATAGAAGCTGTTGCGCTTTGTACATTATCTAAAACTGTTACAGTGGTGCTACAGCTAGATGAATTTCCATTACCATCAGTAACTGTAAGAGTTACGTTATTTACACCAATATTGGAACAGTTAAAATCTGTGGTATCAGTGTCAAAATTTAAACTTCCACAAGCGTCTGTAGATAGGTCGTTGATAGCATCTTCAGCTATGCTTGCATTCCCAGAAGCGTCTAGCGTTATTGTGATAGGTTGACAATCAGCAATTGGCGCTTCATGATCTTCAACTATTACATCAAAACTACATGTTGAAGTTAATCCGTTTCCATCATCAGCTATAACATCTACTGTAGTTGTTCCAATAGGGAAATCATATGGAAAACTAATCGTTGAACTACTAATCTCATAATTTATTATAGGTGAAGCATTACAATTATCGGTTGCAGTTGCAGTAAATGATAATGTTGCATCACATTCTCCAGCATCAGTATTATAAAATGCATTTGGAGTTGGACAACTTATTACAGGTGGATTATTATCAATAACTGTGACCAATTGTGTACATGTGTTTGTTAAACCAGCATTGTCTGTTACAGTCCAAATTACAGAATGATTACCAACAGGTAAAGGTAGTTGTGCTGCTAAATTGTTTGTTACAGTAGCAATACCACAATTATCATTTGTAACAGGTGTTCCTAAAGTTACACTTGTAACTTCACAGTTAATATCAGCATTAATAGTGATGTCTGTCGGACAAACTATTGTTGGAATTTCATTGTCAATAACAGTTATGGTGAAGCTACAAATAGAAGTGTTACCATGTCCATCATTAGCAGTATATTCTAAGGTTGTTGTTCCAATAGGAAAAAAGTCACCAGTAGTCAATCCAGTAGTATCAGTTTGAGTAACAGTTGTAGTTCCACAAGTATCAGTTGCTGTAGGGATTGTATAATTTACAATGGCGTTACAATTTCCAAGATCATTATTAACAGATGTATTTGATGGACAAGAATTAAATGTTGGTGCTGTCACATCATTAATAATGATATCTTGATCTTGAGTAACCGTGTTTCCGTGGCCATCGTCATAAGTCCAAGTAATAGTTGTAGTTCCTTGAGTAGTAATAGGAAGCGTTGCATTATTTGTAACAGTAACAATTCCACCACAATTATTAGTTGCGGTTGGAGGAATTAAAGAAGTGACTTCACATTCAGCAGTTACATCAGCTAAAGTTGCCAAATCAGGAATAGGATTTGTTATATCATCAATAACAATATTTTGATTTTGAGTTACTGTATTTCCATTACCATCATCATACGTCCATGTTATAGTTGTAGTCCCTTGAGCTGTAATTGGAAGTGTAGCATTGTTTGTTACAATGACCGTTCCACAGTTATCAGCAGCAGCAGGAGGTGTTAAGCTTGTAACTTCACATTCGACAGTTACATCTGTCAAAGTAGCTACGTCAGGAATGGGATTAGTCACATCATCAATAACAACATCTTGATTTTGAGTTGCTGTGTTTCCGTTTCCATCATCATACGTCCATATAATAGTTGTAGTTCCTTGAGTCGTAATAGGAAGCATTGCATTGTTTGTTACAGTAACGGTTCCACAGTTATCAGTAGCAGTAGGAGGTGTTAGAGCTGTAACTTCACATTCTGCAATTACATCAGCTAAAGTAGCCACATCAGGAATAGGATTCGTTATATCATTAATAACAATATTTTGATTTTGAGTAACCGTATTTCCGTGGCCATCATCATATGTCCAAGTAATAATTGTTGTCCCTTGAGTTGTAATAGGAAGTGTGGCATTGTTTGTAACTGTAACAGTTCCTCCACAGTTATCAGTAGCAGTAGGAGGTGTTAGAGTTGTAACTTCACACTCAGAAGTGATGTCAGCTAAAGTAGCTACATCAGGAATAGGATTCGTTATATCATCAATAACAACATTTTGATTTTGTGTAACCGTGTTTCCATTGCCATCGTCATAGGTCCAGGTAATTGTTGTAGTACCTTGAGTCGTAATAGGAAGCATTGCATTGTTTGTTACAGTAACAGTTCCACAGTTATCAGTAGCAGTAGGAGGTGTTAGAGTTGTAACTTCACATTCTGCAGTTACATCGGCTAAAGTTGCCACATCAGGAATAGGATTCGTTACATCATCAATAACAATATTTTGATTTTGAGTTACTGTATTTCCATTGCCATCATCATACGTCCAAGTAATGGTTGTAATCCCTTGAGTCGTAATAGGAAGCATTGCATTGTTTGTTACAGTAACAGTTCCACAATTGTCAGTAGCAGTTGGAGGTGTTAGAGCTGTAACTTCACATTCCGCATTGACATTAGCTAAAGTTGCAAAATCAGGAATAGGATTCATTATATCGTCAATAACAACATTTTGATTTTGAGTAATTGTATTTCCATTGCCATCATCATACGTCCAAGTGACAGTTGTTGTTCCTTGTGTTGTAATAGGAAGTGTTGCGTTGTTTGTAATAGTAATAGTTCCACTACAATTATCAGTAGCGGTAGGAGGTGTTAGAGTTGTAACTTCACATTCGGCAGTTACATTAGCTAAAGTAGCCACATCAGGAATAGGGTTAGTTATATCATCAATAACGACATTTTGATTTTGTGTAACCGTGTTTCCATTGCCATCATCATAGGTCCATATAATAGTCGTAGTACCTTGTGCTGTAATAGGAAGCGTTGCGTTGTTTGTAACGGTAATAGTTCCACTACAATTATCAGTAGCAGTAGGAGGTGTTAGAGTTGTAACTTCACATTCGGTAGTAACATCAGTCAAAGTAACAGCATCTGGAGTTGGTGCAATATTATCAACAACATTAACAGTAGCTGTACAAGTATCGGTATTTCCATTGCCATTATCAATGGTTAAGGTTACGATATGACTTCCTATATCTGCGCAAGTAAAAGCTGTTTGAGATAAGCTTAAACCTAATGTTCCACTACCACAAGTATTAGATCCGTCATCAATATCACTTTCTAATAATATAGCATTTCCACTAGCATCTAAGTTGATTGTAAAAGGAGCAGAAATACAAATAGCTATAGGTGGGCTTACTCCTCCATCAATAATTGACCAGCCATCTGAAGCTATCATATTAGCTCTAGCATTTGTTGCGGCAACCGAGCAGTATTTACTATTTCCTCCGTCAAAATTAACATTGTTTTGCAGAGTTAAGTTATTCCATGCGATTAGCATATTATCATAACTTGGGGTCGAGAGTGTAACATTTTCAAACATCGTTAGCATATCAGTAACATTAGATACATCCCAATTACTTAAGTCTTGATCAAAAGAAGTTGCATTCCTAAATGTGCTACGCATACCAGTAACATTAGACACATCCCAATTACTTAAGTCTTGATTAAAAGAAGATGCTGTAAAAAACATACCACTCATAAAAGTCAGACTAGAAGTAGTCCAACCACTTATATCTTGATTAAAAGATGTTGCAGCGTTAAACATCCTTGACATATTAGTAACATTAGACACATCCCAACTACTTATATCTTGATTAAAAGCACTTGCGAAACCTAACATATTTGACATATTAGTAACATTTGACACATCCCAATGACCTATGGGACTATTGAAATTAGTAGTGTTTCTTAGCATATCGCGCATAGAGGTCACATTACTTAAATCTGGTGCATCAAAAGGGAGGTAGGTGTTAAATTGTAAATTAATACACCCGCTAAATGATTCATACATAGTGTTCCAGGCAATAGTTCCCCATTGATTTACTTCAAGAATTTTCTCTCTATCTCCACCAAAATTGAAATGAATTGTTGGAAAAGCACCTCGTATTCGTATCGTTTTAATTCCGGCAGTTCCGAAATCATGAGTAATACCACCAGTAATTCCAAATTGATCAAAAATACCATCGTCATTCCAATCTACATCATAATTATAGCCTCCTCCTACAGTTGGAATGGTTATCGATGTAGCATTTGAAGTACCTGGATTGTCTGTTTTCCAAGTTGTTATAAACTCGTTTTGAGCAGTTAAACTTATAGAAAAAGTTAAAGCAATTAAACATTGAATTAACAAGAAGTAACTTTTTTTCATGATCGCAAAAGATTATTAATAGCTAATACTTATTTAGTCCTATACGTTTAGTCTTTAATTCAGTGGATTGATAAATAATAATTTTATAATTAACTTTTGAGGGAGTCAAATATATAATAATAAAAACTTTTTTCAAAACAAAATAATCGATAAAAAGCAGTTTATCATCGATAAAGTGTATTTAAAATGTAGATTTTTCGTAATTACTATTTGTTGTTTATATAGAATTACAGAGGTTATTGCGGTAACATCCTGTAAATTAATTCGTTAAAATTAATAAAATTGTATATGTTATAATAGAAAACTCGATTAAGAGCAATTATATACTTTGTATGAAAATAAAAACGTTTAATTGCTATCTTATTGGTTGAAAGGAGGTTAAATGTTATTGGAAACCTGAAGAGTAACTTTAATTATAAATTAGGATTATTAGTTATGTTTAAGAAATGATATCTCTTTATAATAATTATTAAGAGCAGGCTCTACAAATAGTATATAAAAAAAGTCCTACACTTTCGTACTAGACTTTCACTGTTGTAGCGAGAACGAGATTTGAATTCGTGACTTCTGGAAAAATTCACTTTATACTTAGTCGTGTTCCAAACGTGTTCACTAGTTATAAATAATAAATCTTAGATTAAATATAATATTGATAGTTGAGGGTGTCAATTTTATAAATTAATAATATATTGAGTTGGTGGCATTTTTACATTTTAATTAAATCTAGTTGAATACTAAATAAATTACGTATACAATTTAAAGCAAATAATCTCATTCATTTAGTCTCCACGGCTAAAGATTTTGGATTAATATAGACTTTAGTAATATACCTAATATTGGGTATGTGCAATAATTTTTTTTATAATTAGATTTCGAGTTGATTTTTTGAAAAGAATCAAAAATAGATTTAGCTAATAATTATGATTATTTCATTATTGAGTTTACGGTTTTCGGCAAAGTAAAACTATTGAATAGATTTATGTTTGTCGAATATTAGATCATATTGAAATAGTACCAATTAAAATAAAAAAGATACTTAAAAGAAATAACAAATCACTTAAGGTTATTAAACTAGCAATTATATGGCTATTGTTTCCTAGTATAATTGCTTTTATTTATATGAGTGCTTTTTATTAATGTTATTTTAAGGAATCTCAAACGATTTAATAGGGTAGTTTTTAACTTCAAACAGTTAAAAATTTGATTATCTGATCTTGATTTTTTTTAAGAAAAGAATCAAATAATGAATTAATCGATAATTAGATTCGTTTATCGAAAAAGATCCTTTCATAGATTTTATTAGTATAAATTGAAAAATTAATGTAAAAGATTAATCAGCAATAGGTTATGAAGAACAATAAATATGTTTATTTAGGAATTACTTTTTTTATTCTAGTAACTTCGGCAATTGCTTTTAATATAAAGTATGAGGAATCTTTATTTGCTCCTCCAGTAGTAGATTTTACATTCAACAATAATAATACTTGCTCAGGACAAAGTATATCTTTTACTTCTACAGTAACAGGTGATGGTCCTTTTGATTATGAATGGAATTTTGGAGATGGTTCAACATCTACACAACCAAACCCTAATCATGCATTTCAGACTTTTGGATGTGGAGGAACTCAAACTTTTAATGTAACTCTAACAGTAACTGATGACAACGGAGATTCTACTAATATTTCACATACCGTAACTGTAAAAAGAAAGCCAAATATTAGTTTTGAAGATCTTAATGCAGGGTTTGGTGTTCCATTTGAAAATTGTAATGCTGCTGCAATAGAGTATACAGTTTCTGTAGGGAATACTTCAAGTTCAGATAGCTGTGTTACTTCTTATTCTATTAATTGGGGTGATGGAAATTCTGAGAATAATGTGTCTTTTCCTATAACGCATACTTATACGAGTCTTGGTTCATTTAATATGGTGATTAGTGCTACTGGAGCTAATGGTTGCCATTCACAAATTACGTATACAGTAAAAAACTCTAGCAATCCGACTGGAGGTATAGTAACACCTGGAGCTACAGTAGATTTGTGTGCGCCTATTGTGCCATTAGAATTTGCTGTAAGTAATTGGGGATTAAACCCTCCAGATACTATATATGATATAGATTTTGGTGATGGTACAACTTTTGTATTAACACAAAGTGAATTAGAATCATCAACATATTACAACAGTTCTGACCCAGCAGCTTCGATAGATTATCCAATTCCACATGCTTATACAGCATCTAATTGTCCAAACTCAAGTTATACCGTTCTTTTAGACATAATAACATCATGTGGAACTTCTAATCTAACAGCAGGACCAATTACCATTCTTGAAAAACCAGAAGTGAGTTTTGATGCTGAAGATTCTACGTGTGTCAATGAAAATATACAAATAAGTAACACTTCTAGCAGTGGTTATAACCCTGGCTGTAGTACTGTTGTTGATTGGTTTTGGGATATGGGTGATGGAACATCTTATACTGATTTTGAACCTACCCATTCTTATTCAACTCCAGGCACTTATACAATTTCGCTATATGCGGTAAATTATTGCGGACAAACCAGTCCTGTCACACAAGAAATATGTGTAGAAGCACCTTTAACCCCTGAATATACTGTCAATAATATAGAAGGTTGTGCACCTTACACTAGTGTTTTTAATAACACTACAGATTTAACAGATCAATGCGGAGTACCAACTTTTGAATGGGTTATTAATTATATTCCAGGTTTTTGTGGTACAACAAGTGGTGCTAATTTTATTAATGGTACAACTGCTAATTCTGAAACTCCAGAAATTGAATTTACAAATTCTGGAACTTATGAAATTATTCTTCAAGGAACAAACTCATGTGGAGTGACGACTAGTTTACCTCAAGAAATATTTGTTAAATCGCCACCTCAAGCAGAGATTTCTGAAATAATAGATTTTTGTGGTTCATCAGCATTAGTTTCGCCAACATCTACCGTTGTTAGTTGTGGTCCAGATATGGTAACTTATAATTGGAGTCTTGATGTTGGCGTGTCTCCCACTGATTGGGAATTTATAAATGGTACTAATGCAACTTCTGAATTTCCTGAAATTAATTTTAATACACCTAACAGCTATATTTTGAGTTTAGAAGTGTCTAACAGTTGTGGGACACATATAGATATTGAAGAGTTTGTAATTTCACCAGTGCCTACAATCACTAATACAGATGTCAGTCAAACCATATGTTCTGGTGCAGATACAGTTGCTATAAACTTAATGTCTGATACAGCTAATACAACATATACTTGGACATCTAATAACCCTTCAGGATTAACTGGGTTTTTGACTTCAGGAGTAACAGATGAAATACCAGTGCAAACTTTAATAAATTCAACGAACGGTACGATAACACTTACATATACAGTTACACCACAAATTGGTAGTTGTATCGGAGCTTCTCTTGATTTTAGTATTATAATAGAACCTGCTCCTATTATAACGGTACAACCTATACCTGATGAAGTTTGCCTTAATGGTACAACTCTAGATTTAACAGTTGCTTATCAAGGTACAGGAACTCCAAATTATCAATGGTACGAAAATACTGTTGATAATACTGCTACAGGCACTCCTATTGCAGGTGCTACATCTCAAACATTTTCTCCTCCAACAGATACAGTCGGTGATACGTATTACTATATAATCATTACGTTTTCAACTGGTGGTTGTAATGAAATCATTTCTGAAACAGCATTAATAGAAGTTAAAGAAGTGTCTCAAATTGATACACAACCTATTAGTACGCAATCCATTTGTGTTGGTGGTCTGGCTGATGAATTATCAATAACGACTACTGGAGGAGCAGGTATTCCAACATACCAATGGTATAGTAATTTAACAAACAGTAATACTGGCGGAACCCTTATTGCAGGTGCTACAAATGCAACATTCACACCTTCTGCTTTTACATCATCTGGAACCTATTATTTTTATGTAGAAATTAATTATGGAGTAAGTGGTTGTTCAAATTTAGTAAGTGATGTCGCAGAAGTTATCGTTGTAGACGATCCAATAGTAACTAATCAACCAGAAGCGTCTCAAAGTTTATGTCAAAATTCAATACCTATAAACTTAGAAGTTACTATTTCAAATGGTTTGGGTAACATTTCGTATCAATGGTATGTAAATACAACTAATTCCACTGTAGGCGGAACATTGATTGCAGGTGAAACATCTAATCTATTTGCGCCTCCAACAACAGTAGTTGGAACATTGTTTTACTATTGCATCATCACTCAAGACGTATCAGGTTGTGAAGTTACCAGTTCAATAAGTGAAGTTGAGGTAACAGCAGCTGCACAATTTACAAGTCAGCCCATATCAGATGAATTATGTTTAGGTGAAACGACTGCAGATTTATCGGTGTCTTATGTAAATGGTTCTGGTACACCAACATATCAATGGTATGAAAATATAACGAATGATATAACTTCTGGAGTTCCTATAGCAGGTGCAACTACTTCCACATACAGTCCTGATGTTAGTGCCATTGGAACGACCTATTACTATTGTATAATTACACTAAGTTCAGGCGGTTGCTCTGAAATTAGTTCAGAGGTGTCAGAGATAATTATTAATGTAACACCAAGTATTAGTGATGCTGATGTTTTAATATGTAGTGATAATTCATTCGAATACATTCCAGATACGTCTAACGGAGATGTTGTTCCTGCAAATACAACCTATACTTGGACTACACCAATTATTAATCCAGCAGGAAGTATTACAGGCGCAACAGAACAATTAACAGATACGTCAAACATTTCTCAGTTATTAATTAATACCACTACAAATCCAGCTACTGTTACATATACTGTTACACCAACATCTGGAGATTGTATTGGAGCCGATTTTGAAGTCGTGGTAACAGTCAATCCTTCAATTTCAGTAACATCTAATGCAACAAATAATAATTGTTTTCAATCGAATAATGGATCTATTGAAATTGCAATAGTTGGAGGAGTACCATTCTCAACAGGAAACCCTTATAACATTATTTGGACTGGCCCAAATGGATTCTCTAGCACAGATGAAGATATCTCTAGTCTTGAGATAGGAACATATATCTTAAATATAGAAGATGATGGTGGTTGTCCATATTCTGAAACATTTACCATTACTGAACCTGATGAATTAGTGTTTAGTGCTATTGATTTTGACCCAGAGACGATTTCATGTTTTGGAGCTAATGATGGTGAAATAGGTATTTCTATTGAAGGAGGAACCTTACCATATACGTTCACGTGGACGTTAAACGGGTTGCCATTTTCCACAGACGAGGATATCTTAAACTTAGCTCCTGGAACGTATGAAATATCAGTAACTGATGATAATAATTGCGGACCAATAACTCAAAGTTTTTCAATCGTTGAGCCTCCACTTTTAGAGGTGACATTAGATATTCAAACTAATGTATTATGTTTTGATGAATCTACTGGTGCAATTGAAGTTAGTATAACTGGAGGGCGACCAGATTATATCTTTAGTTGGGTTGGGCCAAATGGCTTTACAAGTTTAAATCAAAACATTGATAATTTATCAGCAGGAACCTACCAACTTGAAGTAATCGATGCATCTAATTGTATAGATACTCTTGAGGTTGTAATCATTCAAAATGATGAAATTATGATTGATGTTACGGCTACAGAAATTGAATGTTATGGTGATAATGATGCGTCCATAACAATCAACAATATTTCTGGTGGAGTCTTACCTTATACTATTGCTTGGAGTAACTTCGGAACAGGAAATAGTCAAACCAATTTATCAGGAGGAACTTATACCATAACAATTACAGATGCCGAAAACTGCTCTAAAGCTTTTCCTATTATAATCAATGAACCTCCTATATTTTTAATAGATCCAGTCGTAACTCAAATGTCTTGTTCTGGCGAGAATGATGCAAGTATAATACTTAATTTTCAAGGAGGAATCGATCCTGTAACTGTAGTTTGGGATGATGATGCTTCAGCAGGTGTAGAGCGTAATAATTTAGCACCTGGTACCTATTCTGTTACGATAACCGATGGCAAACCTTGTACAATTCAAGATAGCTTTACCATATTTGATATTCTGCCACTACAAGTATCAGCAAATGTGACCAATGCGCTCGATTGTGAGGATACGAATAGTGGTGCTATTAATTTATTGATTCAAGGTGGTACGCCTCCTTTTGATGTGGTTTGGTCTAATGGCACTACAGCTGAAGATTTAGAAAATGTGCCTCCTAACAATTATACTGTTGTCGTTACTGATGCTAATGGTTGTGATATCGAAGGAAGTTGGAATGTTAGTAGGTTTGAACCTTTAGTACTTCAAGTCGATACACAATCTGAAGTAGATTGTGAAGCGCACACAGTAGATCAAACATTTGTTGCAGTAGCCAGTGGAGGAGTGCCTCCTTTTATGTATAACTGGTCTAGCGGAATAGTAAGTGGTTTAAATAATGAACTGATGACGACAGATGAAAATGGTCTAGTCATTTTAGAGGTGACAGATAGTTTAGGCTGCTCAATTAGTTATGATTTCAATGTGGAAACGCCTGTTCTTGGAGATCCCGATTTTGAAACAACTTCGTTCGGTTCTACTAATTATGGCATTTTTGCTATCCAAGACCCTATTCAATTTACCAATACTGCAACTGGTGACTATGTAAGTGTGTTATGGGATTTTGGAGATGGTAGTTTTACAGGAGATGAAAACCCAACACATACGTATTTACAAGTAGGAAACTATGTTGTAACTCAAACAGTGACCTATCCTTTTGGCTGTGTGTATACCAAAGTAGTCACACTAATTGTCGAAAAAGGATACAAACTCATCATGCCAAATGCTTTTACACCAAATCAAGATAATCTTAACGATTATTTTGGTCCTGAGTATATTGGATTAAACAGATTAGAACTTAATATATACGATACATGGGGAAGTCTCATTTATTCCGAATCTGGCGACGATATACGAGGTTGGGATGGTAAGGTTAATGAAGAGGAAGCCGAGAATGGAAATTACTATTACACGTTTTCTGCCAGTACATTCTATGACGATGTAATTAATCAACAAGGTGCTTTTGTATTTATTAAATAATCTAATTAGAATGAATTTAAAAACAATCCTCACTATAGCATTCTTTGCAATCGTATATTCAGTAAAAGCACAAGATCCTATTTTTTCACAATCCAATTATGTTCAAGAAACTTTAAATCCAGGGTTTTCAGGGTTTGAAGATAACGAGCGTATTTATGCTGGTGTTTTAAGTCGTTTGCAATGGCCTAGTTTAGACTTAAACTTAACAACACAATATGCATTTGTAAATAAATCTTTTGATTATGGGCCAAGTCTAGGCTTTGGAGTAGGTCTTAATGCCATTTGGCAACATGAAACGTTCAATAATTACAATTACACCCAGATAAATGCCAATTATGCACATCGTGTTAATTTAGATGGTGGCTGGTTTTTTAGACCTGGTATTGAAGTAGGTGTTGGCAGTAAAAGCAATCAGTTTGGCAATCTTACTTTAGCAGATCAAATAAATATTAATACAGGTGAAATTAGTTCAGTTTCTGTAGATCCATTAAGTAATAATACAAGAAATCGTTACTTCTTAGACTTTTCAACTGGAATTGTTTTTGAAAAAAAAGAATTTAATGGCATTACCTACTGGTTTGGTGCATCTGTAAAACATTTAAATCGACCAAATGTGTCTTTTGTAGAGGGTGAGAAGGTGCCCTTAAATATATTCTATTCGATACATGGAAATTATCGGTTTCCTTTCATGAATGATTATAGTATTATGATGACTGTTAATTATATGCAACAAGGACAATATAATCGCTTTGATATTGGTTCGCTTTTTCACGTTAATCAATTTCTTGTAGGACTAACTGCAGCTACAAATCCTGCTCGTAATGTTGATAACAGCCATATGTTAACGTCCATAAATGCCTTTTTTGGTTTAGAATATACCGAATTTAGATTTGGTTTATCCTATGACATGAACACCTCCAAGATTGGAAACACAAGAGGTGTTTACGAGTTTTCTTTAACTTATCTTTCTAGATGTCGTAGATGTAACACAGATCGTAGTAGGAAACGATGATGTGATGACTTATGATGAGTAATAAAAAGAGAAAACTATGAAACAGATAAGACTTATATTATTTATAGTGTCTATTGCATTTTCTACTAATGTGTTAGCACAAACAGTGTATACCACAAAAACAGGAGAGAAGTATCATAAAAGCACATGTAGATATCTTAAGTATTCTAAAAAAGAACTTACCTTAGATAAAGCAATAACATTAGGTTTCTCAGCCTGTGGTGTGTGTAAACCAACCAAAGAAAATACAAAAGCGAGTTCAGATGCTGAGGCTAATGCAATAGTTTACAAAGCTGAAGGTAAAGCACCTTCAAAAAAAGCTGTAGCAACACAATGCACTGGTAAAACCCAAGCAGGTAAGCGTTGTAAGCGCAAAACGAAAAATGCTGATGGTAGGTGTTATCAACATTAATATGTTTCTTGCATTATGGATTTCGTTAATATATCCATCGTAAAAGCAGAGGTGTTTTAGGACCAATCAGTTAAAAATAAAACTAATAAAAAAACACCAAAGCCATCGCCTTGAGGGATACAGTCCAACAGGAACTATACTTTGGTGCAAAGCGACTTAAAGTTAAACCTCCGCATCGCATAACAAAGCTAATAATTTTAGTGTTTTCATGTGGTATTTTTATGTAATATCACAGCTTATTTTAAATGTTTTTTAACTCAAAACCAATCAATGTCCTAAGACCAAAAACAAGCTGTACTTAAACATGCCCTCTGGAATATCGCCAACGATCTTCGTGGTAAGCACATCATGAGATCTTAAGTAATAGAAATGCGCAAATAAAATGAACATACAGTATATTTAGCTAAATCATTCGCAGTCTCGATCTTATCCACTATAAAGCGAGCTTTAAGCGTAACACATAAAAAAGTCTAGTACTTTCATACTAGACTTTCACTGTTGTAGCGAGAACGAGATTTGAACTCGTGACCTCTGGGTTATGAATTTTAAAAAAAGAGCTTTTTTAAATCGTAATTGATTGATTTGAAATCACTTAAAAATTCATCGTATTCTTAATCGTGTTCCAAAACGTGTTCAGTTTTGTGTTCACTTGTTATTATAATAATTAGTAATTAATCGTAATCAAATATAAGTGAAAATTTTGATGTTTTTAATTTTTGAAGATTGAAATTTTAGTATATAATAGTAGCTTATATATTCTAACTGCTTGACAGCTAGAAATAAAATTCAAAAAATATTTTAACTTTTTATTGAATCCTAAAGTTTTTTTATATCTTTAAAAACTCCCTTTTATATAATTCTTGTTGACGCATAATAAAAAAAGAGGAACATAAAGTCTCTATCTCCTTTACTTAAAGAGGTGTAGAAAAAGTTTACTTATTTATAAGTTACCCTATAACTTATAAGCGTCATTATGTAAGAATTGATTAACAATATATTTTGAAATTAATTATGAAATAAAGAGTCGTCTTTTTAGTAATATTTGAAAGGATTTATGACTGTTTTATCCACATATAACACGTTAGCGAACATTTGAAACAAGAAATTATATTTAAGACTTTAGACCATATTGAATTTCCAGAAATTCTCTTTAAATATCGTGATTGGAATAATAAATTCAATAAGAGGTTTATTATTGAAAGAGAAGTTTTCATGGCTTCACCAAATCAATTCGAAGATAAGCTTGATTGCAAATCACCTGTTAGATACGATTTAATGTCAGCAGAACAAGCAAAATCAGTTTATACACGAATATCAAATTTAGACGAAAATTTAAGCCGACAACAAAAAAGGAAAAGAGTAAGAGAATTATTAGATAAAAAAGATTATTTGAATCCTGAATTTAATGAAAATTATCAAAAAAAATATTTCAAAGGCTATTTTGAAAGATTAGGTATTTTAAGTCTCACAGCAGAAAATTGTTTAGATTCAATGTGGGAAAAATATGCTAACAATCATTCTGGTTTTTGTGTAGGTTATAATTCACGAATACTATTTAATTTTCTTGGTGGTGGTGGAAAAGTTGAATATCCGAATGAATTGCCTATTTTATTACCTGATCCAATTATGAGTCGAGAAGAAATGAGATGGAAACAAGTTTATTACAAAGAAAAAAAGTGGGAATTCGAAAAAGAATACAGAACTCAAAAATTTTGGGAACATCCAGCAACAATGTCTGACAGACAAATTCCACTTCCAAAAGAAGCTTTTAATTGTATAATTCTAGGTAAGAATATGAATGAATCTGACAGAACTGAAATAATTAATTCGATTAGAAATAACATTGGAGATATTGAAATTAAAGAACATAAAAGTGTTTGCTAGCAACTTGTATAGCCAATGGCTTGGTTATCGTCTACTTGGAGATTCCGCAGGAATTTCCTCCGGTTCGTTTTCTTTTGCTAACTTAGTTAATGCCAAAGCAACAAATCATACTCGAAAAAAATGTGTTCAAGCTTAAAATCTGTACTGATTAACATAATTATAAAATCTAAAAACTATGAGGAATTCAATTCAAATAATAACACTTTTAATTTTTGTCCTTTTTCTTTGGGCAATTAGTGGCTATCTAATAATTTGTTATACTGATGATTTTGCAGTTAGAGGACAAATTGGAGATATGTTTGGTGCTGTTAATGCCTTATTTTCTGGCTTAGCATTTGTCGGATTGATTTACACTATTTTTCAACAACAAAAAGAAATAGAAAAAAACAGTTTGCATATTGCTAATTCACAAGACTTAAATACACTATCAGTTTTATTAACCATTTATTCTAAAGAAGAAGAAAAATACATTTCAACTGATAAAAAAAAATCTGAAATTGCAAGAATTAAAAAAGAAAATATTCTCGATATAATAGAATCAAAAAGAAATGAATAAAAGAGATTATAGTTTTAGTGTTTTCGAATCTACAATTACTTATGCTGTAGACGAGTATAGTGATGAAAACAGATTTAGTATCACGAAAGATATTGGTTTGAATGAAAGCACTTTTTTTTCTGAAATATATTTAAATAGAGTAAAAAAAGAACAACAATTATTAAAGGAAATAAGAAAAGATCAAGCTCAACTTGTAATTTTAGGAAATCCTGGCACAGGTAAAACTACAATTTTGCGAAAAGTACTACATAGTCTAGTAGAAGAAGGGAATATATATTCTTTATATATTGATTTTAAGAAAGTCACTGGAATCAATGATGAGTCCAATTCTAAATATGAATCACTATCAAATTTTATTCAAAAGTATTTAACAACAAAATTACAGTCGTATTTTAACACAATTAATATTACTGATAATACAATAGTAGATTTCCTGGTGGAACAATCAGATTATTTATATTCAGAAGACTTTGATAACCCTGAATTCATAACAATTTTTAGGAAGTTACAAAGTATCTTTGACTTTGATAAAAAAGTTAATTCACAAGAGAGCTTTATTGAATGGTTCCGCACGCAAAGAAATGAAAGTAAATCTGAAGAATTTAGAAGTTTATTTCTAAAGCTATCAAATTCATTAAAACCAAATAATTATTTTAGGTACATCTCATTTAAATTGGATAAGCAATGTGTTTTATCATTTGACAATGTTGATAGTATAATTGATAATTCAATTAGAGATGAGTTTTGTGTGTTTTTTCGAAAATATCAAAGCGTATTAAAATCTTCTGTAAAAAGTATAATTTCAATTCGTTCTAAAAATGTTTCAATTAACGGATTGAGTGATATAGGTTCGTATATAGTTCAAGAATTCTCAATAGACTACAAAGATTTCATTGATGAGGAAATATTTGATGACAAAGTAAAATTAATAATCAATCAAAATGGTTTTTGTTCAGCAGACCAAAAAGTAAAAATCGAAAGTGATTTACTAAAAACGGGAAAAGAAAAATTTGCAAAATCAATGTACGAACAACGAATTGATTTTATAAAAAAATATGTAAATTCTTCAACGACAGAAAAAGTTGAGTCACAAAATAAAAATGAAACAATTCATATTGAAAGTGTTAAAGAGTTAGAAAGTTATTCTAAATTATTATTGGATACCGAAAAATTAAGAGTCGCATTTTTAGATTTAAGTAATTATGACCGAAGAGAAATGCTCATTAACATAATCAATTTTATTTATTATCTTAAAGAAGAAATAAATTTAAAAATTGATTTGCTTAACTCAAATAGAGATAGACAACAATTCATTTTGGAATCATACTTTTATGGATGGTCTAATACTAAAGGTATATTTATACCTCAAGATATATATAACATACCTCAAGATGTTCAAAATTGGTTAGAAGGTAATAAAAACGCTCTTGATTGCAGTTTAGATCATCTAATCTTAATATCTATTTTTAATTTAAGTAAACAAACAATAGTTAGGAGCGATTTTTCGTTCGATAGAAAAACATACGTTTCGCTTGTTGTAAAAAATTTAGAAGATTTAGGTTATGATGAAGAAACTATCAAGCAGAGAATATTTTATCTTATTAAAGACTCTCATTTGAACTTTGACAAAGGTATAATCGAATTATCTCATTTTATTGATATCAATTCTTATAACGATATAAAACTTGAAGATGAAATATCAATTACACCAAGAGCTTATTATCTTATAAGTTATTCCCATTTGAAATTTATTAGTATTATTTCTCAAATGCGCTCAAGTAAGATTAAGGTAAATGGTTCACGATTTAATTTTAATGATATTCAACCTATTACTGTAAAAACTATTTATGCTTTTTTACGATTGTTAGCTCATATGGCTCATATGCATTTAAACGGACTAAACAGCATTAAAACTAAACTAATAAATAAAGGTTACAAAGATTGGTTTATCCATTATAGAAAAACGTTTTGTCTAAAGTCAAACGGACATTATACACCATTGAATGACGATAATCCGAATTTAATGTTCTTAAATATCTTGAATAGTTGCCAAATATTTTTAAAAAGAGAATTTCGAATCGAAGAAGATTATGAATACTTTGATTATAATAAAGGTATTAATAATAAGTTAGAATTATTAGAAGATTATTATATCAAGTCAGTTAAAGAAATATTAAATAACTCATTTACGGAAAAAAATGGAGAAGATTTAATTAAGGAATTTAACATTGATAGTCTTAAACACAACAAAGCAAAAAAAAATAGAGGTTTAGGCGCTTAAATGAACTATACTTAATAAAATACAAATCCATTATAGATTGAAAATTAGTACTTAAAAACCGGCTACTTTCAATATAAAATCCCGTTGTACACAATTGTGTAAATGAAATAAGTATCACATTTTGAATATAGAAGCAAAAGGAGAAACGAGTTCTGTTGTAACTTCAAAAAAAATGGATCTCTATTTGATAGGAATCAAGTAAAATCTGATACTTCAGGAGCTTTATTGGCAACTATGAAAGTTATTTCAAACATGCCAGTTGGAAAGAAAACAAAAGGCGGAATTGCATTACCAGATACTAAAGAACATAGAATTGTAATTAATAAAATTATTCCAGCTGCTAACAACGTGTATAATTAAACATTTATTCTTTGTATACTCGGAAAATCCTAGCGGGTTTTCCTCAGGTTCGTTTTCTTTTATTAACTTAGACCTAGTCAACACAACTAGTCATACAGGAACACGTTGGCAACAAATTTGGCAAATAACAGAAAAAAACACAATCTGTGCGAGAAACAAAAACTGATTTAAGCGGCCTTAATGAAAAACAAAGGCAAGCAGTTGTAAGCGAATGCAGAAGACTGTTAGTTTTAGCTGGCGCTGGCTCAGGTAAGACTAAAACATTACTTCAAAACTGATATATCTAATTGAAGAAAAAGGTGTTAATCCAAGCAATATTCTAGCAATTACATTTACAAAAAATGCTGCAAATGAAATGTTAGATAGGCTAATCATTTCTGCCGATGACACAGAAGAATATGCTGAGATACTTGTAGACAAAAATAGAAGCATAAAAGAGAAAGATACTGAACGTCATTTTTTTACGAAGAAATACAAATGGATTGATAACCTAACTTTAAGAACATTCCATAGTCTCTGTTATAGTATTCTCAGGAATTTTGGAGTAAATGAATTTGATAATAAATTCAAAATTATTGGTGAAAACAAAGCAACAAATGATGAATTTGCAAGATATTCTGCTACAGAAACATCTTTTGAAGTAATTCATAAAATACTTATAGAAAATTGTGAATCAAATAAGTATTTGCTCGATCTTAAGAGGTATATTTTGGATTACATGATTGACAAAATTCATGTTGAAAAAAGCAAACGGTTTTCATTACCTAAAGATGGCAAGTTTTATACAACATTGAATGGAACTAAAGTTCGTTCAAAATCGGAACAGTATATTTCGGATTGGCTTTATCGACATAGTATTAAATTTGAGTATGAGCCCAAGGTGAATTTTAGAGATTTTGACTTTCGACCAGACTTTTTTATTCCCGAAGCAAATCTCTACATAGAACACGTAAGTAATAAAAGTTATCCAACGAAAGGAAAAGAACAACAATTTAATGAAGCAAATAAACTTTTAGTTAAAACCTTTGAGCATCAAACTAAAGATACAGCTCTTTTTAATTTGGTATTAGAAAGGATTGTAAAAAACCGACTTCCTTCAAATTATCACTTTTCAACTGCCTTATCATTTGAAGAAGAATTTAGCACTTATCATAAGGAAGTAAAGGATTTTTTACGCCAAACAATGAGAGTAGTTGATATGTTTAAAGTGGAAAACATTCCTACGCAAACTGTGTTGAATGAATCTCAAAAAGACCAACACGAACGTGTAAGAGATTTTTACAAACTAACTATTCCTATTATTGAACAATATCAAGCATATTGCACAAACAAATCATATTTGGACTTCAATGATATGATTACCAAAACCATTTCACTCTTTAAAAACCATTGTGAAATAGTAGAGAAATTTAGAAAAAAATACGAATATATCTTAGTAGATGAATTTCAAGATGTAAACAACTTGCAGGTTGAATTAATTAAGCTTTTACTTTCAGATAAAAATCAACTTTTCTGTGTTGGTGATGATTGGCAAAGTATTTATGGCTTTAGAGGTTCTAATGTAGATTATATAGTCAACTTTAAAGAACATTTCAAAGATTGTATTATACTGAAATAGGTTGACCTTTTTTATTTATTATTTCGACGTTCAAAAGATTTTTTTCAGCCGTTTATAAGGCAAAAAAATAGTTTGAACTAGGTCTGTTTTTAAATCGTTAGTTCAGGTAAATTTACATTATTTTTTCGATAGGATTTGTATTTGATGTTTGGATTTAAATGGACTTCGGCAGGTTTTCTTAGATCCAGGCTAAAATGCGTTCTCAGATTGTTATAAATATATACAGCTTGCTCGGTCATTTTTTGAGCTAGGTCAGTGTTTTTAATGGTTTGTTTTAATCCGTATTCATATTTAAGAGTTCTATTAATGCGTTCGGCAATAGCATTTTCATAAGGGTCGTATTGCTCGGTCATACTCAAGGTAATTCCATTGTTTTCAGCAAACTCGGTGTATTTTGGGTTACAGTATTGAAACCCTCTGTCAGAATGATGAATAAGTTTATGACTGGGATACTTTCTATTTTTAATAGCCATAGCGAGGGCATCTGTGCAAAGTGATGTTCTCATATGATTATCTATTTTGTAGCCCATAATTTGCTTAGAATACGCATCAGTTACGATTGCTAAATAATTATGACCGTCTTGGGTTTTAATGTATGTTATATCACTTACCCATAGTTGTTCTGGTCGAGTAGGAACGTGGTCTTTTACGATATTTTTGTATTTTCTGTACATGTGATTAGAGTTTGTGGTTGTGATGTAGTTTTTGCGTTTAGGAACCAGTAAATTATAATACCTTAAAAAGCGATAGAATTTGTCTCTACCAATTTTAATATCATCGTTAATAAAGTCTTGTTTAAGTTCAGTATGTAGTTTTATTCCACCAGTTTTGGAGCCTACTTTTTTACGGTAGTCTTTAACCATTTTAATAAGTTTTTGATGGTCTATTTCTTGTTTTTGTTGGGCTTTGAGTCTTTTGTAGAAGGCTTGTTTAGATATCCCAAAACATCCATAGAGCCATTTTCTTTTATACGCTGTTTTTTCTTTAGCTCTATCTCTTTTGCTAATGTTTTGGGTAATGACTTTTTTGACATATCGACTCCTGTAATGAGTTCCATATCAGCAATGATATCTTGCTGAAAGTCTTTTTGAAACTCTAGTTCTTCAATCTTTTCCTTAAGTTTTTTAATTTCCTTGTCTTTACTCATACCATTGTTTTGTTGTACTAAGGTACTGTATTTTCTCAACCAATAGGTAATGGTAGTTCTCGGAACATCATACTTTTTAGATGCGAAGTTGGTAGATACTTGACCGTTTAAGATTTGGTCAACAACTAAAAGTTTGGTTTCTAAAGTTACTTTTTGATAGCTTTTTTTTCGCCAGTGTTCATTTTGTGTTTTCATAAGTGACTATAATTAAGTGATTAATTTTTAGTCAACCTATTTCAGGAAAGTTCAGATTCAGAAACAATTAAGTTGAGTATGAATTACCGAAGTACTGAACATATTGTCGGAGCAAGTAATGAGGTTATTAAACATAATAAATTTAAAGTAGATAAAGACGTCAAATCCAATAAAAAATCCAGTAGTAAAATACATATCTACTCAGGGAAAGATCAATCTGAAAACTTAGAATATGTTCTTAACCAAGTGAATCAATTAAAAAATAAAGGTTATAATAAAGAGGATATATTGTTTCTTTATCGAAGAACCAAAATGTATAGTCCATATTTTGAACGATTTAAATAAGAAGGAGTATTTGTTTCTGGGAAGACTATTCACGCTTCTAAAGGTTTAGAAGCTAAAGCTGTTTTTATAATTGGACTTACCCAAGGTGCGGGAGGATTTCCTGACATTTGGATGGAGGATAGAATTTATCAAGTGATAAAAGAATCAAATCACGATATGTTACTTGAAGAAGAAAGACGACTTTTTTACGTAGCAATTACTAGAGCGAAAGATGAACTATTCTTGATAACAGAAAAAGGAAATGAATCTAGTTTTTTAAAAGAAATTCCAGATGATTTCACTTTCAAAACAAATGTTCCTTTTAAATCAGTAATAGAAGAAATAACACTATGTTCAGAATGTAGTAACAGGTTAGATGAAGGTTTTGCCTTTTGTCCATATTGCGGAGATGAACAGAATTTAGATTAAAACCATTTGCCAAAAACAGGTATAGATCATTACTCTGAAATTCCTATCTGAAGTTATAACACTACTGAACAATGGTTTAGTTTTAATTGCTAACTTGGTAATACCGTTATGAAACCATCGAACACGTTAGCAAACACATGAGCAACCATGAAAGAATGGACAGAAATTCCAGATATTGAACTCTTTTCAGATGGAGGAGCTTCACCAAATCCAGGTAAAGGTGGTTTTGGAGTTATATTGTCGTACAAAGGAAGAAGAAAAGAGTTTTTTAAAGGTTATGAATTAACTACAAATAACCGAATGGAATTAATGGGAGTAATTTTTGGTCTTGAACAACTAAAAACTAAATCTAATGTTCAGGTTTTTACCGATTCAAAATATGTGATTAACGGAATTACAAAGGGCTGGGCTGAAAAATGGAATAAAAATGGTTGGCAAAGAAAAAAGAATGTACCAGCAATTAATAGTGATTTATGGAATAGATTATTAAATGTGATATCTGAACATAATGTTGAATTTAATTGGATTAAAGGTCATTCTGGACATCTAGAAAATGAAAGGTGTGATACTCTTGCAAATAATGGAATAAACTCAAAAGAACTCATTGAGGACATTGGATATGAACCACAAGAAGTTGATAGTGAACAAACTTCTTATTCTAATAGGACATATACCGAAAAAAGTAAGGTTAAAATAGAAAACGTAGGGGACGAATGCAGAAAATGTGGTGAATCTGTAATAAAAAAGAAACCAAAAAAAAGAAAAATTAAAGCAAACCAATCATATTATTATGAATACTATTTATTTTGTCCATCTTGTAAAACAATGTATATGACAGAAGACGCAAAAAGAGAAATCATTAATGAAAAAAAATTATTTGAATAATAATAATAATAAGATTGCCACCAACGTGTATAATCAATTACTTAATTACCCAATCTTTAATGTACAGATTAAAAAAGTGACTAACACCTTCTTAATAGAATAACGTTAGGTATAAAAAAAGCTTAGCAAAGTCCCTTTTCAACAAACTGTTAATATCTTTTCAATCAACCCATTACATTTTTCATTATATTTAGATACTTCTATAATTGAGCTACTTAAGCTCATGAGGTTTAATTAATGTTGTTGACACCAACGATGTACACAAATAATGACACTGTGTATACCTTTAATTAATCGCATAACAATGTACCCTATATTGGGTATAGATCTACTTGTATGTGCTTGATGTTAGGTTAGCAATTAACTAAACCAATCATATTATGAAAAACTCATTAAAATTTATTGCAATTATTTTATTAATCCAGTTATCTGGATGTGCATCTGGAGTAGTCAAATTAAAAGGTGATACAACCGCTGGGTATATTCCAAATAGAATAAGTACAATTGATCCCAAAGGCTCATTTGGTACTTCTTATTTCGATGTTACAAAAAGAGTTGGTATATCAAGTATTTATATCGATAGCATATATAAAGTCAAATATCTAGCAGAAGAACAACCCGACGCTGGATTATCTATAATTAAAGAATTAACTGCTAATTTAAGTGCTAATAAAGGAAGTGATCTAACTGCAACCGCAGATATTACTAAAAATATCACAAAAAGTTTAGAGCAGATAACTTTAAAATCATATTCCTTAAATATCTTAAGAAGCGGATTGTATAGATTAAACGAAGCAGCTTATAATAATTTTATAACAAAAGACGAGTACAAAGTATTGTTTGAAGAATTAATAAATACTACTAAGGAATTACAATTACAAGAATTACAATTAATGGATAAAAAATCAGAAAATGATGATATTGATGATTCTGAAAATGAGGAGGATGTAAAAGAGAAGGAAAGTGAAATCGAGACTAAAGAAAATTAAAAGCATGAAAATCAGTAAATTAACAATTGCGCTTCCAATGATGTGCTTGATAAACTCTTTTGTAATAGCACAGAATGATACTTTAATTTCAAGAGATAAAATTGATTTAAAACAAATCAAACATGAAGAGACCATTTATAATATTTTACAAAAATCATGGATTGCCAATCAAGAAGTATCTTATTTATCAATATTACCATTAGTATCTTCAGTATCAGATCGAAGAATCCCATTAATAAATGGGGAAGGTAATAGTAGTAATAATTATTTAATGGAGGCAAACATAAATTTAAGCTTCCCATTATTTTTTGGAAGAAATACAGGATATCAAAGTTATAAAAGAAATAAGATCACTTTTGATTATAATGGTACTTTTCGAATGACTTTAGACGATTCAAAACCGCTTACTCCTGGTAATAATAAAGTAGGGTTTAGTTGGTATTTATCTTTATATAATAATTACACAGGATGGGTGTTTGGGAAAGATCAAACTCCAGAAAACCAAATGATTAATTCAAAAACTGAAAATTTAAAATTTGTAAATACTCTTTTAAGAGTACATCATTATAGTAATGGGCAACCTCCTGGGTTTTATTACTATCCAGATGATAATGATTTAACTTCATATAGAAATTCATATTTAGATGGTGATTTTTCAACAAATTATATTTATCTAGAGGCTACTAAAGGGACTTATGTTAAGTCAATAGGGTCTTTACGTCAAATTAGTTTAGGTTATAGATATGATTTTGGAGATGACACAAGTGCTTTAGCATATTCTAAAGAGCAAGAAGATACTTATGGGAGGCACAGAGTTTTGTTAAAGTATGATTATAGAACAAAAAGATTAGCAAAAAGATTTGAACATCATGCTAGAATTGATTTTGAATATATTTTGGATAATTTAGATAAGTTTAGTCCAAATTTAATTAATGACAATAATAAATATCGTCTAGGAGTAAAGGGGCTATTCGAAATTGCTCCTAAGAATCATAGAGCAATTGGTTACTTTATTTCTGCTTATTATGGTAGAGATTATTTAAATATTAGATATGATGATATTATATATTCAATTCAAACAGGTATTACTTTAAGTCTTGATAAGTTTAGCTTTTAATAAATTAAATTGTTTTATTAGATTTCTAATCTAATAAGGAATATCAGATGTCCATTAAATACATTAGTAAAAAGCATATAATAACTCATAGTAGCCATTCTTAAAAGTTTGGGCTTTTCAAAATATGACTCTAACTTGTGGTTTATTAAGTCCGTTTGGCTGTGAGACGAGAAGGGAATAAGCGGATTACTTCTAAAAAAATAAGCAAAGTGCAGCCATTCGTGAAACTTAAACATTAGACAAGTGTTATAAAGCGGGTGTCATTATCTATCTTGAAAGTGGAGGCATTCGTAAACGAATAAATTATAAGGAAGACTAACAAATAAAGACACCAAAGCCATCGCCTTGAAGGATACAGTCCAATAGGAACTACACTTTATTATGGAGCGCCTTGAAAATAAATCTCTGCATCGCAAATCAAAGGTAATAATTTTAGTGTTTTCCTTTTGCTTAATTCTTAAAGTTTCTATCTTTAAACTCTCCCTATATAATTAATTAGATTGTTGACACTTTTAATAATTAATTTATGATTGTATGATATCAATTATCATTTAATCGTACGAATATTTTTAGCTTTAAATGAATAAAAAAGACCTCTCAGAAAGAGATATATGCACAAAGTTTATCAATCCAGCTATTCAAAAAGCAGGATGGAATATGAGAACTCAGGTAAGAGAGGAAGTCTCTTTTACAGATGGTAGAATCATTGTTCAAGGAAACCTCTATACTAGAGGGAAAAATAAACGAGCAGATTACATTCTATATTATAAGTCTAATATCCCAATTGCAATTATTGAAGCTAAGGACAATAAAAAAGCAGTTGGTCATGGTATGCAACAAGCTTTAGAATATTCCGAAATTTTACAAATTCCATTTGTGTTTACTTCTAATGGAGATTCTTTTGTCTTTCATGATAAAACAAGAACAGACGGAACTTTAGAAGAAGAGTTAACTTTAGATAATTTCCCTTCTCCTGAAACTCTATGGAAGAAGTATTTAAAGCATGCAAATATTGAAACTCCAGAAGCTCAAGAAATTGTGCAAAAGGATTATTACGCAGATGATAGCGGAATGACGCCAAGGTATTACCAACAAAACGCAGTTAATAGAACGTTAGAAGCTGTTGCTAAAGAGCAAAATAGGATTATCCTAGTTATGGCAACAGGAACTGGAAAAACCTATACTGCATTTAATATAATTTGGCGACTATGGAAAACAGGAGTGAAGAAGCGTATTTTATTTCTTGCAGATAGAAATGCTTTATTAACACAAACAAAGAATGGCGACTTTTCTCCTTTCGGAAATGATATCATGCACATTATTAAAAACCGAAAGATTGACAAATCCTATCAAATATATTTCGCATTGTATCAAGGCTTAACAAGTACAGACGAGGATAAAAATGCGTACAAAGAATTTAGTCCAGATTTTTTCGATTTAATAGTTATTGACGAGTGCCATAGAGGAAGTGCTTCAGAAGCTTCAGCATGGCGAGATGTGTTAACATATTTTAGTTCAGCTACACAAATTGGATTGACAGCAACGCCAAAGGAAACTAAAGATGTTTCTAATATGGAATATTTTGGAGAGCCTGTTTATACATATTCATTAAAACAAGGAATTGATGATGGCTTTTTAGCGCCTTATAAAGTCGTAAGAATCACAACAAATGTAGATGATGGCTGGAGACCAACTGCTGGCTTGAGAGACAAGTATGGTAATGAGGTGGAAGATCGTATCTATAACCTTAAAGATTACGATAGAAAATTAGCAATAGATGAACGAACACAAGTTGTAGCACAAAAAATTACTGAATACTTAAAAGCAACAGATCGCTTCGCCAAAACTATTGTATTCTGTGTAGATATTGACCATGCTAACAGAATGCGACAAGCTTTAATAAATGAAAACGCTGATCTAGTTGCTAAACATTGGAACTATTGTGTTAAGATAACTGGTGATGATGAAGTTGGAAAACAGGAGTTAGATAACTTTACAGATGTTGAAGAACGTTTTCCAGTAATTGCTACAACGTCTAAAATGCTAACAACAGGTATCGATACTAAAATGGTAAAGTTTATTGTTTTAGAATCCAACATTCAATCGGTTACAGAATTTAAGCAAATTATAGGTAGAGGAACTCGCATTAGAGAGGCTGAAGGTAAAGTCTATTTTACTATAATGGATTTCAGAAAAGCTACTAACATATTCGCTAGACCAGATTTTGATGGAGATCCCGTTCAAATCTATGAGCCTGCTCCCAACGAACCAGTAGTTCCGCCAGATGTTATTGACCCAACAGAACCAGATATTGGAGATCCAAGTAAGCCTGATGTTTTTAAGCCAACAACTCCAGACATAACTATTGATGGAGAAGACGACGAAGTAAAAAAATACTACGTCAATCAAATACCTGTTTCCATAGTTAATGAACGCGTACAGTATTACGGAAAAGACGGTAAGTTAATAACAGAATCTTTAAAAGATTATTCTAGAAAAAATATAACAAAAGAGTTTGCTTCTTTAGACGATTTTATCCAACGATGGAACGACTCAGAAAAGAAAGAAGAGCTCATAAAAGAACTAGCCGAACATGGTGTGTTGTTAGAAGCTCTTCGTGAAGATGTTGGTCAAGATTTAGATGCATTCGATTTAATCTGCCACATTGCTTTTGATCAACCTGCTTTAACACGACAAGAACGTGCAAACAATGTTCGTAAGCGCAATTACTTTTCTAAGTATAGTGAAACAGCACAAAAGGTTTTAAATAGTTTATTAGATAAATACGAAAAAGAAGGCATTGTGTCTATAGAACAAGGTTCTGTACTCAAAGTACAACCTTTAAGCCAAATGGGTTCTCCAGTTGAATTGGTAAGAGCATTTGGTAAAAAGAAAGATTTTGAACAAGCGATTAAAGAATTAGAAAACGAAATATACAATATAGCTTAATGAGTAACATAACAACAAACATAAAAGGCATACGCGATATCATGCGTAAAGACACTGGAGTAGATGGAGATGCACAACGTATCTCGCAAATGGTATGGATGCTTTTTATGAAAATATTTGCCGATAAAGAAGAAGAATGGGAAATTACCATAGACGATTACCAATCGCCAATTCCCGAACACTTAAAATGGCAAAATTGGGCAGCTGATGATGAGGGCTTAACAGGCGATGCTTTAATGGAGTTTATAGAAACTGAACTATTTCCAGCTTTAAAAGAACTGGATATTACATTAAGTCCACAAGCTAAAATTATACGTTCTGTTTTTGATGATACGTATAACTTTATGAAAAACGGAACACTCTTCCGTCAAGTCATAAATGTGATTAACCAAATAGATTTTAACGACTCTAAAGAAAGCCACGTATTTAACGATATTTACGAAACCATATTAAAAGACCTACAATCTGCAGGTTCTTCAGGTGAGTATTACACACCAAGAGCTGTAACGCAGTTTATGGTAGATATGATTAATCCGCAATTAGGCGAAAGTGTATTAGATCCTGCTTGTGGTACAGGTGGTTTTTTAACTTGTACTATAGATCATGTTAGAAACCAAGTAAAAGGACATAAGGAAAGAGACGTATTACAAAAATCGATACGTGGTATAGAGAAAAAACCATTACCACATTTACTGTGTACCACAAATTTAATGTTACATGGTTTTGATTTGCCAGCCGTACGTAGAGATAATTTGTTAAGCAAACCCTATGCAGATTGGGGAGCCAAAGACAAGTTAGATATTATACTCTCTAATCCACCTTTTGGAGGAGTAGAAGCAGATGGTACCGAAACCAACTTCCCTAAAAAGTTTAGAACCAAAGAAACAGCCGATTTATTCTTAGCCTTGATTATTAAGCTATTAAAAAATAACGGTCGTTGTGCTATTGTATTACCAGATGGTACCTTGTTTGGCGAAGGGATGAAAACACGGCTAAAAGAAGAGTTACTAGATAAATGTAACTTACATACCATAGTGCGTTTACCAAATGGTGTTTTTAACCCATACACAAGTATTAAAACCAATTTATTATTTTTTGAAAAAGGAACACCAACTAAAGACGTTTGGTATTACGAGCACCAATACCCTAAAGGAGCCAAAAGTTATAACAAAAGTAAACCCATTAACGTTAAAGAGTTTGATGTTGAAAAAAAATGGTGGAACAAACGTGTGGAAAATGAATACGCTTGGAAAGTATCTATTGAAGATATTAAAAAGCGTAACTACAATCTTGATATTAAAAATCCACACCAAGAAGCAGATACTTTAGAAAGTCCAGAAATACTATTAGAAAAATTCAGAACTACAGAACAAAAAATTTCTAGCATACAAGACGAAATTATAAATGTATTAACCGAAGCTTTAAAGTAATATGCAACTACTACAACACTTTAAAGAATTAACCATTCGTCCTAAAAATGCCGAAGAATTAAAAGGATTGATTTTACAATTGGCAATTCAAGGTAAATTGACTGCAGATTGGAGAGCAAAAAATAAAGGTTTTGAACCTGCTTCAGAATTATTAAAACAAGTATCATTAGAAAAAGAAAACCTTGTTAAACAGAAGAAGTTTAAAAAAGATAAAGCTTTACCAAAGATTTCAAAAGAAGAAATACCTTTTGGAATCGCTAAAACTTGGGTTTGGACAAGACTTGGAGAAATCGGTACAACAAATGTAGGGTTGACTTATAAACCTGCGCATAAAAATGAAATTGGAGTTCCTGTATTAAGGTCTTCAAATATTCAAGAAGGAGAATTGTGTTTACAAGATTTGGTAAGAGTTAATACTGATTACAGAGAAAAAGATATTATAGAAGAAGGTGATTTACTTATTTGTGCTAGAAACGGAAGTAGGAGACTTGTTGGAAAATGTACAATAATTGGACAGATTGATGAGATTATGGTTTTCGGTGCGTTTATGGCAATTTTCAGGTCTAAATTCAATCCTTACTTGCAATTATTTATACAATCGCCTCAATATAGGTCAAAGTTAGATGGAGTTGAAACCACGACAATAAATCAAATAACACAAGGGAATTTAAAAGCTACAGCCGTTCCACTTCCACCAGTAGAAGAACAAAAAGAAATCGTAAAAGTAGTAGAAACCCTTTTTAAAGAAGTAGAGCAATTAGAGCAATTAACGGTAGCTCGTATTGGGTTAAAAGAAGATTTTGTTACGTCTGCATTAAACCAACTCACTACCATTAATGCTAAACAAGAATGGACTTTTTTACAAGACCATTTTAAAAGTTTCTTTAATGAAACAACCAACATTAAAAAATTACGAGAAGCGGTTTTACAATTAGCAGTACAAGGTAAATTGACAGTAGATTGGCGAGCAAATAATCCAGATACAGAAGATGCTAGCCAACTATTAAAGCGCATACAAAAAGAGAAAACGCAACTGATAAAAGACAAAAAAATAAAAAAGGAAAAAGCCTTGCCACCAATTACCAAAGATGAAATTCCTTATGATTTACCTGTTGGTTGGGTTTGGTGCAGGATGCAAGAAATAGGATTATTTGAAAGAGGTAAATCAAAACATCGTCCAAGAAATGATTTCAGATTATTTAGTGATGGTAAATATCCACTCGTCCAAACAGGTGACGTTTCTAGTGCAAAAAAAAATGGAGGCATTATTAATACTCATAAATCCCTTTATAATAATTTTGGTTTAGCTCAAAGTCGAATGTGGGACAAAGGAACTTTATGTATTACAATAGCTGCAAATATTGCTGAAACTGGTATACTAGGTTTTAACGCTTGTTTTCCAGATAGTGTTGTTGGGTTTACAGAAATAATAGATAATGGAAATTCTTTAGCTAGTTATGTTGAGTATTTTATAACAATTATGAAATCGGATTTAGAAAAGTTCGCGCCTTCAACTGCTCAAAAGAATATAAACTTAGGAATTTTATATCAACTTAAATTTCCACTTCCACCACTAGAAGAACAAAAGGCCATTGTAAAGAAAGTAAATGCTTTAATGGGTTTATGTGATAGGTTGGAGCAAGAAGTACAACAAAGCCAAGCACATAGTGAGATGATGATGCAGAGTGTTTTGAGGGAGGTTTTTGAGAAGGAAAGTAAAACGGTTGCGGTATGAGTTATAATATAGTTTTGATTGGAGCAATGGGTGTTGGGAAAACTACTATTTCAAAAGTGATTTGTGATGATAATGAAGCGTATTCAATTTTTGATTCTGATATAGAGAAACAGGTTTTAATTAACCAAACTAAAATTGATAGCAATCAATATGAAACATTATTGACTAATAATAGTTGGACAAAAGCGAATGATTATGCTCGGTCTTTCTTAAATCCTGATCACTTAAGAACTATTTTAGAAAAAGCTGGTACTAATCACATTATTAATATTGGAGGAGATTTAATCGATTGGAATAATTCAAAAGATTTTGAGAGTTGTCAAAAGATTTTAGAAGAATATCCTAATGTTATACTGTTATCTTACTCTAATGATATTATGGAAAGTTACAATGAATTATCAGAAAGAATAATGAATCGACCAAATCATGATAGTAATGAGGTTTTACAGGAGCAAGCTGATTATAATTTTCGTTTTATTAAAAGTAAATTGTTTAATAAGGTTGCAAGGCATATCATTGAAATAAAAGGAAAATCAAAAATAGACATAGCAAATGAAATAATTGCAATACTAATTGATTCAATGCCTAAAACGGATGAGGTTTGAGTGAAAAAGAAAAAACAATACACGCCGAAATAAAAAAGGTAAGTGCTGTATTAAATCAAGATTTACAAATACCAGTTTATCAACGCCCTTATCGTTGGCAACCAAAAAATGTAGCGCAGCTACTAGAAGATATTTATGGTAGTTGGCAGCAAGTAAAAAGCGCTTATAGAATTGGGAGTGTTATTTTATACGAAAATACAACGGATAGAAAAGAGGGATTTAAAATTATAGACGGACAACAACGTATAACTACGTTAATCTTAATTTTATGTCAGTTAGCCTCTCCAGAAGCTATAGCTTTATCTAAAAACCTAAAGTTTAACCATAGTGATTCCGAAAAATGCATTCGTACTAATAACGAATTTATAGCCTATTGGTTACAAGAAAATGTAGCACAGGAAAAAGCAGATTTTTTAAACTATATAACAAAGTTTTGCGAATTTGTTGAGGTGCGAGTAACTAAACTTTCCGAATCTTTTCAAATGTTCGATTCGCAAAATAGTAGAGGTAAAACTTTAGAGCCTTATAATCTCTTAAAAGCCTACCATATTAGAGCAATGGAAGACGAACAAGCTACCGATGCAGATAAAATGAATAGTGACCGTAGATGGGAAAACGCCACGCGTTTTGTTATAGATCCTTTAAATACAAAAGAGACACCACAAGATGTTTTAAAGCAGTTGTTTAATGAACAATTGTATAGAACCAGAATTTGGAGTAAAAAGCAAGCCGCATTTGGTTTTAGTAAAAATACTATTGTTGAGTTTAAAGGACACACCATTAAGTATAAAGAAGAAATGGAATACCCGTTTCATAATAGTAACTTATTGCATTCGGTTGCACTAAATTATTTTAACGGTTTACAAGTTCAGGTTAAAGGAATGAAATCTCGTTTTAACCAAAAACACCTATCTAACGTTAATGATTTTGTCTCTATTAATCAGCCAATTTTAAATGGTAAGTCTTTTTTCGATTATATAGAGTCTTATGTAGAGATTTACAAGCAACTTTTTATCCATAAAGACGATACTTCTTTCTTAAAAGCATTTAAATGTTTTTATGAAAAGCAATGTCATTATCCTAAAAGTTATAGAACAGGAGATCAATATTTAAGAGAGCTTTATAAATCGCTTATCATTTTACTATTTGATAAATACGGAGAAGAAGGCGTAAACAAATATTATAAAGTATTGTATGCCGTTGTATATCGTTTACGATTAGAAAAACAGCAAGTAAAATATGCTGCGGTAGCTAAGTATCCATCAGAAATGGAAATCTTTTCTATCATAGAACAAAGTAAAAACTATTTTGAATTAAGAGCACTTAATGAAATGGCACAAAAGGATATTGTTTGTGCGAAAGTAGAAGATGTTATTGTTTATTTCTTTAAAGGATTGAAGGTTAAAATTAAAAAAGCAGAAAAAGTTAAAATAGATTTATCAAAATTTAATCTTGATAGTTAATGGGAGTAAAGGATTTAAATAAAAGTATTCGCGAAATTTTTCAGTCTAATTATGTAGTGCCTTTGTACCAAAGAAATTTTGCTTGGACAGATGACGAAATACACCAATTACTAAGGGATATTTACGAGAACTATAATAAAGACCCAAAAGGCTTTTATTTTATAGGAACATTAGTCGTTTTAAAAAGAAAAAATGGAGATTTTGAAGTCATTGACGGTCAGCAACGATTAACTACACTTTCATTAATTGCTAAAAAACTAGATACCAGTTTACACACCTCAAAACTGCAATACGATTCTAGACCAGAAGTGGAGAGTTTTTTAAGCACTTATTACCAAAGAGGAGAAGTTGTTACAACAACCACTAATCATTTAGTTTCTCATTTTAATGAAGCTATTGAATATATAGAAACAGTAGATTTAAAAATAAAAGCACCTAATGAAACACTAAAGTTTATAGATTTTTTAAAAATGGATGCTATAAGTGGTTTTAAAGACTATTTTTTTAACCAAGTACAGTTAGTAAAAGTAGAAATACCTTCAGATATTGATGTTGCTCATTATTTTGAGGTTATGAATAATAGAGGAGAACAATTAGAAGAACATGAAATAATAAAAGCGAGACTTTTAGATAAGATTCAAACTAATAAAAGTGGTACAGCTCAATTTTCAAAAATATGGGATGCTTGTTCACAAATGAATCAACCAATACAGCGATTATTCAAAAAAGATAGAGCAGGTTTTTTTGGTAAAAACTTTAATAGTTATCATTTTAAGGCTGATGAAGACATCAATGAAGATGGTACTAAAGACACTTCTTTAAGTATCCATCAGATTTTATCTGGAGAATCAATTTTAGATACAGAGGAAAGTAACGATATAGATCAGAAAGAAGACTTTGAGTCTATTATCGATTTTCCTAACTTTTTAATGCATGTTTTAAAATTATACTTTGAAGATGATGAGGCTTTAAATATTCCTTTAAATGGTGATGAGCTATTAAAGTGGTTTGAAGACTTAGAGGATCAAATAGATCCATTGGAATTTATTGATTTTCTATTGTATTACAGAGTTGTTTTCGACCGATTTATAGTAACGGTTATTGAGGATGAAAAATCGGAAGATAATTCTAAATGGATTTTGCATAAGCCAGAAATGTATTATTACAAAAAAGGCAATAAAAAATATAAAAAGCTACAATATAAGAACACTTTTTCTGCATTTCAAGAGCCTATAATTAAATGTCTTTCTATGTTGCAAGTAACGTTTAGAACAAAGAAGTACAAAAATTATTTACAAGAAATACTAAGTTGGTTTACTGATGTAGAAGATTTAGAAATAGAGTCTAAAGACTTCTTAACAAAATTAAATGCTTTGGTAATTAATACATTTAATGATAATAGAAATTATGATAATCTAGTAAAAGAGCCGCATTATAATGAAGGCACAAGTACGCCACATTTTCTTTTTAATTTTATAGATTATTTATATTGGACAGAATGCCCAAACGAATATAGTTTTGAGTTTAAATATAGAAATTCAGTAGAACACCATTTACCACAATCATACAGAAATAAAGCGAATGCAGATGTTTTAGATTGTTTAGGGAATTTATGTTTAGTTAGTAAAAGTGGAAATTCTAAAATGAATGACGAATCTCCAAAAGGAAAAGCAGATAAAACAGGAAAATATTATAAAGCAAGTTTACCAGCAAAACAATTAATAATATATAACAAGACTAATTTAAAACATAAATGGGGAAAAGAAGAAATTCTAAATCATTATTACGATGTTTTAGGTTTATTAGCAAGAAAAGAAGAAATATTGAAAGCTTCATTAGATAAATAGAACTATATATTTCATATTAATTAAATGATAAAATACACTAAACAGTTAAAGTCTAAACTTTTTAATTTAATAAATAAAAACCCTAACGCTTTTAATGTAAAAGATGATGGTGATGGATGGGGTAATAATGGGATTATAAATTTTTTAAATAATATATGGGATTTAAAAGGGCTTCCTAGAGTTTCGAATGATGATAAATGGACAAGTGCTTATGACGATGCTGTTCAACATCTAGTAAATAATGAGGATTGGACTTACGAACAAACATTCATTGATTATTTCAAATTATTAGAAAATGATGAGGGCTTTACTAAGTTTTTAGAAACTTTAGTTCATCCTGATTTCAGAAATGACTTGCAGGAAATAGAATTGTTTGTGACTCTGATTAATGTTGAATTAGCGAGTATTAATTACACTTTGGCTGTTTCAGACTATAAAGAGGATTTACCTATTTATACTTTAAGGGAAAGTAAGCAAAATGATCATGTTCATATATTAGAGAATGAAATACCATTTGTAGTAGGTCATCATATCAACGAATATCCATATTTTTATTTACAAATAAATGATTGGGATGACTATGGAAGCGAAACTACCTTTAGATTGTTTTATTATAAGGGTATTGATGATCTTGAAAAAATAGGAGATGTAAAAATAACAAATGGTGAAAGTGATAAAACCAGAGAAGTAATAGATAAAGAATTTACATCTTTAAAGAATTCATTTTGTTCACTTGGTCAAGAAGATGAATATTATGAAAATCTTAAAAGAATTTTTAATCACAAATTGCCAAGTATTTTATATGCCCTAAAGGACGCTGCATATTTTATTGAAATTAATGATAAATTTTCCTCTAACAGCATATATAAGTATTCTTTAATAAGAGGAGATTATGCTGAGCAACTTTCAAGAAGCATTAGGTATGTTTTAGAGGGAAGAAGTCTTGATGACAAATACAGTTTTACTTATAGTTTTACACCTAATTACTCATCTACTCCTATAGAGATTGATTTAAAATTCAACGACACTTTAGAGTTCTCAGATAGAATTTTTGCTGTAATTGGAAAAAATGGAGCAGGTAAAACGCAACTAATTACAAATTTACCATTAGATATTTCTGAATCAAAAGAAGAGTCTTTTGAACCTCATAAACCAATATTCAGTAAAGTTATAGCTGTTTCTTATAGTGTGTTTGACAATTTTAAAAAGCCCAATCAAAAAGTTGATTTCAACTACGTGTTTTGTGGTTTATTGAATGATGACAAAAGTTTTCCTTCGAAAACAGAGAAGAACCAAAAAATTCTTGAAGCATATGGTAAAATAAAGTATCATAATAGAATTGAAAAATGGAAACAGATTTTATCAAAATTTATAGATGAAGACGTTTTAAATGATGTTTTTGTTATAAACGAATCACATGGAAATGGCGATGATAATGAGTTTGTGATAAACGAAGGTAGGTTTATCATTAATATTGATAAATTAAGCTCAGGTCAAAGTATCATGCTAGAAATAATGACGAAAATAATAGCAAATATTAGATTCGATTCATTAATTCTATTTGATGAGCCAGAAACGCATTTACACCCAAATGCAATTTCTCAACTTATAAGTTCAATTTATGAATTAGTCGAATCATTTGATTCGTATTGTTTGATAACGACACATTCACCAATAATCATTCAAAACATATTTGGAAAGAATGTCTATGTTATGGAGAAGGATAATAATACCCCTTTTTTGAGGAAGATTGGTGTTGAAAGTTTTGGAGAGAACCTTACGGTATTAACGGAAGATGTTTTTACGAATAGAGATATAGATAAGCATTATAAAGTAATACTCGATAAAATGATTGAGAATTATCATAACTATGAGTTTATTGTTAAAAAAATCGAAAATGAAAACATGCCTTTAAGTTTAAATGCGAAACTGTATCTAAAAAGTAAATTGTTGTGAAAAACATTAAGGTTTATTCAGGTGATGCATTAGACTTCTATAAAGATTTAAGAAAAAGTCTAAATACAGGAGAAACAAAAAAGAATTTGCTTGCTAATGAAGATATTATTTTAGAAAAATTTACTGATTACAAGCAAAAGTTTGATGATAACGATTTATATTCTTTAAATCCACATGGATTTGATGGAGAAGTTAAAACAAATCTTTTGAAGCTATATTCTTCTGAACGAAAAGCATTAATTGAATTAAAAAAAACTTTAACCACGAATGAGTTTGAGCAGAGAATAAATACGTGTCCTAATTGCACAATAGATAATGTGTCTTCTTTGGATCATTTTATACCTAAAGAGGAGTTTCCTGAGTTTTCTGTAAATCCAATAAATTTAATTCCATGTTGCACAATATGTAATTCGAAGAAAAAAGATAAATGGAAAAATGACAGTAGCCTATTATTTATAAATTTATATTCTCATATAATACCTTTAACCCAGTATTTATTTGTAGATATTACATCTAAAACAGAGTTTGAATTTAGGATAGAAAATAGAACAGGTATTGATAGTGATTTATTTGAAATAATAAAAAGTCATTATGGTCAATTAGGTTTACTTGAGCGTTTTAGAGAAAATTCAGATGGAGTTATTTCAGAATTAGATATTTTAATTTCATCATTTAAGCGTTTAATTAGTGATGACATAGTGCTTTTTAAAGAAATTAGTAATCATTATTCAACAAAAGAAGCCATAGATGGCATTAATAATTGGAAAATAGTACTTATTAAAGCAATGATTAGTAGTCCTGTGTATTAAATTTAAAATTACATCTTTCTTATGAAAGATTCAATAATGCCAAATTTATTATCATTTAAAATAAACCACAACACCCTCAACCATATCATAATAAGGATGCCTACCTAATGCATTTGGCGCCAAATTGGTAATCAAATGGTATCTACTATTTAGCTTTTCTAACAGTAAAGTTAGATCTCCTTTTGTAGCAGGCTTATTTTGTTCTTTAGTAAATAAAGCTTTTAACGCATCAGCTGCTAAAGTTCCAACTGCCGCATTTCCAATTCCTGTAGTCGACATTTTTTCTTTTGAAGGAGTAGGAGTGTTATTTGATAAAGATTCTTCTATTGATTTTGTAGCTAGAGCTTGCGACTTTGTTTTTCGAGCATGATACGCTTTAGACCGACAAGAATTACAACAATATACTTGCACACGACGTCGTTTTGGCTCAAATTCCTTAAAACAGTACTTACAATTGTATAATTCTTTTTCTTCCATTTAGCGCAAAATAAACGTTTGTTTTACGCTAAATTAGTGTTTTTACACTAGATAATATAATATTTCAATAAAAATTGAATTTAAAACTTACAATTCAACATTAAATACGGTTTGCAATAAAAAGAGATCAATATCCTCATCTTTGATAGACGCTTTGCTCTTTTGTAATGGTGTTAGCGTTTCTTTTTTTGAACTATTTTTGTTTTTAAAAATGTTGTTTTTTACTTCAGAAGTAGAGAATGTTGATTCTAAATTTTTGATAACATCAATCGTATCAAAATGACGATCCTCATTCTTTAATTGAAAATGTTGGTCTATTTGTAAGCTATGTGCAGCGAAATTTTGAGCTTGAAATTTGAATGCGTTAGCCAAAGTCTCGTCAATATCATGAAAGAACTTATTAATATGATTGTACATCCAAGAGGTAATATGTAGATGACACTTCAGGTGTTCTTGATAATCGTTTAGAATAATGTCAAATACAGCTTTGTTTAATGTAGTTTTCGCCTCTAATAAACTTAATAGATTGTTTTTTAAATCATCTTTTTTATTTAGAACCTTAAAAAGAATAATCTTACCTAAATTTGATGTCCTAATTTTAGTCTTGTCTTCGTAAAATACAATAGTGTCATATTCGTCTTTGGGAATAATGCCTTTAAATTCTGAATTTTCAACCATCGCATACATCGTACTAGGAATATAAAAGATATAGTTCTTAGAGGTGTTTTCAATTAAGGTTGCCGAGATATCAGTCATTGTCAAAATGTTTAGAATAATCGTTAGGCAAAGTAGCATCAACACCTCTTAAATATTTTTCAAGGGCATCCATTGAATTATGTCCTGTAATATTCATTAATTCACTTTTAGCAGCATGTGGTGATGACCCTTTTAGTAATGATTTGTATAATATGGTAATGAAAGTATGTCTAAAACTGTATAAGGTCTGATTCTTATCTAAATTAAAATGATCTTTTACAACCGTTCTATAGCGTTTAGAAAAGTAGGTGCTTTTATTTGTATCAGTAGTATTCCATTTACCTCCAATCTTTATAGGTGTGAATAAATAAAATTCAGGATCTAATTTTGATAAATCAGGAAGTTCATCAATTATTTTCTTCGGAATTAGTTTAGTTTTTAATGGACTGTTTTTGGCTTTAAACTGCATTGTTTTGTCTTCAAGATTGATATCTTTTATTTTTAATCGACATACTTCAACAGGTCTTAAAAAATTATAGCTAATAAACTTTATATACAGTAGGAGTAATGGGTCTTCTTTTTTTAGATATTCAAAAATCTTTGTATGCTCTTTTGTTGAATAAGACTTGTTCCGTTTTGGAATACTTCTTAAGGCATTGATTTTTTTGATTGGATTGGATGGGATAAGTTCATTATCCTCCAATACCTGAAATAAACTA
Organism: Psychroserpens ponticola; assembly: GCF_023556315.2. Lineage (NCBI taxonomy): Bacteria > Pseudomonadati > Bacteroidota > Flavobacteriia > Flavobacteriales > Flavobacteriaceae > Psychroserpens > Psychroserpens ponticola. Next base: position 2,408,050 of record NZ_CP116221.1, on the reverse strand, counting down.
CTTAAATTAAGTCTATAATTATTTCTATTTCTAGCACTTGATCTGAGTAGTACTGCATTTAAAAAATCTAAAGCAGCTTTTTTATCAAACTGATTAATTGTTTTTAGTTTAGGGCGATTTTCTTTAATCCATTTAACCAATGCATTGGTTGTGTATTTATAATCTATATGTGATCTAGGGCTAATTTCCTTTTCTTTGATTTTTAAACTGAAGTCTAAGGCTTCTCTAAGCGTCATACCAGAATCATTAGTATCAACGTCTTCTATGGTTTTAGTCGTGCTATTAGTTTCAACTTTGTTAACAGTTGTCTTGGGATATTTAATTTGCGGAAGGAGTTCTTTTTTAGAACTGTCTTGAGAACCGTTAGCTGTGCCTTTCTTAATTAATTTAGACTTGTAGAGTTCCGTATTATTAAAAGATGGATTATAACCTTCCTGAAGCAGTTTTAAAAGCCGTCTGCGATAACGAGATAATAGAGCTAAACGATCTTCTTTATTTTTAAAAGAATTAGCATTTCCGTAAATATTTTTTTGTCGTTTTAGCTTTTTGGTCTCAGGGTCTCTAAATGAGAAATATACATACCAACGCTTCGATAAATCGCCGTTAGCGGTATAAATTTTTGGAGCCGAAAAATCTTTTTTGTGTGACAAATCGTGTTCTGAATCGTGTTCTAAATCATATTCAAAGGTAATGACTTTATTTAATGTAAGCATAAAAAAACGGTTTAGAGTGAACTAAACCGTTAATTTTCACATAATTAAGATGTTGTAGCGAGAACGAGATTTGAACTCGTGACCTCTGGGTTATGAATCCAACGCTCTAACCAACTGAGCTACCTCGCCATAATTTCGGGTGCAAATATAAAAACAAAATCTATGGCAACAAACATTAAATGATTAAAATATTTTTTTACAGTTTAGTTTTATACTCATCAATTAATTGTATATATTGAGCCTTATAATAAAAATACAAATGGAAGATAAAGTCAAGTTCGAAATGGAGTTTCCAATACATGCATCTCCTCAACTTTTATATCAATATATATCAACACCTTCAGGCTTATCCGAATGGTTTTCTGATAATGTAAATTCTAGAGGTGAAGTATTCACTTTTATTTGGGATGACTCTGAAGAAACGGCAAAATTATTGAGTAAAAAAAGTGGTGAACGAATCAAATTTAGATGGGTAACAGATGAAGAGGAAGGCGATAATTACTTCTTCGAAATTAGAATTCAAGTTGATGAAATAACTAAAGACGTGTCTATTATCGTTACAGATTTTACAGAAGAAGATGAATTAGAAGAGGCTAAAATGCTTTGGGATAATCAAATTTCAGATTTAAAACAAGTTTTAGGTTCCGCTTAAGACTTCTAACTTATATAAGTTTTATATTTGTCTCGATGTTTAATCGAGACTTTTTTTATGATAAATCTCAACGGTAATTTAATAGAAGATTCAAATTTTATCACTAGCGAAAATAGAGGTTATAAATATGGCGATGCTGTATTTGAAACTATAAAAGCAGTGCATGGTAAATTGTTGTTTTGGGAAGACCATTATTTCAGACTTATGGCTTCTATGCGTATTATGCGCATGGAAATCCCTATGAACTTTACTATGGAATTCTTAGAGTCCGAAATTTTAAAAACAATTGAAGCCAATGCACTTTTAAAGTCTTCAGCCAGAGTACGATTAAACGTCGATAGAGGAGATGGAGGGAAATATCTTCCAAAACTAAAAGCCATCAGTTATAATATCTCTGTTGAAGCCTTAGCAACTGATTTCTATTCAATATCAAAACAAGACAACTATACTGTCGATTTATATAAAGACTTTTTTGTTGCTCCAGGATTGTTATCTACACTAAAAACAAACAACAAAGCCATTAATGTTTTAGGCAGCATCTATGCTGATGAAAATGGTTGGGAGAATTGTTTATTGTTAAACACCAATAAGAACGTTGTTGAAGCGTTAAACGGAAACCTATTTGTTGTCTCTGGTGAAACCATAAAAACGCCACCTTTAGAAGATGGATGTTTAAAAGGAATCATGAGAAAACAGCTTATAGAAGTGATTGTGAATTCTGGTGATTACGTTATTGAAGAAGCATCTATTTCACCTTTTGAACTACAAAAAGCAGATGAGTTGTTTTTAAGTAATGTCATTACAGGAATTCAGCCCATACTAAAATACCGTAAAAAAGAGTTTGTAACAACAATTGCTGAAGATATTATAAGACGATTAAATATCAAATTAAGAGTATCTTAATTATAACTCGGATTTTCAGGAGCGTTAGACCATAATTGATAGTTGCCTCCTAATTCTAACATTTTTTCTTTCCAGAACGTCTCACAGCATTTCTCTATAAGTTCCTCTTTATAGACATTCTTAGTAATAATCCAAGAGTTCGAAAGTAATTCGTTTTCAAGTTGTTGAGAATCCCATCCTGAATATCCAAGAAAGAAACGTATATCTGAATTTGAGAGTTTGTTTTCTTCAAGTAATTTTAAAACAACATCAAAGTTTCCGCCCCAAAAAATACCTAAAGAAATCTCAATACTATCTGGAATTAATTCTGGTACCTGATGTATAAAATACAAATTGTCTTGTTCAACAGGACCACCATTAAATACTTTAAAGTCCGCTTGAGTTTCGGGTATTAAATCCTGAAGGGTGTACTCTAATGGTTTGTTTAAAATAAAACCAATAGAACCTTGACTGTTATAATCAGCAAGTAGTATAACGGATCTATTAAAAGATAAATCACCAATTATGGATGGCTCTGCAATTAATAAATCACCTTTTTTGGGCTTTATGGTAATCATAGCATATGATATATGTACTAAATCTAAAACATATTTCTTTAAAAACCAATAAATTTTATAACTAAACCAAATACTTGAAATTTCTTATATGGTAGAAGTTATATAAAAGAAAAAGCCCACTTTAAAAAAGTGGGCTTTAAATCTATTTTTAAGTGTTGCTTAGTTTACAGCTTTACCTAAATCAGAACCAGCTTTAAACTTTACTACGTTTTTAGCTTTGATTTGTATAGTCTTACCAGTTTGAGGGTTTCTTCCTTCTCTTGCAGATCTTCTAGAAACTGACCAAGAACCGAATCCAACTAAAGAAACTCTGTTTCCTTTTTGTAAAGATCCTTCGATGTCGATTAATAATGAATCTAATGCTTTCTTAGCAGCTGCTTTTGTAATTCCAGCATTTTCTGCCATTCCATTGATTAAATCTGTTTTGTTCATAAAAATTAAATTTTAAATTATTAATAAATAGTTGGGTTAAACATTTTTGTTAAATCCTCTTACAAATTTATATGTAAAATCCATCTACGCAAGTAATAGCAAGGGAAATACAGTTATTTGTTGATAACTTAGTTGATTTGTTAATAAAGGATGTGCATTTTATCGGATTTTTTATAATATCAATGGTAATAAGGGTTTAGAGCAGTTTTGCGTTTTTATCAAAATGATATCCATTTAATAAAGATTTTATATTCATTTTTCGTTTACCAGGTAATTGAATTTCTATGATATTTATAAATCCATCAGTTACAGCTACTTTCAATTCATTTTTATTACTGAGGAGTGTTCCAATATCTAAATGATGGGTTTCGACTTCTTTTTCAATTTTAAAAATCTTGACAGTTACTGTTTCATTTTCATTATTAAGGTCAGACCAAGCAGATGGAAACGGATTTAAGCCTCTAATTTTATTATAAATATCATCAATAGGTAAAGTCCAATCAATCTTGCAATTGCCCTTATTCAGTTTATATGCGGTTTTTAACTCTTCAGTATTTGGCTGAATCGTAGTTTCTACTGCGTCATCTTCAATTAACTGAACTGTTTTTAAAACAAGTTTACTACCAATCTCCATAAGCTTATCATGAAGTGTTCCAACTGTTTCATCGGGTTCAATCGTAATTTCCTCTTGAAGAATCATCGCTCCAGTGTCAATCTTTTCATCTATAAAAAAGGTTGTTACACCAGTTTTAGTTTCTCCATTAATAATGGCCCAATGTATTGGTGCTGCGCCTCTGTAGTTTGGTAACAGTGATGCATGAAGATTAAATGTGCCATGTTTAGGCATGCTCCAAACAACCTCTGGAAGCATTCTAAAAGCGACTATGATTTGTAAGTTGGCTTCTAAAGCTTTTAATTCTTCTAAAAAAGATTCTGCTTTTAGATTTGTAGGTTGTAAAATGTTTAGCCCTTCAGATTGTGCATACTTTTTAACAGCAGATTCGTTTAGTTTTCTACCACGTCCTGCAGGCTTGTCTGGAGCTGTAATGACTCCAACAATGTTATAATTGGCATCAACTAAAGTTTTTAATGTGGCAACAGCAAAATCTGGTGTGCCCATAAATACGATTCTTAAGGTGTCGTTACTCATAGTTATTTTATTTTGTAGGTGTTTGATGGTGTAGTTTCTATAATTTGATGTTCTAATAATAGTTTTAAAACGTCAAAAATTTCAGTGTCTTTATATGGTAAAGCTTCTGTAAGCTGTCTTGAATTACAATTCTTATTTGTTAATATTGAAATAATATGCTTCTGAATGGTTTTTATATCACTTGAATTTTTAGATTTTGAATTTGCGATACACACCGAGCATTTACCACAAGTTTCAACTGAATCTTCCCCAAAATAATTTAGTAATTGTAACTGTTTGCATACGGAATTATTTTCAATGTATTTTAAAACTTCATTTACCTGAAGCCTTTTCAAATCTTGTTGTTGCTCAACAATTGTTATTATTCTATTAATTGTTTTATCATCTTCTCTAGGCTGAAGGAACACAATTTCAGAATCTGTATTAGAATACATAAAGTCAACCACGTCATCTCTATCTAATTGTTGCAAAACTGCTATAATTTGTTTTTCTGTTGTTGCTGTTTTTCCAGCAATAAGTGTAAGGTTAATAGCTAATGTATGTTCGAAAATTCCACCATAGGTTCTAAGGATAGACTTAATAATAAGTTCAATATGTTTATGCCGTTCTAGATAAGCAAATAAAGCAGCACTACTGATAATGAATTGTAATGTCGTTTTATAATTAAATTGCTGTGATAGTTTTATGATACTATTTCTATCTAAAATTTGAAGTGTGTTAAAGGTCTGCGTTGTTTTGAAATCGTAAGTTTTACAAAAGGTGTTAAAATTAAATTGATGCGATGAAAATTCACCTTCACCATAAGAAATCTGAAAATAGTTACAGAGTTTTCTGTAGACTGCCTTAATATAATCTACTGATGGTAATGTGTTTATAAATTGACTTTTTAAACGTTGTTCGTCAGATTTGTTGGTTAGTAATATCGCGAATGCATTTTCATTGTTTCTTCCAGCTCGTCCAGCTTCTTGATAATAACTTTCGAGACTTTCTGGTAAATTAATATGAAAAACAGTTTTTACATCAGGTTTATCAATTCCCATTCCAAAAGCAGTCGTTGCAACCATAATTTCTTTTTGGTTGTTCATCCATTGGTCTAATCGTACTTGCTTATCTTTTGTTGGAATGCCTCCATGGAAAAACGTAGAACTAAATCCTAGTTTTTCTAACTGCTCATGAATTTCAATGGTTAATTTTCTACTTCGCACATATATAATTGAAGCCCCTTTGTGTGCTTTTAATAAACGTTCTAAATCATAGAGTTTGTCTTCACTATAAACAACTTTATAAGCAATGTTTGGTCTGCTAAAAGAGGCTTTGAAAATTTTAGGCGCAATAAAATCTAATTCAACTATTGTCTCATCAATGACTTTAGGTTTTGCTGTTGCCGTTAGTGCAATAATGTTAACACTTGGTTGTAATTCTCTTAATAAGCTAATGTTTTTATAAGCAGGTCTAAAATCATTTCCCCATTGACTAATGCAGTGTGCTTCATCAACAGCAATAAGGTTAACGTTCATTTGCTGAATGCGATGCTTAACAATATCTTGTTGAAGGCGTTCAGGAGATACATATAAAAACTTATAATTTCCGTAAATACAATTATCTAATAAAGTGTCAAGTTCTTTATAACTAATTCCGCTAGTGATAGCCATAGCTTTGATGCCTTTGTCCTTAAGACTTTTGACTTGATCTTTCATAAGAGCGACAAGAGGAGATACAACAATACAAATCCCTTCTTTTATTAATGCTGGAATTTGAAAGCAAATCGATTTTCCTCCACCAGTTGGTAACAAAACAAAGGTGTCTTCATTGTTCAAAACGGCATTGATAATATCTTCTTGAAGCGGTCTAAAAGACGTGTGATTCCAGTAACGCTCCAATATGTTTATAGGATGTGACATCACTTCAAATTTAAAGCATCTATGATAAAATCTGCACGTTTTTCTATACTATCAAAAGGAACGTCTATAAGTTTGTAACCAAAACGTTCATATGTATTTAATAAGGCATGATGGATTTCGACAGCTTGATCAAAATTTTCATAACGTTCGCTATCATTAACAAATATTTCTTGCCAAGGCGCTAAAACAAATACTTTGTCATATGCATGTTTTTCGCAAGTATCCACGAAGTGTTTTGGGTAGTCACTATTAAAATAGTCCATATAAGCTACGACATCTGGCAAACCTCTATCTAAAAACACAAGGTCTTTATCTAGTGATTCGGCTTCTATGTATTGCTTCGTTCTAGCTTCTAAAAGTAATTCACTAAAGAGTAGTGGTTTTTTCAAAAAAAGTTGCTCGATGCCATCTTTTCTTGCGTCAAGAATTACTTGTCTTGATATTTCTTCAAAGCAAGTATACTCACGTTTTATAAGTTCATTTATAATAGAAGATTTACCTGTTCCAGGTCCACCAGTAATGACTATTTTTCGTGTATTCAAATTGACAAGGTTTTGGTTGTAAATTTAACAATTAATTATGCAAAGCAAAATGTAAGTAAAGCGTATCTTTGCTTCCGAAGAAGAAATATTATGAGTTCAGATAAAAAAACAGAAGAATTTTACAACAAATTAAGAAGTCAGCTTTTTGAAACTGCGAGCTGGCCAACAGAATATTTGTATAAATTTATTGTACCAACGGATGAGCATAAAATAAATCAAATTGAAGGTTTATTTAACAATCTTGGTGCAGTAATAACAACTAAAGAATCAGGTAAAGGAACGTACACTAGCGTATCTATTAATGTAGATATGAAAGATCCAGATGCTGTGATCGCTAAATATAAAGAAGTTGCAGAAAAAATTGAAGGTGTTATTTCACTTTAATATTTAGATTGCTAACTATTTTTTTGTATTTTGCATCCATATGCAGAAGTACTTCATGCATGATTTACAAACACTACACAAATATATATTTTGATTGACGATATAGAATACAACACAGAGCGTGAACATTTAATTATTCCTGAATACGGAAGACATCTTCAAAAGATGGTTAATTACGCGAAAGGATTACCAACAAAAGAAGAACGCAATAAAGTTGCAAAATCTATCATTAATGTGATGGGTAATTTACAACCGCACTTACGAGATGTACCAGATTTTCAGCATAAACTTTGGGATCAGCTTTTTATTATAGCAGATTTCGAATTGGATGCAGATTCTCCTTATCCAACAACGACAAAGGAAGAGTTGAACGAAAAGCCGGAACCATTAAAATATCCACAAAATTTTCCTAAATATCGTTTCTACGGAAATAATATCAAGACGATGATTGATGTGGCAAATACTTGGGAGGAAGGTGAATTAAAAGAAGCACTTGTGTATACGATTGCTAATCACATGAAGAAGTGTTTCTTAAATTGGAATAAAGACACCGTTGACGATTATGTGATATTTAATCATTTATATGAATTATCTGATGGTAAAATTAACTTAAAAGAAGGTGCTGAAGACTTATCTGACTCTACAAGTTTGATGCGTAACAAGAAGAAATATTCTAACTCTAATAATAAGAAATCGCATCACAAAAAAAATAATTCTAACCGAAATAGGAAACGTTATTAATAGCTAGTACATGTCAACATTTATTATTGAAGGAGGTCATCAATTAAAAGGTAAAATACAACCTCAAGGAGCAAAAAATGAAGCTTTACAAATTTTATGTGCAGTACTTTTAACTGCTGAAGAAGTTAAAATCGACAATATACCAGATATTATTGATGTCAATAAATTGATTGCTTTACTTAAAAAGTTAGGCGTTAAAATCAATAAAGTAGGAAAAGGCTCTTATACATTCAAAGCAGATGACGTAAATCTAAACTATCTTGAATCAGCAGAATTTAAAGAAGACGGAAAAGGATTAAGAGGTTCGATTATGATTGTTGGTCCGTTATTAGGACGTTTTGGTAAAGGATACATTCCGAAACCAGGAGGAGACAAAATTGGTCGTCGTCGTTTGGATACACACTTTGAAGGCTTCATAAATTTAGGAGCAAAATTCAGATATAATAAAGAAGATTTGTTCTATGGTGTTGAAGCAAAAAAATTAAAAGGAGCGTATATGCTCCTTGATGAAGCTTCTGTGACAGGAACTGCTAATATTGTTATGGCAGCTGTTTTTGCAGAAGGAACAACCACAATCTACAATGCAGCTTGTGAACCATACTTGCAACAGCTTTGTAAAATGCTCAACAGAATGGGCGCAAAGATTAGTGGTGTAGGTTCTAACATGTTAATTATTGAAGGTGTAGATGAGTTAGGTGGAACAGAGCACAGAATGCTTCCAGATATGATTGAAATTGGAAGTTGGATTGGTTTAGCCGCTATGACTAAAAGTGAACTGACAATTACAAACGTAAGTTGGGACGATTTAGGTCAGATACCAAGCGTCTTTAGAAAAATAGGAATCAATATCGAACGTCAAGGTGATGATATTCATATTCCTGCACACATTAATGGTTATGAAGTACAGAATTATATTGATGGTTCAATTTTAACTGTTTCTGATGCACCATGGCCAGGATTTACTCCAGATTTATTGAGTATTATCCTAACGGTCTTAACTCAAGCAAGAGGCGCAGCAGTTGTGCATCAAAAAATGTTTGAAAGCCGATTATTCTTTGTAGATAAGTTAATAGATATGGGAGCAAAAATTATTCTTTGTGATCCTCATAGAGCGACAGTTATTGGTCATGATTTTAAATCGACATTGAAAGCGACAACAATGACGTCGCCAGATATTAGAGCAGGAGTCTCTTTACTTATTGCAGCGTTATCTGCTAAAGGAACATCAACCATTCATAATATTGAACAAATTGATCGAGGTTATGAAAACATAGACGAACGTTTACGAGCTATTGGAGCTAAGATTACTAGAGTAGAAGGGAATTGATTTCTATTCATAATAAATATTAAAAAAGCCTCGAATTTTCGAGGCTTTTTTTATTACTAATTAAGACTGTTATTCCATTGAATAAAAATACTGCTCACTTGCAATTTTGCCATCTTTTACTTCATATACGCATACTTCTTCCATCTTCTGTCTTCCGCGTTCTTTAAACGTGCAATCAAATCCCATTTTTGCTGTAAACCAGTTGCCAGCAACTACAGGTTCGCTAATAGAACTCGCATGAAAATCTTCAACACTATCTAACCACTCTTTGCTTTTATTCCATACATTTTGTTTTCCTGAAATAACTTCTCCAGGCATTCCAGGCATTTCTTTGCTTACAACATTATCTGCGTAAAGTTCGTTTATACAGTCTAGATTTTTACCTTCTCTGCACATTTGAGCCCATTTTTGAGCGACATCATTTGTGTTCATTTTTAATCGATTTTTAGATTGTCACTAAAATTAATAAAAAAGGAAATATGAAACTTAAAAAGAATGTTAATCTTGAATTAGCTAACAGCTTCCTTATACACTTTTAAACAACGCTCTCTAGCTTCTTTATGGTCGACCATTGGTCCTGGATAGGAGACGTCTTGATATTCTGGAACCCATTTTTTTATGTAGTTATGGTTTTTGTCAAACTTCTGTATTTGAGTAGTCGGATTGAAAATCCTAAAATAAGGTGAAGCGTCAACACCAGAACCAGCAACCCATTGCCAATTACCAATATTACTAGCCATTTCATAATCATGTAATTTTTCAGCAAAGTAAGCTTCGCCTAATCGCCAATCAATTAATAAATGTTTGCATAAAAAGCTGCCAACCAACATCCGAACTCTGTTATGCATAAAGCCAGTTTCGTTGAGTTCACGCATTCCAGCATCTACTAACGGATAACCTGTTTTTCCTTCACACCAATGCTTAAATTCAGTTTCATTATTACGCCATTGTATTCTATCGTATTTCGATTTGAAAGCATCTTTAACGGTATGTGGAAAATGCCATAAGATTTGCATGAAAAATTCTCTCCAAATTAATTCTTGCCAAAACACCTCATTGGATTCTGAAATAGCTTTTTGAACCATTTTACGAATGCTAACCGTTCCAAAGCGTAGATGAGGTCCTAATCGTGATGTAGCATCTTTCGCTGGGAAATTTCTTGTGGCTTCATAGTTTTGAATAAGTGATGACGAGACAGAATATTGAGCAATCTTTTGTTTTGATGCTGTAAACCCAATATCACTGAGACTTAGATTAGGGAACTCTGAATTTTTAATAAGGTTTCCGAAGTGAGATGTAGTATCATAGATTTCTAGATTTTGAGATCTGAACTGTGTCTTCCAAACTTTCATATAAGGCGTGTAAACCAAATAAGGTTTTCCATCTTGTTTTACAACGTCATCTTTTTCAAAAATCACTTGATCTTTGAATGTTTTGAATTCAATATTATGATTAGATAAAAGGGTTTTTATTTCTAAATCTCGTTGTTTCGCATAAGGTTCATAATCGTGATTTGTAAACACAGAATGAATTTCATAGTCGTTAATTAACTGCTTGTAAATATCAATAGGTTTTCCGTGGAATATAGCTAAACTACTACCATAGTCATTTTGAAGTGATATAAGCATGTTTTGTAAAGTGTCATGAATGAATGTCACTCTAGCATCATCTTCTGGTAATTCGCTTAAGATTTCTGAATCAAAAATGAAAATAGGTAATACAGGGTGTTCGTCTGTTAATGCGTTAAATAGTCCAACATTGTCATCTAAACGTAAATCACGTCTAAACCAGAAAATATTCAGTGGTTGTTTCATTAAAATACTATTGATTTATGAATTATAAGTTCCGTATATTTCTTCCAATTTTTTAGTCCGATAATTGAAAATTTCTTCCAATTTTGGTTTTACAATACATGGATGAACGAGTTGACCTAAAATTCCGAAAGGGACTTTATAATCTATAATGTCTTCCATTTCAACACCTCCATCAATTTCTTTTATAAAATGCTTGTGATGCCATAATGCATATGGTCCGAAACGTTGTTCATCAACAAAATACTTTTTGTCTACACTATGTGTGATTTCAGTCACCCATTTTGTTTTGATACCTAAAACTGGAGTGACAATATATTGAATGATTTGTCCTGCAAACATTGGCCTGTCTGCTCCTGAGAGAATATGAAATCCCATATAATCTGGTGTTATTGTTTTTAGGTTTTTTGGATTGGATAAAAATTCCCAAGCGGTATCAATTGATATAGGTAAATTTTGCTTTTTATGTAACCTGTAAATTTTCATTTAGAGCATATTAATTATATAATGAAATGTATAGATTGAGTGAAGTGGCAATGCATAGCCAAATAGCATAAGGTAAGATTAATAGCGATTTACCTTTTAAATCTTTAGCATAAGTAATGAGAAATGCAATCACAATTAAGGTAAGTAATATGATATTAACTAAAGCTAAATCAACTAATTTCAGATTAAAAAACAGAAGGTTCCAGCTTATATTAAGGATAAACTGTATGATAAAAAGTGTTATTACTTTTTTGGTGAATCGTTTTAAATACAGAAATGCCATATAAATTGAAAAGCAAATCATTATGATGGTCCAAGCGGCTCCAAAAACCCATCCTTCAGGAGTCCAAGGTGCTTTTTCTAACTGCATATACCAATCGCCTTTTGGACCATTAGCCATAAATAAAGAGCCAATACCTAAAGCACTAAAGTTAATGATTAAGAAAATGATGAATGGTTTGAAGAACTTCATGAGCATTAGTTTTGTAAGTGCTTTATTTGTTCTTGAATCTTCTCGGCTTCAGCGTATTTTTTATCGCTTTCAGATCTATTTGTAGTCGATAATGTATGCCATTCTTTCATAAGTTTTTTATACTTTTTTTGAAGTTTATCAGCTTCAGAACTTGTCTTAAATAATCCGAACATAATAGTAGCTATTTTAAGTGTTTAGTGATTTTTGAACTTGTTGGTGACGTCAACGAAAAATAATAGTTGATAAATTCACCTTGTGGACCAACTAGATATTTCTGAAAATTCCATTTGACACTAGAATTTGATGATCCATTCAATTGCTTTTGAGTTAGCCAAGTATATAAAGGGTGTTGGTTGGTTCCTTTTACATCTAATTTTTCGGTTATAGGAAAGGTGACACCATAATTTATTTCACAAAAGGATTCAATAGCTTTTGCATTTCCTGGTTCTTGTTTTCCAAATTGATTGCAAGGAATACCGATGACAACAAGCTTGTCCTTATAATTATCATATAGTTCTTGCAAGCTTTTGTATTGAGGTGTAAATCCACATTTTGATGCGACATTAACAAAGAGAATGTATTTGCCTTTAAAATTTGATAGTTCTAAAGGTTTTCCGTTAAGGTTCTTAATTTTGATATCGTAAATAGAAGTTTGATCCATATTATAATTTGAAACTCACGATTCCACAATCCATTTCAAAGATTTGTCCTGAAATTGAACTTGATTTTTCGGATAATAAAAATTCAGCCATACCAGCCACATCTTCTGGTTGTAAGAATTTTTTCATTGGATGACGTTCTGCAATATTTTCAATCATTTTGTCATTGCGTAATAGTTTTGAAGCTAAATCAGTATTCGTTACAGTAGGAGCAATAGCGTTTATTCTAAGTGTGGTAGCTAGTTCTGCTCCTAATGATTTTACTAAGCCTTCAACTCCAGATTTAGCAGCTGCAACACTTGCATGAAATGGCATTCCTAATTTAGCAGCAACTGTACTAAACAAAATGATAGATGGGTTTTTGCCATTTTTAATAATAGTCAAATACTTTTGAATCGCTTTTACAGCACCTATGACATTTATTTCATAATCTGATCTAAATTCATCTAAGTTTAAACGATTTATCGGTTTTAAATTGATACTACCAGGACAATAGACTAAGCCGTCTGCTATTTCTATTTCTGGTAAATCATCAGTAAGAATGTCACAATTGTAATGCATGAGGTTGTTGTGCACTAGCTCTGGTTTTGTTCTGCTAATATTAATCACCTTATGATGTTTAAGTAGCGTATGAACTATTGCGTTGCCAATACCTCGACTACCTCCAATAATGATATATGTTTTCAATTGAAGTTAAGTTATGCTGTTAATGGAGCGCCTTTTAAACGCTTTTCAACTTTTCTTTTGATTAGAGTTAAGCGCTTCATAAGGTCCATTATTTTTTGATCTTTACGTTCAATGTAAATTTTATTTAAATCTAATATCAAGGCTTTTGCTTCACGAGAAATTTTAACACGATCACTTGTTGAAAGTGACTTCATCTTTCTTTTCTCGAACTCTAAGGCTTTGTTTATTAATTCCATAATTTTATATGTTTATGTAGTTGTGTATTCTTGTTTTTTCAATCTAAAAAAATATTATCGTTTAGATATCGAGTTTTGGGTTATCTGTTTTTGTCTGGAACATTTAAATCTACCCTCTGAAAATGTTCGTAATTTTTCATGTTTTGTTTTACGACCTTGAACTCGTTTGCGCCACATTTTGAAACTTTTGGGTTTCATCTCTTTCCGCATCAGTTTAATGACGTTTTGTTCTTTTAAGCCAAATTGAAATTCTATAGCTTCAAAAGTGGTTCTATCTTCCCAAGCCATTTCTATGATTCTATCAGTCGTAATTAGATCTAATTTCATTACGTAAATTGAAAATTAAATTGCAGATACCTCATTTTAATTAATTATTTGGAATCCTGTAATCTAAAACCTGATGATTATAGATTTCATAATACTCAAATTTACAAAATGTTTAATGTTTATAATGTATGTTTAAACAAAAAAATAACATATCACTATAGATTTTAGTTATAGTATTGTGAATTAAGTAAAAATGAATTCATTAATGTCTAACTAAGATCTCTTAAACTGTTACAAGCTTGTTTATCATTCCTTTGAATATAAAACCATGAAAAGGTAATACACTATACCAATATAATCTGCCCCAAATCCCTCTAGGCCTGAAAGTAGCTGTTTGTTTGAGTAAACCCTCTTCAATTTTGAATTCTAACCAAGCTTCACCAGGAAGTCTCATTTCTGCATAGAGTAGAAGTTTTTGTTGTGCTTTGTCTGCATAAATAACTCGCCAAAAATCTAAGGCGTCACCAACTTCTAAATTGGTAGGACTTGTTCTACCTCTGCGTAAACCGATGCCTCCAAATAGTTTATCGATATAACCTCTTATTTTCCAAAGAAATGTACCGTAATACCAACCATTTTTTCCGCCAATACTCCAGATTTTATCAATAGTTTTTTCAGTATTTATGACTTTACGTTCTTTATAATCTGTAAAACAACCATATTTTGGTACATTGATATATTTATGAAGATTATTTCTAAGTCTTCCGCTGCTTATCATAGAGTCTTTCCAGCTAGAAACAATACTATTTTGTTCTATTTTTTCGAAAGCTAATTCAACAGCTTGTTTGTAAGTCATAGGATTGACCTCTAGAATTTTATTGATATTACTTGGTTTTCCAATGATTTGAATTCCCATACTATCTACCAATGAAGATGCTAATTTGTAAGACGTTGAAGTGACAAAATACAACCAATAGGAGGATAGTTTAGGAGTCATAATAGGAACCGTTAAAATGTACCGTTTTAGACTTCTTACTTCTGCAAATTGTAACAGCATTTGTTTATAGGTTAATACTTCAGAACCAAAAACATCATACGATTTATTATATAATTTCTCTTTTCCGGCACTTCTGTGTAAGAATGCCAAAACATCTCTAACAGCTAAAGGTTGTGTTTTTGTGTTTAACCATTTTGGAGCAATCATAAATGGTAATTTTTCAACTAAATCTCTTATAATTTCAAATGAAGAACTACCAGAGCCGACAATGATTCCTGCTTTAAAAATGGTGAGACCATAGGCATCAGATTTTAAACAGTCTTCCACATTTTTTCGTGATTGAAGATGTTTAGATAAATTAGTTTCATTGGTAATTCCACTAAGGTAAATGACTTGTTTGGCATTTGTGGTTTCTATGTAGTTTTTGAAATTAATAGCACAACGTTCCTCTAGTGATTCAAAATCGTTTGAAGAGTTGGACATAGAGTGAATCAAGTAATAGACAATATCAATATCTTTTGGAATATTGTGTAGTGTTTCAGGCTTTAAGAAATCGGCTTCAACAATTTCAATTAAATCTTCATTTGCATAATTTTTATCAGCACGAAGTTTATCTCTAATCGCACAAACAACACGATGATGGTCATTGAGTAATAACGGAATTATCCGTTTCCCAATGTAGCCTGTTGCACCTGTTACAAGGATTTTCATAACCTAATAGAAGTATTATAAGTTTCGAAAATTATTAATGGTAATAGCTTTCGCTTTTAAATCGAACATTAAATTATATAGGCCAAAAAATGTTCGATTCATATAGATGAAATGTTGAGAACCTCTATTTCCATTCATTTTGCGTAACTCCGTATTTTTAGAATATTTTTCACCTAATGCTGCAATTTTTCCGAAGAATGTATCATCTGAAAAATCAAAGATTTCAGCATGTAATGGTTGTGTAAAAAGACTCAACATTTCATGAAACATTGCTGTAAAAAAAACAATTTCTTCTTTTGAGTCATCTTTGCGTAAAATTTCAAGCTCGTAGAGTTTTGTTTCAAATTTTGCTTTGTTTACTATGTTTTCTGTTTCAGCCAATTCAAAATAAGGTTTGTAAAACTCTTCTGGAATTATCTTCATGCAACCAAAATCTAAAGCGATGAGTTTAGAATCCTCAGAAATAAGAAAGTTTCCTGGATGCGGATCTGCATGTACTTTTTTAAGATTGTGAATTTGATACATATAAAAGTCCCAAAGAGCTTGTCCTATTTTATTAGCGACTTCCTGATTTGTATTATGTGCTGCAAATTCTGAAAGATGTTCACCAACCATATAATCCATAGTGATGATTCTCTCATTAGAAAGTGCTTCATAATATTGAGGAAATTTTAGATTTTGAATATGACTGCAAGCTTCAACAATTTCTTTGCTTTGTTTTACTTCTAGAATATAGTCTGTTTCTTCTGCTAATTTATGTTCAACTTCTTTAAAATACTTATCAGAGCCTTTTCCTTTAATATTAAACATGCTCATGGCAATTGGTTTTACCATGGCTAAATCTGAAGCGATACTTTCTGCAACGCCTGGATATTGGATTTTCACAGCAAGTTTTTTCCCATCCTTAGTTGCCACATGGACTTGTCCAATACTGGCAGCATTTACAGACGTTGCATTAAAAGTATCATATAATTCCCTTGGAAGTTTTCCAAAGTATTTTTTAAATGTTTTTATTACCAAAGGTGGTGAAAGAGGTGGTACAGAAAATTGGGCTAAAGAGAATTTTTCTACATAGGCTTGAGGCATTATGCTTTTTTCCATACTTAGCATTTGAGCAACTTTTAGAGCACTTCCTTTTAATTGTTTTAATCCATCGTAAATATCTGTAGCATTATTTTTGTTTAAACGTTCTTTTGCTTCTAGTTCTGTTTTGGTTAATTTATCTCCATAATACTTTAGATAGTTCACGCCAACTTTGGCACCTGTTGAAACTAATTTCGATGCACGTTGTATTTTTGATGTTGGTATGTTATCTATCGTTTTCATTTTGGACTAATTTATTACATTTGAATTTTTTCTTTGAAAATAAATTTTCCAAAGTCTATAATGCTTTTCATAGGTGCAACGTCGAGAATATCAAAACTTGTATTGATTGATTTTTCAATAAAAATGTCTGTTTTCTCAAAGCTAGAAGATGTATCATCCATCCAGAATTTGAGAGTTATTAATAGCTGTAACCAAGCAGATTCTTTGAGCCCACGACGTTGAATTTTATCTATTTGCGCTTGCTTAACGTCTATAAGTTCTATTTCTAAACCTCCAATGTAATTGATAAAAGCATGTTTTAGTTCAGAAAGTAGTTGTAAACCCTTTAAGCTATTTTTGTGGTTTTCAAGAGCATAAATAACGTAGCTTCTGTTGGCTGTTAAATTTTCGAAAAATGTAAAATAGAAGCTTAGCAATTTATGTCTTGCATCAAACGAATGGTAGTCATCATTTCTTTCTAGAGCATTATATGTATTATCATAAAATGCTTTGAATATGTGTTTCTCTATGGATTTGAAAGAACTGAAGAATTCATAAAATTTTTGCTCTTCAAAATTATTAGCTTTTGCAAATGCATATACAGTTTTAGGATTATGGTTGTGTTCTAAAACGTAATCCATGTAGAAAGTAATTAAATCATTGCTATTTATGTTTTTCTTTTTTCCCATGATAAAATATTACGATGTAAATATACGATATGTTTAACTATTTTAGATATATGTTAAACAAAATTTAACAAGACATTAGTAATACTTAAAAATTTAATACAGCATCCATCTTGAAAATAGAAAACTTGTAAGATATTAAGAAGGACTTTGTGGTTTAGTTTTGAATTTTTAATGTAGTGGTTTTGAATAGTTCAGTACACTTTAATTTATAGTTTTATTAACAAATAAAGACTCGTCTAGTTCGTAATTTTACAAGAATTATAAACTAATCAATAAATCTAATACTATGAAAAAATTATTACTCGTATTTGCAGTGTTTGCAATTGCTTTCAATGTAAATGCTCAAATTGAAACACCACAACCTAGTCCATTTTCTAAAGTGGAACAAAAAGTTGGGTTAACAGATGTATCTATTGAATATTCTAGACCTAACATGAGAGGGCGTACTATTTTTGGAGATCTAGTACCTTATGGTAAACTATGGAGAACTGGAGCTAACAAAAATACAATGATAACATTCAGTGATGATGTTACTGTTGAAGGTAAGGAGCTTAAGGCAGGATCATATGCTATTTTTGTAACACCTTCTGAAAAATCTTGGGAAGTTGTTTTTTATTCAAACACTGAAAATTGGGGAACTCCAAGTGAATGGGATGACACTAAAGTTGCAGCAAAAGTTACTGCTGAAGTATATCCAATTCCAATGAAAATAGAAACATTTACTATTTCTTTTGATGATTTGACTAGTGAATCTGCTAATATAGGATTGATGTGGGAAAACGCATATGTTGGTGTTAAGTTTGATGTACCAACAGATAAGTCAGTTACTAATGCTATTGATAAAATTATGGCTGGACCTGGAGCAGATGATTATTATGCTGCTGCACGTTATTACTTAGAATCTGATAAAGATATTGATACAGCAGTAAAATGGATTGATAGAGCAATTGATATGACAAAAGATCAACCGCGTTTTTGGTGGTTGCGTCAGCAGGCTTTAATTCATGCTAAAGCTGGTAATAAAGACAAAGCTATTGAAGCTGCAAAAGCATCAATGGCTGGAGCTAAGGAAGCAAAGAATGATGGTTATGTTAAAATGAATATGGAGTCTTTAAAAGAATGGGGAGCAATGTAATCCTATTCATAATTATATAAAAAAAAGACCTTTTGAAATATCAGAAGGTCTTTTTTTATGTGTATTATAAGTTATGCTTCTGAATGCGTATTGTTTTTACTTAAGCTTTGAATTATACATGCTATGCTTATAACAATCACACAACCAACAAAATTCAACCATAAAAATGGAAGGTTGATCAATTCATATTCATTAAGTAGGAATAATCCAATGACAAGAACTTGTGTGATTAAAGCTGCAGAAAATACAGCATTGCCTTTTACGAACTTAAAGAAGAAGCCAAGTAGAAATATGCCTAAGACATTTCCGTAGAAAATAGAACCAATAATATTTACCAGCTGAATCAAATTTTCGGCAAGATTAGCGACACAAGCGACTCCAATAGCAATAATTCCCCATCCTAAAGTAAACCATCTAGACACTTTTACCATTTCGGTATCAGACTTTTCAGGAGTGTTCCTTTTGTATAAATCCATAGTTGTGGTACTTGCCAAAGCATTTAATTCACTAGAAGTACTAGACATGGCTGCGCTTAAAATTACAGCTAAGAGCAATCCTATTAAGCCTCTAGGTAAATTGTTTAAAATAAAGTGTATAAATACATAATCTTTATCATTACTTTCAACTTTAATATTTTGGGAATTTCCAGCTTTTTCAATCAATACTTTAGCGTCTGCTCTAAGTTTATCATTTAAAGTGTTTAAGGAAGCGATTTCTTTAGAGAGATCACTATCATTTGATGCAACAAACGATGAAATTAAAGCTTGTTTGTCTTCAAATATAAGCTGTTGTTTGTCTTGAATGGACTTGTATTCTTCAGCATATTCAGAATTTAAAACGACATCAGTGGCAGTTGGATTAAAGTTTACAGGAGCTTGGTTGAATTGATAAAAAACAAATACCATAACACCTACCAATAAGATGAAAAATTGCATTGGTATCTTTAAAAGTCCGTTAAACATCATCCCAATTTGCATTTCCTTTAAAGATTTTCCGGATAAATAACGTTGCACCTGACTTTGATCTGTTCCGAAGTAGGATAACATTAAGAATGTTCCTCCAATAAGTCCACTCCAAACAGTATAACGATTATTAAAATCAAATGAAAAATCTAGAACTTCCATTTTGCCACTAGCACCAGCAATATCAAGTGCTTTTGAGAAAGTGATGTCAGTTGGAAGCTTGTCAATAATCAAAACAAATGCAATAATCATTCCTGTGAAAATGACAATCATTTGATGTTTTTGAGTCACATTTACGGCTTTTGTTCCTCCAGAAACGGTGTAAATAATAACTAATACACCAATAATCACATTTAGTAGTAGTAAATTCCATCCTAAAACTGCTGATAATATAATTGCAGGTGCAAAAATGGTAATTCCTGCAGCCAGTCCACGTTGAATTAAAAATAAGATAGCTGTTAATGTTCTGGTTTTTAAGTCAAAACGATCTTCTAAAAATTCATAAGCTGTATATACCTTCAGTCGATGGTATAATGGAATAAACACCATACAAATTACAACCATAGCAATTGGTAATCCGAAATAAAATTGCACAAATCCCATTCCGTCATTAAAGGCTTGTCCAGGAGTAGAAAGAAATGTAATAGCACTTGCTTGAGTTGCCATTACAGATAGGCCAATGGTCCACCATTTTGATGTATTACCACCTTTTAAAAAATCTTTTACATTTTTACTGCCTCGAGACTGATATGTTCCATAAACGACAATAAGCAATAATGTACTAATAAGTACAATCCAATCTAATGTTTGCATACTAAAAGGCTTTTGTTATGAAGTAAAACGCAATGATGTAAATAACATTAGCAAGAAGTACAAGTGTGTACATTCGATTCCATTTATACTTTTCCATTGGTTGAAATTTATTTAGTTTAGTTGATATTGTTTTTTCCTAAAGACAGCATGTTTGCAAATAGTCTGTAAGCTCCTGGAACTCCAGCAGGAAATTCTCTAAAGAAACTTAGTCCTGTGTATACAAAATATCCTTTTCCGTGTTTAGCGACTAAAAGACTGCCTTCTTTTGCTGATTCACCTTTATCATGCATTGAAAGAATAGGAGTAAACTCGTTTGCCCATTCATTTGGAAAGTATAAACCACGTTCTTGAGTCCAGCCTTCAAAGTCTTTTGAAGTAATTTTATTAGGATAATTTAAAATTTCATGAGTTGTCGCTAATAAGGTGACATCAGCCAATTCATCAGTAACTCTGTCTCTAGATAATTTTAAATCATAAGGCGCAATAGCGTCAACTTTTACTCTATAACTGGTGTTGTATTGCACAATCATATTTCCGCCTTGAGCGACATAATCAAAAAGAATTTGCTGTTTGAATTTCAGCTCTTCCACTGTATTATAGGCTCTAATCCCTACAACTATAGCATCAAAATGATTTAGGTTTTCTGCTGTAATATTCTTTGGTGTAATAGTGGTTACATTATATCCAATTTGCCTCAGACTTTCAGGGACAACATCACCAGCACCTTCAATATATCCAATATTTTCACCACGTTTTTGAATGTCTAATCTTACAATTTTACTTTCACTAGGTAATAATACAGTTTGAAATGGGATATGGTCATAATCAATTTCTATTAAATCTCTGGTGTATGTTTGTTCTCCAACATGTACCATAGGTGTTAAAAGTCCTTCGCTTTGTTCTTTAGGAGGAATAATAGTAAACGTCAAACGTTGTTCTTGACCTTTGTTCGTAATATTAACTTTTTGTTTTTCTGGGAAAATACTCCAGTCTTTTGGATGCGCAATTTGAACATAGCCTTCAAGATTGTCTCGACCAGCTTTTACAATAACTTCAATGTCACGTTGTGCATCAGAATCTAAAATGATAACTCCTTCTGATAGTTTAGCGGAAGCTTCAGGAATAATTTCAAAAGGTTTGTATAATTCACCTTTATCTGGTTTAGAATAGCGATACACCACAGGTTTTGTAAATGTTATAGGAGTTTTATCAATCAACAGGTTGAAGTCAACATTGAAAACTCGAGGTGTTTCAGGAAGTCCAATATACTTAGCATCCGCTTTATACATTCCTAATGTGCCTTTCTCAGCTAACCAATATGGTGTTGTTGGGTTTTGATTATTTGGAATAGTGATTGGTTCTTTAAAATCAAACTTCATGTTTTCAATAAGTTTGATCTCTTTAGAAATTTGTAAGTTATTAGAAGTGTTAATGCTTCTTAAGGTTATAGATTGTTGACTTCGATTAAGAACTTCAATATTAAGATTGATCGTTTCATTGGAAGTAGCCCAATTAGTTTCAGCTGAAGCTTCTAAATACAATCCAGCACAAGCTACAATAATTGATTTTAATTCTTTGATTTTAATGGTTTTCCAGTGTTTGTCTTCAACTTTAGATAATAGTTGGTAAGCTTGTAATAGTTTAGGAAGGTGTTCTGAAGGATTTCTGAAATTGAAATTCGTTTCAACATCTTGAAGAAGTTCTCCAATTGCATTTCCGCCTTTTACGCGATTCCATGTTGTATCAATGCCTTCAAAAACATTAGTGCTTCCATTTAGAGATTCACCTTTTAAGAATTCTATATATTCTTCTTGAGATCCACGTTGCGTTAATCTGCCAAATCCTTGACATAAATGTTGGCTGCTTGCCATTGAAGCTAGTTCGTTATTTGAAAGTCCTTTTAATGGGTAATAAACACCAATATCAAACATGATCATATTGCTTTTATCTACTTTGTCAAATTCTTCCTTGCCGCCATATCTCCACCAAGATGTGTTATAAAATAAACGCTTTGGTTGCCATAAACCTGTTGTAGATAATTGCTCTGGATAGGATAAAGGGTTGTTTACAAGATCAAAAGCTTCCATGCTTAATAATGCTGAACTCGTATGATGTCCATGAGTTTTTCCAGCTCGTCTGTGATCAAATCTATTAATGATAACATCTGGTTTAAACTTTCTGATAGCTAATATGACATCGCTAAGTACTTTGTTTTTATCCCAAATGGACAAAGTTTCGTCTGGATGTTTTGAATACCCAAAATCATTTGCTCGTGTAAATAATTGCTCGCCTCCATCTACGCGTCTTGCAGCTAATAATTCTTGAGTTCTCATAACTCCAAGTAATTCTCTAATTTCAGGACCAATAAGGTTTTGACCTCCATCGCCTCTGGTTAATGAAAGGTAAGCAGTTCTTGCTTTGACTTCATTAGACATGTATGAAATAAGTCGTGTGTTTTCATCATCTGGATGTGCTGCAACGTATAAAACAGATCCTAAAAAGTTTAATTTTTTTATGGATTCAAAAATCTCGGAAGATGTTGGTTTTTTTTGTTGTTGTGCAAACGTTAGTGATGAAGTAAATAGTAATAAAATTAGGAATTGTAAATGTCTTTGCATATTAGATTTGTTAGCTTAAAATCAAATATAGCAAAGTAATCTAGGGTAGTGGTTTGTTTTAATGTTTCTTTAACTTAAAAGAAATTAGTCTTTATGAATTACAAAAATTGCTGGACGTTTATGTAAATCTACATTAACATGTTTCCATTCTTTAACCGTTAAAGTTTTTATATATTCTGTTGGTAAAGTAATATCACAAGCTATACAAACTCGTGTTTGAGGATGTAGTGCATTACAAATATCTTCTATGATTTTATTATTTCGGTATGGTGTTTCTATGAATAATTGCGTTTGATTTTGCTCATACGAAATACGTTCTAATTTTTTTAGAGTCGCTTTTCTTTCGCTTTTATCAATTGGGATATAGCCATTAAATGCAAAACTTTGACCATTCATTCCCGAACTCATTAAAGCCAATACAATAGAAGAAGGGCCTACCAAAGGCACTACTTGTATGTTGTTTTCATGAGCTAATTTTACAATATCTGCACCTGGATCAGCAATTCCAGGACAGCCAGCTTCAGATAGTAAACCCATTGATTTTCCGTTTTTACAAGTGTCAAGAAAATGTTGGGTTTCTTCTGGCTGTGTATACTTATTTATAATCTCAAATTTAAGAGTAGATTGTTGTTTTCTAGAATCGACTTTTTTTATAAATCGTCTAGCTGTTTTTTCATTTTCAACAATATAATGATCTACCAATTCAATTATTTTTTTTACTGAAATTGGTAATACTTCTAATGGTGGATTGTCACCTAAACGCGTTGGAATGAGATATAGTTTTCCTTTTTCAGTGTGCATCGAATATTATTTTACTATCAATTTTTTAACAATAGTAGATTTGTCATTGAATTCAATATTAATAAGATACATTCCGTTGCTTAAAAATGAAACATCTATATTTTTTTCAGATAATAAAATATTCTCCTCATTGAAGAGAACACTTCCATTTAAGCCGATTATTGAAATAGCATTAATAGTATTATTAAAAAGTGTTATGTTAAGATTTTCTGATGCAGGATTAGGAGTAATAGAAATATTTTGTTTTTCAAACTCAGAAACCGATAATACAGTCCCTTTAACTCTATAAATACTACCTGTAATATCTACGGCATACATTTCTTTATTAATATCTTCTCCAAAAGAGACCCAATACCCATTATTAAAAGCACCATGATTTATTAAATTATTTGAAGCATCAACTGTGCTGATTGTAAAGTCTCCAGTTGTGCCAAAAATATATACTCCAAATATATCACTGTAAACACTTCCTCTATAAACTTGTCCACCAGCTATATTGCAAAAACAAGGTGGAATTGGGTATTCAGCAACAGGGAAAGTTAGAGTTTCCATAGCTGGGCAGCCGTTAGTGTTGTATGTGTTTGAGCCTTCATAGCATCTCCAACCAAAATTATAACCTACAGGATTAACTGCGACTCTATTGACTTCTTCAGTGGTATTTTGTCCAACATCACCAATCCACATCTCATTAGTTTCTTCGTCAAAAGAAAACCTCCATGGGTTTCTCAATCCATAAGCCCAAATTTCTTCTAGAGCATTAGGATTTCCGACAAAAGGGTTGTCTGTAGGAATGGCATAATTATTTCCGTTAGCAACATTGTCAACATCAATTCTAAGCATTTTTCCTAGTAATTCCATTAAATCTTGAGATCTATCTCCTGGATCACCACCTGATCCACCATCACCAGTTGAAATATACAAATACCCATCATTTGGTCCAAAGTGTAAATCACCACCATTGTGATTGCTATAAGGTTGAGGTATGGTCATTAAAATTAATTCAGAACCTGAGTCTGCTGTACTTACTGTACTTCTAGAAAATCTTGAGATTACAGTATCTCCAGAATTATTAGTATAATTCACATAGAAATAACCATTAGAAGCATAGTTTGGATGAAATGCAAGGGATAATAATCCACGTTCACCACCACTAGCAACTCTTGCATCGATATCTAAAAATGGAGTTGAATTGGTTGTGCCATCAGTATTTAAAATTTGGATAGTACCATCTTGTTCAGTAACAAAAAGTCTGTCATCACCTGCGTTTTGTACTTTTATTGGGTCTGAAAATCCAGATGCAAATAATTCTAATTCAATGTTTTGAGAAAAACCATATGCGCACATCATACACATAAAGTATAGGGTAATTTTTTTCATAGCTTTGTAATTTTTTAGGACTCTTTTTGCTAAAAATACAAAAAAACAAATGAATGATTAAAGAAAATTCCTATAAGGTAATGTTTTGTAGCTTGTTTGATAATGTGTTACAAACTTTTTCGAGTAATTGAAAAACATTTTGAAAATCTGAAATATCTCCATAGTAAGGATCAGGTACATGAGTAAGTTGAATTGTGTCTTCTAGTTCCAGAATGCATTTTACTTTAGCGATATCATTAGCGCCTCTCGCTAATGCAATTATGTTTTGGTAATTGGAATCGTCCATAGTGAAAATGTAATCAAATGTATCAAAATCTGACACTTTGAATTGTCTGCCACGTTGGTTTGAAATGTCAATTCCATTAGATTTTGCAACTGCTATTGAACGATGATCTGGAGAATCTCCAACATGATAGTTTGCAGTTCCAGCAGAATCTATATAAAATTGATCAGAAGGTAATTTTGATTCTAATATACCATGAGCTAATGGTGAACGACAAATATTGCCTAAACAAACCATTAAAATACTAGTCATAAGAGAATTTATAAAGAAAGTTTTTTAGAAAGATCTTCTACATACTTTCTAAATTGTTTGTCGGTAGATGATAAGTTGTCTACAGTTTTACATGCATGAAGAACTGTAGCATGATCTCGCTTACCAATTTGAGAACCTATACTTGCTAATGAAGCTTTTGTGTATTTTTTAGCAAAAAACATTGCTAGCTGTCTTGCTTGAACAATATGACGTTTTCTTGTTTTAGATTGTAAAGTGCTAACATCCATTTGGAAATAATCTGACACGACTTTTTGGATGTAATCGATAGAAACTTCTCGTTTAGTGTTTTTAACGAATTTTTCAACAATCTCTTTAGCAAGATTAACAGTGATTTCCTTTTTGTTGAATGATGATTGTGCGATTAATGAAATGATAGCGCCTTCAAGTTCACGAACATTTGTTTTTATATGCTTTGCAACATACTCGATAATATCATCAGGCATTTCAACACCATCACGATATAATTTGTTTTTTAAAATTGAAACTCTAGTTTCAAAGTCAGGGCTTTGTAATTCTGCAGAAAGTCCCCATTTAAAACGAGATAATAAGCGTTGCTCAATATCTTGCATGTCAACTGGAGCTTTGTCACTCGTTAATATGACCTGTTTTCCGTTTTGATGTAAATGGTTGAAAATATGGAAGAATACATCTTGGGTTCCAGATTTTCCAGAAAGAAACTGAACATCATCAATAATTAAGACATCTATAATTTGATAGAAGTGTATAAAATCATTCCTATTATTCTTTTTTACAGAATCAATATATTGCTGTGTGAATTTTTCAGCAGAAATATAAAGGACTGTTTTTTCAGGATACTTATCTTTAATGTCAACACCAATAGCATGTGCTAAATGTGTTTTTCCTAAACCAACACCACCAAAAATCAATAACGGATTAAATGAAGTGCCACCAGGTTTGTTAGCAACAGCTAAACCAGCGTTTCTTGCTAATCTGTTAGAATCTCCTTCTAGGAAATTTTCAAAACTATAATTCGGATTGAGTTGAGATTCGATCTTAACGTTTCTAATTCCAGGAATTATAAATGGATTTTTGAGTTCAGGATTTTTATTATTAAGTGGAACATCAACATCTTGAGATTTCATAGCTCCACGATTTGAACTTGGAATCTTTTCCGTAAATGGTTGTTTGTTACCATACGTATTTTCCATTTTGATAACATAAACTAATTTTGCTGTTTCTCCTAATTCTTTAGTTAAAGCTACTTTAAGAATTTTTACATAATGTTCTTCAAGCCACTCGTAGAAAAATTTACTTGGTACTTGAATGTTCAAAGCATTATCAGAAAGTTTAACTGCTACTATAGGCTCAAACCATGTTTTATAGGCTTGAGGTTGAATATTGTCTTTTATAAAAGACAGACAGTTAGTCCAAACCGATTGCGCAGTTACATCCATTCTCTAAGTGTAATTTTTGTGTTGTTAGTTAGTTAGCAAAAAAAAGAGAAATTCGAGTTTCTCTGTGTTGATTTTTACATGGCAAATATGTGAACAAATTATTTAATAAAAAAATCAAAATGTGTTGATTTTCTAGAATTTTTTCCTCATGTTTAAATCGATTCGAATTTACAAAAAAAATATCAATAACGATGTCCAATTTAACTAAACCCGATGAAATACAATTTAGAGTCCGTTATGGCGAAACTGATCAAATGGGAGTTGTTTATCATGGTAATTATGCGCAATATTTTGAAATAGGCAGAACAGAGTGGTTGCGTAAAATGGGGTTTTCTTATAAACAAATGGAAGAAGATGGAATTATGTTGCCAGTTGTTAGTTTGTCTATAAAATACAAAAAGTCAGCGTGTTATGATGATCTCATTAAAGTGAAAACTAAACTCGTAAAAAAACCAACGGCTAAAATTGAATTTGATTATGAAATTCTAAATGAAAAAGACGAAGTTTTAACAACTGGAAATTCTGTTTTAGTATTTATGGATATTAATAAGAATCGACCTACAAGATGTCCAGACTATATTTTAGACCAACTGCTAATTTAATCGTTTAAAGTTTTGATTTCAATTTCATAAAGTCTGTCAAATATTTCAAATATGGAAGTTGCTTCTTTTAACCTTACAGAAATGATTAGTTCACAACTTAATTCTAAAGTTTGATTTATGACATTTAGATTTTTTTCTTTTACTATACGCATCACTTTATTCATGTTTTTGTAATCAAAAGTAATTGCATATTCAAAGTTAATTGTTTTTGAAATTATTTTTGAGGCTTCTAAAGCCATTTGTGCGCTAGTTCTGTATGCGTTTATAAGTCCGCTAACACCTAATTTTACACCACCAAAATATCTTACCACAACAATAAGAACATTTGTAACTTCAAACGATTGTATTTGTCCATAAATTGGCATTCCTGCACTATTATTAGGTTCACCATCATCATTAGCTCTATACGTGTAGTCTTTTTTTGATTTTCCGATTTGATAGGCATAACACCAATGTCTAGCTTGATGATGTTCTTTTTTTAGTGTTTCTAAGTGTGATTTAACGTCTTCTTCAGTAGTTACAGGAAACGCATAACCAAAAAATTTACTATTCTTATCTTTGAAAAGTACTTCAGGTGATGCTTTGGTAATTGTTTTGTAAATATCTTTTTCGGTCATTAAGACAAAGTTACTAATACAATTGAAATTAGAGCCAATATGATTCCAAACCAATTTGTTTTTGATATAGTTTCTCTAAAAACCATAAGCCCTAAGAGTGTTGATACCATTACAATAGCTACATTGTTCACTGTGAATATTGTAGAGCTTTCTAGGCTTTCGTGATTGAGAGCTTTTAATAAATAATAAATAGAAAAGTAATTCACAATTCCTAAAATACTACCTGCAATAATGGTTCTTAATTGAATTTGTCCAGGTTTCTTAATGTATTTATATATAAGGATAAATGATCCAATAATAAAAGCAAAAGCGAATATGGTTGCTGAAAAAATAGGGATTCCATTTTCTGAAACATAGGTGGTTTCAAGATACTTTATTGAGGTGTCAATAACTCCTGAGCCAAAAAACAATAATATTGGTAGCAGTAAACCTTTTGCAAAATTGCTTGTAGTTTTGGGTCTAACAGAAGTGAGATATACAGCAATTAGTGCGAAAATTATTCCAATAATTTTTTGAAACCCAACTCCTTCATTATAGGCATAAACTCCAAAAATCACTGGTATAATGACACTCATTTTTGAAGCTACAGATACCACTGAAATCCCGTTGCGTTGAGCCGTTAGCGCCATGACATTAAAGACTGCAATAAATAAAAAGGCGAGACCAATTGCACCAAATAACCATTGCGATTCTAAAATGCTTTTTACGTTTAAAGGTTCATCATAACTCCAGATTCCAAATAGGCAAGCAGTGAAATAATTCACAACAATCGCCTGAAATGTATTGATGTTGAATCTATCTAAGAGTTTAAAAATGATAAATAAAAGGGTAGAAGCAGTTATGCTTAAAAGTAGATATATCAAAACAAGTCTTCTTTAATGGAGAATAAATCTATAACATTTTCTTTAGTTTCATCAATATTCCAAATATGAATTCCTAAAGCAGCAGCAGCATCAGTATTGTCTTTTGTGTCGTCGATAAACAAGCATTCATCTGCTTTTAGTTTATTTTGATTTAAAACAAACTGATAAATATCTTGGTTAGGTTTTCTTAAATTTATGTCATGAGATAAATAGAATTGATCAAAACAAGCTTTGAATTCCTCATAAAACGAAACATGTTCTTTAATCCAATTAATATGAATTTCGTTAGTATTACTTAACAAAATAAGTTTGTGTTTCTGTTCTTTTTTTAAGTTTTTAAGGAATGTTAAGCGTTCTTCAGGGAAATCTTTTAGGATGAAATTCCATGCATCTAAAATGTCTTTCTTTGAAAGCTTAGGAAAATTATCAGTATAGAATTCTATAAATTCATCTGAAGAGATTAAACCTTGTTCGTATAAGGTATTAATTGCTATAAGATCTTCAGGTAGTTCGTTTAATTGAAATAATGTGAGTGCATTTTGCATTGCACCTTCTTTATCTAAATTGATGAACACATCTCCAAAGTCGAATATGATTGTTTTAATTTTCATTTTTAAATTCTGTCAGGTCGAGCGCAGTCGAGACCTAATTATTATTGTCAGATTAAGATCTCTCGATTGCGCTCGAGATGACTATTAGAAGTGAGATTTATATAATGCTTCAATGAATCATCTAAAATATGATCTTCAGAAATTAATTCTCCCGAAAATTGAGGTGCTTTTGTTCCAGCTTTAAAAATGGAAGTCCCTTTAAAAACTCGAGCTTCATCCCAAAGGTTTTCATCTATAAAGGTTTGAAGTGTCTGTGCTCCACCTTCAATAATGACTGAATTGATATTTTTTGAATATAAAAATGTGCAAATTTCATGTCCTAAGGGTTTGTTGAAATCTACTTCTTTTTTAGAAATGATGATGGTCTCAGCTTCTGTATTAAAGACTGAAAAATCTTTAGGAAGTGTATTGTTTTTGTCAATTACAATTCTAATCGGGTTATTTCCTGTCCAATTTCTTACTGTTAAACTCGGATTATCTTCTAAAGCAGTATGGGTTCCAACTAAAATAGCTTGTTCTTCAGCTCGCCATTTATGGACCAATTGTTTTGAGTAGGTATTGGTAATCCAAACCGGTTCTTTTTTGTCTTTTGTTGCTGGAGCAATAAAACCATCACTCGTTTCTGCCCATTTCAAAATAATATAAGGTCGTTTTTTATTGTGAAATGTAAAAAACCGCTTGTGATGTGATTTGCATTCTACTTCTAAAATTCCTACTGTAACATGGCAACCAGATGCTTTAAGTTTTGCGATGCCTTTTCCAGCGACTTGCGGATTGTCATCGACACAACCAATCACGACATTTGGAATTTGATGCTTAATAATCAAATCTGAACATGGAGGCGTTTTTCCAATATGCGAACAAGGTTCAAGCGTCACATATAAGGTCGCTTGTTTGAGTATCTCTTTGTCTTTAACCGAATTGATGGCATTCACTTCTGCATGATTGCCACCATAAGCACTTGTGGAACCTTCGCCAATAATTTTGCCATCATAAACAATTATGCTGCCAACCATCGGATTAGGAGCTGTTATGCCTAAACCTTGTTTTGCGATGTCTATACAGCGTTTAATATATGTTTCGTGAGTGGTCAATTAGAATTTTATTTTAACATCTTCAGTTTCGTCAACCGTATAGGTATGCGAAAAGCCTAAAACTTTATATTTTATATCTCCTTTATATTGCACTTTCATTTTTTTGTTGAATAAACTTCCTAGTAAACCACTTAAATTTTTATCACTAAACAAACTATCTGTTGGAACATCAGCTCTAAGCGGAATTGAAAATTCTTTTTTTGCTGGAACTTTAAAAGATTCTGTAGATACTGAAGCCATTTCATTACCATTTACAATTACTTTTATTCCGTCAGTTTTTAATTCGCCTCCAATATCATTTGGATTCATAAATAAAGCATCAGCAGTTAAAGTAATCGTTTTGCTTGTGGATTCTAAAACTTTAATATTTTCAACACGTAAAAATTTAGGCTTTTCTTTAACCGAACAGGATATAAAAGTGAAGACTAATGTTGATAAGATTATAAGTTTCTTCATATTAGTGTTTTTAGATTTGTACTATCTTCACAGCGCAAAAATAGATTATTAAAGTGAGCAAAGATACTATTGTTATACGAGAAATCCGTCCAGAAGACAACCCGCAAATTGAAGCTGTTATAAAAGGTTGTTTTCCAGAATTTAAAATTCCATTAAAAGGCACAGCTTATGAAGATGCCGAAACACCTTTAATGTACGAATCTTATCAAGGTGATAAAGAAGTGTATTATGTTGTTGCCAGTAGCACTGAAGTTTTTGGAGGAGCTGGAATAAAACAATTGAAAAATTTTGATGGAAATGTTTGCGAGTTACAAAAGATGTATTTTTCGCCAAAAGTACGCGGAAAAGGCTTTGGTAGAAAGATGTTTGAAGCCTGTTTGAAAGCTGCAAAAGACTTCGAATTTGAAACCTGTTATCTCGAATCGGCTTTACAATTAAAAGCTGCGATTCATATTTATGAAGACTACGGATTTGAGCATAGAGAAGAGCCTTTAGGAAATACAGGTCATTATTCATGTGGTGTTTGGATGATGAAAAATTTATAATTTTTAATTAACTGTCAGGTCAAGCGCAGTCGAGACCTATTTTAAACTTAAGATTTGGTTTTAAAAGATATTCTAAACAATTATCACACGGAATTAGATGCATTATATGGTAAAGATGAAGTCAATTCATTCTTTGGTATTTTAATGGAACACTACTTAGAATCAAAACGAATTCAATTGGTCTTAAATCCTGAATATAACATAACAGCTAAACAAGGCATATTGTTTTTAAATGCGTTATCAGATTTAAAGAACCATAAACCCATACAATATGTTATAGGTGAAACCGAATTTTATGGGTTGTCCTTTAAAGTCAATAAGCATACTTTAATTCCGAGACCAGAAACCGAAGAATTAGTAACTTTTATTTTGGAAGATGTCACTTCGAACACTGTAGAAAAGTCTTTAAATATCCTTGATATCGGAACTGGAACAGGTTGTATTGCTATTTCATTAGCTAAAAACTTAGCTAAAGCAAATGTTTCAGCTCTAGATGTTTCTAAAGAAGCTTTAAGCATTGCTGAGCAGAATTCAGAATTGAATAAAGTAGTAGTCGGCTTTATTCATGATGATATTTTAAATCCAAGTCATGCTAAACTGATTTCAGTATCTCATAAATTTGACATCATTGTATCTAATCCACCTTACGTTCGCAATTTAGAAAAAGAAGAAATCAAGCCTAATGTTCTGGACAACGAGCCGCATTTAGCTTTATTTGTTGAAGATGATAATCCGTTACAGTTTTATAAAGTCATTTGTGAATTTGCGCAATTAAATCTTAAGGATAAAGGAGCTTTGTATCTGGAAATTAATGAATATTTAGGCGAAGATATGATTCAGCTTCTTAATGATTTTGGTTTCAAATCGATTGAACTGAAAACGGATATATTTGGTAAAGACCGAATGATAAAAGGGATAAAATAACTTGAATAAAAAGCTGATAAAAAGTAAGTGAATCACAATTATTCTGACATTCATTTTAGTATATTAGATGCTTTGAATTTAAAGTAGAAATACAACTTTTCACAACGATTTTTAATGAGTATAGCAGCACAAATCCAATCGCTTCGCAATGAACTACGCGAGCATAATTATAATTATTACGTACTAGATAATCCAACAATTAGCGATTATGACTTTGATATAAAACTAAAGGAACTTCAGACTTTAGAGGAAGCACATCCAGAGTTTTATGACGCTAATTCGCCTACTTTAAGAGTTGGAGGAGAAGTGACTAAGAATTTTCAAACGGTTGAGCATGAGCATCGAATGTATTCCTTAGATAATTCATATTCGAAAGACGACTTATTAGATTGGGAAAAACGGATTGAAAAAATAGTAGATGGAACGGTTGAATTTGTTTGTGAGCTAAAATACGATGGTGCTTCTATAAGTTTAACTTACGAGAATGGAAGTTTAGTAAGAGCTGTAACTAGAGGAGATGGAACACAAGGTGATGATGTGACTGCAAATGTGAAAACGATTAAATCTGTGCCTTTACAATTAAAAGGCAATTATCCTAAAAAGTTTGATATTCGAGGAGAAATTGTATTGCCTTTTGAAGGGTTTCATAAAATGAATGAAGAACGACTTGAAGCAGGAGAAGAGTTATACCGAAATCCGAGAAATACAGCATCTGGAAGTTTGAAATTACAAGACAGTGCTGAAGTAGCAAAACGCCCTTTAGAATGTTTGCTTTACAATATTAAAGGTAGGAATTTAGGATTTGCAACTCAATTTGAAAGTTTAGACAACGCTAGACAAATGGGATTTAAAGTTCCTGAAGCTTCAAAACTAGCGACGTCTGTTGATGACGTTATTGAGTTTG
Source organism: Psychroserpens ponticola (assembly GCF_023556315.2). NCBI lineage: Bacteria > Pseudomonadati > Bacteroidota > Flavobacteriia > Flavobacteriales > Flavobacteriaceae > Psychroserpens > Psychroserpens ponticola. The sequence goes on along the minus strand of NZ_CP116221.1, from coordinate 2,374,135 downwards.
TTGAATATTGGGATGTGCATCGTCATGATTTGCCATATGAAACAGATGGTGTGGTCATTAAAGTAAATAATTTACAACAACAAGAAGAGCTAGGTTATACTGCGAAAGCACCACGTTGGGCAATGGCTTATAAGTTTAAAGCAGAACAAGTCTCTACGCGATTGAATGAGATTACATATCAAGTAGGTCGTACTGGAGCAATTACACCAGTTGCTAATTTAGAACCTGTAGAATTGGCTGGTACTACAGTCAAACGAGCATCATTGCATAATGCAGATCAAATAGAAAAACTAGACATTAGAGAAGGAGATGAGGTCTTTGTTGAAAAAGGAGGAGAAATTATTCCGAAGATTATAGCCGTAGATTTAAGTAAGCGTCCATCTAACTCTCAGCCTACGAAATACATTACGCATTGCCCAGAATGTCACACAGAATTAGTTCGTGAGGAAGGCGATGCAAAGCATTATTGTCCAAATTATAATGGTTGTAATCCACAAATTATTGGTCGTATTCAGCATTATATTTCTAGGAAAGCAATGGATATTGAAGGTTTAGGAGGAGAAACAGTTGCGCTTTTAGTAAATGAGGGCTTGATTTTAAACTATTCAGATTTATATCTTTTAACAAAAGAAGATATCTTGCCTTTAGAACGTATGGCAGAAAAAAGTGCTGAAAATCTAATCAATGGCATTGAAGCTTCAAAACAAATTCCGTTTGAACGTGTTTTATTCGCATTAGGAATTAGATATGTTGGAGAAACTGTGGCTAAGAAGCTAGCTAAGCATTATAAAAATATCGATGCCATAGCTAATGCTTCAAATGAAGATTTAGTTGCTGTTGATGAAATAGGTGAACGGATTGCTCAGAGTGTAGTTGAGTTCTTTTCTTCTGAATCTAATTTGGTGTTTATTGATAAACTCAGAGTATTTGGATTACAGCTTGAATTATCTGCTGAAAAACTAGCCAATCAAACAGACAAACTAAAAGGTCTATCCATAGTAGTCTCCGGAGTATTTGTCTCTCTGAGTCGAACAGAGCTTAAAAAGCTAATTGAAGATAATGGAGGGAAGGTGTCTTCTTCAATTTCATCTAAAACTAATTATTTGATTGCTGGTGATAAAATGGGGCCAAGTAAGCGAACAAAAGCAGAATCTTTAGAAATTCCAATCATCTCTGAAAATGATTTTTTATTAATGATTAAGTAAATTCTTACTTTTAAATGTATCTTATCGATTAAATAAGATTTTAAACGTTTAATATCAAGTTATTTTTATATTTGCTTCATTAATAATGAGATAATAATATGCAGATAGGGAAATTTTTAGGAGCGCTTACTTTAGTTCTTAGTTTGTTTTTTCTTGGATTACAGTTCAAGGGTCTTGAAGTTGAGGCTGCTGGAGTGAGAGCTTTAACTATTGTTATGCTGACTGCCTTATATGTAATTAGAATAAAAAATAGACATCCTCTTTTCTTATCCTTTTTAATAGTCTTCGTTTTAGCTGAAGTATTTAATTACTTTACATGGGTAGTTGACTTAGATATAGCTGAAGAAATAGACTATTATTATTATATAGGGAATACCCTTTATATATTGTCTTACTTGTTTTTAGTAGCTAGAATTACAGTTGGAATGAACATGAAAAGAATAGTTGTTAAATTTCCAATTCAAATTGTTTTGTTATTTGTACTCAGTTTATTTTTTGTGTATTTCGTTTCAGATACAGCTAAAAAAGAATTTAATACTAATGAATACTACTTGGAGTTATTTTATAACGCAGTAATTATGCTATTAATGGCATTAGCGCTTATAAATTATATGTCTAAAGATGATAAAAAATCGATGAACTTACTTCTTGGGACTATTTGTATTATGTTTTCTGAAGTCATTCAGCTTGCTTACTTTTATATTGCAGAATTTAATTTACTTAATGTTCTGTGCTCTTTGTTTTTAGTGTTTGCTTTTCTGTTCTTTTATTTACAATCACGTCTAGAAAATAGACAAATAGTAGATTATAGTCAACAGGATGTTGATATACCTGTTTCAGATTAAAGTCGTTTGCCAATTATTGGAATGTCTTTTCTGTAACTATATAGTATAATCCCAGAAAGTATAAAAGTTACTATAGCTGTACCAAACAAAACACCACCATCACCATGTATTTCGATTCCTAATTTTGTGAGATGCATCATAATTGCACCTCCAATAATTCCTAGTGTTAATATTGCTCCAGTCCAAGCAGTTTTTCTAAAAAAAAGTAAAATACCAGCAATAAGTTCTGCAATTCCAATACCAATTCTACCAATAGGTTCTAATCCTACTTTGGTGAAAATGTAAACACTATCAGGATGAGCAGAAAACTTAAATCTCAACGTTTGAATCAAAATTATTGCAACTATTATTCTTAAAACTAATGGAAAATATTTTTTCATGCTAATTATGATTTAATGATTAGACGTAACATTTCAAAAAAACTACAAAAACAGGTTGAAATCATCATTATAATCGATAAAATACGTATAAATACCGTTTAACTACATGTTTTTTTGTATGTTTGCTTACCTACTTATTAGAAATATCATGAAAAAAGCCCGTAAATTTAAACCAAATTTGATTATGGTTCTTGTTCTTGTAGTCATTGTTTTGTGTTCTGCAGTAGCAACTTATTTCAATTCTATAATGGTGCCTAAAACGGTCAAGCTTATTACTGTTACCATTTTGATGACTTTCTATTTTTGTCAATTGAATACAATGGCGAATGTGTTTTTAACTACGTTTTTAATATTTTTTATAGGAGATGCTTTTGCAGTGTTTAGTTTTGGTGAGATCATGCTAAAACTCTCTAAAAGCATGTATATTGGAGCTTATTTATTGCTAATTTTTATATTGCTTGGAAAGCTTAAAAAAATAAAATTTGATAGCCTAGTATCTGTCTATTTAATCCTCGTATTATTACTAAATTCTTATTTTTTATATGTGCTTTTCGAGGTTGCAAAAGAAAATTTTGTAGACGAAGTAAATTTAGTGTTGTATGTATTTCATGGAATAACTTTAATAGCATTGACTTATCTTTCTTTTGCTGTCTATTTAAGTAAAGAGACTGGGCAATCCATCACTTTTTTATTAATGGTATTTTGTTTTGTTTTTGCTGATGTTTTAGATTATATCAATACGTTATATATCTATTATTGGTTGTTTGAAGTCTTTGAAAGAACGCTTCATATAAGCGGCTTGTTTCTGTTGTATAAGTATGTTTATGATCACCATACTATGGTGAATGAAGATGAGAAAATGAAGTTTAGCGATTATTTTGTGCAAACAACTCAGGAATTGCGTGATATTAGAGTTGATGGAGTATTAGATTAAATGAATCATTGTTTTAAACAATAATTGATGTGCCATTAGCTGATTTATTTTTATTAGAATCAAAATAGAAATCAATTTTACCTAAATTAATTCCGTAGCAACCAACTTGATTTACTAGCGTTTTTTTGCCATTTTTATTTTTTACAACAGTTGGTTTGTCTAAGAATGTATGTGTGTGACCACCAATAATCAAATCAATATCTTTTGTTGCTTCAGCCAGTTTTAAATCACTTATTCTATGAGGCTTATTACTATAATCATAACCTAAATGGGATAAACAAATAATAAGATCGCAGTGTTCGTCTTCTTTTAAAATCCGACTCATATCTTGAGCGGTTTCAGTAGGATCATTGTAGACGGTTTCTTTGTATAAGTCTTGATTTACTAATCCGGTTAGTTGAACACCTAAACCGAATATTCCGATTTTAATTCCATCTTTAATTATGATTTTATATGGCTTGACATGCGTATCCATAATAGTATTTGAAAAATCATAATTTGCCGAAACAAAGTCGAAATCTGCATGAGGTAATTGTGCAAATAACCCATCAATACCATTGTCAAAGTCATGATTTCCTATGGTTGCAACATCATATTTAAGCATGCTCATTAGTTTAAATTCTAGCTCACCTCCATAATAATTAAAATAAGGTGTGCCTTGAAAAATGTCACCTGCATCTAATAATAAGGTATTTGGATTTTCTTTTCTTATAGAAGTAATTAAACTAGCACGTCTAGCTACGCCACCTTTATTTGGATTTCTACCATCGTTGGGACCAAATGGGTCAACGTGGCTATGCACATCGTTGGTGTGTAAAATTGTGATTTTTTTCTGTGACGATTTAAATGACGATAAACCAAAACCACCAAGTCCGATTAAAGCAGTAGCTGCAGTTGTTTGTTGAATAAACGCTCTTCTTTTCATTGGGCTAGTGTTTTATTTGTATAAATCGGTCATCAATTACAGGTGCAATTGTGTCTTTTTTTGTGAAATAATCGATTAATACATTTCTAATTTTATAGTTAAGGTCATCTAAATGTTCATTTGGCTTAAAAAAGATCATTTTATCACCACCACTATATAAATAATCATTTGTTGCAACGTAATAGCTTTTATTGTCTTCAATATTTTTGCCATTAATAGTCGCTGATTTTAACTGTAAGTCTTCATTTAAAACAATTTGTAATCCATATATTGGATGTGGACGTTGATCTCTAACTAAATAATCAACTAATTCTTTGACTTTATTGCCTTTCATTGTAACAACGACCACTGAGTTTTCAAAAGGCATGACATTATAAGCAGTTCTAGTTGTAATATTTCCTTTAGAAATAATAGAACGAATACCTCCATGATTAAGTAAAACCAAATCTATTGTATGTCCAGTTCTTGCTTTAAATATTGGATTTGATTGCTCATATACAGCATCTGCCATCATATTGCCTATGGCAGTGTTGAGGAAACCGTCTTTTTTTGAATAGGTGTCTTTGGCATATGAAATCACACTATCAAGGCTTTTATTAATCTGAATTCTGTAAGGTTTTATGTAATCTTCTATAGATTGATTGGTCTTAAGACTATCTGTAATGGCAATTTGTCTACCTTCAATTTTATAGAGATTATTAGACTTGCAAGACGTAAACAGAATTAAGGATAAGCCTATTAAAAAAAAGATGTTTTTCATAAGGGATTTATGCAATTGTTAACAAAACATGCAGCGACTTTTTTACTACATTTGTACAAAGCATAAATATAAATGATTTTAAAGGCATTTAAGGCAAATTCTAATCAAAAATATATTAACAAATTGCTAAATGCACGACAAGTAGCAGTTAGTAATAGGAAAATGAATTCGGTTGGCGTTATTTTGAATATGACTGAATTTTCAGATTTTGATGCTTTTAGAAGCTTTTTTAATGAACTTGGGATTTCACCAGCAAAGACTAAAGTAATCGCATTTATTGATGATGTTAAAGATGCAAATCCACTTTGGGATACGTATTTTAATCCTAAAGATTTTGGATGGAAAGGCAAAATAAATAACATCGATTTACAATCTTTTATCGATACTGAATTTGATGTTTTAATTAGTTTTTATAAAAATGAAAGTTTAGAATTAAAGCTGATTACTACAGCTTCAAAAGCCAATTTTAAAGTCGGTTTAATTCAAGATGATAAACGTGTATTTGATTTAATGATAGATGTTCAAACTAAAGAATTTCAACTTTTTAAAATTGAATTAAAAAAATACTTAACGGTTTTAAATAAATTATAAATGACAAAATTTCAAGGTACAGGAATCGCCATAATTACACCTTTTAAAGATGATTTATCTGTAGATCATGAAGCACTAAGGAATTTGGTAGACTTTAATATTGAAAACGGTATAGATTATATTGTTATTTCTGGTACAACAGGAGAAAGTGTAACCATAACAAAAGAAGAAAAGAAAGATATTAGTGCTACAATCATCTCAGCTAATAAAGGTAGAGTGCCTTTGGTATTAGGAATTGGTGGTAATAACACTGCAGAAGTTATCAATGAAATTGAATCCACTAATTTAAGTGAGATTGATGGGATTCTTTCTGTTTCTCCATATTATAGTAAACCTACACAAGAAGGCATATATCAACATTTTAAAGCGATATCTAAGGCTTGTCCAATTGATATTATAATGTATAATGTTCCTGGACGTACTTCATCAAACATGTCGCCAGAAACAACATTGCGTTTAGCAAAAGATTTCAATAATATAATAGCAGTAAAAGAAGCTGGAAACAATGTGCATCAGTACTTAAAATTATTAAGAGATAAACCTGATGATTTCTTGATAATTTCAGGAGATGATGATTTGGTGCTAGGTGTTGTTTTAGCTGGTGGAGCAGGTGTTATTTCTGTAATAGGGCAAGCGTTGCCAAAGCAATTTTCTGAAATGATTCGATTAGGATTAGAAGGACATGCTAAGCAAGCTTATGCCATTCACTTTAAATTGATGGATATAACGAGTTTAATTTTTTCTGAAAATAATCCTGCAGGAATAAAAGCAGTTTTAGAAACGCTTAATCTCGCTAAATCGAATGTAAGATTGCCGTTAGTAGAAGCAACAAAAACATTGAAAGAAGAAATAAAAGAAGCTCTTCAAGTACTCGGTTAATTTTTAAAAAGTTAAAATATACTTAAACATACTTATGCTCTGTTTTCAACGTTTATTTTAGCATCAAATATTAGTTTTTATTATACGCTAGAAATGCGTACTTTTGCAACCTGTTTTTTATTTATGAAGAAATTTGTTTACATCCTTATATTAGCCATTACACTATCGTCTTGTAGTGAGTACCAAAAAGCCTTGAAATCTGAAGACGTTAAGGTTAAACTAGATATGGCTACTAAGTTATTCGAAAATGGTAAGTATTCGAAAGCTAATAAGCTTTTTGATCAAGTCGTACCAAAATATAGAGGTAAACCTCAAGCAGAGAGATTGATGTTTATGAGTGCTATGTGTTCATATGAATTAAAAGATTATCATATTTCAGGATACCATTTTGAACGTTTTGAAAATAGTTATCCAAGAAGTGATAAAGCTCAAGAAGCATCTTTTTTGTCAGCTAAAAGTTACTATATGTTGTCTCCTGTCTATTCAAAAGAACAAAGAGAAACTGTTGAAGCTCTTGAGAAATTACAGTTATTTATTAATAAGTATCCAGATTCAGACTATTTAGCTGAGGCAAATGTGCTCATTAAAGAATTAGATTTTAAACTTGAAAAGAAAGCTTTTGAAATCGCTAAACAATATAATAAAATTGCTTATTTTGAATCTTCAGATTATGAAGCTGCAATTAAAGCATTCGATAATTTCTTAGTAGATTATCCAGGAACTAGTTTTAGAGAAGAAGCCATGTTTTTTCGATTAGATTCTGCTTATAAATTAGCAATAAATAGTGTGAAAAGTAAAAAAGAAGAAAGATTAGAGATAGCTAAAGGCTATTATAATACGTTTCATAAATATTATCCAAATTCTGAAAGAACTGAAGAAGTCGAAAAAATGAATGAGGACCTAAAAACCGAATCACAACAATTCAATACCAAAAGTTAATCATATATACTATGACAGATTTAAAGAAAACCAATGCTCCAGTTTCAACGCAAACTTATGATAGAAATATTATTGATGAGCCTACAGACAATATCTATGAAGCAATTTCTGTGATATCTAAAAGAGCCGAACAAATCAATACGGATATCAGAAGAGAATTAGTAGATAAGCTAGAAGAATTTGCTACTTACAATGATAGTCTTGAAGAAATCTTTGAAAACAAAGAACAAATTGAAGTGTCAAAATTCTACGAAAAATTACCTAAACCTCATGCGTTAGCTGTACAAGAATGGTTAGATGATAAAATCTACTATAGAAATACAGACGATGATGTTACTGAAAAATAAGCATGTCAATTTTAAGTGGTAAAAACATACTATTAGGGATTACTGGTGGTATTGCTGCTTACAAAACTGCAGGCCTTGTTAGGCTATTTATAAAAGCAGGTGCCAACGTAAAAGTCGTTATGACACCTGCTGCTAAAGACTTCATAACGCCTTTAACGCTTTCTACCTTATCTAAAAATCCAGTGCATTCTTCGTTTACTAATGAAGACGATGATAATGAGATGTGGAACAATCATGTCGAACTCGGACTTTGGGCAGATCTTTTTATTATTGCACCAGCCACAGCAAATACGATGTCTAAAATGGCAAATGGTACTTGTGATAATTTGTTGTTAGCAACCTATTTATCTGCAAAATGTCCTGTGTATTTTGCACCTGCGATGGACTTAGATATGTACAAGCATCAATCGACATTAGCATCCTTTGAAAAATTAAAATCATTTGGTAATATTATAATTCCTGCGACTTCAGGTGAGTTAGCTAGTGGTCTAGTAGGAGAAGGTCGAATGGCTGAACCTGAAGATGTTGTTGCGTTTATTGAAAAAGATGTATTAGATCAACTTCCTCTTCGTGGAAAAAAGATACTAATTACTGCTGGTCCAACTTATGAAGCTATTGATCCAGTACGATTTATTGGAAATCATTCTAGTGGAAAAATGGGATTCGAAATCGCAAAAGCCGCAGCCAATTTAGGAGCTGAGGTATATCTAATTACTGGTCCAACGCATCAAAAAGTATCACACAGTTTAATAAATGTAGCACATGTAACAAGTGCTTCAGAGATGTATGATGCTGCACATTCGCATTTTAATGCGGCAGATATTGCTGTTCTTTCAGCAGCTGTAGCTGATTATAAACCAAAAAATGTTTCAGATAAAAAAATAAAAAAGGCAGCATCAACGTTTAGTATTGAGTTGGAGAAAACAAAAGACATCTTAAAATCATTAGGAGCTATTAAAAAACATCAGTTTTTAGTAGGCTTTGCTTTAGAAACCAATAATGAACTTGATAATGCAAAAGGGAAGTTAAAGGTCAAGAATTTAAACCTTATTGTATTAAATTCTCTCAATGATAAAGGAGCAGGTTTTGGTGGTTCAACAAATAAAGTTACTTTTATAACAGATACAGAGCAGGTAATAGAGCACCAACTTAAATCTAAAACAGAAGTAGCTCAAGACTTAATGCAACAAATTATTAAACAACAGCATGCGTAAATTTATTTATTTAGTAATACTAACATTTTCTATTCAATCATTTTCACAAGAACTGAATTGCGAAGTTATTGTAAACGCTCAATTTACAGGAAATGAAAACGTACAAGTATTTAAAACACTTGAACGACAACTGAAAGAATTTATTAATAATACAACTTGGACAAAAAAAACGTTTAAGCCTCAAGAGCGTATTAATTGCAGTATGGTAATTAATATTTCTGATTATAATAACGATGCTTTTCAAGCAACCATTCAAGTACAATCTGCGAGACCAGTTTATGGGTCTTCATACAGTACTCCTGTATATAACTATAATGACAAAGATTTTAATTTTAAGTATTTAGAATTTCAAAATATGGTGTACAACCCTAAACAGTTTGAATCTAATTTAATTTCTGTTTTAGCGTTTCATGTATATATGATTTTAGGTATGGATGCTGATACGTTTGCTCCTAAAGGTGGCGCAGAATATTATTCTCAAGCACAAGTTATTTTGAATTATTCACAACAAGGAAATTATGATGGTTGGAAACTTGAAGATGGTAACCAATCTCGTTTTATTTTAATAGATAATATTTTATCTGATACATATAAAGAATTTAGAGATGTGCTTTATCTATACCATCGTGAAGGCCTTGATGTAATGAATAGTGGTGCCAAAGAAGGTAAATTAGCCATCGCTAAAAGTGTAGGGTCTTTAAAAGAAATGAATAACAGGCGACCAAATTCATATTTAATGCGTGTCTTTTTTGATGCAAAATCGGAAGAAATTGAAGATATATTTAGTGGTGGTCCTACGGTTAATATTTCAGATTTAGTGTCTACTCTGACAAGAATTGCGCCTATGCATGCTTCAAAATGGCGTAACATTAATTTCTAGAGTTTACGTTTTTATGCTTATTTTTATATTTCATATTTGGTCTTTACTATAAGATGCAAAAAGTAATTTTGTAGTACGTCTTTAACTCATTGTATGCTTACCAATTTAACAATAAAAAATTACGCTCTCATAGATGAATTAAATGTAAGTTTTAATACAGGACTTACAATTATTACTGGTGAAACAGGAGCTGGTAAATCTATTCTTTTAGGAGGATTATCACTTGTTTTAGGCAAACGAGCTGATTTGAGTAGCGTGAAAGACAATTCAAAAAAATGTGTCATTGAAGCTACTTTTGATATTGCTAAGTATAATTTAAAGTCGGTCTTTAAGACAGAAGATCTCGATTATGAGACTCAAACAATAATTAGAAGAGAAATTTTACCTTCAGGAAAATCTAGAGCGTTTATAAATGATACTCCAGTAAACTTAAATAGCTTGCAGATTTTAGGAGAACGGTTACTCGATATTCATTCTCAACATCAAACCTTGCAACTCACAAATGATAATTTTCAGTTTCAGGTTATCGATGCTTTAGCTAAAAATGAAAAAGCGTTAATAACTTATAGTTCGCTGTTAAAAGAATTCAAAGGCTTAAAAATAGAGCTAGAAGACCTTCAGGTTAAAAAAAATAATGCATTAAAAGAACTGGATTACCAAAGTTTTCTCCTTAACGAACTCGAAGAAGCAAAGTTGATTTCTGGAGAATTAGAGACTTTGGAGATAGAATATGAAACGCTTAATAATGTTGAAGAAATTAAAGAAAAGTTATCCACATCTAATGGTTTATTGGGAAATGAAGACATAGGAATTATTGCACTTATAGGCCAATTAAAGACTCATTTTTCAAAGATTTCTGAGTATTCAAGTGAATATAATTCAATTTTTGAGCGTATACAAAGTAGTTTAATCGAATTAGATGATGTGTTTTCAGAAATTGAAAACTTAGAAGATCAATTAGAGGCTAATCCTAATCGATTAGAACAGGTAAATGCAAAACTTCAAATTATAAATAACTTGTTGCAAAAGCATACTGTATCAAGTATTGAAGAGTTACTTCAAATTAAAGAAGAATTAAATGCAGTGGTTTTTGAAACAGAAAATTTGGATACTATAATTTCAAAAAAAGAAGAAGCTATTAGTTTGTTACAATCAAAATTGATGGTTGAATCAGATCATATTCATAAAAACAGAACAGTCATTATTCCTAAATTAATATCTCAATTAGAATCAATATTAGCTACTCTAGGAATGCCTAACGCTAAATTTAATATTCAATTAAATCCTGCAGATACTTTTTTGAATAATGGACGAGATGAGCTTCAGTTTTTGTTTTCAGCAAATAAAGGTGGTCAATTTAATGAGCTTAAAAAGTCTGCTTCTGGAGGAGAGTTGTCTAGAATTATGCTAGCTATAAAATCAATATTGTCAAAATATATGCAATTGCCTACCATCATGTTTGATGAAATTGACACAGGTGTTTCGGGGGAAATATCGAACAAAATGGCAACCATCATGCAACAAATGAGCAAGTCAATGCAAGTATTTACAATTACACATTTGCCTCAGATAGCAGCTAAAGGCGATACGCATTTTAAAGTATTTAAAGAAGATATTAATAATGTCACTCAAACACAATTAAAACAATTAAGTCCAAACGATCGTATTGTTGAAATTGCTCAAATGTTAGGAGGAACAGATGTAACTACTTCTGCAATAGCACATGCAAAGGAATTACTAAATTAAAAAAATCAAAGTTTAAAGTTTATAGTTTAAAGTTTTCTTAACTTTGAAATTATAATTTGTTTGGGTCATAAACGACTAAGCAGCTTTATAAGAAACAACTAAACAAATAAAACATGTCATACAATTTATTAAAAGGAAAAAAGGGAATCATATTTGGAGCATTAGATGCTAATTCTATAGCTTGGAAAACAGCAGAACGCGTACATGAAGAAGGCGGAACATTTGTATTAACAAATGCACCAATTGCAATGCGAATGGGACAAATAAATGAATTGGCCGAAAAAACAGGTTCTCAAATCATTCCTGCAGATGCAACCTCTGAAGAAGATTTACAAAACCTTGTAGAACAATCTATGGAAATTCTTGGTGGTAAAATTGATTTTGTATTACACTCTATTGGCATGTCTGTTAATGTTAGAAAAGGAAGACCATATACAGATCAAAAATACGATTGGACTCAAAAAGGGACAGATGTTTCTGCAATGTCTTTTCATAAAGTGATGCAAACACTTTATAAGGCTGATGCAATGAACGAATGGGGAAGTATTGTCGCTCTAACCTATATGGCAGCGCAACGTGTATTTCCAGATTATAATGATATGGCAGATAATAAAGCCTATTTAGAAAGTATAGCGCGTAGTTTTGGTTATTTCTTCGGAAGAGATAAAAAAGTAAGAGTGAATACTATTTCACAATCACCAACACCAACGACAGCTGGACAAGGCGTTAAAGGATTTGATGGTTTTATTTCGTATGCTGAAAAAATGTCGCCTTTAGGAAATGCTACTGCTATGGATTGTGCAAATTATACCATTACATTATTTAGTGATTTAACCAAACGCGTGACACTACAAAATTTATTTAATGATGGAGGTTTTAGTAATATGGGAGTTAGTGATGCAGTTATGGATAAATTTGTTGAATAATTAAAAACATACAAATAAAAAAAGCCACTTATCTTTTTGAATAAGTGGCTTTTTTTATTTGAATAATTTATAAAACAAAGTGTATTTTGTCTATCTTTTACGCACTTAGTCGATTTGCTGCTATAGACTTATTAATTCATTTTTAATATGATTAATTTAATGCCTTTATAAACTAAAACTAACTCAAATATGAAAAAAATTACTTTATTATGTGTATTGGCACTTACTTTTGTTTTTACTAACGAAGTAGTTGCACAAACCTTAAACCAAAATGCCAATTGGCCTAACGCTTCTTGGATGGTAACCGGAACTTATACTGTTGCGCCTAATCCAGGAGATGCTTTTCAAGCAGATCCTACAATGGTAGCAAATTTTGCTTATAATGACGATCCCAACGCAACTGGTGGTGATCAAAGTTATGATGATATTGCAGCTGAATCTCCTGTAATTGATTTAACTGCAGCAGCTGGTGCAGGTGAAACTTGGATTTCTATTGCAGGTAATTATGTATACAATAGAGTTGATGTAGTAGGAGAGCTCTTAACGTTTCAATATTGGGATGCTGACGCTACTAATTGGGTGGATTATCCAGGTGGTTTATTTGATGCTGCAAGAGAAACGGTAGATCAGCCAACTGGCGATATGTGTGCAGGAACTTCTGAACCATATACAACTGATGTTTTGGATATTTCAACCTTTACAGCAACTCAATTATCTGGTTTTAGATACCGAATTTTTTATGATGATGATTTTGATGGAGGTAATGCATGGGAATATGGTTTTTGTTTTGATTCACCTACTATTGCTTCTGCAACACCACCTTCTTGTCCAGATCCTACAACCTTATCGGCAACGACACTTAATACAACTGATGTTACTTTAGAATGGGTAGAAATTGGTTCAGCAGGATTATGGAATATTGAAATTGTTGACGTCACTGGAGCTGGTACACAAACAATGGTACCTACGTATTCAGGTGTTTCAAGTCCTTATACAGAAACCATGTTAATACCTGGAAATGAATATGAATTTTATGTACAATCTGATTGTGAAGCTGATGGCACTTCAAACTGGATTGGTCCTGTTCAATGGACGCAACCTAATTTAGGTGATGTATGTGAGTCTGCTATTGTTGTAGCTTCTTTACCTTATTCTGTAACTGATGATACAGGTAATTATGGAAATGATTATGATGGTGCTCCAGGAGGAGTTGCAGATTGTGGAACCGGTAATAACTACTTAAGTGGTGATGACGTTGTGTATGAGTATACTGCAGCATCTGACACCTCAATAAATATTAGCCTTACTGATATTGGAAGTACTTACACAGGAATATTTGTGTATAATGATTGTGCAGATATTGGTGTAATGTGTGCTGCGGAAGGTGATTTTTATAATTTTGTTGATGGTATAGTTCCTCTAGGGTTTGATTTCGCAGTAACCAATAGTGAAACTTATTATATTGTAATTTCAACTTGGGCAACTCCACAAACAACAGCATATACTTTGAATATTACTGAAAACTCATGTACAGATGCAACTGTTGCATATAGTGTTGTAAATGATTGTGATAATTCAGGTGGTTTTAATGTTCTTGTTGATTTAACAAATATGGGCTCATCAACTTCAATAGATATTAATGACGACCAAGGTAGTGCAACACAATCTACAGGTATAGCAGGAATGTTTACGTTTGGGCCTTATGTTAATGCAACAGATGTTGTGATTTCAATTACAGATAACGATGATCCTAGTTGTAATTTAACAAGTGATGTTTTAACACAAGCAGCTTGTCCTCCAGCTAACGATGCATGTGTTGATGCAATAGCAGTGAATGATGGCGATAGTATTACAGGTTCAACAATTGCATCATCTAATATTGAAGGCTTAACGGCTTGTCAAAATGGAGGTGGGAGTGCAACTACTGGTTGTTCTGCTGGAACTGGATTTGTAGGCTTTTTTAATGGTGTATGGTATGTTTATACAGCTGGACCAGATGAGGCTATTAGTGTAACAACAGATAATAGTCTTACGCCATTTGATACAGAAATTTTAGTTTTTTCTGGAGACTGTGCTAATTTAACTTGTGTAGGTGGTGATGATGATGGAGGAGAAAATGCATCTTTATCAACTTTTTGTTGGGAAAGTAGTGCGACTGAAGGGAATACAGTAGATTACTATATTTATGTTGATGGTAATTCTGTAGCGGCTATTGGTGATTTTACTTTAGATGTTTCAGTTGAAAGTACATTATCTACTACAGATTTTGAAAATAAAAATGCATTTACATATTTCCCTAACCCAGTTAATAATGAATTAACATTAAGAGCTCAAAATACGATTCAAAATGTTTCTGTTCTTAATATGTTAGGTCAAGAAGTTCTTAAAACATCTCCTAATGCTTTAGAAAGTAAATTAGATATGAGTGCCTTAACTCAAGGGGCTTATTTTGTTCAAGTTACTATTAATAACGTAACTGAAATAGTAAGAGTTATTAAGGATTAAAACGTATTTATAAATAGTATTAAAAGAGGTTTTGTTTTTGCAAAACCTCTTTTGCTTTTTAGAACTTATTTAGTAATATTGAAAAGGCTATTTTAGTTTAATAAATATAATTATGTTTAAAAAATATGCGCTTGTTTTTATAGGTAGTTTTTTTTTCCAATTTAATGGATTTGCTCAATTGAATTTTGTAGATAGGGCTACTGAATTAGGTATAGGTGTGTCATGTGGAGATGTTCCAATCGGAAATGGGATTACTTTTTATGACTATAATAATGATGGTTGGGATGATATTACTTTAGCAACTCAAGCAGGTGAACCCATTCGATTCTTTAAAAATATGAATGGTGTTTTTATAGAAGAAACTCTCAATATTCCTACCAATACATCTCAAATGAAACAAGTCAATTGGGTTGATTTTGATAATGATGGTCACCTAGATGTATTTGTGACTAGCAATGCAAGTGGAAATAAGTTATACCGTAATGATGGTAATTATAATTTTTTAGATGTTACCATTCAATCCCAATTGCCTACAGATAATATAAAAACGTATGGCGCTTCTTGGGGAGATTACAATAAAGATGGATTTTTAGATGTCTTTTTAAGTAACAGAGATCTAGCTGGTGTGATTCCTAATTATTTGTATAAAAATAATGGAGATGGCACCTTTTCTAATGTTAGTGAAACTGCAGGTATTTTGAATACAAGTAATTTGTCATTTTGTTCTGCCTTTTTTGATTTTAATAATGATGGTTTACAAGATATTTATGTGTCTAAAGATAGAGACAGTAATAAAAATGTGTTGTACAAAAATAATGGAGATGGTACATTTTCTGATGTTAGTGAATCTTCAAATACAGATTTATATATAGACGCAATGTCTGTGACTATTGATGATTATAATAGTGATGGTTGGTTAGATATTTATGTTACCAATACACCAAGCGGAAATATCTTTTTGCAGAATAATGGCGATGAAACATTTACTAATGTAGCAGTGGCTAATGGGACTGATTTTGGAAGTATAGCTTGGGGAGCCGTATTTTTAGATGCTGAAAATGATATGGATTTAGATTTATATGTTAGTGGTTTATTGGATGGTTCAAATGCAAACTTTCTTTCTGCAGCGTTTTATGAAAATGATGGATTTGGAAATTTTACAATTTCAACAACAGGTTTTGTAAATGATAATAGGGAAAGTTATTCTAATGCGATAGGTGATATAGATAATGATGGTTTTTCTGATATAGTAGTTAGCAATGCTGATAATGATAATATTTTTGTTTGGAAAAACGAAACACAATCTACCAATAACTGGCTTAAAATAAATTTAGTAGGCACTCAAAGTAATAAAAAGGGTGTAGGTTCTCTCATTGAGATTTCAGTTAATGGTGTCAAACAATATAGATATACACTATGTGGTGAAGGCTACTTAGGACAGAATTCTAGTTCTGAAATTTTTGGATTAGGTGATCATGACAATGTCGATTATATAAAAGTAAATTGGCTTAGCGGAATTGAGGATGTCCATTTTAATGTCAGTGTTAATCAAACTTTGAATTTAGTAGAAGGGGAAAAGCTTTCTTCTGAAAGTTATATATCTTCAAAGCCTAAAATTTATCCAAATCCAGTTTTAGATGTTGTAACAATTGAAAATTCTAAACCTATGCGAGAAATAAAACTGACAAATACTCTTGGGCAAGTGGTGTTTTCAAAATTATTTGTAAATCATGTAACATCTACAGAAATTGATATTTCTAATTTGCATATTGGTCAGTATATTCTTATTGTTTCATCAACTGAATCTAAACACCAACAGAAACTAATAAAAAACTAAATTTTACACTTTATCGATATTTTTTGTATTTTATCGATTATTTTTATATTTTTGATTTTTAGAAGCTTTCTGATTACTTATTTAACAGATAATCAATACATTTAGCCTCGTTAATAATAAATAAACTTAATCGATATGAAAAAAATTACTTTTGTTATGACCTTTATCTTATTGTGGTCATTTAATTCTTATGGACAATTTATAGATGAAGATTTCGAAAGCGGAACTTTCCCTCCAGCTGGATGGATAGATGAAGCTGGTCCTGCACATGTTCCTAATGGAACTGCTGATAATGATTGGGCTGCTACTACTGCACGTTCTAATTCGCCTACAAATTCTGCTTTTTTTAACGATTTTACAGTTAATAATGATAAATGGCTAATTAGTCCACTTATTGATTTGTCAGGAGCTGTAAATCCAGAATTACTATATTGGGACAACGTGAATTTTGCAGAGTTTGCAGGAACTCATGATGTGTTATGGTCTGAAGATTATTCAGGGTCTGGTGATCCTACACTTGCAACTTGGACTTCACTTTACAATACTGTTGTAGAAGCTGATGAAGATACGTGGATGCAAAGAGGACCATTTGCAATATCTCCAATTGTTGGTACAGGTGACGAAGTTTATATTGCGTTTCATTATGTAGGAAACAATGATGCTGAGTGGTTTATTGATGATGTGTTAGTTAGAAATGCATTAACTTGTACGCCAGCTATTGGTTCTGTAACTTTAGTAGAAGACTGTGGAAACCAAGAGTTTAGTATTGAGGTTGAAGTAACAAGTTTAGGAGATTCTGGTACAGTAACGATTTCAAATACTGGTGGAGAAGCTGATGAAACTGTAAATAGTGTGCCAACCACAGTTACAATTGGCCCTTTCACCACAGGTACATCAGTTGGTGTAACTTTAGAGCACGATTCTAATGCTGCTTGTAATGTCTTCCTAGGAAATACAGTTGATTCGTGTCCTCCTCCAACACCTGCAAATGATGATTTTGCAGATGCTCAAGCCATTGTTTGTGGATCTATGATGAGTGGTGAGACAGATTCTGCAACATTAGATGAAGCTTCAGCAAATCCTACTACTGCAGCATATGGTGTGGATTCTGATGCACCGAATGTTTGGTTTAGTTACGATAGTGCTACAGAAGGAGCTGCAGATGTTACTATTAGTTTATGTGGCTCTAATTATGATACATCAGTAGCTGTTTATACAGGAACTTCTGGTAGTCTAACACTTGTAGCAGGGTTTGAAGATAACGAAGCTGCATGTGGAGTATTTAGTGTACAAAGTGAAGGAACGTTTTCTGCTAACGGTACAGATACCTATTATATTTCTGTAGAAGGTTATAGTGCTTTTGATACAGGAAACTATGTTATGAATGTTACTTGTGTACCATTATGTACAGCTCCACAAACAAATATGGATTGTGCTAGCGCAACTGCACTATCAGTTGACGGAATGACTACTACTCAAGATAATACATGTGCAACGGTTAATCCAACACAATTAAATTGTGATTTATACCATAGTATTGCTGATGTTTGGTATACGTTTGATGCACCTGCAAGTGGACAAGTAAATATCGTTACAGCTTTAGGAACTGCTTCAGCTGCTCACATAGCTATATATGAAGGTACTTGTGGTGCTTTAGTAGAATTAGAATGTGAGGATGATGCAACTTCTAGTGTCAGCTTAACTGATTTGAATGCTGCTGAAACTTATTTTATACAATTATGGAATAATGGTACCGAAGAGGGTACAATTAATATCACGCTTTCTGATGCATCATTATCACTTAATACTATTGAGAATGAAAATGCATTCACATATTTCCCTAATCCAGTGAAAAATGAGTTAACATTAAAAGCTCAAAATAGCATTCAAAATGTATCAGTATTTAATATGTTAGGTCAAGAAGTTCTTAGAGCGAAACCTAATACTTTAGAAACTAATTTAAATATGAATGACTTAAGCCAAGGCGCTTACTTTGTACAAGTAACTATTAATAATGTTACTGAAACAGTAAGGATTTTAAAGCAATAAGCTTAAATAAATAATAGTTCAAAAGCCACCTTTAAGGTGGCTTTTGTGTTTTGTTTATTTACCTTTGTAGTGTATGGATGCATTATATTATTCATTTATAATTCCTGTCTTTAATAGACCAGATGAAATTAAAGAACTTTTACAAAGCTTCAAAGCAATGGAAAGTGATATCCCTTTCGAAATTGTGATTATCGAAGATGGATCCACAATAGATTGTAGAACAGTTGTAAAAGGTTTTGAAGCGGATTTAAATATTTCATATTATAATAAACCGAATTCTGGTCCAGGAGATTCTAGAAATTTTGGAATGCGAAAAGCAAGAGGAAACTACTTTATTATATTAGATTCCGATTGTTTATTACCTTCTCAGTATTTAAGCGTTGTTAATACTGATTTAGAACAAGATTATGTAGATTGTTTTGGTGGTCCTGATGCAGCAGATGAATCCTTCACAAATCTGCAAAAAGCAATTAATTTTGCTATGACATCTTTTATAACAACTGGTGGTATTAGAGGATCAAAATCAAAGAATAAAAAATTTCAGCCTAGAAGTTTTAATATGGGTATTTCTAAAACCGCATTTGAAGCATCTGGTGGTTTTGGATACATTCATCCAGGTGAAGATCCAGATTTGTCAATACGATTAATTAAATTAGGTTTTAAAACAAAACTTATTAATAATGCATTTGTGTATCATAAACGACGCATATCGTGGTCTAAGTTTTATCAACAAGTTCATAAATTCGGTTTAGTAAGACCAATACTCAATTTGTGGCACCCAAATAGTGAACGACTGATTTTTTGGCTACCAAGCTTATTTTGTTTAGGACTTATTTTTGCTGCTTTTTTAACTATTTTAGGAAATTATTTTTTATTGAGTATTTTCAGTTTATATATGATTTTTGCCTTTTTAGTTGCATTATTTCAGACCAAAAGCGTGGTAATTGCTATACAAGCAGTTTTTGCAATATTTGTTCAATTTTTTGGTTATGGTTTAGGATTTTTAAAATCTACATTTGCTATCAAGGTCTTAAAAAAGAAACCAGAAGCATATTACCCTAATTTATTTTTTAATAATGCTGTCTAAATTAAAATCCATACTAATTAGGTCAATTAAGAATAAAAAACTTAATGTTTTTGGTTTATTCTTTCTTTTGGCTTTTTTAATATTGGTGCTTAGTAAACTATCAAAATCTTATACAGAAACTTTAACAGTAGCTGTTAATTATATTAATCTACCTGAGGATAAAATCTTAACTAATAATGAAGACCCTGAAGTTAAGATTAGTGTTAATACATATGGCTTTAATCTTTTTGCATCCTATTTTTATGATAATACCATTGCAATTGATATAGAGAATGATACTTATATAAATAAGGGAACTTATGTCTGGGTTGCAAATCGCGCTTTGACAAACATTGAAACACAATTAGGTAAAAATTTTAAGATAGAATCGATTAAACCAGATACGTTAAGTTTTTCATTCGGTACTTTATCGGTTAAAAAAGTACCAGTCATTCTTAATTCTAATCTGTCCTTTGCTTCAGGTTATGATTCCTTAAAAAAAATTGTTTTGGTTCCAGATTCAATTAAAATAATTGGTTCAGATAGTGAAATTAAAACCATTGATCATGTAGAAACTTTTGAATTACGCTTGTTAGATATTAAAGAAAATATAAATACAACAATAAGCTTAAAAGTTCCCGAAGAAGGTCATACATTTAAATTATCTCAAGAAAAGATTAGAATTACAGCTGATGTAGAAAAATTTACTGAAGGTACTCTAGAAATACCAGTTGTGATTAATAATCTACCATCAGATATTCAAATTAATTATTTTCCAAAAACAATTAAAGTATCTTATGAAGTAAGTTTGAATGAATATAAATCTATAAAAACTTCAGATTTTAAGATTGAATGCGATTATTTAGAAATTAAAACTTCAAATAAATCGTATTTCATACCCAAGTTTGTTAAGATACCTGATAATGTGAAACGCGTAAAGATGAAACAAAATAAAATTGAATACATTATAACAGAATGATTGTAGTTGGACTTACAGGAGGAATTGGAAGCGGAAAAACAACAGTTGCTGAATTATTCAAAAACTTTAATATCCCAATTTATATTGCAGATGTTGAAGCTAAATTATTAATGAATAATTCTCAAGCCATTAAGCAAGAACTTATTTCACTTTTTGGTAAAAATGCGTATAAAAACAACCAACTAAATAAGCCATTTATAGCAGATAAAATATTTAATAACAAAGCATATTTAGACCAAATGAATGCTATTGTACATCCAAAAGTAAGAACGCATTTTAAAAGTTGGTTAAAAGGGCAAAATTCAGCTTATGTAATAAAAGAAGTGGCTATTATTTTTGAGCATCAGCAACAATCTCAGTACGATTTAATTATTTCCGTAATAGCCAATCAAGATAAACGGTTACAACGTGTCTTAAATAGAGATCAAAGTACTCCAGAAAAGGTTTTGGCTATTATGAACAACCAAATGAGCGATGTAGCTAAAGCCAAATTATCTGACTTTGTTATTGTTAATAACGATAAAAACACGTTAAAAAATCAGATAGAAAAAATACATAATTCCATACTAAAACATATTGAAAATACTGCAATTTAACTTTTGTGTTAATGTAAGGTTAAAGAAGAGCACATGTAAATGTTAAAATGCTAAATTTGAACGATGGGTAAAAAACTATTCATTTTGTTAGTGGTTTTAATGAGTTTATCTCTCATTGGTATCATTTTCGTTCAAGCTTTTTTTATAAACAATACTTTAAAAAACGAAGAAAAAAACTTTACATTAAATGTAAAACGTTCTTTAAGTTCTGTTTCGAAAGCTATTGAAGAAAAAGAGTTTGAAGTCTATTCAAAAAAGCTTCAAAACCTTATCGAAAGTGGAATTGATCCCGATTCAACAGCAATACGACAGGTTTTTATTTTAGAGCAAGATGACTTGTCAAATGAGACTAGAATTTATGGTAATTCTATTTCAGAAGAGAGCTTTAAAGTACCATCATTGTTCTTTGACATTGGTTTAGATAGTTTCAATTTAAGTCGCGTAAGAAACACTAAAATTACTGAAACATATGATAATAATAGCCTAGATGGTAACAGATCGATTAGTTTGCAAAAATCGATAAAGAACATCAGTAATTTATCTTATTTAGAAAAGGCGTTGTTTGAATCTGCAACTAGAGAACAGTTTAAAAACATTCCAGTTTATAAACGAGTATCTGCAGATGATGTACAGTTTCTTTTAGAAAAGCAATTGGATTATAATGGTATTGATACAGCTTTTGAATTTGCTATTTATGATAGAGATCTTTCAACGAAAGTACAATCAGGAAATTTTGAATTAAATCCTAATTCAACTACAGGTGTTCCTGTTTTTCTTGATGATAATAATAATAGTGATTATATGCTTTATGTTGATTTTCCTCAAAGAAGAAAATTTTTATTGTCTTCAATTTTGGGCATGATAGCATTATCAATTTTATTTACGTCAATTATTGTTCTTGCTTATTCTAGCGCTATTTATCAGTTGATAAAACAACGTCAAATCTCACAGATTAAAACCGATTTTATCAATAATATGACACATGAGTTCAAAACGCCTATAGCAACTATTAATTTGGCTTTAGACTCAATTAGAAATCCAAAAATAATTGGAGATCAAGAGAAAGTAATGCGTTATCTTAGAATGATTAAAGAAGAAAACAAACGTATGAACGCTCAAGTTGAAAATGTATTAAGGATTTCTAAGTTAGAAAAGAATGAGCTTAATATAAGTAAGGAAAGAGTAAAGTTACACGACATAATAGAAGATGCAATTAGTCATATAGAATTGATTGTTGAAGATCGAAAAGGATATGTTAAAACGCATTTAAATGCTGAAAAATCATCAATTCTTGCAAACGATACGCATTTTACAAATGTAATTGTTAATATTTTAGATAATGCAGTGAAATATAGTGATGAAGCACCTAAAATTGATGTGTATACAGAGAATGTTGGAACTAATATCTTATTGCGGATTGCAGATAAAGGTAATGGAATGTCTAAACAAGTACAGAAAAAAGTGTTTGAAAAATTTTATAGAGAGCACACAGGAAATGTACATAATGTCAAAGGTCATGGATTAGGTTTGGCCTATGTTAAACGAATTGTTGATGACCATCAAGGTCATATATCAGTAGAAAGTGAAAAAGGAAAAGGTAGTGTATTTACAATTAAACTGCCATTAATATCATAAATTATGGAAGAACAAAACAAAAAAATACTTTTAGTCGAAGATGATCCAAATTTTGGAACAGTCTTAAAGGACTATCTTAACATGAATGATTATGATGTTGTTCATGCTAAAAATGGAATGGAAGGGTTCGAGAAATTTAAGAAAGATGATTTCGACCTTTGTATTCTTGATGTGATGATGCCTTATAAAGACGGTTTTACGTTAGCTAAGGAAATACGTGAGAAAAACACAGATGTTCCAATTATTTTCTTAACAGCTAAAGCAATGAAAGAAGATGTATTAAAAGGATATAAAGTTGGTGCAGATGATTATCTAAATAAACCTTTTGATAGTGAAGTTCTTTTAATGAAAATAAAGGCTATTATTCAACGTAAGGCTACTGATACCATAGCAGATAGTAAACAATTTGAATTTAAAATTGGACGTTTTGATTTAAACTCAAAACTGCGTTTCTTAAAATTTGATGGTAAAGATCCAATAAAACTATCTCCTAAAGAAAACGAATTATTGCGTCTTTTAGCACTTCATGTAAATGATTTAATGCCTAGAGAATTAGCGCTTACTAAAATTTGGAGAGATGATAATTATTTTACTTCAAGAAGTATGGATGTTTATATTGCTAAGCTTAGAAAATATTTAAAACTTGATGAGGAAGTAGAAATTTTAAATATTCATGGTGAAGGATTTAGATTAGTTATAAGCCAAGACGTATAGAAACATATGATATAGATTAAAAATCCAGCTTTTAGCTGGATTTTTTTTGCAATAAAAAAGCCCATCATTTAATGATAGGCTTTAGCTTTATAAAACGAATAGTATTAGATAACTTTTACGTTTATAGCGTTTAATCCTTTTTTTCCTTCTGTTAAATCGAATTCAACGGCATCTCCTTCTCTAATCTCATCAATTAAACCAGAAATGTGTACAAAATGTTCTTTGTTGTTGTCATCTTCAGTGATAAATCCAAATCCTTTAGAATCGTTGAAGAATTTTACGGTACCTTTACTCATAATAAAATTTATTTTTATTTAAGTTGCAAAAGTAGTTCTTATTAATGGAATATTAGTCTTTTTATCGTTTAATTTAAATCACGATTATAAAAGATATTATTTATGTTTAATAATAGCATCAAGTATTACATCTGTCTTTGTAGTATTATCAAACCACAATGTGTCTGTGTTTTTTTTAAACCAAGTCAATTGTCGCTTCGCGAAACGTCTGGTATTCTTTTTAATCTCAGCGACTGCAAAATCTAATGTCCACTCTTTGTCAAAAAATTTAAATAATTCTTTATAGCCAACTGTATTTAAGGCATTTAGATCTTGTTTGGGCTCTAAGTTTTTAACTTCATCCAGCAAGCCTTCATCCATCATATTATCAACACGAGTATTTATTCTATTATAGATAAGATCACGTTCTGAGGTTAAACCAATAGTAATGGTTTTAAATGGTCTTATTTTATTAGTAGAAGTTAAAAAGGAAGAATAAGGTTGTTTGCTTCCTATGCAAATTTCCAAAGCTCTTATTAATCGATGTGGATTGTCGATAGCAATTGTTTCGTATGATTTTGGATCTAAAACTTTTAACTGTTCTTGTAAAGATTTTATTCCTTCAGTACTAAGCATTTCATTTAATGATAGCCTAATACTAGGATCTACATGTGGAAATTCATCCAGTCCTTTTGTAACAGCGTCAACATATAAACCTGATCCACCAACCATAATTACAATATTTTTAGTTTGAAAAAGAGTTTTTAATGTTTTAATGGCTTCTTTTTCAAAATCACCAACACTATAACTATCTTCAATAGATTTGTGATGAATAAAATGATGCTGAGCAGACGCTAATTCTGATGGAGTTGGAGCAGCAGTGCCAATTTGCATTTCTTTATAAAATTGTCTTGAATCTGCTGAAATAATCTCAGTCTTAAAATGCTGAGCTAGTTTTATACTCAATGTCGTTTTTCCTATAGCTGTCGGTCCAACTATGGAGATTAGATATTTAGTTTGATTTGTAATGACTTTTTAAAATTAAGGTGAATTTAAATGTAAATTATGCCCACAATTATAGCAAAATTTAGCACCATCTTTATGATTTGAGGTCAAACAATTTGCACAAGACTGTGAGTTGGTATGTATAATTGGATTTGATTTTGGTTTGGCTTTATTTGAAGCCTCTTCTTCATCTTTAGAGTGTTTTGTATATTCAGCAGATACAATTCCTGTAGGAACAGCAATAATACCATAACCCATAATCATAATAAATGACGCAATAATTTGTCCTAAAGGGGTTTGAGGAGTAATGTCTCCAAATCCTACAGTTGTTAGTGTTACAATACACCAATAGACACTTTTAGGAATGTTATCAAAACCGTGTTCTTTACCTTCAACTAAATACATAACAGTACCTAGAATAATTGTAATAATAACTACAGTTAGCATAAATACAGATATTTTAGCTCGACTTGCTTTTAACGCAGTTGCTAAATGGTTAGAAGCTGATAAAAATCTAACAAGTTTTAAAATTCTGAATATTCGTAATAAACGTATAGCTCTAAATGCGACAAGTGCATGTGTGCCTACAAATATTAATGATAAGTATTTTGGTATGGTAGAAAGTAAATCTATAACACCATAAAAACTGGTGATGTATTTAAGAGGTTTTTTTACTGAAATAATACGTAATATATATTCTATAGAAAATAAAATTGTAATAATCCATTCTGAAACATTGAAAAAGGAATGGTATTGCTGGTCTAAGGACTCTATACTTTCGAGCATTACTAGTAGAATACTAGCTAAAATTGCGATAAGTAAAACGATATCAAAAAATTTACCAGCAGGTGTATCTGCCTCATAAATAATTTCATGAACTTTTGCTCTCCAATTGCTATGAGGTTTTTTTTCTGGCATGTATCAAAAATACTAAAAACTTATTTAGAAGGGTTTAAGTGTAAAACTTTAAGGCGTTTGTTTTTTCTTAAATAACTCTGTATGATATGTTGTGTGTCTCTATTATTTTCCATTGGAGTGATAATCGATTGAAGCACTTCAATGTTTGTAATTTGATAATTTAAATCAAAGAAACCTAAACCTTTAAAAACGCCATTTTGTATGTAAATCACGCTTCGTTCTTCGATGTCTCTACCTTTATCGATAATTATCATGTCTTTATTATCGTAACTGTGTTTTTCAATGAGTTGTTGAACACGTTTGTTATAAGATTCTGGAGCTTCTTCTTTGATGCATGCACCAAAACATTGTTTAATTGTATAATTAAAACAACTACTTTTTGTTGGATACAATCCTGTAAGTTTTTGACATAAATTATACGCTTCTACAGCTTTAAACATAAAGCTTTTAGCACTTTGACGGTTTGTAAACGTCGTTATTGGCGTTTTTTTTCCATCTGCAATATCAATATTCAGAATGGTATAATCATTCTCATCTTGATAACTATAAAGTGCATGGGTAAAAATATTACGTCTCAAAGCTCTATTATGTATAGGCTTATTGCGTTTAATTTCTTCACTTTCCTTTAGTAATGCAATAAGTTCGCTTCCAGTTTTTTCATAAGTAACCGAAGCTACTTGTAACTGTAATTTTTTAGATTTAGTACTGTTATTTGTTAAGTGCTGATTGATGCGATGCTTAATATTATTACTTTTTCCTATATAGATGATTTTACCTTCAGCATCGTGAATATAATAAACACCAGTAACAGCTGGCAAGGCGTCTATAATAATTTTATGATTTGGATTTAGTCGTTTTTCAGCAACTGCTTTTTTGATATTGTTTTCAATAATGTACTTATCTAAATCTTTGGTAAGTAACATTTTAAATAGCTTTACAGTTGCCATTGCATCTCCATTTGCACGATGTCTATCACTAACAGGAATTCCTAAAGATCTTGTGAGTTTTCCTAAGCTATACGACGGTTGATCAGGAATTAATTGCTTTGAAAGTTCAACAGTACAGAGTGTTTCACGTTTAAATCCGAAACCCAGTCGTTTGAATTCTGTTCGAAGAATTCTGTAATCAAATTCTGAATTATGTGCAACAATAATACAGTCTTCAGTAATTTCAACAATGCGTTTAGCGACTTCATAAAATTTTGGAGCCGTTTTGAGCATGTTACTATTGATTCCAGTTAGGTTAACTACAAAAGGTTGGATCTCGCGTTCTGGATTAACAAGACTAATAAATTTATCTATGACTTTATGACCATCAAATTTATATATGGCTATCTCAGTTATTCCTTCTTCATTATACTTTCCACCAGTAGTTTCTATGTCTAATATTGCGTAAATATGATAAGAGTTTAAAAGTTATTTGTTTAAAAAAGTTGAATACTTATTAGTTGTCTAAATTACAATTATTTAATTGTAATTTCTTCTTCCGAAGATACGACTTCCAACTCTAACCATTGTGCTTCCGCAATCAATTGCTAATTTAAAATCACCACTCATTCCCATTGAGATTGTTTGAAGTGTGCAGTTTGTCGCTTCAACTTGTTTTAAATCTTCAAATGTTGTTTTAAGTCGGTTGAATTCTTTTTCAATTTGATTGGTCTCATCAGTAAATGTTGCCATTCCCATAACTCCATTAATACAAATGTTGTTTAAGATAGAAAATTCTTCAGAAGTAATTAATTTTTTAGCATCACTTGAAGACATTCCAAATTTAGTATCTTCTTCAGCAATTTTTATTTGAAGCAAGCAGTTAATCGTTCTATTATGTTTTTTTGCTTGTTTGTTGATTTCATTCAGAAGTTTAAAACTATCAACACCATGAATTAAGTTCACAAACTCAGCCATATATTTAACCTTATTTCGCTGTACATGTCCAATCATATGCCATTGAATATCTTTTGGCATTTGTTCATGTTTTTCAGCCATTTCTTGGATTTTGTTTTCTCCAAAAATACGTTGTCCAGCATCATAGGCTTCCATGATATTAGAAATAGGTTTTGTCTTTGAAACTGCAACTAAAGTCACATGTTTAGGCAATTGAGATGTTATATTATTTAGGTTTTCTTTTATACTCATTATAGCTGTATGTTGTATAGATGTATGTTGTAAAGGTGCATGTTGTTGAGTTACTCATCTTAACAACTTCACATTATTTAAAATTCATACACTGTAATACCACTTCTTAATTTTGGCAAGATGTATGTGCTTTTAGGAGGCATTTTTAAACCTTCATCAGCAATTAATTTCATTTGGTTTACGGTAGTTGGACACATTCCGAAGCCCACCATAAATTCTCCACTATCTACACTACTTTTTATAGTTATCATTTCATGTTGACCGTTTACATATTCGATGCGATTATCATTTCGTAAATCATCAATACCTAAAACAGGTTGTAAAATCGTTTTGTAAAGTAATTGAGCATCTAATTTATCTAAAGCTGTATGGAATTCATAACTCGTTTTTCTTAAGTATAAAGAATAGAATTCACCATCTAAATACATACTGAAATGATGTGGTTTTGATGGGTTATATGGTAATACTCCTCTGTTTTCGATGCGATATGTAGTGTCTAACTTGATTAGGAATTCTTCTTTGC
The DNA here is from genome assembly GCF_023556315.2 of Psychroserpens ponticola. Lineage (NCBI taxonomy): Bacteria > Pseudomonadati > Bacteroidota > Flavobacteriia > Flavobacteriales > Flavobacteriaceae > Psychroserpens > Psychroserpens ponticola. Next base: position 2,345,327 of record NZ_CP116221.1, on the reverse strand, counting down.
TTAAACCATTTAAACCTCTTATTAATCGGTTGAATTCATGAATAACTAATTCTGATTCAGGGATGAGATATGACATGAAAAAATTATAAGATTCAGTCCCATTATGGTTTGGATTATTAGCTTTTTCATCACTATATAGCAAATGCGAAGAAGCCGAACGATGGTGACCATCAGCAATGTAAATGGTATTCATAGTTTCAAATTCTTTCTGAATTACTGCAATAGTTTCGGCATTATCTATTTTCCATAAAAAATGCGTATCACGATAGGTCATAGTGAACTCAAATTCTGCATAGCCTTTTTGAGTTTCTTTTATAATGTCTGAAATGATTTCGTTATCAGGATAAGTAAGTAAAACAGGTTCTGCATTAAAACCGACAGTTTTTAAATAGGTTTTAAACGTTTTTTCTCTTTTAGCTATTGTGTTTTCATGTTTTTTTATGATGTCCTTTTCGTAATCCTCAGCACTTGTTGCTGCGATGATTCCGTTGAATTCTTGTCCAAGTCGATTGACGATTTTATAAACGTAAAAAGATGGTTTTTCATCTTGAACAAAAACACCATCTTCTTTGAATTCTAGATATCTATTTTTCACCAATTTGTAACGTTCTTCTCCAGTAATGACTTGGTCGTATTTATAACCAGGATTTACAATATGAAGAAAACTAAACGGGTTATAATCCATTCTCGATTCACGTTCATCAATCGTATAACTTTGATAAGGACGTGCAGCAACCAAGCCAACAATAGCTCTTGTAGGTCGTACTGCTTTAAACGGAATTACTTTTGCCATGTTTTTTTAGTAGTTAGTAACTAGGAAAAAGGGAATAGAGTCCATTTCTTATGCCTTTTGCCTTACAGCTTTTTACTTCTGAAATTGCTTAGATACATTCTCTGCTTTTCTGCTTTCAGAATAATCGTAAAAACCTTCACCAGATTTTACACCTAATTTACCAGCTCTTACCATATTTACTAATAATGGGCATGGTGCGTATTTTGGCTTTTTGAACCCGTCGTACATCACATTCAAAATAGACAAACAAACATCTAGTCCGATAAAATCTGCTAATTGTAAAGGACCCATTGGATGTGCCATACCTAATTTCATAACCGTATCGATTTCTTCAACACCAGCAACACCATTGTATAAGGTTTCAACAGATTCGTTAATCATTGGCATTAAAATTCGGTTCGCAACAAAGCCTGGATAATCATTAACTTCGGTTGGAATTTTACCCAAAGTTTTAGATAATTCCATGATTGTATTGGTGACTTCATCACTTGTATTATATCCACGAATAATCTCCACCAATTTCATAATCGGAACAGGATTCATAAAGTGCATCCCAATCACCATTTCTGGACGAGAAGTAACTGCAGCAATCTGAGTAATAGATATAGAAGACGTATTAGTTGCTAAAATGGTATCACCACCACAAGCGTCATCTAATTGTTTGAATATTTTAAGTTTTAAGTCGATATTTTCTGTTGCAGCTTCAACAACTAATCCAGCATATTCCACACCAGCTTCTACATTCGTAAATGTTGTAATGTTATTTAAAGTGGTTTGCTTATCAGCTTCAGTGATTTTTTCTTTAGCAACCATACGATCTAAATTCTTCGCAATGGTATCCATGCCTCGTTTTAAAGAGGCTTCACTAATATCTATTAATTGTACTTTAAATCCAGATTGAGCGAATGTGTGGGCAATTCCGTTTCCCATTGTTCCAGCTCCAATGACTGCTACATTTTTCATTTCGTATTTATTTTTTGTTTCCGGAAAAGGAAACTAGAGTTAGGTTTATTGTTTAAAATTGATCGATTATCATTGTTGCTACACGTAATGCTTCAGTACCATCGTGTAGTGTGACAATAGGAGTTGTATTGTTATTAATTGCATCTGCAAACGTTTCTAATTCATCTAAAATGGCGTTGTTATTTGCTATTTCAGGATTGTCAAAATAGATTTGCTTTTTAATGCCTTCTGCATTTTGAAGGATCATATCAAAATCTCCAGGTAATTCTGGTGCATCTTTCATTTTTACAACTTCACATTTCTTTTCTAAGAAATCTACAGAGATATAAGCGTCTTTCTGAAAAAAACGTGTTTTACGCATATTTTTAAGTGAAATACGACTTGCTGTTAAATTAGCAACACAACCGTTTTCAAATTCTATACGAGCATTTGCAATGTCTGGTGTGTCACTTATTACTGAAACACCACTGGCAGACACATTTTTCACTTTAGATTTTACAACGCTTAGTATAATATCGATATCATGAATCATTAAATCTAAAACCACTGGAACATCTGTGCCACGAGGATTAAATTCTGCTAGACGATGTGTTTCGATAAACATAGGATTGTTTACTTGTTCTCTCACAGCAATAAATGCTGGATTAAATCGCTCTACATGACCAACTTGTCCACGAATATCGTGTTGTGCGAGAAGCTCTCTAATGTGTTCGGCTTCTTCAACAGTATTTGTAATAGGCTTTTCTATGAAAATATGTTTTCCTTTAGCGATTGCTTTTTTTGCACAATCGTAATGTGACAGTGTAGGAGTAACGATATCTACCATGTCTACAGCATCAATAAGAGCTTCAATAGTATCAAAGTATGTATATCCAAATTCTTCAACAACTTTTTTGGCATTAGTTTCATCTGCATCATAAAAACCTACAAGGTCATATTTTTCAGATTGGTTAAGAAGTCTTAAATGAATTTTACCGAGGTGACCAGCACCAAGAACACCAGCTTTTAGCATTGTTTTACGTTTTCAACAAAAATAAGATTTTTCACAGTTTTTTTATGCGAATTTTATAATAAATAATGTCAGTTTTTGTATAGTTGATAAATCTAAGAGATTTAACTTTCAGTATAAAAATGTTTCAAGTATTTTTACCTAGTAAACTTAACTACTTTGAAAGATACATTTAAACATCAAGGCTTAAGACAACAACTTGTTAAGACTTTGAAAGCTAAAGGGATAAAAGATGAAAACGTACTAGATGCTATAGGTAAGATACCTAGACATTTATTTATGGATTCTAGTTTTTTGGATCATGCCTATCAAGATAAAGCATTTCCAATTGCTGCCGATCAAACGATTTCTCAACCTTATACAGTGGCTTTTCAAAGTGAATTGTTACAAATTAATCCTGAAGACAAAGTTTTAGAAATTGGTACTGGAAGTGGTTATCAAACTGCAGTTTTATATTTATTAGGTGCAAAAGTATTTAGTATTGAACGTCAGCATGAGCTTTATAAAAAGACAAGTAAGTTTTTACCTAAATTAGGCTATAGAGCAAAGAAACTCATTTTTGGAGATGGCTATATTGGTTTGAAAGCTGAAGCACCATTTGACAGTATTATTGTTACTGCTGGTGCACCTTTTGTTCCGAAGCCTTTATTAAGTCAGTTAAAAATTGGAGGGCGTTTAGTGATTCCAGTTGGTGATGCTGTACAAATTATGACTTTATTTATTAGAAAAGGACCAAAGGAATTTGAGCAACATGAGTTTGGTGAATTTCGATTTGTTCCTTTATTAGAAGATAAGAATTAGACTATGAAAAAAATTACATTACTATTTGTAGTATTCACTCAGATTATAATTGCACAAAATTATACCGAATATACCACTGGAAGTGCTACAGATATATCTACAAACCATGAATTTGGTATATGTATGATGGGAGGAGCGAGTGAAAATGATGATGCTATGATTTGGTTTTTAAATAAAGCTAATGGAGGAGATGTTGTGGTTTTAAGAGCTTCAGGAAGTGATGGCTATAACGATTATTTTTACTCTGATTTAGGAGTGACAATTAATTCTGTCACCACATTTGTAATCAATAACGAAGCTGGAGCAACAAATCCTTATGTACTTCAAAAAGTGGCTAATGCTGAAGCGATTTGGTTCGCTGGAGGCGATCAATTTGATTATGTGAGTTATTTTAAGGATAACGATATGGAAGACACGCTAAACAGTTTTATAAATACAAAACGAGGTGTAATTGGTGGTACAAGTGCTGGAATGGCAATTTTAGGTGGTGCATATTTTTCAGCAGAAAACGGAACAGTAACCAATGCTCAAGCCTTATCAAATCCATATCATAATCGAATGAAATTGGGTTATAATGATTTTTTAGAGATTCCATTTTTAGAACATGTGATTACAGATACACATTATGATGATCCAGACAGACGTGCAAGACATGCTGCGTTTTTAGCTCGTTATGCAACGGATAATAATACGCGTGCTTTTGGTATTGCTTGTAATGAATATACAGCAGTCTGTATCGATAATATAGGTCGCGCTTATGTCTATGGAGAATATCCTGACTATCCTGAGTTTGCATACTTTTTACAGTCTAATTGTATTGACGATTTTATGCCAGAAACATGTGTTGATGGACAAGCATTAACATGGAACCAAGGAGGTGAAGCGATTAAAGTAGCCAAAATACCTGGACTCTATAGTGCAGAAAATTATATCGACTTAACAGATTGGTCAAATTCTCAAGGTGTTGTTTGGGAAAACTGGTCTGTAATAAATGGTGTTTTTTCAACGTCATCTACTGTAAATCCAGAATGTGATTTGTTGAGTGTTACTGAAAATGATAATTTGAAAGTTTTTGTTGGTCCAAACCCGTTTCAAGATGTTTTAACTATTGAATCTCAGTTGTATGAATTTAATGTTAAGCTCTATGATAGCTTCGGAAAGTTAATTGCTCAGTATAAAAACCTATCTCAGATTGATACGTCAAGTTTATCTTCAGGTTTATATTTTATGAGAGTTTCTTCTGAAGGATTACAAGAAACGTTTAAACTAATTAAACACTAAGGCTTTTAGTTTTCTGAAACAATAACTATAGTTTGCTTTTTGTCTTTCGGTTTTTTAATTCTTATGTTGATAGTTTTATAAACCCAATCATTTTTCACTTTATTTGCAATGATATCTAATTTAGCATTTCCTTTGGTTCCAACAATTCTTATGGACGTTTTTACAGAAGAATTATCTTCAGAATAGTTAGCTTGACCCTCTAAAATAGCAAGTTTGTCAATAGGTTGAATCTCTCCTAAAATATTAAGAGCAGATTCATTTGCTTTCACTTTTTCTAGAGCATTATTATATAATTCAGTATCTGAATACGCTATTGTTAAATCTGATGCAACTTTATTCATTCCTGAAGAAAAGAAAATAACTAATAATAAAATCATAACAATTGTTGGAACAAGCCATTTCCAATACATTTGTAACCAATTTTTTTGTCTTATCAAATTAGTTGTCAAAACCTTATGTTTTTAAAAGAATTTTAGTCCAAATAAAACAGCATCACTTACAAAACCACTTTGGTAAGAACGTACATAATCTACACGTAAGAAACGCCATTTTCCCCATCCAATATTGTCTAAACCAATGGTATATTCTTGATATGGTTTGTTGTTTGGAGTTGCTAAAGCATGAGCACCAACTACCAAATTAAAATTCAGTTTTTTCAATAACGGAATTCTACTTAAAATAAACCCGTTAAAATCATGTTCAGCATGCATTTCTAAATAAGAATCATTTGTGCTTAAATCATAATATCCTAGATTATTAAAGACATCTGTATAGTTGCCTTGCTGACTGAAATGAATTTGGTTTCCGTTAAAATGTTGAAAATCTACAAAGGAAATGTCATCCGCATTAAAGAATTTTCCAGCTCTAATATTATAGCTAAATCGCCCTTTGTTTGAGACATTAAAGGATTGATACACTCTTGCTTTTACTTGATCAAAATTATAATCATCATTTGTTGCTCCTAATCCTTTTTCATAGCCAAGTAATACTGTTGGATTTTTATCTTTAGTAATGTTGTATTTACTATCAGGATAACTCAAATATTCTTGTCCGAAATTAATTCGTGCCAACACATTTAATTTAACAATGTTATGAGTTTCAAAAGGTGCAATACCATATGCCGATTCACTCAACGGATTGTTACTTGTGTACACATCGTCATCTTCAGGAAAAAATACTTGTTCAGAAGTATTAAAAAGCGCTTTACGTCTTTCATAACTTAAGGTTGTGTAAAATCTAAATCCATTAAATAACTCTTCAGAAAAGTTAGCTTCAACAAAACTTCGATCGTAAAGCTTCATATAATTATCTTCAAAGTATAACGATGCTATCGTATTTTCAAATCTAGAAATTGGATTTGAAGCATTAAATTGTGCAGCTTCAATTCCACCAGAAACAGTTAAAAATGGTCGACTTGTATCATTAAATTTATACGTTGTAGATAATGTACCACGCAAACGATGATCGCTAAAACCATAATTTATGTTTCCATTTACTGAAAAATAACGCTTATAATCGTCAAAGCTTTTGGTGTAAAAACCACCAACATTTCCATTCCAGCCTTGCACTGTATTAAAACTAATTGCTTCAATTGGAGACGTAATGCCTGCACGCCAGTTTTCGTAAGTATTACTGTACGTATAACCACCAATAATATTGCTAAATTTGAATTTGTTATTAACCTGATCTACAGAGTCTTTATAAACTTTTGAATCTTTTACAATTTGAATGCTATCCTTTTTGATATAGTCAGTGATTTCTTCATCAGTTAATGGAACAGGTCTCACTGCTGTCCAAAATGTAGAATCTTTTTTATTAGCTTCATCTGCAAAAGAGACTATTTCTCTACTGAAATCTTTACGTGTTAAGCCTGGATTAATCACATAATTACTATAAACAGCTGTAAAACGACCATCTCCTTTTATTCCAAATAAGCCGTATTTGAAATCTATATTTTGAGAAATTTTAGTCCAAAGGTTTCCTTGTTCAGAATACGCGAAATTTTGAGTAATTTTCACTTTGTCAACTGCTGGAAGTCGCGCTTGAATACCAGTAATATCTAGTTCGGCAGCGTAGATGGTCCATTGATCTTCTACAATATAAATAAACCCTTCGAAGACAGGATCATTTTTACGACGAGGTGTCGCTTTAATTTTATTGATTAAATGCCCTCTGTCATCATAGAAAACACCTTCTAAAGTATAACGATAATATCCAAATGCATTGTTCGCAATTGGAGAAATGATTTGATTTCCAAGTTCGATGGTATTGTAGTATAAATCAAATTCTACATCAATAGCATTATTAAAGCTAAATCCTTTGTCATCGCCACTTACTTTAGATGCCACAATTTTTTCTTTAAGCTTATTTGGCCTTAAAAATTCAAGTTTTGATATGGTTTCAGATAAATAGATCACACCACTTCGAGTAGAATCTAAACCACCACCAAGATCTCCAACCTCTTGTCCGAGAATTTTTTCAGGAGCATCTTTAATTCTAATTAATCCACGAGAATAAAAATCGGCTTTATAGCTTTTAATTTTTTCAAGATTTTCTTTTCGCTTTGCAATGGCTTGTCTTATAATAATATTGGCTGGATTTTCTCCAGCAGTAACAACGACTTCATTTAAAGAGATTTCTTCGTCAGCTAAAACAGCATCAAGATTAAATGGAAACGATTCAATGGTCACCGTTTTTTTGACTGTTTTATAACCTAAAAACTGAAATACAACCGTATAAGTATCCGGTTTTGAAATGTTGAGTTCATAAATTCCTTCTTCATTACTGGTTGTGCCTTTGTATGTGTTTTCGATAAAGATATTTACAAATGGCAAGGGCTTGCTGTTCGTATCTGCAACGGTTCCTTTAATTTGTGAAAATGAAACAAATGCATATAATAATGTAAGTGTGGTGAGACGTATTTTTTTCATATGGTTGATTGATTGATGGTGTCTTTATTATAAAGACGTACTTTTTATTAAAAAGGTTGCCTTACAATTGTCAAACTTAGACATTTTAACAAATTGAGGTTGTTAAACAATCATAAATAAAACTATTGTAATTGTTAAATGTTTTCACACAATTACGATGCCAAAAAGATGACTTTAGTTATAAATTTTTTTGATACGATCTAAATCTCGTTTATTATCGCGATCTTTAATGGTATCACGTTTATCGAATAACTTTTTTCCTTTTCCTAAAGCAATGTCTAGTTTGGCCAGCCCTTTTTCATTTACAAATAATCGCAACGGAATAATTGAATTGCCTTTAACGTTAACCTCTTTCTCAAGTTTTTTGAGTTCACGTTTATTAAGTAGTAATTTACGTTCAGCCTTTGGTTTATGATTGTAATAATTGCCATAAACATATTCTTGAATGGTCATGTTTATAACGAATAATTCACCTTTATCATTAAACTCACAAAAGCTTTCAGCAATTGATGCTTGACTTTCTCTAATGGATTTGATTTCAGTTCCAGTTAATACAATACCAGCTGTGTACGTATCTAGAATCTCGTACTCAAACTTTGCTTTTTTGTTCTTTATATTTACTGGTTTTTGCATGAGAACAAAGGTAATTATTTTTAACTGTTATTAAAGAATTAGTTTTACGACTTAAGAATCAAATATGCCAAAATGAAATATGTAATATTAGGAATTCTATCTTTTTTTCTTCTGAATTGTAAAAACGTTGAAACAGAAAAACCATCCGCTGAATTAATTATCAATACAGCTATAAAGCATTCAGGAGGAGACAAAATTACGTCTTCTATTATTGATTTTGATTTTAGAGACAAACACTATTCTGCAATTAGAAATGATGGAAGGTTTTTATTAAATCGCTTAACTGTTACAGCAAATAAAGATTCCATTTTTGATGTTTTGACAAATGATGGTTTTGAACGATTTACAGGTAATATGACACCTGTTATTGTTGAAGATTCTATGAAAGTAAAATATTCAGCTTCTGTGAATTCGGTACATTATTTTTCAATTTTGCCTTATGGATTGAATGATAAAGCGGTTAACAAATCACTTTTGAATGATGTTGAAATTAATGGACAAACCTACCATACAGTAAAAGTCACTTTCAACCAAGATGGAGGTGGAGAAGATTATGAAGATGTATTTTTATATTGGATAGATACAAAAACTTTCGAATTGGATTATCTCGCGTATTCTTATGCTGAAGATGATGGAATAGGTGTGCGTTTCAGGGAAGCATATAACGAACGCTATATTAATGAGGTTCGATTTATAGACTATAACAATTATAAACCGATAGATGCTACTGTTCCTCTTTCAGAATTGCCAAAATTATTTGAAAACGGACAACTAAAACTGCTATCTAAAATTGAATTAATGAATGTAACTGTTAATTGATTTTTAGGACCTGATCGATTTTATGGCCTTCAGAAATCGTTACGATAAATAAATAACTGTTATCATTGTCGTTTATATTTTCATATTTTTTTTCACCTAAAATAGCATTTACAAAAGCTGGAGTTGTATTACTATGACCAACAACTAAAACGGTTTTACCATAAGTTTCTTCAGCAAATTCTTCAGAATATAATTGTCTTGGATCATAAAATTGAATCTCTAATCCTTTAGTTTTAGCAGTTGGATTAGCGGTTTCATATGTTCTATAATATTTAGTTGAATACACAGCATCAAAATCGATGTGTTCAAAAACTTTGCTCCAATTTTCCGCTCTTTTAGTTCCTGCGTCGTTTAGATTAGGGTTTTTATTGGTTGTATCGCTTCTATCTTTTTCTGCATGACGAATTAAATAGTAAGTTGTTGTTGAAGGTTTTGTTTGTTCTTGCGCTTTTACTGGAATTATAAAACTTAAAGCAAAGGCCAGGATTAGAAAGTATTTCATTTAAATAATATTAATTACGATTGAGTTTATTACTATTTTGTAAAAGATAAAGTGTTGCTATTATTTGAGAATTGAATGTTTCTACAACTTCAATTTTGATGGGATCTTGTTTACATGTTTCCATGTCTAATGATAATAATTGAGATTTAGGATAAATTTTTTCAAATTTAATATGAATACGATCTTTTTGTGTGAAATAATTAGGTGTACATGATTCTGATTTTATTTCTGAATCATTTGTGTTTTTTTGAGAAAAGGAAGGAATAGTAATTAAAATGGTAAGTAGAACTAGATAAACCGTTTTCATTTAAAATGCAATTATGATTGATAACTCTCAAATATAACATAGTTAATTGATGAACAGCCAAAAATGTTTGTTAAAATAAAAGATTACTTAGTTCTGAATTTGATGTGTTTACGAAGAATAATTTATATCCTTTTTAATACATTTATGCCATGGAAGAAAAATCACAATATTTTATAAACTTCATAAATAATTACGTTGCGCTGTCTGAAGAAGATAAGGAAATCATACTTTCTAAAGTGTCAATCCGAAAGTATTTAAAAGGACAATATGTAGTGCAACAAGGTGATGTTTGTCGAAATAGTGGTTTTATAATTTCTGGTTGTTCTAGAACGTTTTATGTTGACGATAATGGAGAAGAGCATATTGTAATGTTTTCAATTGAAAATTGGTGGGCTTCTGAAATTGGAAGTTTTGTGTCTCAAAAACCTTCAGATTATAATGTACAATGTATTGAAGATACTGAATTGATACAATTATCATTTGAAGATCAGGAAGACTTATTCAAAGCAGTACCCAAATTAGAACGCTTTTTTAGATTAATTTTAGAGCAAGCGTTTGTAGCTTCTCAGAAAAGAATTGTTTCCACGTTTAGTCTTTCTGCTAAAGATCAATATATACAATTTACAAAACTCTATCCTGAAATTGAAAAACGCATTCCACAATACATGGTTGCTTCATACCTTGGTATTACTAAAGAGTTCTTAAGTAAGATCAAAAACACCAACCTATAATCATCATGTTAATCTAGATTAACATTTTTTGATAATCTACTTCATTTTATTTTAGACTTTTTTTTTTGAACTTTGTATAAATGCTACTTATGTAGCGTATTATATCACAACTATGGTTGAATTAATAGTTAAAAAACGTAAAGGTCTTGAGCTAAATAAAAAGGAATTAACATCAATTATTGATGGGTTTATTTCTGGAGAAATTCCTGATTATCAAATTTCTGCTTTTTTAATGGCTGTTTATTTTAAAGGAATGAATAGTACTGAAACTGCTATTTTGACTGATTTGATGATGCGATCAGGTGAATTAATTGATTTATCCCAAATTGAAGGTATTAAAGTGGATAAACATAGTACTGGAGGAGTTGGTGATAAAACCACTTTGGTACTGGCACCATTAGTGGCAGCTGCAGGTGTTCCTGTTGCTAAGATGTCTGGACGCGGACTTGGACATACTGGTGGTACTTTAGATAAGATGGAATCTATAAAAGGGTTATCTGTCGATATGTCTAGAGAAGAATTTATAGAAAATGTAAAAAAACATAATATTGCTGTTTGTGGACAAAATGCAAATTTAGTTCCAGCAGATAAAAAACTATATGCGCTGAGAGATGTTACTGGAACCGTAAATAATATGTCTTTAATCGCGTCTAGTATTATGAGCAAAAAATTAGCTTGTGGAGCAGATGCTATTGTTCTTGATCTTAAAGTTGGTTATGGTGCATTTATGAAAACACTTGAAGATGCTGAAGAATTGGCTAAAGTGATGATTAACATTGGCGAAAAGATGAATAGAAATGTCATTGCTGTAATTACTTCAATGAGCGAACCTCTTGGGTATACTATTGGAAATGCTCTAGAAGTAAAAGAAGCTATTGATACATTAAAAGGGAAAGGACCAAAAGATTTAACAGATCTCTGTTTAGAATTAGGTGGACATATGTTAGTCTTAGGAAACGTTTCTAAAAATCACGAGGAAGCTGTAGAAAAATTAAAGACCTTGATTAGCTCTGGAAAAGCATTTGATAAATTTAAAGAATTTGTAAAAGCTCAAGGAGGCGATGTTAATTCTGTAGAAAATACAGATCAATTGCCAAGTACTAAATATTCAAGAACTTACAAAAGCGAACATCAAGGTTATATAAGTGAATTAAATGCACTCGACGTAGGCTTAGCTTCAGTAAAACTTGGAGCAGGTAGAGAAACAAAAACCAGTAATATTGATTTTGGAGCTGGAATTGTGCTAAAAAAGAAAATAGGAGATTTTGTAAATAAAGGGGATTCACTTGCTGAATTATTTTCCAATGATGAAGGCTCTTTTGAAAAAGCAAATGAACTAATGACTTTAGCCTATAAATTTGCTGATAAAAAACCTTTAGCAAACCCATTAATCCTTAAAACAGTAAGGTAAATTCTTTAAGAATTGTTATTTTTATAAATAGAATAAAACTAAACGAATAATTGTATGAGTAATACAAAAATGAAGGTGAAGAATAAGACATCAAATAAGACGCAGAAATCTCTGCATCAACGAAACGATGGTATTCCATTTGATTCAAGTCTATTTGAAGATATAAATGTAAATAGAAGTGCTGTTGAAAGACGTGCTGCTACATTAAGTGGAAGAAGGTCTGTTAAGAAGGAATGGCAAGCGGCTTGGTTGTTAAAAGCTGTGAGTTGTATCGATTTAACGACACTTTCTGGTGATGATACCGAAAGTAATGTATTGAGACTTTGTGCAAAAGCAAAATCGCCAATAAGATTAGACATATTAGAGTCTATGGGAATGAAAGATGCAAATATCCAAACAGGAGCAGTTTGTGTTTATCATAACTTTATTAAGGATGCTAAAAAAGGTTTAAAAGGTAGTGCAATACCAATTGCTGCTGTATCAACAGGATTTCCAGCTGGTAATATTCCTCTTAAGGAACGGTTAAAGCAAATAGAATTATCTGTAGCTGCTGGTGCAACTGAAATAGACATCGTAGTTAGTAGAGATTTGGTATTACGATCAGATTGGAAAACATTATATGATGAAGTATCTGCATGTAGAAAAGCTTGTGGTGATGCCCATATGAAAACCATATTAGCTACTGGAGAAATCCCAACATATACGAAAGTTGCCAAGGCAAGTTGGGTTAGCATGATGGCTGGTTCAGATTTTATAAAAACGAGTACAGGAAAAGAGCCAGTGAATGCAACAATTCCTGTAAGCCTTGTAATGATTAGAACTATTAGAGAGTATCATGAATTAACAGGATATAAAGTTGGTTTTAAACCAGCAGGTGGAATTGGTAAAGCGAAACAAGCAATCAATTGGTTGGTTTTAATTAAGGAAGAACTTGGTGATGAATGGTTAAATCCAGATTTATTTAGGTTTGGAGCTAGTAGTTTACTTGGTGATATTGAACGACAATTAGAACATTATGTAACTGGACGATATTCAGCGTCATTTAGACACCCAATGGCATAAATAATATAACGCATGGAAATTAAAGAAATATACAATACAATGACATATGGTCCTGCTCCAGAAAGCACTGATGAAGCCATTCAATTTTTAGAAAGTCATAAAAGAAAATTCAAATTATTTATAAATGGAGCATGGGTTGCTCCTTCATCTAAAGAGTATTTTGACAGTATTAATCCTTCAAACAAGGAAAAATTAGCAAAAATCTCTGAAGCCAACGAAACAGATGTTAATAAAGCAGTTGCTGCTGCTAAAAAGGCTTTGCCTGAATGGGTGAAGATTGGATCGCATCAACGTGCTAGATATCTATATGCTTTAGCAAGACAAATTCAGAAGCATTCTCGACTGTTTGCTGTATTAGAGTCAATGGATAATGGAAAACCAATTAGAGAGACCAGAGATATTGATATTCCAATTGTAGCAAGACATTTTTATCATCATGCAGGTTGGGCACAATTAAAAGATTCTGAATTAAGCGATTATAAAGAACTTGGAGTCATTGGTCAAATTATTCCATGGAACTTTCCATTAATGATGTTGGCTTGGAAAATCGCACCTGCTATTGCAATGGGAAATACCGTAGTTTTAAAACCTGCAGAATCAACCTCCTTAACAGCATTGCTTTTTGCCGAAATTTGTGAACAAATAGGGTTGCCAAATGGTGTTGTAAATATTATTACTGGACATGGTAAGACAGGAGCAGATATTGTAAATCATAAGGATGTCAATAAAATTGCTTTTACAGGGTCTACTGAAGTTGGAAAACTGATAAGACGAGCTACAGCAGGAACAGGAAAAAAATTGTCATTAGAACTTGGTGGGAAATCACCTTTTATCGTTTTTGATGATGCAGATTTAGATAGTGTAGTGGAAGGTATCGTTGATGCTATATGGTTTAATCAAGGACAAGTGTGTTGCGCAGGTTCAAGATTATTAGTTCAAGAAAGTGTCGCAGAAAAACTTTATAAAAAAATTAGAGCAAGAATGGAAACCCTAAGAATAGGTAACCCATTAGACAAAAGTATTGATATAGGAGCCATTGTCGATAAAGCGCAACTTAATACCATTACAAAAATGGTTAAATTAGGCATTGATGAAGGAAATACATTAAATCAGCCATCTTGGTCATGCCCAAAAGAAGGCTATTATTTTCCTCCAACCATGTTTACTGATGTTTCGCCTTCTGCAACTATAGCACAAGAAGAGATTTTCGGACCAGTTTTAGTGGCAATGACATTCAGATCTCATAAAGAAGCTGTAAAATTGGCTAATAATACCAGATATGGCTTGGCTTGTAGTATTTGGACAGAAAATATTAATCTAGCTCTAGATATTGCTCCACAAATAAAGGCTGGTGTTGCTTGGATTAATTGTACCAATGTGTTTGATGCTGCAGCTGGTTTTGGTGGTTATCGTGAATCTGGATTTGGTAGAGAAGGAGGAAAGGAAGGTTTAATGGAATATTTAAAACCAAAAATTGAAGAGTCGTTTTCAGACCAACCTATTTCTCAATCAAAGCAAAAATTAAAACGCGTTCAAAATTCAGAACCAAATATAGGAATAGATAGAACGACTAAAATGTATATTGGTGGCAAGCAATCTCGACCTGATGGAGGCTATAGTGAGGTTGTTAACGGTGTTGATGGTAGCTATATTGGTGAAGTTTCGAAAGGAAATCGTAAAGATATTAGAAATGCCGTTGAAGCAGCTCATTCTTGTAGTAAATGGACCAATATGACAGGTCATTCAAGAGCACAAGTGTTGTATTATTTGGCAGAAAACTTAGCAATTCGTAGAGATGAATTTGCAAGTAGAATTGTTCAAATGACCAATCAAAGTAAAGCTGATGGATTAAAAGAAGTGGATTTATCTATTGAAAGAATTTATACTTATGCAGCGTTAGCAGATAAATATGATGGACATGTACATCATACTATTCATCGAAACGTGACTTTGGCAATGCCAGAATCTTTTGGTGTGATGGGAATTATTTGTCCTGATGATTTTCCGCTATTAGGTTTCATATCTACTGTAATTCCAGCGATTGCTATGGGTAACAATGTGGTGGTAGTGCCTTCTGAAAAATCACCTTTTTCTGCAACTGATTTTTATCAAATCTTGGAAACATCAGATGTACCAGGTAGTGCCGTAAATATTGTCACAGGACATAAAGATGAATTAGCACAGGTATTAGCAAAGCATGATGACGTAGACGCTATTTGGTATTTTGGTAGTAAAGAAGGTTGTAAGGATATGGAATTATTATCAGCGGATAATATGAAACGCACTTGGGTGAATTACGGCAAGTATAGAAATTGGTTAGATAAAGCACAAGGCGAAGGAGGAGAATTTCTTAAAAATGCAAGTCAGATTAAAAATATTTGGATTCCTTATGGTGCTTAATTTATGAGCTCCGAATAATGAAAAATAATTAAAAATAAAATTAGAATATGAGTAGTATACATTTAGAGGCTAAAGTTGGCGATATAGCCGAAACGGTACTTTTGCCAGGAGATCCATTAAGAGCAAAGCATGTAGCAGAAACAATGTTAGATGATGCTGTGTGTTATAATAGAGTTAGAGGAATGCTTGGGTTTACTGGTTATTATAATGGAAACAGAGTGTCTATACAAGGTACAGGAATGGGAATGGGAAGTACTTCTATTTATGTGAATGAACTCATTACAACATATAAAGCGAAAAATTTGATTAGAGTCGGTACTTGTGGTTCAATTCAAGAAGATATCAATTTAGGGCAAGTACTTTTAGCCATGAGTGCTTCTGGAGACTGTGATGCTAATAGCTTGTATTTCGAAGGCATGCAATATGCAGCTACAGCTGATTTTGATTTATTGCTTAAAGCTTACAATGCTGCAAAATCTATGAATATCAAAACGTATCAAGGTTCTGTATTTAGTACGAATACGTTTTATGATACTAGAGAAAATCGATGGGAAAAATGGAAAAAACAAGGGATTCTTGGTGTAGAAATGGAAACACAAATCCTATTCACATTAGCTAAACGATTTGGTGTAAAGGCACTTTCAGTACTTACAGTTAGTGATAATATAATTACAGGAGAAGGTACAAGTTCTCTGGAAAGAGAGCAATCTTTTAATGATATGATGAAAATCGCTTTAGAATTGGCTTAGAAAATCATTATACAGATGTGAAAACATCGAATAGAAAATTTAATTCATATTTTGGTTGATAATTTTATTTGATACGATTTCAATTCCTGAAAAAGTACCTAGCCGTTCAACTCCAATATCTATATATTTTTTAGCTGTTTCATAATCATCAATTCCTCCAAGAGCTTTTATTTTTGCATGATTTTTTAGAGTTTTCTTCATGATTTTAACTGCAGTAAGCGTAGCTCCACTTTTTGAAAAACCAGTTGAAGTTTTTACGAAGTTAGCTTTGGCGTCTAAACAAATTTCACATGCCTTAACAATATCGTTTTTTGATAATTCGCTTATTTCAATTGTAACTTTAAGTGGTGTTCTGCCAATTGCTAGCTTAACATCACTTATATCTTTAAAGACTTCAACGTAGTTTTTACTCTTTAAAAAACCAATATTAATGACCATATCGATTTCATGAGCTCCAGCTTCAATAGCTTGTTTTGCTTCAAAAACTTTAGCTTCTGTAGCACTTGCTCCAAGAGGAAAACCTACAACAGTACATATTTTTATTGAGGTTCCTTTTAATAATTGTTTTACAAGAGGTACATAACTACTGTTGACGCAAACCGAGTAAAATCTGTGCTTTTTTGCATCATTACAAAGATCGATAATATCTCTTTCAGTGGCTGTAGACTTTAATAAAGTATGGTCTATGTATTTATTTAATTCCATGGTATTCTTTAGTAGGTATTTGAAAATAACTTAAAAACTCTCTTTAAGTTGAGGGATTAACTTTTAGACAAAATAAATTATTGTCCTAAAGTCGTGTTGGAATTAATAGCAATTCAAAGTTAATATTTATATATTAATACTAATGTTAAAACTTTGCTTTTATTGTGCAGTTCATCGAATACTTTTATGTGAAAATTATAACTATTTAGTAAAAAGCAAGTTATCTAACTTAGAATTTGTACAAAAATTGAGATTTTAAATCGGTATATAAATGAATAAAAATTAAGCGAATTACGTACTATGTCATAGCGTTTTCTCCAAACTTTAAACGAGTTACTCTTTTTTCAAATTGTAATTCTTCAATCGGATTGAGTATAGATTTAAACAAAGACATGAATTCTTCTGCATGAGCTTCTTTTTGCTGTTTTAGTAAATTAAAATGAGTGAATCCACACCAAATGATAGCTTTAAGATTTGTCTTATCTGAATTGTACATGCGCATTTCTACTTTTAAATTACTGTTATTAAATGCAATTAATTGTGATTCGATAGTGATTTTCTCCATTAAAAAGGCAGGTTTAATGTATGCGATTTGATTACTGCTAGACACCCAACTTATTCCTGTTTTTCTCGCCATCTCATAAATATCAATATCATATGCTTTAATAAGTTGATCTTCACGATGGTTCATGAAGTAATTGATATAACTCGCATTGTTTAAATGATTAAAAGGATCACAATCTTGAAATCTGATTGTTGCTAAACTCGATACTGTTTTAGATAATTTCATTTTTTGTTTGTTTTCGAAATATACCAATTGGTATATTAAAAATTAAATTTTTTTATGCTTTCATTTCTGTTAATATCATATGGTCAATTTGATCCATGGTGTCTTTCATATAAAACTCATCATTCATAGTATAAGTCATGAATATTGCTCCTTGAATTAAAGTGTCTAATCGTTTTGCATATTGCATTGCATTAATTTCTGAAGATATTTCTCCAATTTCAATGCCATTTTCTATTATAGTTGCTACTTGATCTTGAATCTTCTCGATTACAATTCTAACGTTTTCTAATAATAATGTATTTTGATTATTAGCATCAACTCCAATATTCAAAACAGGACAACCACCAAGCTTCTTACTAAATTCATAATAGTTTCTGTAAAAGTCTGAAATTAAATATAGTTTTTGAATTGGTGAGTTGCTACGTGATAAGTGATCTGAAATTTTAGACATCATCTGTTTTACATTGTATTTAAATGCTGAAATAGAAAGAACTTCTTTATTTTTGAAATGTCCATATATTGCTCCTTTTGTTAATCCACTAGCATTGGTAATGTCGCTCATGCTTGTTGCAGCGTAACCATTTTTATTAAAAATAGGTGCTACAGTCTTTAAAATATGAAGTTTTGTATGTTCTGATTTTGTTAACACATTACAAATATACAAAATATACCAATTGGTATATTGTTAGTTGTATTATTTATTATTTATCGTAATAATTCATTACTATTTAATGGAGTTACTTACATTATTTTGCATTACATATTAAATCACATATATTGCGTTAAATATTAAACTATTAATTCTTATGAAAAAAATTATTTTTAGTGCTATTCTAGCATGCATATTTACTTTCAACACACAAGCACAAGAGGAAACAACATCTAATCAAGATGATACAGCGTCTAATGATGATTATAGTAAATGGCAGGCTCGTGTTAGAGCAATTTATATTGCACCTTCGCCTTATAATAGGCACAATGGTATTAATAATGTTGATGTTAATTTTTCTTCGACATATGCTCCAGAAGTTGATATCACCTATTTTTTGACTAAAAACTTTTCTGCTGAGTTGATGCTAACAACATCTAAGCATAATATAGAAATTGATGAAGGATCAGATTTAGGATCTGTTTCAATGATACCATTAAATATTAATTTTCAATACCATTTTTATTTCGGCAAGTTTAAGCCCTATTTTGCAACTGGAATGGTTTACTCTATTTTCTATGGTGAGGATGCTGGTGATTTAGAATCTCTTGAATTTGAAAGCGCACTTGGACATTCTCTCCAATTAGGAGCAGATTATAGTATAAATGATAAATGGTTTATAAATTTAGATCTAAAAAAAATGTTTTTGAAAACAGATATTACTGCTAACAATGACAATTCAAATAAAGTAGAAGTTAATGTTGATCCGATTCTTGTAGGTTTAGGTGTAGGAATGAGGTTTTAAGCATATAACTGATTAAAAATTATTATAAAAAAACGAGTCTATTTAGGCTCGTTTTTCTTTTTAAAGCAAATATCGTGTATGATTATTGGTTTTAATTTACACCTATTTGCAAAAAGAAAAGCAACGCTTATTTTATTTCTAAAATTCGCATTGCTTTTCAACTAACCAACCATTATAAGGACTCTTTCTTTTAGATTTTGTTACAATAGATTTTAAATTTCTTCTGTAACAAAACTCGCTTCATTTCTAAACACCAATTTGTCATCAAAAGCATCCAGTAATATAATGCTATCTGTTGTTATTTTTCCAGATAGAATTTCTTTACTTAAAGCATTTAAAACTTCTTTTTGAATCACTCGTTTTACAGGTCTTGCTCCATATTCTGGATTGTAACCTCTTTCTGCTAGATAGCTCATCGCTTCTGGTGTTGCATCAAATGTGATGCCTTGTTTTGCAATCATTTTTTGAACACCTTTTAATTGTAATCCAACAATTTCTTTAATATTGTCTTTGCTTAAAGGCGTGAACATGATAGTGTCATCGATTCGGTTTAAAAACTCAGGACGAACACTTTGCTTTAATAAGGCTAAAACATCAACTTTAGCAGCTTCCATAGCAGAATCGATATCTTTAGTCGCTTGAAAACGTTCTTGTATAATGTGACTTCCCATATTGGATGTCATAATGATAATCGTGTTTTTAAAATCGGCAACACGGCCTTTGTTATCTGTTAATCGTCCTTCATCTAATACTTGTAATAAGATATTGAAAGTATCAGGATGTGCTTTTTCAATTTCATCTAGTAACACAACTGAATAGGGTTTACGTCTCACTGCTTCAGTTAATTGTCCGCCTTCATCATATCCTACATATCCAGGAGGAGCACCTACTAATCTGCTTACACTATGACTTTCTTGAAATTCGCTCATGTCAATTCTTGTCATTGCATTTTCATCATCAAACAAGTATTCAGCTAAAGCTTTTGCTAATTCAGTTTTACCAACACCTGTTGTTCCTAAGAATAAAAAAGTACCTACTGGTTTTTGCGGATTTTGTAATCCTGCTCTTGATCTTCTCACAGCATCACTTACAGCAACTATAGCTTCTTCTTGTCCGACAACACGTTTGTGTAATTCTTTTTCAAGGTTTAGAAGTTTCTCACGATCACTCTGAAGCATTTTAGTCACAGGAATTCCTGTCCATTTTGCTACAACTTCAGCTATATCATCGTATGTAACTTCCTCTTTGATTAAAGCATTTTCTTTTTGGTTAGAGAGTAAAGCTTGCTGAGTTTCCAGTGTTTCTTGAGCTTCTTTAATTTTTCCATAACGAATTTCGGCTACTTTACCATAATCGCCTTCACGTTCTGCTCGTTCAGCTTCAAGCTTATAGTCTTCTATGTTTGATTTTGTTGTTTGAATGTTGTCAACGACTTCTTTTTCACTTTTCCATTTAGCATTAAGTTCGTTTCGCTCTTCTTTTAGATTTGCTAAATCTGAACGAAGGGATTTTAATTTCACTTCATCTTTTTCACGCTTAATGGCTTCAATCTCAATTTCAAGTTGCATTACCTTTCTATCTAAAACATCTAACTCTTCTGGTTTTGAATTGATTTCCATTCGTAATTTTGAAGCAGCTTCATCCATTAAATCAATAGCTTTATCTGGTAAAAAACGATTCGTAATATAACGTTCTGAAAGTTCAACAGCACCAATAATCGCTTCATCTTTAATTCGAACTTTATGATGTGTTTCATACTTTTCTTTAATTCCTCTTAAGATAGAAATAGCACTTTCAGTATCGGGTTCATTTACCATTACTTTTTGGAAACGACGCTCTAAGGCTTTATCTTTTTCAAAATATTTTTGGTATTCATCAAGTGTTGTTGCGCCTATTGCACGTAGTTCACCTCGCGCTAATGCAGGTTTTAAAATATTTGCTGCATCCATGGCGCCTTGTCCTCCTCCAGCACCTACAAGTGTGTGGATTTCATCAATAAAGAGAACAACATCACCATCACTATTTGTAACTTCTTTGATGACTGCTTTTAATCGTTCTTCAAATTCTCCTTTAAATTTAGCACCAGCAATCAATGCTCCCATATCTAAGGCGTAGATTTGCTTATCTATAAGGTTTTCTGGAATATCTCCATCTATAATTCTGTGTGCTAAACCTTCTGCAATAGCTGTTTTACCTGTGCCTGGTTCTCCAACTAAAATGGGATTGTTCTTTGTTCTTCGTGATAAAATTTGAAGGATTCGTCTAATTTCTTCATCACGACCAATGACAGGATCTAATTTTCCGTCCTTAGCTAATTGGTTTAGATTCTTAGCATATTTATTAAGCGAATTATAAGTTTCTTCTTGACTTTGTGATGTTACCCGATCACCTTTACGTAATTCGTCAATTGCGGCATTTAGACTTTTTTCGGTAACGCCTTGGTCTTTTAACATCTGAGCAATTTTGCTCTTCGATTTAAAAACAGCAAGAATTAAATGCTCAATTGATACATAGTCATCATTCATTTTTTTAGCAATGATTGATGCTTCATTAAGTGTTTTTCCTGTATCTCTAGACAGCATAATGTCTGAACCAGAAACTTTAGAGAAACTTTCGAGTTGTTTATCTAATGCTAATTTTAAAACATCAACATTAACGTTTAACTTTTTTAGTATAAATGGCAATACGTTTTCATCTACTTCAAAAATGGCTTTTATAATATGTTCATTTTCTATGTGTTGGTGTCCTAAGCTTTGAGCAAGTTGTTGTGCTTGCTGGATTGCCTCTTGAGATTTTATGGTATAATTATTAAAATTCATAAGTATATAGTAATTTTTTTATTAGTATTTTACGATAGCATTAAGTCAATAACCTTACCAATCGTAAAATGTTAGACGTAAACGACAAAATGTCTGATTTAGCGTGTAGCAGCGTGACTTTTAGTCAGTTTGTAAGATTGAATTAAAGATACGACTTATGCATTTGAAAGAAGTTCTGCATGAGTTAGAATGAAAAAATGATATCTATGGGATTTTTAAAAAACATATTCGGTTCGTCTGAACCAAAAGAAGAAAAATTATTGCCTTGGCAAGCTTTAACAAATGTCTCTCAATTAGAAGAGATAGCGCAAAGTTCTAAAACGAAGACTCAAGTTGTTTTTAAACATTCGACACGTTGTGGTATAAGTAGTATGGTTATGAATCAATTTGTTAGCATGTATGATGTAGATGCTAATCTAGATCTATACTATTTAGACTTATTGAGTCATCGTGATGTGTCTAATGAAATAGGATATAAATTTCAAGTGATGCATCAATCACCACAAATCCTAATTATAAAAAACGGAACAACAGTTGCTCATGCTGCTCATGGAGCGATTAATGAGATTGATTTGAGTATATTTGTATAAAATATTAAGACTCAACTATATATTGTCATTGACTTAAAACTAGTTCTAGAGTAGTATATAAAAAAAACAACATTTTGAGAAAAGTTACTTTCATTATAGCTTTTATATTTCAGGTTGTAGTAGTTGCTCAAGTACAGATTGTTAAAGATGTATATACTTCAACACAGAATAGTTCTATTTTAAATGGTAGTAATAGTTATAATGTTGATGGTTATGTTGCAGCTGATAATGGTCTTCTAGGTTCAGAACTGTATGTGATTAATAATTCTAATTCTGAAATTGCATTTATTAAAGACATACAAATTGGATGTGGGTCAAGCACACCAACTAACTTTGTTAAATTCTCTAATGGATTATCTGTTTTTCTTGCAGATGATGGAATTAATGGTCAAGAATTGTGGCAATCAGATGGAACTGTTGCAGGTACATTTATGCTCAAGGATGTATATAATGAATCTTCTAATGCGTTTGTTAGGCATCTAACGCTTTATAATAATGAAATCTATTTTACGGCTAACTCTTCATCAGGAAGAGAGCTATGGAAAAGTGATGGGACAGAAGCTGGAACCGTTTTAGTAAAAGATATAAGATCAGGAACTGTTGGTAGTAATCCTAATGGCTTGATAGTAAGTAATGGTTTGTTGTTTTTTACTGCATACAGTGGTTCTAGCGGAAAAGAACTATGGAAAACGAATGGAACAGAATCTGGAACAATAATGGTAAAGAATATTGCTTCTAGTTCTGGAAATAGCGGTTTAAGTTTTTTATCGTATGTTGATGTCAATGGCGTTTTATTTTTTGACATCTCTGGTGATTTATGGAAAAGTGATGGTACATCTTCAGGTACAGTATTAGTTAAGGATGTTAATAATTCCACGAATTCTTCTTCGCTAACACAGTTAACTTCTTATAATGGAAACGCCTATTTTTCTGCAAATGATGATGTTAATGGTCAAGAGCTATGGATTAGTGATGGTTCAACTTCTGGTACTTCACTATTAAAAGATATTAATGTTGGTGATTTAAGTTCTAATCCAGATTCTTTTTATGTTTATAATGGAACACTTTACTTTTCAGCAGAAAACCCTATAGAAGGTAATGAACTTTGGACTACAGATGGTACTTTGGCAGGTACAACTATATTTAAAGATATAAATGTTGGAGTGGATAATAGTAGCCCTTCAATACCTTTTGAGTTAAATGGAGAACTCGTTTTTTCTGCTAATGAGGAATTATCGGGAATAGAGCTTTGGACTTCGGATGGCAGTTCTATGGGAACACAATTAATTGAGGATGTAAATACAATTACCGCAGACAGTTATCCTGTCATTCATAATGTCATTGATGAATATCTTTATTTTTCTGCAGTTGATGGTGAATTTGATGATGAATTATGGAAGACGGATGGTACAGAATATGGAACAATACGATTATTTGGAGGAGATAATTATTCTGGAGAGCGCTATATCAATTCAGTTCAAGAAGTAAACGGAAGAATACTATTTAATGTCAAACAATTTGAAAATGATGATGAACTTTGGGTTAGTGATGGAAATACAGATGATGCAGTTATGTTAAAAGATATCAATCCTGGAGATGCTGCTGGAGTTTTACTGCCTTGGGTTAAGTTTAATGGCGAACTTTATTTTGTTGCAAATCATGATGATTATGGTGGAGAAATATGGAAAACAGATGGTACAGATGCAGGAACGATGATGATAAAAGATATAAGACCAGGTATCAATTCTTCTTTTCCAATATATTTAAAAGAAATGAATGATGAGCTCTATTTTAGAGCTGATGATGGAACTGGAAATGAATTATGGAAAACTGATGGAACAGAATTAGGGACTATAATGGTGAAAAACATAAACACTACTTCAAATTATAATGGTGTAAGTAATTTGCAAGTTTATAATAATGAATTGTATTTTAGAGCCAATGACGCGACTTTTAATTATGAGTTATGGAAAACTGATGGGACAGATAGTGGTACCGTAATAGTTAAAGAAATTAACACCAATGGAAGTTCTAGTCCTTTGCATATGCAAGTGTTTGATGGTCAATTATTATTTCAAGCTACCGATTCTGATGGCGATATTGAACTATGGATTACTGATGGAACAGAAAATGGTACACAACGTTTATATGATATCTTTCCTGGTATATGTAGAAGTAGTTTGCCTTATGGTTTAACAGTATTTAATAATGAATTGTATTTTGGATCTACAGATGCTGTTTATGGCACAGAATTGAGAAAATTGAATACCGCTACTTTAGAAACTAGCGTATTTTCTAAAGTAGATTTTACTCATAAATTATTTCCAAATCCTGTAAAGTCTTACTTTTCATTGAAAAAGAAAACTTCGGAAGCGATTGAAAGTGTCAGGTTATATAATATAGAAGGAAAAAAACTATTAAGTTTTTCAAATGAATCCATTTTGAATAATCGTTATGATATTAGAAATTTATCTAGAGGTATTTACTTAGTAGAAATAAGAACCAATCAAGTAACAATTTCCAAACGACTAATTAAAAATTAGTGTATTGGAAATACAATTAGAATAATATATATGCAAAATTATTCTTTAATAATCTTGACCGTTTTTTCATTTCCATTACTCGATAATGTTACAAAATAGATGCCACTATCTATTTCACTCAAATCTACATTAGCAGTTCTGTCATTAATTTCTTTGGTCATAATTTGTTGTCCAAGAATAGAGGTGACCTTTATCGTTTCAATAAGTGTATTATTTTTTATGTACAGCGTGTTTTTAGTAGGTGTTGGATGTATTTTTAAGCTCTCAAATGAAAAATTAGTCACACTTAAATTTTCTTCTACAAACTCAGTAGTCCAAGTATTAGTGACGATAGCTGGATTAAAGTCAAAATAAATTTCAGCAGTATTAGGTATGATGTCACCTATTGCAAAATCTGGAAAAGGTTTAATTTTAAAAGTTATGTAACCATGACCAATTGGAGAATCATCATCTTCTGAAGGTGGTAAATCTATTCCGAAGAAATTCCACTCTAGATCCTTTCCAACACGTTCTAAAGTATATTGATGACTAGCATTTACCATTTTAAGTGTCGATTCATCAAGTTGTTCATCAAGAAGATCTTCAACTCTTATATTGATGGCATTTGCAGTTCCGGTGTTTTCAAAACGAATGGTATAGGTTAGGTAGTCGTCTGTTGTAAATTCTGAATGAATAATCTCAGGACCATGACGTTCTGTAACATCATTTGGATCATAAGAACCAACAATGGTCTGAGTCAAACTAGAAGTGTTATTTGTAGGATTAATATCTCCAGGTAATAATTCAATATCAGCAGAATTAGTTATTAGGTCACCTAAATTTACAGTAGGTATTGTTGCAACTTCCATTTTTACAAAAATAGTTCTAGATTCATAAGGTTCAAGATCTGAAAAGTTATAGCTAAAACCTGCAGTATTAATAGTAACGTCGTTTGGAGATGTTTCTATTAATGTAAATACATCGTCCATTGCGAAATTTACCGTTCCTGAGTTAATAACTTCACTAGAATTATTTGTGTAAGTAATATAATTAGTATAGTTGAATCCAGGTACAGGGTTGTTAAGGCAAGAATAAATGCTTATAGATAAATCATCATAAGCTGATGCAGTTATTGGAAAATTATATTCTGTAATACCAGAACCTGTTAGGACAGATACATTAGAATAATTTGAAGAAGTTGTATTTACTGAAGTATAATCATTATCTACAACATAATTTAAATCGTAGGTTGTACTTGGATCAGATTCATAAAGATAATGTGGTGAAACATATAAGTAACGAAGAATACCATCGTTATTAACTTCATATTCAAATTCACCTAAAGGGAAATTAATTTCATCACTTTCTTGTGTGCCGTTTCCATTTGTATCCACAAAGGCATTTAATTTTAAGCCGTCAGATTGCATTAATTCATAGTATAGATTGGGTTGTATAGGACCAGATGAAACTTCATCACCATAATAAGTGCCTTCGAATTCTACTCCATAACCATCTAACAAATTATCTACATAACCAAAATTAATATTATTTTGTGTTATAATATGCGTAGCAGTAAATGTTGTAGTGTCTGTTTGTCCTGGAGATAAATTAGCCAATGGTCCGCCAAGAATTTCAAAAGTAGAAAAAAACACATCTGGATAAATATTTGTAATATCAGTATTTCCAATATTTGATATTAAAAAGTCATATTCAATAATATCACCTACACTTATAAAACCATCACCATTAAAGTCTACATAATTCATATCTGCATAAGCCTCGAGGGGACTTATAATGCGAATATTTATAGTAGCAGTATCACAATTATCTGGATTAGCTGAGTTACACATTTCGTAATCAAAACTATAAGCTCCATAAGGCACGTTAGTAGGAATAGATAGCAATCCAGAAGGATCTAATGTTACTCCAATTGCATTTGTTTCAATTAAACTTACAATTGGGTTGATTGGTATTACTGGTAGTCCTTCAAATGTATCATTATCTAGAATTTGAAATGTTGTGCCAACTTGTAACACTGAAATAACCTCATCTGGTTGGGCATTAAGACCGTAATTATTTAATATAAAAGCTTCTTTTGAATAGCTAGTATCAAAGGTATTGCCTGAAGTAATATTTGCTGTAATAAAAAGATTTTCTTCACTTTCATCTAACTGATCTAAAATTGTAGGATAACTTAATTCTTCACTAAAACTGATGACTTGTCCGGCAGGTATTGT
Source organism: Psychroserpens ponticola (assembly GCF_023556315.2). Lineage (NCBI taxonomy): Bacteria > Pseudomonadati > Bacteroidota > Flavobacteriia > Flavobacteriales > Flavobacteriaceae > Psychroserpens > Psychroserpens ponticola. The sequence goes on along the minus strand of NZ_CP116221.1, from coordinate 2,317,819 downwards.
ATGAGTAAGTATAGATGTTGTATAATCTGTATTATCTGCAGAACCATCAGTTGTAGTTATGACGATATCTGTATCCATTGGACTTGAATGTGTTAATCTTGCATAAAATTTTATTGGATATCCTTCCTCAGCATCTATGCTGTCTCCAATACTAGTTGGAGTTGGAACAGAAATTATAAGTACATCTGGTATGCCATCATTATCAATAATATCTACTGTTCCAGATGCTATAGTATTTGTAGTGTTTCCTGAGGTTACAGTTGCCGTAATATTGAAATTTTCAACAGGTTCATCTAATGAATCATCAGATGTAGGAACTTCAAACCAGATCCCAGTTACTCCTGCTGTTATTGTTCTTGTCTCATTAATAGCAGTATAATCTGAGTTATCAGCGGTTCCATTTGAGGTTGTAAGTTGTAAATCTATATCAGTATTGAAAGGTCTACTAAGGCTCAGGAAAAGTGAAGAGGTATTTCCTTCAGATATTTGATAATCATGAAAAGGTAGTAATGTAGGTGTTGTATCGTCATCAATAATAGTTGTTATGAATGTGTTGGAGTTATTAGTAGTATTTCCAGAGGTAATCGTAGCATTAATTGTGTAGGTTTCATCTAACTCTACAAGACCATCTTGGATAGTAGATATATTTAATACCACTGAGATTTCACCCGCTGCGATAGTTTCTGATGTATTTATTTCGTTATAATCAGAACTATCAGCTGAACCAGAAATAGTAGTAAAATCTATAGTGACATCAGAATTAAAAGGATTACTTAAATAGAAAGTATAAGCTCTACTTTGACCCTCATTTATTGTATATGCCGTTGGTAACCTAAGAGTTGGTGTTTTATCATTATCCCAGATACCTATTGATCTTTTTGTAAAAGAATTTTGTGTATTGCTACTGGTAACTGTAGCATCAATGGCAAAGCTTTCAGGTAACTCAATAATAGCGTCATTGGTTGTTGGAATAGACAATATATTACTATTTAGTTGACCAGCTTGAATTGTAACTGTTGTTGAAATAGGAGTATAATCACTATTGTCTGCTGTATTTGAAATTGTTGTTACATCAATAATAACATCTGTAGCAGCTATAAGGTTGATGCTTACAGTAAATTCGTAAGTGTTTCCCTCAATTACAGAAAAACTAGAATTTGCATTTTTTAAAGAAACAATTGGATCTTGTGAAAAACAAAAAAAAGAACATAAAGAAATCAAGATAAAAAGGACTAATTTTTTCATAGTTAATGCGTTAGAGTTTCTTTATAGATGAATTTTCTTATAAATGGTTGCGTGAAAAAAAAAGTTTTTTCAACGGAATTTAAAATTACAAAAAACTCCATAACAATTTTTGTTATGGAGTTTTTTTTAGTTTAAATGGACTTGTTCTCAAATTCGATACGAATTGATAACATCTTTTAATCTTGACTTTAAATCTTCGCCAGTATCGTAAACCATTTGTGCATCTGTTGGGAAATATAAAGGGTTGCGTTTTGTTAATTCTAATTCTGATCGATTTAAAGCTCTTTCATCACCTCTAAAGGTTGCATAACTGTGTTCGAAAATAAATTCGCTGTCAATTGGAAATACATCTAATGTCTGATTCGATCTTAAATCTGTAAAGACAACATCTGCTAAAACATGAGTTGATTTGAGTTGATTTACAATAGTATACCTAGCCTTTGCATTAATGATTTTATCGATTTTTATTTTGTTGCCAAGACTATCGGTTACAAAATTGCCTTGTCTATCTTTTTTAAATTCCCAACCATCTACAATGTTTTTTTGCTTCAATTCTTCACTTCTGTTTACTTGTTCAGGTGAAATATTAATCTGCTTTAATTGTAATTGCATGATATAATCATAATTAATGTTTTGATCAGCATCTATGTGATACTCAGTCCAAAATTTATTTAAATCATAAGTGCTAAAGTTTAGTAAATCAACTTCTAATTGCTGAGGAATAAATTGATAGGTTTGGTTTTCAATAGATACCATAATATAATCTGTTCCTTTTTGATGCGCTTCAGTAATTAAACTTCTAGTGTCTTCAAAGTTTGGATTAATTTGTTCTATATAACTAAAAATATCATATGCTTTTCTAGCATTGTATTTATCTTCAGAATCTAATAAGGCAATCCCTTCTTCAATTAAATAATCAGAAGTTTTATATCTGTAATCCACAATTTCAGACGTATAGTTATTGAATTTTAGATTTAGTGTTTTGCCATTTATTTTTAAAGGTAAAACACGTTTTATTGCATTTTGTCTTTCATCTAAATCTAAATAGATTTCATAAATTGTTTTGAATTGCTCTGGATTCCCATCCTTTTTTAGATGTTCAAGATCTTGTAAGTCTTCTTCTAAAACTTTATAATAAGCATCTTCAAGCATGACGATATAGTCCTGCTTTCGCTTTTTATCTTTATTGTTTTCGAGTTTTCGTAACGCGTCATTAATTGCTAAGTCATAGTTTCCATGAGTGATTGCTTTTTCAATTTGTTTTCTTCCGCTACATGATGTTAGTACCAGAAGAAGTACTGTTGTAAGTAGTAATTGCTTCATAATTCTGGATTTTAATTGTTATTTCTATATAGAATTCAAATATGATGCCAAACAAAAAACTCGAAGATAGATTACTGACTATCTTCGAGTTATATTTACTAATTTAGTATTGCAATTATTTCTTTTTCTTCGGATTGTAAACAGGCAACAACTCTGTAGAAACTTCACCAAAACCAATTCTGGTATCATCTTTTTCACAGTAACCACGCATAATTACTTTATCGTAATCATTGATGAATTTACGTTCAGAACCATCTTTCATTTTAATAGGCTTTTCACCTCTCCAAGTAATCTCTAACATCGAACCATAAGAATCTGGTGTTGGACCAGAAATCGTTCCACTTCCCATCATATCACCAGAATTTATTGGACAACCATTAACTGTGTGATGTGCTAGTTGCTGAGACATGCTCCAATACATATGCTTAAAATTAGACTGACTTACAGTTGTTTCTTTAGCACCTTTAGGTTTAATAGCGACTTCAAGATTGATATCAAATCCTTTTTTACCCTTTTGTTGTAAATAAGGCAATTGAGGTTTTAATGGTTTAGGATTTTCAACTCTAAATGGTTCAAGCGCATCTAACGTAACAATCCAAGGCGACATACTAGACGCAAAACTTTTAGCTAAGAAAGGACCTAATGGAACATATTCCCATTTTTGAATATCTCTAGCTGACCAATCATTAAATAGGACTAAACCAAAGATATATTCTTCGGCTTCTTCAATAGGGATTGGTTCACCTAAATCATTGGCATCTGTTGTGATGAAAGCCATTTCTAATTCGAAATCTACCAATTTTGAAGGTCCAAAAACAGGTTGGTCACTATCTGCAGGAATCGTTTGTCCTTGTGGTCTATGAATTGGTATTCCAGAAGGAATAATAGAACTGCTTCTTCCGTGATAACCTACAGGTATATGAAGCCAATTTGGCAATAAAGCATTATTAGGATCTCTAAACATTGTACCTACATTAGTAGCATGTTCGATACTGGAATAGAAATCGGTATAATCACCAATTTGAACTGGTAATTGCATTTCAATTTCATCTAATCGAAATAAAACAATTTCTTTATGCTTTGTGTTATTTTTTAAAATTGTGTTATTACTGTCGAATATTTCAGCAATACGATTACGAACTAAACGCCAAGTTTTTCTTCCATCTGCTATAAAGTCGTTTAGCGTGTCTTGTAGAAAAATATCATCTGTTAAAGGAATTCCTTCAAAATAACCCAATTGATGTAAAGCACCAAGGTCAATAGCAGTGTCTCCAATTCGAGTACCAATGGTTATGATGTCATCTCGTGTTAAAAAAACACCAAAAGGAATATTTTGAATAGGGAAATCAGAATTTTTTCCAACATGTAACCATGAGCTACGATCAGGATTATTTGCAGATAAAGGCATAGTTTTTAATATTATTTTGTTATTATTTTCTATTCAAACGTACATATTTTTTTTTGTTTTAATTGCATAAATCCTTAAAAAATAGTTTAAAATTAATGTTAATAACCTGCTCATAAAACATTGCGTTAAACTCACATTTTTAAAACCTTTTCAGAAGATGATTTCTTATTTTTGATAAATTTTAATTCAAATATTATATATGCAACGCGATCAACAAATCTTCGAACTCATAGAAGCTGAAAAACAACGACAAATTAATGGTTTAGAACTTATTGCTTCAGAAAATTTTGTTAGCGACCAAGTTATGGAAGCTGCAGGTTCAGTTTTAACTAACAAATATGCTGAAGGTTATCCTGGTAAGCGTTATTATGGAGGTTGTGAAATCGTTGATGAAGTTGAGCAGTTAGCAATTGATCGCGCAAAAACTTTATTTGGTGCTTCTTATGCTAATGTGCAACCACATTCTGGAAGTCAGGCAAATACTGCTGTTTTTGCAGCGTGTTTAAAACCAGGAGATAAGATATTGGGTTTTGATTTATCTCATGGTGGTCATTTAACTCATGGCTCTCCTGTAAATTTCTCTGGTAAATTATACAATCCAGTGTTTTATGGAGTAGAAGAAGAAACAGGTGTCTTAAATTATGACAAGATTCAAGAGATCGCTACACGTGAAAAGCCTCAATTGATAATAGCTGGTGCTTCTGCATACTCTCGTGATATTGATTTTAAACGTTTTCGTGAAATAGCTGATAGTGTTGATGCGATATTATTTGCAGATATTTCACATCCTTCTGGGTTGATAGCTAAAGGTATTCTTAATGATCCCATACCACATTGTCATGTAGTTACTACGACAACACATAAAACATTACGTGGACCAAGAGGTGGTTTGATTTTAATGGGTCAAGATTTTGACAATCCGTTTGGTTTAAAATTAAAAAGTGGAAATCTAAAAAAGATGTCCTCACTTTTTAATTCGGCAGTTTTTCCTGGGAATCAAGGAGGACCATTAGAACACATCATTGCTGCTAAAGCTATTGCTTTTGGAGAAGCATTAACTGACGATTTTATGCACTATATGTTACAAGTGAAGGCTAATGCCGCTGCAATGGCGAGTGCTTTTGTAAGTCGAGGATATCATATCATTTCTGGTGGTACAGATAATCATATGATGCTTATTGATTTGCGTAATAAAAATATTACTGGAAAAGCTGCAGAAGAAGCGCTAGGAAAGGCAGATATTACTGTAAATAAAAACATGGTGCCTTTTGATGATAAAAGTCCGTTTGTTACATCTGGAATTCGTGTAGGAACAGCTGCGATAACGACAAGAGGATTAAAAGAAAATGATATGGAAGCTATTGTAGCTTTTATTGATGATGTGATTAATCATTATGAAAACGATGAGAAACTTGAAGCAATAGCAGAAAGTGTAAATGTAATGATGAGTGATAAGCCTCTATTTTCATAAGAGTAGTTATTAATCAAGATTTTGTAATTCTGCTCTAAAAGGAAATAAATATAGATATTTAATAATTTAGCTATTTTTAAATGTTTTTAAAACAATCGCTATGTTTTTAATCAAAAAAAATGGACAACCTTTTGTATCAGTTCTAGTTGTGTTATTAGTCACTATTAGTTTACATTCTCAGGTTATATTTCAAAATAATGCCATTCCTTTAGGTTTGGTTAATAATTCATCTACTGGAAGCAATTTAGGAGGTGTTAGTTTTTTTGATTATGATAATGATGGTTGGGACGATATTACTATTGCTTGCAAAGGAGATGATCCCGTTCGTTTTTTTAAAAATATTTCTGGTCAATTTGTCGAACAGTTCTATGGAATGACCATAACAGGTCATTCAAAACAAGTCATTTGGGTCGATTATGATAATGATGATGATAATGATTTATTTGTGACTAGATTAGATGGCATCAATTTATTATATCAAAATGATGGTAATTTAAACTTCACAAACGTAACAGTAGCAGCAGGTTTTTCTAACTTTAATATTCTGTCGACTTATGGAGCAACTTTTGGAGATATTGATAATGATGGCTATTTAGATTTATTTATTTCTAATAAAGATGTAAGTGGAACATTACCCAATAAATTATTTAGGAATAATGGAAATGGGACGTTTACAGATATATCTATTTCCTCAGGAATAAGCTTAAATGGTCACTTAACGTTTTGTGCATCCTTTTTTGATTATGACAAAGATGGTTTTCAAGATATATACATGTCAAACGATAGAATCTTAAATACTAATATTTTATATCGAAATAATGGCGATAATACTTTTACAGACGTAAGCGCTGCTTCTGGTACTGATGTAGCTGCAAATGCAATGTCTACTACAATTGATGATTATAATTATGATGGATGGCTCGATATTTATATAACAAATACAGTAGAAGGGAATCATTTACTGAAAAATAATGGCGATGGAACCTTTAATGATATTGCTATTGATAGTGGATTGAGTTTTAATAGTATTGGTTGGGGCGCAAATTTTTTTGATGCAGATAATGATACAGATTTGGATTTGTACATTAGCTCTTATATAGATAATCCAAATATCGGATTATTAACTGCAGCGTTTTACGAATGCCAAGAGGGTTATACATATCAATTATCTAATACTTCAGGGTTTGAAGATGATATATTTAAAAGTTTTTCAAATGCTATTGGTGATATTGATAATGATGGCTTTCAAGATTTTATAGTGGCTAATCAAACCCCGAATAATCATTCACTTTGGCAAAATCAAGGGAATACAAATAATTGGCTCAAAGTGAAATTGAAAGGCGTGCAAAGCAATAAAAATGGGATAGGTTCTTGGATAGAAGTCTTTGCAAATAATGAAGTTATGTATCGCTATACCATTTGTGGTGAAGCATTTTTAGGACAAAATTCTGCTACAGAAATTTTCGGAATAGGTGATGCAACTACTATAGATTATGTAAAAGTGACATGGTTAAGTGGAGTAGAAGATGTATTGACAGATGTTACTCCCAATCAAACCTTATTAATTGAGGAAAGTAGTACGTTGTCAACTTCAGAACATCAATTAAAAAGCATTCGTATGTTGCCAAATCCTACAAATGGAATTGTTACAGTTAAAAACTTTACTGAAACTTTAGATGTTCAAGTTGTAGATTATTTGGGGCGTTTAATTCTAACAAAGACAATTACTCAAGCAGATAATAGCATTAACCTTAGCAATTATTCTAAAGGTGTATATTTATTAAAAGCTAAAGGAGAAACGTCACATGTTATTAAGAAAATTATACGTAATTAGTCTTCTGTAGGCACATATTGATAAGCGCCTAAATCAAATATTGTTGGTCTTTCAACTCCCAATATATCATCTGGTATAGGTAGCATAGAACTACCAAGTCCTATAGCACCAGAACCTTCGTTCAGTCTTAAATCATTTTCAAAAGGTAGTTTAAACAGTGGATCATCATTTAAGCTAATGTTTGCGAAGTGTTCAGAGTCTTCAAAATCAATTGGATCTCCAAAGACATCAAAACGAATCAAACAGTCTGTGAATTTATACAGTAAAGCACTATCAGAATCACCAGAAATATCAATTTCAGCATTATCATTTCCGTAGATGATACAATTGTTGAAATTGGCTGCTTCTAATGGATTTAGAGTTAATGAATTGTCTTCGTTTATGAGATAATTATTGAGTAAAACCGAAGGAAACTGTCTAAAACTTGTATTCCAGTAATTTGCAAAGGTGCAATGTGTGAAATTATATATTCCACCAATTGTTCCAGCAAAAGATGACTGACCAGAATTATTAATGACTAAATTTTCTCCTCTAATTGAAGTAGCTCGAGCTAATATTCCAAAATTACTAGAATTGTAAATTTGTGAATTGGTAATGGTTAATTTATCGTTTGTTGCATCTTGGTTAAACTCACATAATACACCAACAGTTGAATTTTTAATGGTAGCATAATTGATTTCATTATCGACACTTCCATCAAATAAATAAATTGTAGACCATTGCCCAGGAATATTCTCATAAAGTGGTTCTAAACGATCACCTTCAAAAATAACTTCGTTTTCTAATAATTCTTGATCATTACTTAATAAACCATTAACTTTTAAGGATGCATTATTGGTTACAAGTAATCCAGAATTGGCATGAAAATGTACACGAGCTCCAGCTTCAATGGTTAATACATCGCCTTGATCTACAGCTGCAAAACCATAAATAACATAAGGTTTTTCGTTTGTGAAAGTTAATTCATCATCTTCAAGAAAACGTCCTTGAAGAGAAGTTTCATCAGGCAAACCATCGCCATCTACATCAAAAGTTAAGGTTTCAATTATTCCAGTAGAATTGTCTTTATCAGGAAAAATAAAAATAGCATCTTTAACTAAAGTTACTAATTCCACTTTTTGAAAATTACTACCACTATCAAATTCAATAGCATCTGTGTATAAAAACTGATTGTCTGCAGCTACAACCGATTGAATATCAAAAGTGGTTTCAACAAAAATAAACAGACTATCGTTTGCAAGAAGTTCAACGTCTTCAAATACTTTTCCAGCCATTCCGTCTACATTTAATCTGTAGTTTGAATTTTCACCTTGAGTTAAACGTAAGGTAGGAATGGAAATATCGGCATCACTTCTGTTGTAAACTTTTAAATTATAAGTGCTAGAACCAATATTAGTGAAAACGGTATCAAGATAAATCGTGTCTTTCGAAAAAGTAAGGTCACCATTGCTTGGAGAAAATTCAAAGTCTTTTCGGCAAGAACTCCAAAGCGCTATAAATAATATTGTAAATAGGACGTATAATAATCTTTTCATAATTGTTTTAATATCTACTAAACAAGAGTGAGAAACTTAATGTGCATTTTGCGTTAAAAATATGACTTTTGAAGTCAATTTGTAGTATAAAAACCGAAATTTAGAACAAATCGTATAATTTAGTTGTCTTTTTTTGACTCCTCTATGATTTTTTGAAATTCCTGACTGCAAATTACAAGTTCTTCAAGGAGGTCAACTTGTTTGTTTTTAGCCAATAATTTTGAATCAATTTCTTTAGCATCACAATAATCAAAGAACAAAATTTGATACTCCTTTGGAATATTTAAGTCCAAAACTAGTAAGTCTTTATTAAAAAAGCGATCGTTTAGAAAAAGTGTAGAAAGCTCCTTATATGTAATTGGGATTATTGGTTCTGCTATTGGTTTTTTGCTTTTAAAAAGTCGACCAACCATTCCAATTATAGCAATAATATCCATATTACCACTAGGTGTTGGTTGATATTTAAATGAGTTTCGTTTTATATCTTCTTTAATTTGTGAATTTACCTGAGAAGCCATCTTGACAGAATCAAATTGTCGTTCTCGTTCTTCTCTTAAAAGTACGGCATCTAGTTCATTAATGGCTTTTTTTACTTCAATGACCACAACATGGTCGAAATCAACTTTTTTTATTTTAATAAATGTTTTAGTGTGAAAAAGAGAACTTATATATAAAGTATCTTTGACTTTGGCTTCAATTTTAAAATCTCCATTGTCATTGGTGTATGTCATTATGTTTTGTGTCACATTTACGACTAAAGCGCCTTTAACAGTAGTTTCAGCATCATAAACTTTTCCATTAATAGTTTGAGCTAAAATTGAAATTGGTAAAAGAAGTAGATATAGAAGAACTCGTCTTGTCACGAATGTATATAAATTGATTTGTGATCCAAATTAAGAAAATTTGAACGACAACTCATATATGGTTAAGATTTTTTAACACTGAAATTATTGAAACAAATCAATGATTTCTTGACTAATACGAGTCGGTTTATTAGTTTTATGAGACATTAAACACCAAATGGTTTCAGATAAACTCAACAATTTATTTGTGTTTTGATTATAGATTTCTACTATTCGAGTTGATCTAAAACCTTCAGCTTTGGTGACAAATGTTTTTAATTGTAATTTATCTCCTAAAACAGCTTCGGCTTTATATTGAATGTGATGACTTAGCATCACCCAGTAATACGTTTCTCTTAGTGTAGTTGTGGTGTTTTTAATCCAATTATCTTCAGCAATGTCTTGAACCCATTGCACATATCTTACATTATTAACATGATTACGAGCGTCTATGTCTTTAGTTGAAACAGTAATGTTTTTTATAAATATGAGCATATTACTTTTCGAATACTTCTACTTCAAACAATTTGTCCCATCGTTTACCTGTTACAAAAATAGTTTTGGTAGCTGGATTATAAGCAATGCCATTCAGAACATCTAAACCTTGGTGTTGAGTGACTAATTTATGTAAAGGAGAAAAGTCTATAACGCCTTCAACAGCACCATTTTTGGGATTAATAATAGCGACTCCATTTTTTTGATAACGATTGGCATAGATTTTTCCGTTGATCCATTCCATTTCATTAATTTCTGTGATTTTACCTCTATTAGTATAAACTTGAAGTTTCGAGTCTTCTGTTAGTGTTTTCGGATTTAATAACCAGATGTTTTCTGTGCCATCAGATTTGTAAAGTGTTGTTCCATCATTACAAATTCCCCAACCTTCTTTGCTTTGGCCATATTTAAAACTACTCGTTTTTTCAAAAGTTTCAGTATTGTAAACGAAACCTGTGTTTTCTCTCCATGTTAATTGGTAGATGTTATTGTTTAAAATGGTTAATCCTTCTCCAAAATACTGTTGCGTTAAATCTACATTTTTTAAGACTTCAGCAGTTTGATAATCTACTTTTCTAAGTTTAGATTCTCCATATTGACCTGTACTTTCATATAACTCACCATTATGGAATTCTAAACCTTGTGTGTATGATGTGATATCATGTGGATACTCGTTAATAATTTTGTATCCATATATTTTAGGAAGTTCATTATTTAGAATGGTAATTTTAGTAGATATATTCTCTTTTAAATCTCCATAATCTATCGTTGCCGTAATAGTTTGAATACCTAGTCGCTGATTATTTAAATGAAAAGATTCATTTATGCTTTCTCCATTAAGCGTATAATTAATAGAAGATATCTCAAGATTATCTGGATTATTAACCGAAAGTTTTACAGTTTCGCCCAATTTTACAACATTATCTTTTGCATTAGTATGAATAGAAACATTATTTTTTTTAGGTTTTGAATCTCCACAGTTGATTAATAAATGAGATAATGCTATGAGAATTAAAGATTTAAATGTCGACATTTTGTATCAAATTTTAATGCAAGTTATTTAATAAAATTCGGTAAAAAAAATCATTGTTATACCCAAATTAAGTTTTAGAATGACGTAGCGATGTGGAAAAATACAATAAAGCATAATTTTTTATAAGTTTTAGCATAGTATTGCTAAGTTTAGACTTAAAAAAATAGTAAAACGAAATGTTTTGAAGTTGTTTTTTGCAGTAGTAGTTTTTCTGAAATATATTTTGGGTTATAGTATTAAAAGATTGTATCTTTGCAACTGGCAAGTCCTACACAACCAGCTCCTGCTTAATCCTCCAGGTCGGGAACGAAGCAAAGGTACGCGGTCGTAGCGGTGTGATGTAGGTAGCTTGCCTTTTTTTGTGCGCAATACTTTCCTAATTATATTGTATTTTTAACTTCAAATTGTTCAATTAATTTATGTCTAAAGTTGTATTAATTACAGGAGGCTCTTCTGGAATCGGAAAATCTATAGGTGAATTTTTATCCTCTAAAGGTTATGACGTTTTTGGTACAAGTAGAAATCCAGATCGTTATCCAAATTCTAAATTTAAATTGGTCGCTCTAGATGTTGCAGATATTATTTCTATAAAAAAAGCAATTCAAGCAGTCGTAGAAACGTCTGGTAGATTAGATGTTCTTATTAATAATGCTGGATCAGGAATTACTGGTCCAATAGAAGAAATTCCTGATGAAGAAATCAAGCGTAATTTTGAGACTAATTTTTTCGGGCCAATAAATGTGATAAAATCGGTTTTGCCTCAAATGCGCGAACAAAATTCTGGATTGATAATAAATATAACTTCTATTGCTGGATATATGGGATTACCATATCGTGGAATTTATAGCGCAAGCAAAGGTGCTTTAGAATTGGTAACAGAAGCATTTAGAATGGAAATTAGTGGATTTAATATTAAAATGACTAACGTTGCTCCAGGTGATTTTGCTACAAATATTGCAGCTGGACGATATCATGCTCCAGTTTTAGACAACTCTCCATATAAAGAAACTTATCAAAATACTTTAAGCATGATGGATGCACATGTAGATAGTGGAAATGATCCCAAACAAATGGCAAGAGCCATATATAAAATCATTGAAACTAAAAACCCGAAAATTCATTATAAAGTAGGTGCTTTTATGCAAAAATTTTCAATTGTTTTAAAACGAATTCTTCCAGATAAAATTTACGAGAAGTTATTACGTAATCATTATAAATTATAGAGAAAAGTGCTCTAAAAATTATGAATGTGTTTTCTGTTTTGATATGTTGATATGTTTTGAAAAAAAGATGTCATTTAAGCAATGTTAAATTTGTAATTTCGTGACTGGAATAAATCACAATAACGTTTTTTCTTAACTGAAATAAATTCAGTAAAACAGAGAAAATAAAAACACAATTTATATGAAATTTTTTATTGATACAGCTAATCTTGATCAAATTAAGGAAGCTCAAGATATGGGTATTTTAGATGGAGTAACTACAAATCCATCATTAATGGCTAAAGAAGGAATTACAGGTCATGACAACATTATGAAGCATTATGTTAATATCTGCAATATTGTTGAAGGTGATGTTTCTGCAGAAGTCATATCAACAGATTTTGAAGGAATGATCAGAGAAGGTGAAGCTTTGGCTGAACTTCATGATCAAATTGTAGTTAAATTACCTATGATTAAAGATGGGATAAAGGCTTGTAAGTATTTTAGCGATAAAGGGATAAAAACAAATGTGACTTTAGTGTTTTCTCCAGGACAAGCTTTATTGGCAGCTAAAGCAGGAGCGACTTATGTGTCACCTTTTATTGGTCGTTTGGATGATATTTCTACTGATGGTTTAAATCTTATTGCTGAAATAAGAATGATTTATGATAATTATGGTTTTGAAACTGAAATATTAGCCGCTTCTGTTCGTCATACAATGCATGTTATTGATTGTGCAAAACTTGGAGCAGATGTCATGACTGGACCTTTAAGTTCAATTGTTGGGTTGTTGAAGCATCCTCTAACAGATTTAGGTTTAGAAAAGTTTTTAGCAGATTATAATAAAGGAAACTAAAGGTACTTTATTGAATAATGGAGACACTCTTGAATAATATTATTTAAGAGTGTTTTTATTTTAAGCTTGATGATTTATAGGCATTGGAAACTTTTTTTAAACTTTCAGCCATGTCATCGCTAAATAGACCAACATTAGAGCTTATAATTCCCATATGCTCATCAAGCACTAATGTTTTGTGATTGAAAGTAATCACATACTTTTCTACTGCTTCAGTTGGATTTGAAAACTTGAACTCATTTTTAGCCGAAAACTTTAAAGATCTTAAGGTCTTTTTCCAATAGTTAAAATCATTATCGTTAAAGTTAATAGCAATAAAGTTTACTTTAGGAAACTTAGCCTGTAACTCTCTTATTTTATAATGACTGTTTCTTGAATGCATTTTAAAATTAGTAGACCAACAATAAATAACTGTAGGCGAATTTATAAGTGAGCTTAATTCAATAGAATTTCCTTGATAATCAATTAAAGTAGCATCTGGAAGATCATGTCCAGCCGTTAATTTATTTGCTGCTTCTACAAGTGCTTTTAAATAAATTTTATCTTCAGGGTTTGTGCTTTTTTTAAGATAAAAATTAATCAACTCAATGGTAGCATCACGATTATCTGAATTCAGTATAAAATTTCTAATATTGTGTTTTAATAAGTAATTTTTAATTTTTTTACTGGTAATCGAGCTGTCAATAAGTCGTAGTTTTTCAATATTGTAGTCTAAAGCCATTCTATCAAATGCTTCATGAATACCATCTTTATAATACTGTTTTAATGCAATATTATTAAAGTGCCAAAATAGAAACCTATTGTAAGCATATAGTTCGCTAATACTTTCATTATTAAGATCTATTTCATTTCTGTAATCATAAAAACCTTCAGGTAAATCCTTAAAATGAATCAATTTCTTATTTCCATAATAGCCAAATGGAAACATTTCGTGATAGGCATAATGGTTATAGTTAATACTAGATGTAATAATGTTTTTAAATAAGTCTGAAGACGGTTTCTTAGATAAGAATTCTTCAAAATGTGCTAGTTTTTGTTTTCTAAGGAGATCCATATGCTCAACAAAAACCTCTGGTTCTAAAAGACTAGTATTCATAAATTCCTTATTCTCAATTTCGTTATCTAGAAACGATTTTATAAGGTAATTATTTTTTTTAGAGCCTTTCCCTGTGTATACTAAAGACTCATCAAAATCATTTGTATTTAACCTGAAAAGCAAACTGTCATTGGGTTCTAATAATATAGTTTGAAATTCGCCACCATGAGTAAATGAATATAATCCAGGTTTTAAACTATCAATTTTGTGAAGAAATCTATTGTTCTTATCAAGATAAATAGTGTCTTTGCCTACAAATGAATTATTAAGAGTTATGTAATTGTTACTTGGGTTAATTATTTCACCACCAAAATATGCATAGTCAGTATCTGTTGAATTAGAGTTTTTACAACTAAAAACAAGTAAGGCTACTAGAAATGTAAAAAAATAAATTTTCATAAATATATTGTAGGTCGTTCAATATCAAAAACAAAAATAGAGCTTGCAAATAATAACTCTTGTTAATACGCTGTTAAATCTTGCTATATGCAATGTTTCAAACCATTTAGTTGAAAAATAATTAGTGCTAGTTACTTCTTACAATGGATAGATTTCTCTACTTTTGCAAAACTTACAAGATTTTTATGTCAAGGAGTAAAATTTATTAATTTGTAAGTACACGAAGTCTTATTTATTAAGTTATCATTATCTGAGTAAAAATTAAAATACATTTTATGTTAACAGTTTCTAACCTTTCAGTACAATTTGGTAAACGCATTTTATTTGACGAAGTGAATACAACTTTTAATAATGGAAATTGCTACGGAATCATTGGAGCCAATGGTGCAGGTAAATCTACTTTTTTGAAGATTATTGCAGGAAAACAAGATCCAACTTCAGGACATGTTCATTTAGAACCTGGCAAACGTATGTCTGTTTTAGAACAAAATCATAATTTATATGATGAACATACAGTTTTAGAAACGATCATAATGGGTAATAAGCCTTTGTTTAAGCTTAAATCTGAAATTGATGCTTTATATGCAGATTATACTGATGAAAATGCTGATAAAATAGGAGAGCTTCAAGTGCAATTTGAAGAAATGAATGGTTGGAATGCAGATAGTGATGCAGCAGCAATGCTTTCAAATCTAGGAATCAAAGAAGAATACCATTATACTTTAATGAAAGATTTGGATGGTAAGCAAAAAGTACGTGTTCTCTTGGCTCAAGCTCTTTTTGGAAATCCTGATTTACTAATTATGGATGAGCCTACCAATGATTTAGATTATGAAACAATTTCTTGGCTAGAAAATTTCTTAGCTAATTACGATAATTGTGTGATAGTTGTATCTCATGATAGACACTTTTTAGATTCAGTTTGTACACATATTTCTGATATTGATTTTAGTAAAATCAACCATTTTTCTGGGAATTATACCTTTTGGTATGAATCGTCACAATTAGCAGCAAGACAGCATGCACAACAAAATAAAAAAGCTGAAGACAAGAAAAAAGAATTAGAAGAATTTATTAGACGTTTCTCTGCCAATGTTGCAAAATCAAAACAAGCAACGAGTAGAAAGAAAATGATAGATAAATTAAATATATCTGAAATTAGACGCTCTAGCCGTCGTTATCCAGCTATAATTTTTGAACGTGATCGCGAAGCTGGTGATCAAATTTTAAATATAGAAGGCTTAGCGGCTTCTATTGAAGGTGAAACATTATTTAAAAACATAGACATTAACCTTAATAAAGGAGATAAGGTTGTCGTATTTTCTAAAGATTCTAGAGCAACAACTGCTTTTTATCAAATTATTAATGGCAATGAAGTTGCTGAAGCTGGAAAATATGCTTGGGGAATTACGACAACTCAATCGTATTTGCCATTAGATAATAGTGCATTTTTTGATAATAATTTAACCCTTGTAGATTGGTTACGTCAGTGGGCAACTACTGAAGAAGAACGTGAAGAGGTTCATATTCGTGGATTCTTAGGGAAAATGATTTTTAGTGGAGAAGAAGCGTTAAAAACATCTAATGTGCTTTCAGGAGGAGAAAAAGTACGTTGTATGTTAAGTCGCATGATGATGGTTAGAGCAAATGTTTTAATGCTTGATGAGCCAACAAACCATTTGGACTTAGAAAGCATTACAGCGTTTAATAATTCGCTTAAAAACTTTAAAGGCACTGTGATGTTTACGTCACACGATCATGAGTTTTCACAAACTGTAGCAAATAGAGTTATTGAATTAACTCCAAGCGGAATTATAGATCGTTATATGACATTTGATGATTATATGAGCGATAAAAAAATAAAGGAGTTGCGTAATAAAATGTACGCAGTTACAGTATAAAAAGTCCTAATTAATAAAGATTATAAATGTTGGTGTAAAATTTACACCAACATTTTTTATGTTAATTAAGAAGTCGCTTCCATCTCAGATTTTACTCGATTTACAATTTCAAGTGCTTGCTTTAATTCATCATTATGTACAAAGACTTCTTGAAATCCTTGATTCATAGATGCGTATCCTGCTAAGCGTTGCGATTCACCTTCGTCTTTTACAATAGGAACAATACCTAAATGTTCTAATTCATCTTTTACACGAGTAACTAAAATAAAATTGCCGTAATAAACTTTTGTGTATTCTGAAGTGTTCATAATTATAGGTTTTAAATTCTACCTATAAGGTACAAAAAAGTTGAGAATGTTACACTATGTATTGTGATGTCTTTAACTAAAAAAGCGCTCTAATTTAGAACGCTTTTTAAATGTTAAAATATGAATCGGTTATTTGTCTATAGAACCCAAAACACGTTGCATAAAGTTATTTAATGCTTCTTTTTTTGGAGTACCATCTTTTATCATCTTGTTAACTTCTATAGCTCCATACATATTAGAAATGAGTTCTCCAATAACATCGAGTTCTTCATCTTTTAATGACGAAACTTCAGTAAGATTTTCTAGAGTTTCAATCGTCTCTAGAACAAAATCTTCATCGTTATCTTCAATGAATTGTGTCAATTGTTTAATTACAGGTAGTTTCATTGATACTAAGTTTTGTGTTATTATACGACTTCTTCAACAAGTTCTTTAAGTACATCAAATTTATTCGTCTGAACCTGATTTTTAAACGCACCAGCTTTAAAAGTAGCAAACGTTGGTAAATTATCTACAGTTGCTAATTTTCTAGATTCAGGAAATTTTTCAGCATCTGCAATCACAAAAGTTATACCTTCGTTTTCAGAAGCTAATTTCTTGAATTTTGGTTTCATTATTCTACAGTTACCACACCATGTTGCAGAATATTGCACAATAACAGTATCATTACTATTAATTATGTCTTGTAAATTGTCTTGTTCTAATTCTTGAATCATAACAGAAAGTTTTAAAAGTAAGCATTTGCTAAGTGATACAACCTGTTAATCAATATACAGATTGTATCATCTTAAATTTGTTAGTGAGATGCTAAATATTCAGCAGTACCTTTAGCATTTGGTGCCATTGCATCTTTTCCTTCTTCCCAATTTGCTGGGCAAACTTCACCTTTTTCTTGTACGTGAGTTAAAGCATCAATTAATCTTAAATACTCATTTACATTTCTACCTAAAGGCATATTGTTTATGCTTTCGTGCTGAACGGTTCCTTCTTCATCAATGATGTAAGTCGCTCTGTATGTTACATTATCGCCTTCAACTTGAACCGTTCCAGTTGCTTCGTCGTAAACTTCGTTTTGGATATCTAAAATACCTAAGATACTAGATAAGTTTCTATTACTATCTGCAAGAATAGGGTAGGTAACACCTTCAATTCCTCCATTGTCTTTGGAAGTACTTAACCATGCAAAGTGTACTTCTGGAGTATCACAAGATGCACCAATTACAATTGTGTTTCTTTTTTCGAATTCACCAACTGCAGCTTGAAATGCGTGAAGTTCAGTTGGACAAACAAAAGTGAAATCTTTTGGATACCAAAAAAGAACTACTTTTTTATTATTGTTTTTTGCTTCTTCAAGAACGTTTACTTTGAAAGTGTCTCCCATATCGTTCATTGCGTCAACGTTAAGGTTAGGGAATTGTTTTCCTACTAATGCCATGTTTTTATAGTTTTAAATTGATTATTATTTTCTACTACAAAGATACATTACATTACTATATTTTTAAGGGAAACAAATTTTAAATCTCAATAAAAGTATTGATTTTGATTATAGTAAAGTGAAAATTCAATAGAAAACATCTATTTCGATTTTAGCATTTTAATTTTAATCCTAAAGGCAGCAAATAATAATGTAGTAAATGGACTTAGCCAGTTAAATATCGCGTACGCAAAATATTCACCAACACCAACACCTAAAACACCAGATTGATAAGCTCCACAGGTATTCCACGGAATTAAAACCGAAGTCACTGTTCCAGCGTCTTCTAATGTTCTACTTAAATTTTCAGGAGCTAATCCTTTATCATCATAAGCTTTCTTGAACATCTTTCCAGGAATTACTATTGCTAAATATTGATCAGATGCAATTGCATTTAATCCTAAACAACTAATAACTGTACTGGCAAATAATCCGAAAATTGTAGTCGCAACTGATAATAAAACTTGTGTAATTCTTGAAAGCGCTCCTATAGCATCCATAATACCTCCAAAAACCATAGCACAAAGTATGAGATATATGGTCCAAAGCATACCTTTCAATCCTCCAGAAGAAAATAAATCATTAAGTTTTTCATTATCAGTTTCAATGCTAGTATCTGTTAATGCAGAATTAATTACAGCTCCAAATTTTGATTCAGAAAGATTGCTTAAAACCTCAGGCTGAAAAATAAAAGCAAAAAATCCTGCTAAAATGACACCAGTTCCAAGCGCAATTAATGGTTTTGTCTTTAAAAGAATCAAAGCAATAACAACTCCAGGCACTAAAAATAACCAAGGCGAAATATTAAACGTATTGTCGATTGAGCTTAATAAGCTACTAATATCTGCACTTCCAGTAGTATTGATATTCATACTTATAATAGCAAATACAATTAGCGTAATCACTATTGTTGGAATTGTTGTTATTGTCATATATCTAATATGTGTAAACAAATCTGTTCCAGCCATTGCAGGAGCAAGGTTAGTTGTATCACTTAAAGGCGACATTTTATCTCCAAAATAGGCACCCGAAATTACAGCGCCTGCAATCATACCAGGATTTATACCTAAAGCGGTTCCTATGCCAACTAAAGCTATGCCAACAGTTGCTGAAGTCGTCCAAGAACTACCAGTTGCTATTGAAATCACTGCTGCAATTACTACAGAAGCTGGTAAAAATATTTCAGGACTTAATACTTGTAAACCATAATAGACCATCGCAGGAATTACACCACTTACCAACCAGGTTCCTGCTAATGCACCAACTAAAAATAAAATCATGATTGGGACAAAAACACTTTTAAGGTTTTCCCAAACTTCTTTAATCATGAGCGATAGTGAAACTTTATTCAAAAAACCACCAATCATTGCAACAAAACCGCCAATCAATAAAATAAGCTGATTTGTGTAGCCTCCTAACCATTCTTGATCTTCAACAAAAAAGATATTATAAGCTAATAAGCTCATTAAAATTACAACAGGAATAAGTGCTTCAAAAATATTGAGCTCTTTGTTTTTAACAATGTTTTGTTTATCAGCTTTGAATTCGGAAATGTTATCGTCCTCTTGCATTTGTATGGTTTTAGTTTTGTAATGTTACGATTTTGTGATACGAATTGCAAATCGATTTAGTTGTGTACTTTTGTAGCTTATTGTTGATTATTCTATGGATTCATTAACTCAAATTGTTTTAGGAGCTGCTTGTGGAGAAGCTGTTCTAGGAAAGAAAATCGGAAATAAAGCCTTGCTTTTTGGAGCAATTGGTGGTACAATTCCCGATTTAGATGTTTTAGTTGGACGATGGATTTTCAATAACGAAATAGATATTATGGCCTTTCATAGAGGTTTTATGCATTCTATTTTGTTTTCAGTTATTGCAGCGTTTGTATTCGGATGGCTCATTTTTAAATTATACAATTCAGGAAAACGGAAAGATTCAACAACTCAAAAAAATTGGATGTGGCTATTTTTTTGGTGTTTGTTTACGCATCCTATTTTAGATTGTTTTACACCTTATGGCACACAATTATTTGCACCTTTTTCAAATTATCGTGTTGCTATCAATAACATTTCAGTAGTAGATCCTTTGTACACGATTCCGTTTTTAATATGTATGATTGTGCTAATGTTTTTCAATAGAAAAACGACAAGACGTCATTTATGGTTAAAACTTGGTGTTGGAATCAGTTCTGTTTATATGGCTTTTACCTTAGTGAATAAAGTATATATCAATTCAGTTTATAAAGCATCTTTAGTAGAAGCTGGAATTAATTACAACAGGTTTCAGACTCAGCCATCCATTTTAAATAATGTGTTATGGTATGGAGTTGCTGAAACAGATAGCAGTTATCAAGTCGGATTTTATTCATTATTTGATGCCTCAAATAGAGTAGAACTTTGGAATGAATTGCCTAAGAATCACGATTTAGCACCAAATTCTAATGGTGATATAAAAACCTTAGCGTGGTTTAGTAATGGGTATTATAATTTAATCAAAAATGAAGGTGATACTTTACGTTATAACGATTTACGTTACCCTTCGTTTGATGAAAAAAATCCAAATAATGCTGTATTTAGTTTTACTATTAAGAAAGAAGGAGAGCGATGGAATGCGCTTCCTTTTGATGGAAAGCCACCTTCTAGTGAAAATTTAAATTATTTCTGGAATAGAATTAAAGGACATTAACTTTTTAACTCACCAATTAATTTTACTTCATTTTTTATTGTATTATAGTTAGGAGAATGCATTGTGACTCGTTCCATGAGTTTTTGATATTGTTCTAGTGTTCCATTTCCATTCACATGAAAAATGAATTTTAATTCAGGAAAACCAGGATTCACATCTGGATTTAGCCCTAAAAAAGCTTGCAAATCTAATTGTCCATCAATGTCAAGTTGCAATTGATTAATTTCAATATTCATTGCAGTTGCACCTGCCATAAATGTCACAGCCATGCAGCCAGCCATTCCACCTAGCATGTATTCAGCAGGATTTGGAGCACAGTTTATACCAAGTAATTGATTTGGCTCATCAATAGTAAATTGAAAATCGCGAATCAATTTGTGCTCACCAAGTATCATGTTTTTTGTAGATACTGTAGTTTTTGTTCCGCTTTCCCAATTGAGTTTTACACCATATGAAGCTTTCCCTTGAATAGTATTTTCTTTGACTTCGTTTGCATATTCGCTTAGACCTGCAATATTTATATTATTAAGCATAATTAGGTTGTTTTTTAAATATGGAATGTAATGCGTGTTCAAAATCTGATATTAAATCTTCAATATCTTCAACACCAACCGAAAGACGTACAAGTCCGTCGTTAATACCAATTGCTTTTTGTTGTTCTTTAGTTAGTGATGCTTGCGATGTGTTGTATGGCAGCGAGATCAAACTTTCAACACCACCAAGGCTTGTGGCTTCTTTAGGTAATTTTAAAAGTTTTAAAAGTGCATGAGCATTGTTGTCACCACCTTCAATTTCAAAACTAATCATTCCTGAGTTTTTTCCTTTTAATTGAAGTTTTGCTAATTCATATTGATCATAAGATGCTAAACCTGGATAGTATACCTTTTTGATGTTTGTATGGTTTTCTAAATACGTTGCTAATGTCATCGCATTAGAATTGTGAGTTCGCATACGTAAAGCGAATGTTTTTAAGCTTCGTTCTAATAAAAAACAAGCGTGAGGATCCATTGAACCTCCGTTTTTTAGTAGTTGTGGCCACAAACGATCTACTAGTTTTCTAGATCCTGAAACGGTTCCTCCAATTAAGTCTGAATGACCATTTAAATACTTAGTAGCAGAATTTACAACTAAATCGACACCTAAATCTAAAGGTTTTACATTATAAGGTGTTAAGAATGTGTTGTCTATAATGACTCTTAAATTGTACTTTTTTCCTAAAGCGACAATCGCTTCAATAGGTGTGATTTTTAATAGAGGATTTGTTAAAGCTTCAAAGTATAGTATTTTGGTATTGTCTTGAATAGCAGCTTCAATCTCTTTAATGTCTGTAGGAGAAGTGAAGGTGACAGACATTCCGAATTTATCTAAATCTTCATATAAAAAATTATAAGTTCCGCCATAAATATCTCTAGATGAAACCACGTGACTTCCTTTATCTAACATGCCCAGAATTGCTGTCGAAATTGCTGCCATTCCTGAAGAAAAGACAATAGAGCTTTCGGCATTTTCTAAAGCAGATAATTTCTCTTGAACACTCCATTGTGATGGATTTCCATAACGTGTATAAATCATTTCGTCACGTCCTCGACCTTCTTCAATAGCTTCGTAAGACGCTTCATTTAAGTAAAACGTAGAGCATTGAAAAATTGGAGTTCCAAGTGCTCCAGTAACAGGATCGTCGTATTGACCAGCATGAATAGATTTAGTAGATTCCTTGCAATTCTCATATCTATTTGTACTTAAAGTAGGTCCTTGAGACCGTTTGCGTTTAAGATCGTTAAACCAAATGTCGCCTTGGGTTCTTTTTTGTTCAATACCTTGATAACTTTTTTTCATAGGCTATAGGATTAAATTAGACAAACTGTTTTTTTAATGTAATTTTAGAGTACGTTGGTTTTTCTTCTAATTTTTCAATGTAATTACTTAAAAATTTAGCATCCTTTTTTACTCCACCTAAAGTAGCAGAACCTCTTGTGTATAACCAAGGAAGTCCTAAAAAGTATAGTCCTTCAAGATTGCTAACGCCTCTATAATTTTTTGGATATTTGTAGTCATTTAAGGTGACGCCTTTAATCCATTCAAAGTTGGGTTTAAAGCCTGTAGCCCAAACAATATTTTTTATGTTTTTGAAAACCCCTTCTTCAAAGTGTAGTTCAGTGTTATTTGCATCTAAAGTTCTACCAACGCAAATCACATTTTCTTTTTTTAGAAGTGATTTAACATCTGTTCCAATAATTGGTTGTCCGCCTTTACTTAGTTTTTTACCGATATATGAAAACTTACTAACAGATAGGAAACCGATTTTTTTAAACCACCACCACAATGTTTTTCCTAGTATTTCTTGAGGAATTGAAGTGATATTAGTATCTCCTGAGAAATAAACCTTGCGATTAGTATTTGAAATTTCATTAAGAATTTGAACTCCAGAATCTCCAGCACCAACAACTAAGGTGTCTCCATCTTGAAGTTGTTCTGGGTTTTTATAATGCTCACTATGAATTTGAATAACGTCCTTTGAAATTTTAGTATGAAATGAAGGCGTAAAAGGTTTGTGAAATGGACCAGTTGCAGCGACTACATTTTTTGCTTTAAAGGTTTCGGATTTGCTTTTTAGAACAAAATAATCATCTTCCTTTTTTAGACCTGTGATTTTTTGATTGAACGTAATTGGGATTTTGAATTTTTCAACATAAGATTTCAAATAGGACGCAACTTCATATTTATCTGGATAGTATCCTTTTTCTTTCGGGAAATCCATTCCTGGTAAATGGTTGAATTCTGTTGGTGTAAATAACTTTAGTGAATCCCAACGTTTAAGCCAAGGTGCACCAGTTTCACTATTTGCATCAACAATAATAAAATCTTTTTTTAATTGAGTAAGATGGTAAGCCATTGATAATCCTGCTTGTCCAGCTCCAATAATTATAAAGTCCTTCATGCATCAAAAATCAATATATTTAGATTATTAAACAATAATATGTTCTATTTTTAGAATATAAAACTATGTATAAGTGTTTTGTTAGTTATATTTGTTTGTTCTTCTACGTTATGTAGACATGAAACTGAAAATTTTTCCATATGATACTTTTAGATCACATTGATAAAAAACTAGTGCAATTCTTGCAAGAGGATAGTAAACAAACCAATAAAGAGTTATCTAATAAATTGAGCCTTTCTGTAACAGCAGTATATGAACGTATTAAAAAATTAGAACGTGAAGGTGTTATTTCTAAATATGTTGCGTTAATTAATAAGCGAGAAGTAGATAAGGCTTTCGTTACTTTTTGCAGTATAAAATTGGTACAACATTCTAAAGATTATGTCATGAAATTTGAACGAGAAGTAACCAAATTAGATGAAGTTATGGAATGCTACCATATTAGTGGAGATTATGATTATCTTCTTAAAGTTATTGTTGCAGATATGGATGAATTTCGTGAATTTATGGTTAAGAAATTAACAACGATAAGCCATATTGGCAGCACTCATAGCGCTTTTATGATTAATGAAGTAAAACATACAACAGCTATTAAAGTATAAGGTATTATTATATATTTATAGAATGCAAACAACTACATATAAGCTTATAGAATTATTCATTATTTTTATTATAATACCAGTTAGTTTCGCAATAGAATATGCCATTTGGGTAAAGATGTTTATTGCGGTTTTAGGATTTATATACATATTGTTTGTTCTTTTAAGAGTTGAAAAAAACAGATTTAAAATAGCTCCTAATTTAAGTTGGAAACACTTTTTTAAACGCGTTGCAGCTCAGTTAATTGGAATCGCAATTCTCACGATATTATACATGTGGTTTGTAGATAAAGAAAATCTATTTGTAGTGATGTTGAACAAACCTTTAAAATGGCTAGCTTTTTTATTTCTTTATAGTTTTCTTTCTGTTTATCCACAAGAACTTATTTACAGAACATTCTTTTTTCAACGTTATAAAAAACTATTTAGTAATGAATCTGTATTCATATTTTTCAATGCTGTTTTATTTTCATTAGCTCATATTTTTTTCAGAAGCAGTTTGGTGCTTTTTATGACGTTTTTAGGAGGCATCTTATTTGCTCTAACATTTAAAAAAACAAAATCTACACTTTTAGTATCCATAGAACATGCTATTTATGGTTGTTGGTTATTTACCGTTGGAATGGGAAGTATGTTAGGTTTTCCTAGTTGAAAAAAACGTGTATTTTTATGCTGCTCTAAAGACACATGTACTTTTTATGAAATACCATCGAATTAAAGACTATTATAAGTCTATTTTTGAATCCTTCGAAAAGCCTTTACTTGAAGAACATATTAAGAAAATTATTGAGTTTGATAAGTTTTTGCCTTATAGTTCTACTTTTTTCTGTGTCACCAATACTCAAGATTTAACTTTCGAATACATTAGTAAAAACTTTAATGCGTGTTTGGGTTTAGACCCTCTCGAAATGAAAGCAAGTGGTATGCGTTATTTTTGGACAAGAATACATCCAGATGATATTAAAGGTTGGCTATCTGCACTAGATCACTTGATGGAGTTTACACTTCAAAATATTCCAGAAGAAGATAGAGAACGAGCTAATTATACTTGGAATTTTAGATTCCAAAATAAAGCTGGAGACTATGTTAATATAGTTCAAAATACGACACCTTTAGCATTTGATTCTGAAGGAAAACCCATTATTGGATTGGCACATTATACGGTGTTAGATCCAAGTATTAAAATGGAGATTACTGCATCTGCAAAATTGTTGAATGCTCAAAATGAATACGAAACCATTTATTATAGTAATTTTAATCAAAAACTATTACATGATGGAATTAGTAATAGAGAGCGTGATGTAATTAGATTGCTTTTATTAGATTATTCTAGTAAACTCATATCAGAAAAATTAAATATAAGTCCGCATACTGTCGATACGCACAGAAGAAACATTCTCAAAAAACTCAATGTGTCTTCAACAGGAGAACTTGTAGGAATGCTCAAAATGAATCAGCATTTTTTATGATTTATTACAAATACTCAATTTGAGTATTGCTAATTTTTTTTTTAATCATGAATTTTGAACTGTTATTAATTCAAGAGGGAAAATACGCTCATTCAAATTTAGATTTTATTAGAATCTAAATAGAATGAGCTTTTTTTGTGCCTAAGTAAACACTTAAAAATAATAGTAATTCAATAATCAAAATTGTATTTTTGTAATTGAATTAAAAATTGATAAAATAATAGTTTATGAAATCTTACGATGTAGCAATAATAGGTTCTGGTCCTGGTGGATATGTAGCAGCAATTCGTTGTGCACAACTAGGTATGAAAACAGCAATAATCGAAAAGTATTCTACACTTGGTGGTACGTGCTTAAACGTTGGTTGTATTCCAAGTAAAGCCATGTTGTCCTCTTCTCACCATTATGAAGAAGCGACTAAACATTTTGAAGAACATGGTATTGAAATTCCTGGAGACATCAAAGTAAATTTAGAAAAAATGATTGCTCGTAAACAAGCTGTTGTTGATCAAACTACTGGTGGAATTGATTTCTTAATGAAGAAAAATAATATAGATGTTTATGAAGGCTTAGGAAGCTTTAAAGATGCAACGCATATTAAGATAGACGGAAAAGATGCTGGTGAAATTGAAGCAAAAAATATTATCGTTGCTACAGGTTCAAAACCATCAAATTTACCGTTTATTACATTAGATAAAGAACGTGTGATTACATCTACTGAAGCCTTAGAACTTAAAGAAATTCCAAAACACATGATTGTGATTGGAGGTGGCGTTATTGGTTTAGAACTCGGACAAGTGTACAGGCGTTTAGGAGCCGAAGTAACTGTGATTGAGTTTATGGATAGAATTCTTCCAACAATGGATGCTGGACTATCTAAAGAACTAAATAAAGTCTTTAAAAAGGCAAAATGTAAAATGATGATGTCTCACAAAGTGCAGTCTGTTGAACGCAATGGAGATGAGGTTGTTGTAAAAGCTGAAAACAAAAAAGGTGAAGTAGTCGAGTTTAAAGGTGATTATTGTTTAGTGTCTGTTGGACGTCGTCCTTATACAGATGGTTTAAACGTTGATGCTGCTGGACTTAAACTTACAGATAGAGGACAAATTGAAGTTAACGAGCATTTACAAACTAATGTGAGTAATATTTACGCTATTGGTGATGTTGTAAAAGGTGCAATGTTGGCTCATAAAGCTGAAGAAGAAGGTACTTTTGTTGCTGAAACTTTAGCAGGACAAAAACCACATATCGATTATAATTTAATTCCAGGTGTTGTGTATACATGGCCTGAAGTTGCTGCTGTAGGAAAAACAGAAGAGGAATTAAAAGATGCTGGTGTTGAGTATAAAGTTGGACAATTTCCATTTAGAGCTTTAGGAAGAGCAAGAGCAAGTGGAGATCTTGACGGATTTGTAAAAATATTAGCCGATAAAACTACAGATGAAGTTTTAGGTGTTCATATGATTGGTGCACGTTGTGCAGATTTAATTGCTGAAGCTGTAGTTGCTATGGAATACAGAGCATCTGCTGAAGATATTTCTCGTATGTCTCATGCGCATCCAACATTTGCTGAAGCTATAAAAGAAGCGGCTTTAGCTGCAACCGAAGATAGAGCACTTCACGTTTAATCAAAACTGTTATTTCGAGCGTAGTCAAGAAAATCGAAGATTCAGTGAATTGAATCTCAATATCAACGTATAAGAATTAAAGCGAACTTTTTAGTTCGCTTTTTTTGTGCAGTGTTGTCATTCCTCACTTGATTGGGAGTCTAAATTCCATTTCAAAATGGATTCTTACTTTCATAAGAATGATATATGTTTTGTGCTTATTATTATAATTTGTCATTCCTGTGCATGCAGGAAGCCAAAAGGAAAACTAAATAGCTTTTCTTTAATTTAATAAGAATATTTGCTGCAATTTAATATCTTTAAACACAAACAATTAACCAGCTTCAACTACAACCATCAACCTAATTTGCTTTTTAACCAAAGTGAATGATTAAATCTTTGATACAAAATAAATGTCACCTCGAGCGTAGTCGAGAGGTCTTAATTAGGTCTCGACTGCGCTCGACTAGAGAATACTTGTATTATGATTAAATTTTTTAGACACATTCGTAAAAACCTTCTTAATGAAGGCAAAACCACTAAATATTTCAAATACGCAATAGGAGAAATCATCCTTGTGGTTATTGGTATTTTGATAGCCCTGAGTATCAATAATTGGAATGAAAAAAGGCTCAAACAGGAGCAACTCATTTCAATTTATGAACGCATTGTCGTAGATATTGACAATGATGTTCAACAAATGTCGCAAACATTAGAGTATTACAATGGAGTAGAATTTATCTTCAAAAGAGTCATTAGCGATTCTATAACACCCGATTTATTTGACGTTGGCTTATCTAGAATAATTACAGGAAGGAGCGTAAACACAAATTTAAATAAAACAGGAGTAAATCAATTAAAAGAACTGGCTGTCAAAGATAGTTTGTCTCTAAGTGTCATAGGGATTTATGATTTTATGGATCGAAGAATGGTTCACCGTTTCGAAACAAGAATAAATGATGAATCTATTGAATTGGTGAATATTTTCAGAGATAATTACGATTGGTATCCTGAATATATGAGTAAAACCATTATGCAAGATAACAGCAGTGTAGCATTACAAAACTATTTTCTTTATAGTACTGAATATAGATATCGTGTGATAAGTAACAACCAATTAATATATAATAATTATTTAAGGATACTTAAACGTGTAATTCCTAGTCTTAAAAAAATGAAAGAAGATTTAAAACTAATTATAGAAAAAACTCGAAATGATTAAATTTTTTAGACATATTCGTAAAAACTTACTCATAGAAAATAAAACATCAAAATACTTCAAATACGCCATTGGTGAAATTATCCTTGTTGTGATTGGTATTCTTATTGCATTACAAATCAATAATTGGAATGAAAGTAGAAAACATGCTATTGCAGAACAAGAGTTTTTTAAGAGTGTAAAAGATGATCTTACACAAGATCTAGAATTTATAAATTATGTGCAATCCTATTCCAAACCTAAAGTTGATGCTTATAACCTATTAAGTAGTAGGTGTTCAGAAGATTATGATAGTGATAAATCACAAATAGATTCTTTAATGTCTGTCTATCTTTTTTCTGGGCAACGTACATTTTATCCTGTTTCAGGAGCTTTTAAATCATCAATAGCAGGAAATGAAATCAATACTTACAAACAGAAAAAAATCATCCAAAATATTATAAAGCTTTATGGTTCTAATTATGATAGACTGATAGACAACGGAAAAATTGTAGATGATAGATGGAGTAAATTAAGTGAAACATATATTTATAGCAGAAGAACTTCTTCTTTTGATAAAGTAACTAACGAAGTATATAGTAAAATGTTAGACGACTTTCACTTTCATTTTATTCAGTTAAACTGGTACAATCAAATTTTAGATGACACTGAAAAAGAAGTCAATCAATTATTGAAACAATTATAATGATAAAATTCTTTAAGAATTATGCTAGTTGTCAGGTCGAGCGCAGTCGAGACCTATTAATAACCTCTCGACTGCGCTCGAGGAGACATTTAATACTATGATAAAATTCTTCAGACATATTCGTAAAAACTTACTCATGGAAAATAAAAGTGGTAAATACTTCAAATACGCTATTGGTGAAATTGTGCTCGTAGTTATTGGTATTCTCATTGCACTTCAAATTAATAATTGGAATCAAAACCGTATTAGTAAAGAATTAGAATCTCAATATTGTAATCGACTTCTAGAAGATGTTAGGGAAGAAAAAGTAATTCTTCAAGGCCTTTTAAATTATTCAACTCAAGTTGTTAGTCATGCTAAGAATGCTATTTCAGTTTATGAGAATTCTCCAGACTCTAATCCTAATCCTGTCGATAATTTAATAGATATGTATCAGGCAAGTCAAATAATGGATCCAAATTCTGCAGAATCAACATACAGAGAATTGATCGCTTCTGGTCAAATCAATCTGATTCAAAATGACCGCTTAAAAACGGCTTTAATACGCTACTATGAAGTCGATTGGACCGAATCAATTTTGTTTAAACTAACAAATAGCTACAGAAAAAATTTAAGAGGGAAAATGCCAGATCCTATTCAGACAGAAATAAGATCAAAATGTGGTGATATCTTTATTAAATATAAAAAAGGATATGGATTTGAAGTAGTTTTACCAAAAACATGTGAGGTTGATATTGATGCTACTTTTGCTCAATCTGTTGTTGATGTTTTAAGTAAAGATGAAAGTTTAAAAAAGGATTTACGTTATTTGATTGGAAATGAATCTTCAAAATTACAAAGTATTAATGCAGTTATAGTACAACTTGAAGATCTTATATCACAATTAGAAACTATTAATATTGACTAACTATTACATTAAAAAAGACCTTAATGAACGAACTCACACTCACAACTCCAGCACTTTTGTTTTCTGCAATATCATTAATCATGTTGGCTTACACCAATCGTTTTTTAGCTTATGCTGCAGTCATTAGAAATTTACACGATAAGTATTTGGAGCAAATGGACGATTCACTCATTGAGCAAATAAAGAATCTGAAATTAAGACTAAATCTTACCCGTTGGATGCAAATTTTTGGAATTTCAAGCTTACTGCTTTGTGTTTTAACGATGTTCCTGATTTATATCGATTATTATACGTTCGCTGTTTGGGTTTTCGGATTGGCTTTAATTCTACTTATTCTGTCTTTAACATTATTGATTAAAGAAATTCAAATTTCGGCTAAAGCATTAAGTCTTCATTTAAGTGATATTGAAAGTCATTTGAAAAAGAAGTAATCGTTATAGTTCCTTTATTAAATCATAAACTCGTAATCGATTGCTGTAATCATCTTCGTTAATGTCTCTAACGAAGCAATACGGACTTATAAGTTCAGATTTTACTTTTTCTGAAAGTTCTTCGACAGTAAAAGGTCCATATTCTTTAAACGATTCGATGTAGTAAAATTCGTGATCATAAATTAAATTGGATACTTTTTGTTTGTATTTTTCTCTTAAGAATACCTGAACGTCTTCAACGTTATTTAGGTCTTCTGAATAGTTTGTAGCATTTATGAAAAGCGCAAATTCATTTTTGTTTTGATGATTTAATACCAAAACATCATCGTCCTTAAAATAGGCTTTAACGATGATGAGACCATCTTCGGTTTCAATAGAAAAAATATTACTAATGCTTAATGTCCATGAGGTTTTTATTATAGAAGCTTTTCTAGATATTTCAAGGATATGATCTTCCTTAAAGGTGTAAATCGACTTTTTCTTTGAAATCCCATTCACTAAAACCCATTCTTTATTAATAAAATGCGAATCGTGATGACGATTATAATCAAATGGTTTTAAATTAGGAATAGTGTTGCGTAAATAATCGTCCATTAAGTAGGTTTTCTACAAAAATAATAATTATTAGTTCAACGTAATTAAAGAGGATTTATTGAATAGATTAAAATTTTTCTAAAAAACTTAAGACTTCTTTTTTATACGTTCTGCTAATTGGCAACGCATTATTTTGAATGGTAATGTGTTCATTCGTAAACGAATTAATGGAGGCAATAGAAATAATATACGATCTGTGAATTCTCAAAAACAAAGACTTCGGAAGTTTGGCTTCAATAGACGTAATGGTTTCTCTAGTAATTATAGTTGATTCATTTAAATGTATTTTAAGGTAATCGCTATAACTTTCAATGTAGATGATAGCATCAAAATTTATTTTGATCATTTTACGTTCTGATCGTACAAAAATGAAATCAGAATTTTCAGAAGATGCTATTAATATTTGCTCATTTTTGCCATAGATTTCAAAATAGGAGTGAAGCGCTTTCTGAAGTCTTTCAAATGAAATAGGCTTTAATAAATAATCAACAGCTTTAAGCTCAAAACCTTCAACAGCGTAGTCTCTGTAGGCTGTTGTAAATATAACTTTAATGTCATTATTAATAGATTTTGCGAACGAAATACCAGAAATTTCAGGCATATTAATATCTAAAAATACCAAATCAATTTTTTGATTACTGATGTGGTTAAACGCTTCAACAGCATTACTACAACTCGCAACAATATGGATGTTGTCAATTTTTGATAAATGAGTTGCAATGATTTCTCTGGCAATCGCTTCATCATCGACAATTAAACAGGAAATAGGATGCTTTTTAGTCATGATTAACTGTTTTTAACTGAAGTTGTACAGAAAATTGATTCTCTTGATTTTTTATGTTTAATTGATATTGGTTAGCATATAATAATTCCAATCGTTTTTGTATGTTGTCTAGTCCAATACCTTGTTGAGAATCGTAGTTTTTAGAATTAGAATTTTGTATGCTGAAATCAATGGAGTTTGTATCTGCTGTAAGTTGAATGTTAATTGTGAGTTTGCCATCAACAATACTTCCATGT
The DNA here is from genome assembly GCF_023556315.2 of Psychroserpens ponticola. Classification (NCBI taxonomy): domain Bacteria; kingdom Pseudomonadati; phylum Bacteroidota; class Flavobacteriia; order Flavobacteriales; family Flavobacteriaceae; genus Psychroserpens; species Psychroserpens ponticola. The sequence continues at coordinate 2,285,243 of NZ_CP116221.1, read as the reverse complement.
TTGAAACTGTTTTCTATAAACGGAAGCAATAGCATTGGAGCAATGCTTGTCGTTTCTGAAGCAACTTCAATATTAAAATTGACTTGTAGTGTGTCGTTAAATCGCATTTTTTCTAAATCGATATAATCTTTAATATGTGCAATTTCTTCAGACAATAAAACGAAAGGTTTTTCAGCTTGATACAATAGATAATCTAATAGGTTAGACAGTTTCAGAATCATATCTGGTGTTTGTTCAGCTTTCTTCAACGCAAAACCATACATCGTATTTAGTGTATTAAATAAGAAATGCGGATGAATTTGCATCTTCAAATAATTAAGCTCTTGTTCCTTAAGTTTTAGTTGCGTGTCTAGGATTTTAGTTTCTAATGCTTTTGTTTCAGAAGCTTGCTTTAAATTCAGTTTTAATAGTTTAAAAGCGCTAACGATGACGACGACTAAATAAACAGCAGTGCAAATAAAAATTATATTTTTGGTAGCAGGATTCATTTCGTCATATTCGAAATTTGAAATGTAAATGAGACTAAAAAAAATCGAAACCATTAATAAATATACAGATATGATGAGTGTGTATAAACTATAAAGAGCAAATCGCCAATACTGTTTAGTGACTAAATAATCTGGTATTAATTTATACGTCGAGACATAAGTAGTTGCAATTGTTGTAGGCATTAAACAAAGTGAAAAGAGTAAGGTATCTTCAAATTTAGAGCTATTTACTCCAAAAAAATAGGTGTAGAAAAATAATACACCAACCCAAAAAAGAAGGTGTAAAATGATCTGTCCTATTTTTTTTAAAATGAATTGCTTTGTAAACATATACTGTTGTTCAATACAATAATACTATATTTTTTTACTGGATAAGTCTATTTTGAGATGAACAACCAATTTAGCAAGCTTTTTGACATTTATGTAGAATCCATCTGCAAAATGGTTGTTGGTCGCATTAATTAAATATCAGAACTCTTAATTTTTAAGTTTGAGTATGTTTAACTAAATTTAAAAACTATGATGACACTAACACTTGCTTTAAAGAGCATATTTAACTTTTCAATTTTTATGAATATTTTTATGGATGGTGGACCATTTTTCATGACGCTAATATTAATTTGTTTGCTTATTTCCATTGTATTTCTTGTGATTGGATTTTCTTCTGCAAAAAAAACTGAAGAAAAAGCACGTAAAATGTTAAAACTTGCATCCGATTCTAGCTTGCTAGGTCTTGTATTAGGATTTCTAGGTTCAGTTCTTGGTTTAATTACAGCGTTTGATTCTGTTGAAGCAATGGGTAATCCTGATCCATCTATTTTTGCTGGAGGACTAAAAGTGTCATTATTAACAGCAACTTTTGGACTTTTTACTTTTGTAGTGACTAGAGTAGGAATTATTGTTTTAAGATTTGTGTTAACTTCTGAAGAGGTTTCAGAATAATTTAATATTCATGTTTAAATTATGAGAAAAATAATTCAAATAACAGTAACTATAATTACGGTATTATCAAGTCTGTCGATATATGCTCAATCTACACAAGATGGATTTAATCAAATAGATTATGAGATTACAGATAGTATATATTCAAAGACTTTAAATAGTTATAGGCATTTTTGGGTAAAATTGCCAGAAAATTACAATCCGAAAAGCAAAGCTAAATATCCTGTAATCTATTTATTAGATGGTTTTTCGTTAAAATCAAGTTTAGAAGTTGTTTATGATAATTATTGGGGACATTATATGCCGCATATGATTTTGGTAGGCATATCAAATAGAAAAAACAGAACACGTAATTTAACGATTTCAAAAATTGAAAATCGTCGTGGCGCTACTATGCAAAATGAAAGTGGAGGAGCAGAACAGTTTACAACATTTATTGAAACCGATTTAATGCCTTACATTGATAAAACATTTCAGACGTCTAGATATCGAACATTGATTGGCCATTCTTACGCTGGACTGTTTACAATAAATGTTTTGCTAAAACATTCTCATCTTTTTAATAATTATATAGCAATTGACCCAAGTTTAGATTGGGATGGTCAAAAATTATTAAAAGAAGCAAAAGTTAAGTTGAAAAGTAAATCCTTTAAAGGTAAATCATTGTTTGTCGCTTTTGCTGCTGAGCAATTACATATGTCTGATGATACAGTTACAATAGATAATTTGATGGAAAATACTTCAGAGTTTACATTGTTTCCGCGTTCAATTGTTGAGTTTTCTGAATATGCTTCAGCTCAAAAACAAAACGGACTTCAATTTAGCTGGAAGGTGTACCCTGAAGATTTGCATGGAACTGTGCCATTGCCAGCAATTAGAGATGGATTAGTTGCTGTTTTCAAATGGTATCAATTTAAAAGTCCGCAGACATATAATAATCCTGAAACTTCAATAGAAGATTTAATTGAATCATTAAAAAATCAAGAAGAAATATATAAAAACCATTTTGGTTATGTTGTGCCACCTATGGTAGAAGAACTTTTTGTAGGCTATGGACACATGTATTTTCAAACTGATCAAAAAGAAAAGGCCAAATTATTTTTAAATAAAGCAATTGAGTATTATCCAAATAAAACTCTGGCATATGAAATGCTAGCTGATTATTTCGAATCGGTAAATGATATAGAAAACGCTATAAAACACCTTAATATTGCTTACAATATAAATAGAGATGAACAACTAAAAAGACGTATAGAAGCTCTAAGTCAAAACTAAAATAGTTTATTTATATCTTAATTTAAAAAGCGAATTCATTTGAATTCGCTTTTTTTATGTGTGCTTTTTGAAGTCTTCAACTGTTAATTTTCATAATTTTGAAATTCTTAAGTATTAAGATGTGACTTAATTTATAAGTGTGTGTCTTAATGTTAACCTTTATAATCAATCCAATATTTTTGGAACCCTTAAAAAAAAATAACAAGCAAACAGACGAAGAACTGGTGAGTAATATTGTGAAAAACAATGATACTTTACTTTTTGAAGTCCTGTATGATCGTTTTGCATCTTTAGTTTATAACAAATGTTATGGTTTTGCTAAAGATGAAGACGAAGCAAAAGATTTAACGCAAGACGTGTTTTTGAAACTATTTGTTAAGCTGGCAAGTTTCAAAGGGAAGTCTAAGTTTTCAACATGGTTGTATGCATTTACCTATAACCATTGTGTTAATTATGTCACACGAAATACAGCTAAAAAATTTGAAAAGCAATCTGTAGATTATGCAGATATAGAAAATATTTCTGAAGAGCCAAACGACGAAGAGTTTAATGATATGAGAATAGATAAACTCAAACAAGCTTTAGAACTCGTTTCGCCTGAAGAAAAAATGATACTGTTGCTAAAATACCAAGATAATCTTTCCATTAGAGAGATTGTAAGTGTTTTAGATATTGGAGAAAGTGCTGTGAAGATGAGAATCAAACGTGCTAAGGACAAATTGTTAACTGTTTATAATGATAATCTTGTGTAATGGAGAATCCTTTTAAAGACATAAATAAGCCATTGAGAGCAGTTCCACCAGAACTTAAGTCTAAGGTGATGAATGATATTGCTATTGCAAAATTATTGATGGAGTTAGCAGAATTGTTTTCTTACAATCTTGGTGACGTTATAGAGACAGTAATGAATAAAAGAGATAAAAAATAATTAGCTATTAATATATAATCAAACGTAATGGACAAAGTAACAGATATTAAGAATAACGCATTAGATTCATTAAGTGGTATGTGGCCAGAAATATCTAGCATGTTAATGAATGTCGTTTTAGCATTAGTAGTATTAATCATAGGTTGGTTAATTACTAAAATTGTAGTTAAGCTTATCAAAAAAGCATTGAAACTCGCTCACGCTAATAAACTAGATGATAAGTTAAATGAAATAGAAATTGTTGAAGGTAAACAACTCAATTTTGATACTATAAAAATTGTGTCAACCTTTGTAAAATGGGTTATTTATATCATGTTGCTGATTATAGTTTCTGATATATTAAATATGAAAACCTTATCAGAGCAAATCAGTAATTTCTTAGGTTATTTGCCTCAATTATTTGTAGCTCTAATCATCTTTACTTTAGGATTGTTGTTTGCAAATTTTGTAAAAAACGGACTAAAATCCTTTTTTGAGTCTATGGATTTGTCTGGTGGAAAAATGATAAGTCAAGTCGTGTTTTTCTTGTTAATCATATTCATTTCAATAACAGCTCTAAATCAAGCAGGTGTTGATACAGAAATCATAACAAGTAATCTTACAATGATTCTTGCTGCTTTCTTAGTGTCATTTGCATTGGCATTTGGATTAGGAGCAAGAGAAGTAGTTGCCGATTTATTAAGAACATTTTATACAAGAAAGACCTATGAAGTTGGTCAGAAAATAGAGTTTGAGACTAAAGTGTACGAAGTAGGTGCAATAAGCAATATCTCAGTGACACTCAAAAACTCAGAAGGAAAACTTATAGTTCCTATTAAAGATATAGTGGAGAATCAGATAAAAATTATAGACTAAGTAATTTAGGGTTAAAGGTTAGTATGATTATAAGTCTTTAACGATTTGACGATGGTTCACTTTCCCTTTTCATTAATTTGAAAAGGGATTTTTTTATGATAAATCAAGCAGAACATTCTTAATTGTTTTACATACGAGTAAGGACTGAATACTGAATACTGAATACTGAATACTGTGTGCTGTATTACTTATTTCTTATTTCGCTTGTTGTAATTTTTGTCTCCTCTAGTTTTAGGTTTCTTGTATTTTGCTGCAATTTTAAATTTATAAGAACCTCCTAAATTTTCCTTTTTGTTTTTGTCTTTTTTCTCATGAAATGCTGGGCCAGGAACATCATCTCCAGTTTGTTTTGTTGGATTGTTGTGTTCTCTAATTTGAGGACGCTCTTCTTCAATTAATTGTTTAGAAATTTCAACGTTTTCTGGGAAATCTATTAATGGGATTTTCATTTCCATATACTCCTGAATGGTCTCAATCGCTTCTTGCTCTTTTTTAGTAGAGAAGGTGAGTGCTCGACCTTGTTGTTCAGCACGTCCAGTTCTACCAATACGATGCATGTAATTTTCTGGAAACTTTGGCGTGTCAAAATTAATAACATGACTTATGTTTTCAATATCTAGTCCACGAGCCATGACATCTGTAGCGATCAACATTCTATTATCTCCAGCTCTAAATTGCTCAATGCTTCTTAGTCGGTAATTTTGAGTTTTATTAGAATGAATCACACAAGATTGTCCTGGGAAGCGTTCTTCTATTTCTTCAAATAGTAAATCTGCCAATCTTTTAAAAGCGACAAAAACGAGAACTTTATTATAGGTTTCAGAATCGTTTAATAGATATTCTAATAAATTAGTCTTCGTATGAAAGTTTGCAACATCATAACGTTCTTGTTCAATATTATGCAACGGTGTTCCAGAAACTGCAATAGTTACGCGTTGAGGTTTTGTGAAGAAATCTGTTATTAATGCATCAACATCTTCAGTCATAGTTGCCGAAAACATAATGTTTTGTCTTCGCTCAGGTAAGATGTCAAATATATTAAGTAATTGATGTCTAAATCCTAAATCTAACATCACATCAACTTCATCAATCACTAATTTTTGAATGCTTTTTAAATGCAACACATGACTTACAGCGAGATCAAATAAACGGCCTGGAGTTGCTACAATAATATCTTGCCCTTGAGCAACAGCCTGTTTTTGTGTATTGATATTTGTGCCACCATAAACACCTAAAACTCTAACATTAATGTAAGCAGCTAGTTTTTCAATTTCATCAACGACCTGAACAACAAGTTCACGTGTAGGAACCAAAATTAAAACTCTAGGATTGTCTTGAGTAGAATATTTTAAATGACGCAAAATAGGTAGCATGTAAGCAAATGTTTTACCTGTTCCAGTTTGCGCAATACCAACAACATCTTTTCCTGAAGCCACAAGATTGAAAGCTTTAGACTGAATAGGAGTCGGTTTTACAAAGCCCAAGTCGTTTAGCGCATTGTATAATGGTGTGTTTAAATTTAAATCTTCAAAAGAGATGGCATCGTTTTCCATGGTGCAAAGATAATTTTTTACTTTGGAATATCAGACTTGTTCTACACCGCATTAATTCTGTATTTTTGTGATTCATACATTTTGCATTGAGAAGCCATAAATCCGTACATATTTCTAATCCAGAAACCTTTAAAAATCAACTGCTACTTTGGAGTCAGAAATTTGATGAAGTCGTTTGGTTAGATTCTAATAATTACACGCAAAAATATGCTAGTTATGATGCGGTTTTAGCTATTGAAGCTTTTACGAGTATTCAAACAGATTATTACGATGCTTTTGAGCAACTTAAAGTGTATCAGTCTAGTACAAAAGATTGGCTGTTTGGGTATTTGTCTTACGATTTAAAAAATGATGTAGAATTATTATCTTCTAAAAATTTTGACGGATTGCAGTTTCCTGAATTATGCTTTTTTCAGCCTAAAAAATTATTTTTTTTAAAAGGTAATACCTTAGAAACTCACTATTTAAATTTTGTTTCTGATGAATTAGAAGACGATTTGAAACAAATTGAATCTAGTGCCACTTCTATTGCATACGAAAAAGTTTTAGAGCAAAGTGATATCAAAATAAAGCTAAGAGTGCACAAAGACGAATATTTCGAAAAAGTTAATACTGTACTGAGTCATATTCACAGAGGTGATATTTATGAGGCTAATTTTTGTCAAGAGTTTTATGCTGAAAACACGTCGATAAATCCAATAGAAATTTATAACAATCTTAATCAGATTTCAAAACCACCTTTTGCCACCTTTTTGAGGTTATATGATAAGTATTTGTTATCAGCTTCACCTGAACGTTATATCAAGAAAGAAGGGCGTAAAATCACATCGCAACCTATAAAGGGAACGGCAAAACGATCACTAAATCCAGCAGAAGATAATCAACTTAAAAAAGAACTTTCTGAAGATATTAAAGAGCGTAGTGAAAATGTTATGATTGTAGATTTAGTGCGTAACGATTTGTCAAAAACTGCTACAAAAGGAAGTGTCAAAGTAGAGGAGCTTTGTAAGGTGTATTCTTTTGATCAAGTGCATCAAATGATGTCAACAATTATTTCCGAAATAAACGACACAACGCATCCTGTTGATGTTTTGAAAACGACTTTTCCGATGGGAAGCATGACAGGTGCTCCTAAAATTTCAGCAATGAAAATTATTGAAGAACTAGAAGTAACAAAACGCGGCTTATATTCTGGAGCTGTAGGTTATTTTACACCAGATAGTGATTTTGATTTCAATGTCGTGATTAGAAGCATTTTTTATAACGAGTCTGAAAAGTATGTGTCATATTCTGTTGGAGGAGCAATTACAGCAAAGAGTGATCCGTTAAAAGAATACGAAGAATGTTTGCTGAAAGCGAAGGCGATGCGAGAAGTTCTTGAGGGTTTGGGAAAAGTAAAAAGTAAAAAGTAAAAAGTTCAGAAGTAAAAGCTTTAAATTTGATATTAATAAAGAAGCTTTTAAACTAATTCCTAATCTATTGTATCTAGTAACTTGTTAGAGCAATTTCAAAATCATATCACTAATAATCTTCCTTTTCTAAAAGAAAGTAAGCTTCTTATTGCAATTTCTGGAGGTTTGGATAGTATTGTTTTGACGCATTTATGTTACACTTTGAAGTTCGACATAACCTTAGCACATTGTAATTTTAGTTTACGAGGAAATGAAAGTGATCAGGATGAAAATTTTGTTTTAGAATTTGCTAAAACCTTAAATCTAGAAGCCTTTGTAGAAGCTTTCAACACTGAGTCTTATGCTGAAACCGAGAAAATTTCAATTCAAATGGCTGCTAGAGAATTGCGATACCTTTGGTTTTCTGATGTGGCAGAAAGTTTGAATTTCGATTACATCTTAACAGCACATCATGCTGATGATAATCTAGAAACCTTTCTAATCAATTTAACTCGAGGAACTGGTCTCAATGGTTTAACAGGCATTCCTGAAATTAATGATAATATAGTCAGACCGTTATTGCCTTTTTCTAGAGATGAATTAGAGCGTTATACAAATAAAATTAATTTAAAATGGCGAGAGGATAGTAGTAATGCTTCAGATAAGTACCTTCGGAATAAATTACGACATCAAGTCATTCCTCATCTTAAAGAAGCGAATCCAGAATTACTTCAGAATTTTAAAAAGACACTTCAAAATTTAAATGATTCAATTGATATTGTCGATGAAAGTGTTGAAGAGGTTTTAAATCGTGCTATTGCTTCTGTTGATGAATATCAAATCACTTATAAAATTTCAGAATTTAAAAAGCTTAATAGCCCAAGAGCATATCTCTATGAAATATTTAAAGATTATGGGTTTACCGAATGGAACGATGTGATTGATTTATTAGATGCACAATCAGGAAAACAAGTGCTGTCAAAAACACATCGATTGATAAAAAATAGAGCGCGTTTAATTCTTACAGATTTATGTCATTCAGAGCAAAGTAAAGAATCTTTTGATATTAAAACTGATGATAAAACTTGTCAATTGCCTATTGGGACTTTGTTTTTTGATGAAGTTGATGCTATTTCTGAATCTTCAAAGACTATAATATTTGTTGATAATGACAAGTTGGAATTCCCTTTACATATTCGTCAATGGGAAAATGGTGATATTTTCCATCCGCAAGGAATGAATGGTAAAAAGAAACTCAGTAAATATTTTAAAGACGAGAAATTATCTTTAACAGATAAAGAAAAAGTGTGGTTACTCACTTCGGAAGATAAAATTGTTTGGGTTATTGGAATGCGAACAGATAGTCGGTTTAAAATCACTGAAAAGACAAATCATATATTAAAAATTGAAATTAAATAAACAGTCATTCCGCATTTGATGCAGGATTTATAAAAATAAAACTCATTGTGAAATTACAAGGACAAATAGTAGATATACAAAACAAGCGAATTTTTAAAGGTGAAATTACTATTGAAAATGGTAAAATAGTTTCTGTTGTAGAAAAAGATCATAATGTAAACCATTATATCCTTCCAGGATTTGTTGATGCACATATTCATATTGAAAGTTCTATGTTGGTGCCAAGTGAATTTGCTAGAATAGCCGTAAATCACGGAACGGTTGCTACAGTTTCTGATCCTCATGAAATAGCCAATGTGCTTGGTGTGAAAGGTGTGGAGTTTATGATAGGAAATGGATTGAAAACACCTTTTAAATTCAATTTCGGAGCGCCTTCTTGCGTGCCAGCAACGTCTTTTGAATCTGCAGGAGCAATCATAGATTCCAACGATATTAAAACCTTAATGGCAAATCCTGAGATAAAGTATTTAGCCGAAATGATGAATTATCCTGGTGTTTTATTTGATGATGAAGAGGTTTTGAAAAAAATAGCTTGGGCAAAACATTATAGTAAGCCTATAGATGGTCATGCTCCTGGAGTCGTTGGTGATGATATTACTAAATATATAAACGCTGGAATGTCTACAGATCATGAATGTTTTACTTACACTGAAGGTTTAGAGAAACTACAAAAAGGGATGAAGGTTCTTATCAGAGAAGGAAGTGCAGCTAAGAATTTTGATGCCTTAATTGATTTATTGCCTGAACATTTTGAAAACATGATGTTTTGTAGTGATGATAAGCATCCTGATGATTTAATTATAGATCATATTAATAAACTTTGTGCTAGAGCAGTTGCAAAAGGAATTGATGTGTTTAAAGTGTTACAAGCGGCTTGTGTGAATCCTGTAAAACACTACGATCTTGATGTTGGTTTATTAGGAGTAGGTGATGATGCAGATTGTATTGTGGTTGAAGATCTAAAAGAGTTTAAGGTTTTGCAAACCTATATTAATGGTGTATTATTAAGTGAAAATGGAATCTCTAAATTAAAGTCCATTCCATTTGAAGTTCTCAATAACTTTAATACCAATAAGAAACAAGTTAATGATTTCAGAGTGTCTTCAGAAGCAAAACGAATTAGAGTGATTGAAGCGCTTGAAGGTCAGTTGGTAACTAATGAACTTATTGAAAATGCAACAATTAAAGATGGAAATTTAGTTTCAAATACCAATAACGATATTCTGAAAATGACTGTAGTTAATCGGTATAATAATGATGAACCAGCAATGGCATTTATTAAAAATTTCGGACTTAAAGAAGGTGCTATTGCGTCTTCAGTTGGTCATGATTCTCATAATATTATCGCAGTTGGTGTATCTGACGACATGATTTGTAAAGCTGTTAATTTGATTATTGAAAACAAAGGCGGAATTTGTGCAGTTTCAGCTTCCGAAGAAAACATTGTTTCACTTCCTGTTGCTGGTATTATGAGCGATCAAGATGGGGAAACTATTGGTAAGCATTATGCAGAGCTTGATAACATGGCAAAAGAATTGGGAAGTACTCTTCATGCGCCTTATATGACCTTGTCTTTTATGGCATTATTGGTAATCCCATCATTAAAGTTAAGTGATAAAGGATTATTTAATGGAACAGATTTTAAGTTTACACCTTTAGAAGTTTGAAAATTACCAATTAAATTTTAAAAATTTATAGTCATTAGCATCACTACTTGCTTCAAACACAATAAATCCATCTTCAAGAATAAATGACTTGTAGTGAATTTTATCTTTACTATTTTTAAACTGTTTTATATAAGTGTTAAATTCTTCATGAATAGCTAGGAGTTGAATCGTATTTACATCTAAAAAAACCTTTTTGCCATAAACGTCTTTCATGATCCTATGTTCAATGTCTACAGGGTAATTTGTGATACGATTATTATAACTAGACTTGAATTCTAGAACATTTTCTTCAATAGTTTTTCCTGTGTTTTTATCAATTTGCACCATGTTTAATACGTCAATATCAGTATTTCCATATGAAAATAATAACCTTGTTTTGTTTACTTTATTCAAGGTAAAAATACAGTCCATATTTGATTGATTGTCATCAAAAATATCTGAACTAAAAGGCGCTTGTATATCCCATAGAGACTTTCCTGTGATATCATATTTTTGAATGTAGTAGCCTTTAAATTTTGTTACAGCCCACTTTCTGTTAGCGTTTTTGTGCTCATGATAAAATCCATAGCTGTAAAATGCTTTATCAATTTTGTCATACCAAACTTTATTTAGCGCAGTATTTTTGTCGTTTTTTAGTGGAGCTCCGATTTTTGTTTCTTTAATTTTTTTACCATTCAAATCAAATGTTAATAAGAATATTTCGGTATAGAGTTTTTCTTTTACGTCTCGCGTAGATTTTTTTAGTTTGATTGTAAAACTATCATGAGTTAGCTTAAAGAGAGAAAAGTAAAATTTACCATCATTTGCCATGTCTGAAGGGCCTTGGAAATTCATTTTTTGAATTTTAGCAACTCCTGTCTTAAGATTTAATTTATATAAATAAAAATCATCCTGATTGTAAACATCTTTTGAGAACTCTTTTCCTTCTCTAGTCCCAATTGTAAATTGTGTGTTATCAATTAGAAAACGTTCTCCATTGTTTTTGATTTCTTCTCCTCCTGAAAGTAAATCTTTTTCAATTTCTAATATTTCTCCTTGACTATTTATATAGGAATAAGCATCCTTGCTAGCAGTCATTTTCGGATTATGTCTGTAATTGTTCAACATAGCGCCATCAATTGAAAAATCGAAAAAATTTGTGAATCCTGTAAAACTATTTGTGTAAATTTCATTTAAAGTGCTATCTATTCTAATGAGTTTTGGATCATTTGATTTGTAGCCTAAGGATTGCTTTGAAGCGCATATAACAAAGCTATTATCAGTAAAATGTATTAAACTACTGATTTTTTTATCCTTGTCTACTTCTATTTCATATGCAGAAGTTTGAGAAAAAGCAAAAGAAGTTGCTAAGACTAATAAGCAGGCTAATTTTTTCATCTTTAAAATTTTAGTAAAAATATCATTTATATAATTAATAAAAACAACGAGGTCATAAAATGAATACTCTGCATAGTTTGTTTGAGATAAATATTAATTTCATATATTTGGATAGAATGCTATTGGAAATTGCTAATAAAACTGCAAAATTTCTATAACATTCTTATTTTTTGTTCAAATATTAATAAAATTAATCTGAAAACCCGATGATGAATGTAAGTGATACACTTTCCGAAGTAAAAAATTATATAGATGGTAAATTCGAAAGAAATGATCAAAATGCAATGGACGTTTTAAGTCCGTTAGATGGCAGTAAAATTTCTTCAATTCCATTATCTACAACTCAAGATGTTGATGATGCTGTTCAAGCAGCAAAAAAAGCGTTTCCAGAATGGTCAGGTATGACCTTTAAAGAACGCGTTCAAATATTCTTTAGATATCGTAATCTATTAGAGCAAAACATGGATGAGCTCACAAAATTAGTTCAACTCGAAAATGGAAAAACCTATGGCGAGGCAAAAGCTGAGGTTGAAAAAAGTATGGAGCTTTGTGAATTTGCTGTGTCAATGCCACAAATAGTGGTCAATGAAGTGCAAGAGGTTAGTAAAGGTGTAGAATGTAGAATTGAGCGTAAACCACTTGGTGTTGTGGCATCTATTACACCTTTTAATTTTCCGAATATGGTTCCGCATTGGACGTTACCGAATGCATTAGTTTTAGGGAATACAATGGTTATGAAACCTTCTGAGCTTGTACCCTTAAGCACAGTTAGAATGGCTGAATTGCTTAAAGAAGCTGGGCTTCCCAATGGAGTGTTTAATATTGTTAATGGAGGAAAAGAAGTCGTAGAAGCTATTTGCGATCATCCAAAAATTGAAGCGGTTTCATTTGTTGGTTCTACTAAAGTTGCCAAAATTGTTTATAAAAGAGCGACGTCTAATTTGAAACGTTGTGTGGCTCTGGGTGGTGCGAAAAACCATTTGCTAGTCTTGCCTGATGCAAATCCGGAAATGACAGCTTCTAATGTTGTAGCATCAATGTCTGGCTGTGCAGGACAACGTTGTATGGCTGCTTCAGTTATGGTTGGAGTAGATAAAGTACAGCATATTATTGATCTTATGGTTGAAGATGCCAAAGCTATGGTGCCTGGAGATAATTTGGGTTCTGTTATTACTGCGGAAGCAAAAAAGCGTATTGAAGGTTATATAGATGAAGCTGAAAAAAATGGTGCAAAAATCTTATTAGATGGTAGAAATACAACTGTAAAAGGAAAAGAAGGTGGTTATTATGTTGGACCAACAATTATAGATTATGTGACAACAGATATGTCTGTGGCTAGAGAAGAAATTTTCGGTCCAGTGATTTCAATTATAAGAGCTAAAGATTTAGACGAAGCTATCGAGATTGAAAACGGTTCTAATTATGGAAATGCAGCTGCTGTCTTTACGCAAAGTGGAGGTTTAGCAAAACAAGTTATGGAGCGTGCAAGCGCAGGAATGATTGGTGTTAATATTGGAGTTCCTGTACCTCGAGAACCTTTTTCTTTTGGTGGTTGGAATGAATCAAAATTTGGTGTTGGCGATATTACAGGACGTAGTTCAATAGAGTTTTGGACACAAAATAAAAAGACCACAACGAAGTGGAATCCTGAAGCTCAAACAAATTGGATGAGCTAATCTATTTGTTTGCATAATCATAATTAAGTAATTATTAATCAACTATTTATATTTAATGAATAATCAACAGATTGTAAAAGATAATTTAGACTATACTTTATTTTCTTGGGCAAAACAAGGTGGTTTAAATCCTATAAATGCATCACATGCTAAAGGCTCTTATGTTTATGATAGAGATGGAAAAAAATATTTAGATTTTTCATCACAATTGATGAATGTAAATATTGGCCACGGAAATCAGAGAATTACCGAAGCTGTAGCAAAACAAATGCAAGAAGTGAGTTATGTGTATCCAGGAATGGCTACAGATGTTCGAGGGAAACTTGGAAAAAAAATAGCTGAAATAACGCCTGGAAATCTTGCTAAAACATTTTTTACACTTGGTGGAGCTGAAGCGATAGAAAATGCAATCAAGCTTGCAAGAATGTACACTGGTCGACATAAAATAATCTCACATTACAGAGCATATCATGGTGCAACTTATGGTGCTATGACTGCTGGTGGAGATCCTAGGCGATTCCCAGTTGATAGTCAGGCAATGCCGAATGTAGTTCATGTCGAAAATCCTTATGCGTATCGTTGTCCATGGAATTCTAATTCTATAGAGCAATGTGGAGAGCGTGCTTTGGCACATTTAGAGCGTGTGGTTAAGTTTGAAAACCCAGATAGTGTCGCTGCTATTTTATTTGAAGGCGAATCTGGTTCTTCAGGATGTTTGAAATATCCTCCAATGTATTTGAAACGAGTTAGAGAACTTTGTGATAAGTACGGAATTCTGATGATTGATGATGAAGTGATGAGTGGTTTTGGTCGTACTGGAAAAATGTTTGGAATTGATAACCATGAAGTAGCGCCAGATATTATGTGTTTGGCAAAAGGCTTGACTTCTGGTTACTTGCCTCTTGGAGGTGTCGTGGTTACAGATGAAATAGCTAAATATTTTAATGATAATCCAATGGTTGTTGGGTTGACATATTCTGCACATCCAACCTTGTGTGCTGCAGCATTAGAAAATATTAAAATTATCGAAGAAGAAAACTTAGTTAATCGCGCAGCCGAAATGGGATTGTATATTGAAACTGAAGTTGAAAAACTAAAAGCAAAACATCCGTCAATTGGTGACTTTAGAAACACAGGGTTATTGGGTTGTATTGAGCTAGTAAAAAATAGAGATACAAAAGAACCAACAACGCCTTGGAATGCAAAGCCTCATGAGATGGAAGCGACTAATAGAATGGCTGCTAAAATTAGAGAACTTGGTATGTTCACATTTGTAAGATGGAATTGGATTTTTATTGCACCTCCTTTAAATGTGTCTAAAGAAGAAGTAGATGAAGGGTTGAAAATTATCTCTCAGGCAATTGAGATAGCTGACGAATATTGTAAATAACCTTAATTGTCATTCCTACGCAGGCAGGAATCTAGAATTATATAGGCAAAATATTAAATGAACAAAGATATTGTAGAATTGCAAGAAGATGTGTCTAGTTCTTCACTTTATAGTGAGGATTTAGCGCCTGTGCCTTCAAATCAAAGAACTTGGACGAAATGGCATTTAGCTGCAATTTGGGTTGGAATGGCTGTGTGTATTCCTACTTATCTTTTAGCATCTTATATGATTAAATCGGGTTTAAATTGGATTGAAGCTTTAATCATTATCGGACTTGCAAATTTAATCATTACCATTCCTATGGTGCTCAATGGCCATGCTGGTGTAAAATATGGTGTTCCTTTTCCGGTTATTGGACGATCATCATTTGGCATAAAAGGGATTCATTTGCCTTCGGTTATTAGAGGGTTGGTTGCATGTGGTTGGTTTGGTGTAAATACGTGGTTAGGAGGAATGGCTTTATATTCCATTTTTATTGCTGTTTCAGGTAATGATCCTGCAATTGGACTTTCAATCGGACAATTTATATGCTTCGGAATTTTTTGGGTCATTAACATGTATTTCATCTGGAAAGGCACCGAAAGTATTAAATGGCTTGAAGAATATTCCGCGCCAATACTAATAGTGATGGGCTTGATATTGATTGGATGGGGTTATAGTAATGCTGGAGGTTTCGGGATTGTTTTAGAACAAGGAAAACAGTTGGAAATCCCAGTTGCTGAAATTTATCATACTGAAACTGCCAAAAATAATTTCATTCATATTAATCCTATTAAAAATATGGAAGGTGTTTCAAAAGCTAGTGAGTATCAACTTATTTTAAATGGAAACGAATTAGGATGGAATACATTGTCTGAAAAAGATGTTTCTATAGGAAGTTTAAATGAAAATGACGCGTATCAGATTCAATTAAGAAATACAAAATCAACGTCTTCTATTGTTGATGTAACCGCTAGAACTGATAAAGAAGCTTTCGGAAGTAAAATCTGGAAGTATTTAATATGGCTTACAGCAATGCTTGGCTTTTGGGCAACAATGTCATTGAGTATCGCAGATATTACAAGGTATTCTTCATCTCAAAAAGCACAAGTGAAAGGTCAATTTATCGGATTGCCTGGAACCATGATGTTGTATTCCTTTGTTGGGATATTTGTAACCTGTGCGGCAATTATTAATTTCGATGATATTCTAATTGCTAATGATGCGCCTTGGGATCCAATTGCACTGCTTGCTAAGTTTGATAGTGTTTGGGTTGTTGTCATTGCGCAAATTTTTATGATCATTGCAACACTGAGTACTAATATTGCTGCCAATGTAATTGCGCCAGCTAATGCGTTTTCAAATTTATTTCCTAAAAAGATAAGCTTTAGAGGTGGTGGTTTTATCACTGGGATTATTGGGATATTAATTTTTCCATGGAAATTGTTATATGAAATTCAAGGTTTGTTGATTGATGTTAGTGCTGTTTTAGGGCCTGTTTTGGCAATTTTAGTTTGCGACTATTACTTGATTAGAAAAAAACAAATTCAAATTGCAGATTTATATAAAGAAAACGGAATTTATTCCTATGGAAAAAGTGGGATTAATAAAGCAGCAATGATTTCACTATTCATAGGTGCTTTTGTTGCTATTGGAGGGAAGTGGATTCCAGCGATGAGTTCGCTTTATGCGATTTCATGGTTTTCAGGATTCATCGTATCTTTTGTGTTGTATTATGTATTAATGAAGAAAAAATAAAATGTCTATACTTATAAAAAATGGTCGTGTAGTAACGGCTTCCGAAAGTTATATTGCTGATGTCTATACTGAAGGCGAAAAAATTGTAGCTATTGGGAAAAACTTAAATTATCAAGCCGATAAAGTCATTGATGCTACTGATAGATTAGTGTTTCCTGGAGGGATTGATCCTCATGTGCATTTAGATATGCCTTTTATGGGAACGTATTCTAGTGATGATTATGAAACTGGAACACGAGCTGCATTACATGGAGGAACAACAATGGTTATTGATTTTATCCTGCAAACTCAAGGTGATACATTGCATAACGCATTAAAAACATGGCAAGATAAATCACAAAAAGCGATTGGTGATTATTCGTATCATATGGCTGTAACCGATTTTAATGAAGATGTGGCAAAAGAAGTCGTTCAGATGATTGAAGAAGAAGGTATTTCTTCCTTTAAAACATTTATGGCTTATAAAGGTGCTTTAATGATTGATGACGGACAAATGGTCCAGCTCATGAAAGTCGTTAAGAAGTCTGGAGGTTTAGTTACAGTTCATGCGACTAATGGAGATGTGATAGATTCTCTAATTGCAAAAAATAAAGCGTTAGGAAATATGTCACCTTTATATCATTATTTATCACAGCCAGAAGTTACAGAGTCTGAAGCTTCTGCGCGTTTTGCAGATATGTTACATTATACGGATTGTCCAGGCTATATTGTTCATATGACTTGTGAAGGTGCTTTAAATGCCGTACGAAAAGCAACGCAACGTAATCAGAAAGTATTCGTAGAAACGTGTACACAGTATTTGGTATTGGATGCTTCTTTATATGAAAATGATTTTGAAGGCGCTAAATGGGTTATGAGTCCACCATTAAGAGAAAAGAAAGATCAGGTAGCACTTTGGTCAGGAATTAATCAAGGTCTTGTTCAAGTTGTTGGTACAGACCATTGTCCGTTTATGTGGGAACAGAAGAAAATGGGTAAAAATGATTTTTCAAAAATTCCAAATGGTCATCCAGCAGTCGAGCATCGTATGGAATTGTTGTTTTCAGAAGGTGTAAATAAAGGAAAGATTTCATTAACAAAATACGTAGAAGTCAGTTCAACTAATGCTGCAAAAATCTTCGGAATGTACCCAAGAAAAGGAACAATAGCTATTGGAAGCGATGCAGATGTCGTAATATTTGATCCAAATAAGGAACATACAATTTCTGTAGAAACACATCATATGAATTGTGATTATTCAGGTTATGAAGGAATGAAAGTGACAGGGAAAACTGAAACCGTAATTTTAAGAGGAAAGGTTGCTATAGAAAATGAAGATTGTCTTTTAAAAGCAGGACATGGAGAATTTATAAAAAGAGGAAAAACCTCCAAAACAGTTATATAATTAATGTCAGGTCGAGCGCAGTCGAGACCTATTAAAACAAATAAATAAGATCATGGCAAGAAAAGTAAAATCAGGATTGATACAAATGAGCCTTCCAATGACAGAAGGAGAGGGAACAATTAAAGAAATTATGGATGCTATGTATGATAAGCATATTCCATATATTGAAGAAGCTGGACGGCAAGGTGTTCAGATTTTGTGTCTGCAAGAAATATTCAATACGCCATATTTCTGTCCAGGACAAGATAAAAAATGGTACGTATCGGCAGAGTCAGTTCCAGGTCCAACGACTGAAAAAATGCAAGTGCTTGCCAAAAAACATGATATGGTTATTGTGGTGCCAATTTATGAAAAAGAGTCTCCAGGTGTTTTGTACAATACAGCTGCAGTTATTGATGCAGATGGAACGTATTTAGGGAAATATAGAAAAAATCATATTCCACATACAACTGGATTCTGGGAGAAATTCTTTTTTAAGCCAGGGAATATGGGTTATCCAGTGTTTCAAACTAAATACGCTAAAGTTGGTGTCTACATTTGTTATGACAGACATTTCCCTGATGGAGCAAGAGCTTTAGGTTTAAATGGAGCAGAAATTGTTTATAACCCTTCAGCAACTGTTGCTGGATTAAGTGAGTATTTATGGAAGTTAGAACAACCGGCTCACGCAGCAGCCAATGGTTATTTTATGGGTTGTATCAATCGTGTTGGTGAAGAGAAACCTTGGAACTTAGGTAAGTTCTATGGGCAATCCTATTTTGTGGATCCACGCGGGCAAATTTTTGCTGAAGCCTCTCGTGATGATGATGAATTATTAGTCGCAGAATTTGATTTAGATTTAATAGAAGAAGTACGTTCTACTTGGCAATTTTATAGAGATAGAAGGCCAGAAACTTATGGTAGATTGACAGATTTGTAAATTAATTAGATGATTAAAATATTTTGTCATTCCGCACTTGATGCGGAATCCACATTAGGTTTAAAAATGGACTCCTGCTTTTACAGGAATGACAAATCAAAATAGTGTATGATTAAATTTTTTCGAAAGATTAGACAAAATTTACTTACTGAAAACAAATTCAGTAAATACATGATATATGCTATTGGAGAGATAGTTTTAGTTGTCATTGGTATTTTGATTGCGTTAGGTATTAGTAATCAAAATCAGCAAAAAATTAATGAAAAAAAAATAGCAAGTATTTTAAAAGAGATTCAAAGTGATTTGGTTAAAGATATTGAGTATTCTAAATTGATTTTTGATTATCACATTTATACTGATTCAATCGCAAAACTAATTCTTAATGATAAGTTTACATATGAAGATTATAAAACAGGAAATTTTGAAACTATAGGCTATAATTATCGTGATTTCAAAACCATTTCGAATGGTTATGATAATTTTAAAAGGAATATTGATAATGTGCCAGAAAAATACAGTGCTATAATTAATGATTTAAAGAATTTATATGAATTGGAAAAAATAGAACTTGATGTTTATAATGAAAGAATACGTACAACTGTTTACAAAAATATAGATGAATTCACTAATTTTAATTGGAATCTAGAACAAGAAAAAGGAATAGTTTCTGAAGAGCAAATTAACTATCGCCTTAATGATGATCACTATAAAAATATGGTGATAAAGTATATGAATGATCGAATAAATGTATTTTGGAAATGTAAATCATATAAATCGGATGCTATTAATCTGTATAATAAAATTTCTGAATTACTTGAAAGTAAAGATTCTATTCCTAAAAATGTATCCTATAATTCAATAAAGGGGTCTTTGGGTTTAAATAATAGTGTAGGGACTTATGAATTAAAAGAAACTGTGAATAACTCTTGGGATAAGATTATTGAAATTAAAGAAGTAAACGGTCAATTATTTCTTTCTAATGAAGATTCTGATGATATCGAGATTTTATGGTATGATAAATCCGTTTTCGTTGATAAGAATAAACGTAGTTCAATTTTGGTTATTTTTAATCGATCAAAAAAAGGAGAACTCTATATAAGTGGGAGTACAAATATGAGTGCAACTTATCAAAAAGTAGAATAAAAGACTGTAAAAATTATGGCAGAATATAAAAAACCAAAAACGAAAGCTGAATTCGATAAGAATTTCAAGCAGAAAAAACCATTAATGAATGACACTGAA